>NZ_CP107841.1:10109768-10755582 GCF_036346855.1 Streptomyces europaeiscabiei
ACGCGGGCGGCGGTCTCGCGCAGCCAGATGTGGGCGGCGTCGTGGGTGTGGACGGGGTGCCACCACAGTGCGTTCTGCAGCGGCACGGCCTCGTAGGGCGGTTCCATGATGCGTACGGCGGCCACCCCGCTCAGCTGCTCGGCCAGGCGCTGCTGCACCAGGGCGATCCGGTGGGTGCCGGCGACCAGGAAGGGGAGGGCCTGGAAGCTGTCGACGAAGACCTCGACGTGGGGGTCGATGCCCAGCATGCTCAGCTGCCGGGCGGCCGGGGCGTCATAGGTGCGCTGGTAGATGACCCAGGGCAGCCGTGCCAGGTCGTCCATGGTCAGCCGGTCGCCGACCTCGTCATTGGTTTCGGCGACGAGGAAGGCCCACCGGTCGGTGAACAGCCCGACGGCGGGGAATCCGCTGATGACACCGTGCGGCATCAGCAGGCCGTCAGCCGTGCTGAGCAGCGGCGCGGTGTCCTCGGTGACATCGGGCGGCGTCCGCTGGAAGCGCAGCCGTACACCCGGTGCCTCGGCGTGCACGGTACGGGCGAGTTCGGCACCGAACACGGCCACGGCGTAGTCCGAGGAGAGCAGCGTGAACTCGTGCTCCTCGCTGCCCGGCAGGAATTCGGCCCGGCTGCTGAAGACCCGATCCAGCAGGTCGCAGGCGGTGGCCGTGCGATCGAGCAGGGCGATGCCGAGAGCGGTCAGCTCGTACTGTCCGCCGACGCGGGAGAGCAGCTCGTCGTCGAAGTGGCGGCGCAGACGAGCCAGGGCCGCGCTCATCGCGGGCTGGCTGAGCCCGATGCGCTGTCCTGCGCGGGTGACGTTGCGTTCCTCCAGCAGAGCCCGGAGGGACAGGACGAGATTCAGATCCAGGCCGGACAGGGACACGACGCCTCCGGTTCGAGGCGGCCGGAGCCAGCCCTATTCACACGACAGATGATCAACATCAAAAGAATCGATTTCCCAGATTAGGTGGGGCGGCGCCAGATTAGTCGCACCGCAATCTGGAGGACACGCCCGTGAAACCCGTTGCCCCTTTCGCGCCCTTCGCCGGCCCGTTTGCTCTCGGCACTCTCTCAACCCCTGACCAGGCACCCTTCCCCGGCCTGGTGGTCCCGGAGAGGCACGTGCTGGACCTTCGGACGGCCCTCGAAGAGCCGGCCCTGACGACCCGGGGGATCCTCGAACGCTGGGACGAGGAGCTGCCTCGCCTGCGGGCCCTGGCGGCGGACGCGACCGGTGACGCCTGGCAACCGCTCGACGCGCTGCGTGTGCACGCACCCGTCGAGCCCCGCCAGATCTTCCAGTCCGGCGCCAACTACCGGCAGCACGTCATCGACCTGGAGGTCGCCCACCGCTCGCCCGACGACCCCCGCACGGTCGAGGAGGCACGGGCGGAGATCGCCGCGGTCATGGACCGCAGGGCGGCGGAGGACCTGCCGTACGTGTTCATCGGGCTGCCGAGCGCGATCACGGGACCGTACGACGACGTATTCCTGCCTTCCTGGGCCGAACAGCCGGACTGGGAGCTGGAGTTGGCGGCCGTGATCTCCCGGCCCGCCTACCGGGTGTCCGTCGAGGAGGCCATGGACCACGTCGCCGGGTACACGATCGCCAACGACCTGACCGACCGGGCAACCGTCTTCCGCCGGGACATGAAGGCGATCGGCACCGACTGGCTGCGCAGCAAGAACGCGCCCGGGTTCACCCCGCTCGGCCCGTGGATCGTGCCCACCGCCTCGGTCGAGGACCCCGGCGATCTGCGGGTCACACTGAAGCTGAACGGCGAGACGATGCAGGACGAGTCCACCAAGGACATGCTCTTCGGCGTCGCGCGGATCGTGTCGTACGCCTCGCAGACAGCCCGGCTCCTCCCCGGTGACCTCGTGCTGACGGGCTCCCCGGCCGGCAACGGCATGCACTGGGGTCGGCTGCTGCGGGCCGGCGACGTGATGGACGGTTCGATCACCGGGCTGGGCGCCCAGCGCACCCGCTGTGTCGCGGAGGAGGCCGCGTGATCCGGGACCGGCACGACCCCGAGGGCGCCATCGCCGAGGCCGCCAAGGCCTTCTCGAACTGGGGGCGTTGGGGTGAGGGCGACGTGCTCGGCACCCTCAACCTCCTCGACGAGGCCAAGCGGCGGGAGGGCGCTGCTCTCGTGCGGCGGGGTGCGAGTTTCTCGCTCTCGCAGAGCTTCGACATGAACGGCCCGCAGAAGGGCTGGCGGCGCCGCACCAACCCGGTGCACACCATGCTGGACACCGGCACGGACGCGGCTCTCGGCAACCAGGGTTTCCCGCACGGCATCGGCGGCGCCGACGACGTGATCGCGATGCCGTTGCAGTGCTCCACCCAGTGGGACGGGCTCGGCCACATCTTCGACCACGGCAAGGCCTGGAACGGGCGGCGGTCCGAGAAGGTCGTCACCTCCGACGGCGACCTCGTCACCGGCATCGAGCACATGGCGCCGTACGTCGCCGGGCGCGGGGTGCTGCTGGACGTGGGCCGGGTGGTGGGCACGGACGGGGAGCTGCCCGACGGGTTCGCCATCACCGAGGAGCACCTGACCGCCGCCGCCGAGGCTCACGGGGTGAGCGTCGGCCGCGGCGACATCGTCGTCGTACGGACCGGACGGCTGGCCCGAGCCCGCCGCGAGGGCTGGGGCGACTACGCGGGCGGCGACTCGCCCGGCCTGTCCTTCACCACGGCGGGCTGGCTGCACCGCACCGAGATCGCGGCGATCGCCACCGACACCTGGGGCTTCGAGGTCCGCCCGAACGAGTTCGAGCACGCCTTCCAGCCGCTCCACCAGGTCGCGATCCCGCACATAGGTCTGCTCATCGGCGAGATGTGGGACCCCGACGCGCTCGCGGAGGACTGCGCGCACGACGGCGTGTACGAGTTCTGGCTCACCGCCGCACCCCTGCCCATCACCGGAGCCGTGGGCTCACCGGTCAACCCGATAGCCGTCAAGTGAGCGGCGGAACAAGGGAGTTCCCCATGACCAGGACAACCGACGCCCGCAGAGTCCTCGTGATCGGGGGCGGCGCCTCCGGCAACGCCGTGACCGTCCTGCTCCGCGGCGCCGGTCTCACCGTCGACCTGATCGAGGCGAGACCCGACTGGAACGCCACCACCGGCTCCGGCATCACCCTCCAGGGCAACGCCCTGCGTGTCCTGCGCGAACTCGGCGTCTGGGAGAAGGTGCGGGCGTCCGGGTTCGCCTTCGGCTCGCTCGGCGTCACCGCCCCCGACGGCACCCTGCTGCACGAGGCCGAGGACCTGAAGACCGGCGGCGACGACCTGCCCGCCACCCTCGGCCTGCGACGCCCGCAACTGCAGCAGATCCTCATCGACGCGGTCCGCGCGTCGGGCGCCACCGTGCGCCTGGGCATCACCGCGGACATCAAGGAACAGGATGCCGAAGGTGTCACGGTGCGCTTCAGCGACGACACCACCGGCCACTACGACCTGGTGATCGCCGCCGACGGCCTCAACTCCGCCACCCGCGCCGCGATCGGCATCACCGACAGACCCGAGCCCACCGGCATGGCGATCTGGCGCACCCCCGCCCCGCGCCCCGAGAGCGTCACGCGCTCGGACCTCGCGTTCGGCGGCCCGGCCTACATCGCCGGCTACACCCCCACCAGCGAGACGACCCTCTACGCGTACGTCGTCGAGGCCAGCCGGGGTGACCGCTCCTCGATCCCGCCGGAGTCGTACGCGGACGAGATGCGGCGCCTCGCGCAGCGTTACGGCGGCGCCTGGACCGAGATCGTCACCCACATCACCGACCCCGCGACGGTCAACTACACCTGGTTCAACCGGTTGCTGGTGGAAGGTTCCTGGCATCGCGGCCGGGTGGTCGTGATCGGCGACGCCGCCCACTGCTGCCCGCCCACCCTGGCCCAGGGCGCGGCCATGTCCCTGGAGGACGCCTCCGTGCTCGCCGAGCTGCTCACCGGCGGACCGGCCTGGGACGACCAACTGTTCCAGGCGTTCTACGAGCGGCGCATCACGCGCGTGCGGACCGTCGTCGAGGCATCCGTACAGCTCGGGCAGTGGCAGCTCGACGGCGTACGAGACGCCGACGTACCCGGCCTCATCGGCCGCACGATGACCCTGCTCAAGGAGCTGCCGTGACGACACCCACGGTCGACGTGCACGCGCACGTCCTGCTGCCCGAGGTGGAGGCCCTGGTGGCCGACCACCCAGGCCTGGCCGAGGCCAGGGCGCTGGACGCCCGCCGCAACGGCCCCGCCGCCCTCGCCGTCAACGGCCCCATGGTGCGCGAGCGCCTCCCGAAGCTGACGGACGTCACCGTACGGCTGGCCGCGATGGACGCGCGGGGCGTGGACGTCCAGCTCGTCAGCCCGTCCCCCTCGCACTACCACTACTGGGCGGACGAGGAGACGGCCGAGAAGGTGTACCGGCTCGCGGGCGAGGCGACGGCCGCGCACTGCGCCCAGGCACCCGACCGGCTGCACGGGCTCGGCCTCGCGCCCCTCCAGCACCCGGATCAGGCGGTCCGGGCCCTCGAACACGCTCTGGAGCAGGGCTTGTTGGGCGTCGAGATCTCCTCCCACGCTCCGGGCCGGGAACTGTCCGACCCGGCGTACGAGCCCTTCTGGGCCCGGGCCGCCGCGACGGGCGCGGTTCTCTTCCTGCACCCGTTCGGCTGCACCCTCGACGGGCGGCTGGACCGGTGGTACCTGTCCAACACCGTCGGCCAGCCCACCGAGAACGCCGTCGCACTGTCCCATCTGATCTTCTCCGGGGTCCTGGACCGCCACCCGGGGCTGAAGCTGATCGCCGCGCACGGTGGCGGCTACCTCCCCACGCACATCGGCCGCGCCGACCACGCCTGGACCGCCCGCTCCGACGCGGGCGCCGACTGCGCCCGCCTGCCCAGCAGCTACCTCAAGCGGTTGTACTTCGACTCCCTCGTCCATGACCCGTACGTCCTGGGGGAGTTGATTCGCGTCGCGGGCGCTGACCGGGTCCTGCTCGGCTCCGACTTCCCCTTCGACATGGGCACCGAGGACCCCGTCGGCGCACTGCGCGCGGCCCGCCTGCCCGATGCCGACTTCCACGCGGTACGGGGCGGCAACGCGGCCGTCCTGCTGCGGCTCACCTGACCCCCACACAGGAGGAAACCCGTCATGAGCGCACGCCTGCTCACCCACCTGCGCCACGTCGACCTCGCCGTGCCCGACTACGACAAACAGCTCGACTTCTACGCCGGCGTCTGGGGCCTGACCAAGGTCGCCGAGGACTCCGGCATCTCCTTCCTGGCCGCCGAGGGCTCGCCCGAGCAGTACGTCGTACGGCTGCGCAAGGCCGAGGAGAAGCGCCTGGACCTCGTGTCCTACGGCGCCGCGAGCCCGGCCGACGTGGACACCCTCGCCGAACAACTCCTCTCCCAGGGCGTCCAGCTGATCTCCCAGCCCGGCAAGGTCGACACCCCCGGGGGAGGCTACGGCTTCCGGTTCTTCGACGTCGACGGGCGGACCATCGAGGTCTCGGCCGATGTCGAGGTACGGCAGCACCGCAGGATCGAGGAGAAGGAGTCGATCCCGGTCAAGCTGAGCCACGTCGTCCTCAACTCCCCCGACCTGAACCGCACCAGGGAGTGGTACGAGCGGCACCTCGGCTTCCGCCTCTCCGACACCCTCATGCATCCCAGGATGGGTGAGGCGATGCACTTCATGCGGATCTCCAACCAGCACCACTCCATGGCCATCGCCCAGGGCCCGCACACCGCCCTGCACCACGTCTCCTTCGAGATGCGCGGCATCGACGAGTACATGCGCGGTTCCGGCCGCGTCATCCGGGCGGGCTTCAAGAAGGTCTGGGGCCCCGGCCGGCACCTGGCGGGCGACAACACCTTCAGCTACTTCCTGGACCCGCACGGCAACACGGTGGAGTACACGACGGAGCTGGAGGTCCTCGACGAGGACACCTGGCACCCGCACGTCTACGACTTCTCCCAGCCCGAGGTCGCCGACCAGTGGGGCACGGCCAACCCGATGAACGAGTTGGTCGCCAAGGAGTCGTTCAACGACGTCGACCGCGGCGTGTTCGTCGCCCCGCCGGTGTAAGGGGCGCCGACCATTGCGTATCGCCACCTACCTGTACCAGGGACGGCGCCACAGCGGAGTCGTGGACGGCACCGTCGTCCGCGCGCTGCCGGACGGGACCTCGCCGCTCGACGCGGCGGCCGGGGTCCAGCCGGTCGGCCCCGCCGTACCGCTGAGCGACGTACGTCTGCTGCCGCCGCTGGAGCCGCCCACCATCCGGGACTTCGTCACCTTCGAGGAACACGTCGAGGGCGTACGGCGGTCCGTCGACGGAGTCGGCGGTGTGCCCGAGGCCTGGTACGACGCGCCTACCTTCTACTTCACCAACCCGTACGCGGTCATCGGCCCTCACGACGACGTGCCCGTGCCCCCGGGCTCGACGGTCCTCGACTTCGAGCTGGAGGTCGCCGCCGTCATCGGCCGCGAGGGCCGCGACCTCACCCCGGAGCGGGCCCGCGACCACATCATCGGCTACACCGTCCTCAACGACTGGTCCGCGCGTGATCTCCAGTCCCGCGAGATGCAGGTCCGTCTCGGCCCCTGCAAGGGCAAGGACACGGCCGCCACGCTCGGCCCGTACCTCGTCACCGCCGACGAACTGGAGCCCTACCGCGACGCCGACGGCTTCCTGCGCCTGGCACTGACCGCCGAGGTCAACGGCGAGGTGGTCGGCAGGGACCTGCTGTCCAACATGAGCTGGACCTTCGAGGAGATGGTCGCCTACGCCTCGCGCGGCACCGTCGTACGCCCCGGTGACGTGCTCGGCTCGGGCACCTGCGGCAACGGCGGCTGCCTGGCGGAGCTGTGGGGCGTACGCGGGGAGCAGTCCCCGCCGCCGCTGAAGCCCGGCGACACCGTCACCCTCACCGTCGAGGGCATCGGTTCCGTCTCCAACACCGTGGTCGCGGGGACCGGTCCGGTGCCGCTGCCGAGTGCCCGCCGACGTACCCGGGAGCGGCCATGAGCACACCGCGCAGGCTCAGCGGCAAGGTCGTGGTCGTCACCGGCGCGGCCCGGGGCCAGGGCGCCGCCGAGGCCGGGGCCCTGGCCCGGGAAGGAGCCCGGGTCATCGCCACCGACGCGCAACCGGAGGGCGACTGCCGCCGCCTCGACGTCACCAGTGAGCGGGACTGGGCCGAACTGGCCGCGGAGCTACGGGACTCGTACGGCCAGGTCCACGGCCTGGTCAACAACGCGGGCATCACCTGGCGGGCCCGGCTCGGCGACGTACGCCCCGAGGACTTCGCCCGCGTCCACGCCGTCAACGTCATCGGCCCGCTGTTGGGCATCCAGCACCTCGCGCCTCTCATGCCGCCCGGCGCGTCCATCGTCAACGTCGGTTCGTCCGCCGCGCTCACCGGCCACTACCCGGTCGCGTACACGGCCAGCAAATGGGCCCTGCGGGGTCTGTCGAAGAGCGCCGCGACGGAGCTGGGTCCACTGGGCATCCGGGTGAACACGATCCACCCCGGCTTCATCGAGACCGACATGACCGCATCCGCCGCGCCCGCCTTCCGCGAGGCGAACGTCCGCGAGACACCACTGGGCCGCACCGGCACCGCGGACGAGGTCGCGCCGCTGGTGATCTTCCTCCTCTCCGACGAGGCGTCCTTCATCACCGGCGCGGAGATCCCCGTCGACGGCGGATTCACCGCCCACGGCGGCGCCAAGTCCATCTCCGACGCGCTGCGTCCGGAGGCGCCCTGAGGATGCTCGACGGCAAAGGTGGCACTGATCCAGGGTGCGGCCCGGCGTCTGGCCCGGCGGGATCGGGTACGCGCACTTCGGCGCGCCCAGTTGCCGTACTCCCTGTGGGGCGGCATCCGGTGGGGATCACCTCGGATTGACGGATTCACCTCCGTCCACACCGGGCAATGGGCCAATAATGTCATGAGCACGACTGCCCCTTCCCCCACGAGGAGGTCGATCATGCACGTCCGTACGCTGACCGGTGGCCTGGCCGCTGCTCTGCTGGTGTCCTTGTCCCTGACGGGTGGCCAGGCCCTTGCTGCCCCTTCCGACGCGGCTGATGTCCCGCTGGCCGCCCGCGTCTTCACCTACGACGCCGCCGGCTCGGCGGAGTTCAGGAGCGCGGTCGACCGGGGCGCGGCGATCTGGAACGAGAGTGTCGACGCCGTGGAGCTGCGGCCGGTCGCCGCCGGGCAACGCGCGAACATACGGGTCCTCGCGGACAACGGCTGGCCGCGCGCCCTGCCCACCACCCTGGGCAACGGAACCGTCTACATCGGGCGCCAGGCCGTCGACCAGGGCCACAACACGATCCGTATCTCCGCCCACGAACTCGGGCACATCCTGGGCCTGCCCGATCGCAAGCCAGGACCGTGCTCGAGCCTGATGTCCGGCTCCAGCGCGGGCACCGCGTGCACGAACCCGTACCCGAACGCGGCGGAGAAGGCGGAGGTCGAAGGGAACTTCGGCGGCGTACTCGTCGGGCGGGCCCCGGCGGCTCGCACCGAGGTGATCGTCGACTGATCGAGCCGCACCACGGGTGAGGAAGGCTGTAGGCCCGGTGCCCTGCTCACGCGGGGAGGGCCCAAGCCGGACGGACCCACAGCCGAACGCCCGCCCCCGTCCTCGGGCGGGCGTTCGCGCGTCGCCCGGTGTGGCGGACCATCTCGACCCGTGCCGCCGGGCCCGGCCGGTCACCCGTGCCGGGCCCGGCGGCTGCTCAGTGACTGTTCAGCGAGCGAACACGTCCGCGAACTTCCGGCCCGCCACCACCGGGTAGCCGAAGTCCGTCGCGTTGAAGGACGTCGCCGAGGTCGTCGTCAGGCCGGAGGCCGCGCCCCGCAGCACCCACGCCGCCCCGTCGTCGTAGCCGTTCGGCAGCACGTCCTCGCCGAACGCGCCGATCGCCAGATCGGCCTTGCCGTTGCCGTTGATGTCGCGCAGGCGGAGCGAGGAGCCGAAGTGGTCCCCGGCCTCCGCCGCGCCCGGCACGCCCGTCGTGGCCTGGTGGAAGGACTGGGCGCCGACCGTGGTCAGACCGTTCGGCCCGCCCTTGAGGAGCACGACGTTGCCGACGTTGCGCTTGCCGTCCACGCTCTCGTACGGGGCGCCGACCGCCAGGTCCGCGCGGCCGTCGCCGGTCACGTCGCCCAGGGCGAGCGCCGAGCCGAACCTGTCGTACGCCTCGTCGGTGCCCGGGACTCCGGGGCTGTCCTGGTGGTACGTGCGGCCCTTGAGCGGCAGCCCGGACGCCGAGCCGTACCGCACGATGAACGAACCACCCTCGCCGCCGGCCTCGTCGGCGGTGACCAGGTCGTCGTACCCGTCGCCGTTGATGTCGCCCGTCGCGACGGCCCCCGACCACCATGCGGCGGAGCCGGTCGTCCCGTCGTCGCTGAGGTCCGTGTGGAGGGAGCCGATGTCGCCGTGGCCGCCGTGCAGCACGCCCACGTAGCCGGGGGCCGGGGAGCCGTCCGGTGCCGACCGGGTGCCGTGCAGGACGTACTCGAAGCCGTTGCCGCCGTCCTTGGAGGAGAAGTGGCCGGCCACGATGCCGTCCAGCCGGACGCCGTCCGGCAGGAAGTCCACCTCGGGGGCGAGTGCGCCGTCCTGGGCGGGCCCGCCGTCGCCGTACCACCAGAACGTGTCGTTGCCGACGACGGCGAGCTGGGGGCTGCCGTCCCCGTCGAGATCGGCGAAGGCCGCGCCCTCGCCGAAGCCTGCCGCCCCGGCGTTCGGGGCCGTGAGCGACATGCCGCCGGAGGTGAACGGCTTCGCGCCGCCCCAGACGATCGTCACCGATCCGCGCGGCTTGCCGGTGACCTCCTCGCCGGGCGCGCCGACGATCAGGTCGGCGTAGCCGTCGTGGTTCACGTCGCCGCTGGTGACGTTCTCGCCGAACCTGTCCACGCTCTCCGAGGTGCCGGGCACGCCGGGGGTGTTCTGGGTGACGTTCACGAACCGGGTCCGGCTGATGCCGGCGGCGGAGCCGAAGAGGACGGTGACCGTGCCACCGCTCGCCTTGGGTGTGCCGATGGCGAGGTCGCGGTAGCCGTCGCCGTTGAAGTCGTCCGCCGGACCGGAGGGCGCCGCGACGGCGGCGGGCGTGCCGAGCCCGGTGACGGCCAGGGCGAGGGCGGCGGCAGCCGTGGCCACGGTCAGGGTGCGTCTGTGCAACGTAATGCTCCCGTCTGAGAATCCGACGCCCGTACGACCCCCTTGGTGCACAAAGGGTTGTACGGGGCGGAAGACGGAGTGAACGGGGGCGCCCGACCGACTCGACAGCCGGGCGCTCCCGTTCGCGAACTCGACAGCCGGGCGCCTCAGTTCGTATGCGAGGGTGCTCTCAGCGCACCGTGACCGCTGCCGTCGTCCCCGAACCGTTCGTCCAGCCGGACCGCTTGGCCGTCACCTTCACGCTGACCTTGTGCCCCTTGTCGGCCTTCACCAGCACGTACGTCGACCTGGTGGCGCCGGTGATGGTCTTTCCGTCGCGCTTCCAGACGTACGTGTACGAGGTGGCCGTGGGCGACCAGGTGCCGTGCGCGGCGGTGAGCTTGTGACCCACCTTGGCCGTGCCGGTGATCGTGGGCGTCGTGCCGGCCTTCAGTGCGGGGCCTACGGCGACCGTGACGGCGGCTGAGGTGGAGCGCGTCGAGCCTGCGTTGTTGGTGACCGTGGCCCGGCAGGACAGCCCGTGTCTGTAGTCGGACGCGGTCAGCGTGCGGGTCTTGCCGGTGGCTCCGGAGATGACCGTGCCGTCGCGCAGCCAGGACCAGGCGGCCTTGGCGCCGGTACCGGTCCAGGCGGCGTTGCAGGTGACCTCGGAGCCCGTACGGACGGTCCCGCTCAGCGTGGCCTTCGAGGTGATCGCCGGCTTGGTCAGCAGGGTCTGCCACCGGGCCGAGACCTGGCTCGTGTAGTCACCGCTGCCCGCGGCCGTACGTGACAGGACGGTGGCCCGGCCGTCGGGGCCGGCGGCGACCTCGCCGGACAGCGCCTCCGTGCCGGAGACGTCGGGGACGGGCTCGCTGTCGAGGGCGGTCGCCTTGCTCCAGGTGCCGTCGGCGCGGACCGCCCACTGGAGGTAGTGGTCGTTGCCGTTGTCGATGCTCGGCACCTGTGGCCAGACGACCTGGACGGTGCCGTCGGCGCCGATGGAGGCGTCCACGTCGAAAGTGACGTACCCGGTCGACAGCGTCTTCGGCGTGGACCAGGTGCCGGTGCTCGCGGAGCGGGTGACCGCCCGTACGACCGGCTCGCTGGCGGCGCTGCTCCAGCCCACCCACACGTAGGTGAGGTCGCCGTTGGGCCCGGTGAGCGGGTCGCTGCCGTCGCTGTAGGCGAAGGACGTGACCGCGGTCTGTACGTCGCCCCAGCTCGCGGACGGGGAGGTCCGGGTGACGGCGTTCAGGTCGGTGCCTGTCCCGGCGGCGTTCGCGCCCCGCCACAGTACGGTGGTGGCGCCCTTGGCGTCCGACGTCACCTGCACGGCACCGTCCGTGTGGCCCACACCGGGCAGCACGGACGCGTCGCCCCAGGTCCCGGTGGCCGTGGCACGGGTGGCGGTGAGAACGGTGTGCTGTTCGCCGTCGGCGGCCTGGTCGTAGACGTCCCACACCGCGGTGGCCGACCCGTCGGGGGCGACGGCGAGCGCGAGGTCGTAGACGGAACCGGTGGTGACCGAGGCGACCGGCTGGGCCGTGGACCAGGTGGTCGCGCCCGGTGCGCGGGTGGCGGTCATGACCTTGTAGTCGTTGAACTCGCCCTGCTGCCATACGGCGGTGAGGGTGCCGTCGGCCGCCGGGGCGAGCCGGGGAAGGCCGAGGTAGGTGCCACCCGGGTACGAGGCCATCGGAACCGGCTCCGACCAACTGCCCCCCGTCGGCGTCCAGGTGGCGGCGACGGCGGCCAGGTCGCCGTCCACGCCCCGGCCCTCCACCCAGGTCACGACGGCCTGCCCGATGGGCGTCACGGTCAGGACCGCGGGGGAGGTGCTCTCGCGGCCGGTGGCCAGGGTGTGGGAGGCACTCCACGTATTGGCTCCGGCGGGCTTGACGGCGACGTCGAAGTCCCAGTGGGTGCCGTCGGCCGCCCGGTCGCGCCACAGCGCGAACGTGGTGCCGTCGCCGGCGGTCCTGACGTCGATCAGGGTCTGCCGCCCGTCGGCACCGGTCAGCGCGGTGGCGGTGCTCCAGGGACCGGCCGCGGCCGTGTACCCGGCGGCGGCGGCCGCCGGGATCGCCGGGACCACCGCGGTGACGACGGCCACCGCGGTGCCGAGCGCCAGGGCGGCGACTCTCGGTCGACGTATGCGAGATGTGCTCGGTGCCACGACGGCTCCTGTTTCCGGTGGGGTGTCGCTGATGGAACTCGACGTGGGGGGAAGTCAGTGGTGACGGTACCCGGCCTGGTTGCCCGCCCGGCTGTCGGAATGGTCTAGAGACGATCAAGGTTTCATCAGGTGTGTGTGATGCCGACTTCTCCGACGGCATGCCGGCTCCGGACGTGGCGTCCGGCCGAGCAGAGATGAAGCACGGGGCATACGCACACTGGCGCAGCGTCGAACGGGAGACGCTTCCTGGAAGTGCATCACGCAGGATCCGGCGAGACGGCGAGACGGCGGAGCGTCGGAGACTCCGCTCCACCCCACCCGATCATGGCTTTCCGGAACCCTCCATGGACCCACTCGACCTCTCGGCCACGGCCCCGCCGGAAAGACTGGGCGGCTCCTCAGCGGTCCGCCGCGACCGCACGTGGTCCATCAGTACGGCCGACGACCACCGTCCGCACGGGCGCGCACGAGGGGCGTCCATCGACGACCCCGTCATCTCTCCGCTCGACGGGTCGGCGACGCCCCGAAGCGCCCCGGGCTGACGAGCGTCTACACGTACGACGTCCTGCCCTGAGCGGTAGGGGTGTGTGCTGCTCGGGTGTCCCGGACGCGCGCGGCCGGATGTGGCGTCAGTGGTAGGCGTGGACGACGGCGTGGCCCTTGCCACGACCGATCATCCACTTGTTCACCGGCGTGGTGATCAGGAAGGCGACCGCGAACCCGCCCAGGAGGGCCGACCAGAACAGTCCGTCGTCGAGATGGGCGTCCATCGCTCCCGGCGTGAGTGCGATGATCGCGTTGTCGACCAGCTCCATCACGGCGATCGAGACGGTGTCGGCGGCCAGGGCCACCTTGATCGCGTTCTTCCAGTCCAGACCGGCCCGCCGCACCGCGAACAGCGTGAACGAGTAGCCGAAGACGAACGCGAGGGTGATGGCCAGAACCATGGTCGGCACGTTTCCCCATCGCAGGGCGGTGCCGATGACCATGCCGAGGACCTCGCCGATGGCGCACCCGGTCAGGCAGTGCAGCGTCGCCTTCGCCGCCATGGGCCAGGATGCGCCACCGTGCCCTCCGTCGGGGGTCCCCCGGTCGGAGTGATCCACGTGGCCGGCGTGGTCGATGTGGCCCTGGCGGTTTTCGCCGGTGGCGTCGTCGTGCGCGGCGCCGTCATGGTGAGCGCTGTGGTCCATTCCCTTTCATCCCCATTCTCGTCAGTGCCGACCTGTCGGCGGTTTACCGAAAGGCTATACCCCTGGGGGGTATAAGGCGAGTATTGCTCGGCCCTCCGTTCCGGATGTCAAGCGCACTGCTCTGAGTCCGATCCTCGTCCGCTACGTACTAAGCAGGTACGTAGTAGTCGACGAGGGTGAGCCGGCGCCGGCCCCCGCGAAGGGTGGCGACGTGACGGGACACCTTCTTGGCTGGACGCTGGTGGTGCTGGGCACCGGGGTGGCCGTCGGGAACCTCGTGCGCATGGCACTGGTCAGCGGCTGGGCCCGGTTCGAAGCGGGGGCCGAGGCCGTGATGGGCGGGGGAATGGCCGTGATGGCGGCGCCTCCGACAGCGGTTCTCTACGGGACGTACGGCATGTGGTGGGCGGCGGTGTTCGCGGCGCTCTGTCTCGGTGGCGTGGCCCTGTCCGTACGGCACGCCACCCGGCGCGGTGTGCGGCATCTGCGGCACACCGCTCACCTGGTGATCGGCAACGCCGCCATGGTGCTGATGACGCTGGCCATGCCCGGCGCCGCATCGGGGCCGACGCTCGCTTTGGCCGGCTCTTCCGGACACGGACACGGGGCCATGGCAGGGATGGAGGGCATGAGCGCCCACGGCGTGACCGAAGCCGCCGCCACCTCGGGTTCCGCGCTGCTGTGGCGTGTCGCCTTCTGGGCCCTGGCCGCCTACTTCCTGGTCTTCGTGGCCCTGGCCGTACGTGCCTGGATGCGGGACCCGGGCGGATCACCCGCTCCGGCGGGCCCGAGGGCCCGTCACCGCCGAGCGCCCCGGACCCCCGGGGTGTTCTCCTTACCGAACGCGCGCCTGGCCGGCCACATCGGCATGGGCGGCTCGATGGCGACGATGCTGGTGATGATGACCGCCTGACGGCGAACGTCACTCGACGAACCCGCTGGTCGTGTCAATCCTGGTTCACCTGCGTCGTCGGTCCTCGCGGTCGTGCCACGCCAGACCCGTACGAATGCGTCAGCCGATGCCGAGCGGGCAGGCGACCAGCAGCGGCAACAGCGGAACGGCAGCGGCTGCCGCGGCCATGGAGCCCCGGAAGGCGGGGTGCGGAGCCCTGCGCGGCCCGAGGACCCGCCGCATCCGGATCAGAACCGTCTGTCCACCCACCGCGAACGCGCCTTTCGGGGTCCGGGCCGCCGCCATCTCGTACAGCGCGGTCGCCAGGACCCCGTCGGAGTGGGCGCGCAGGGCACGGTCGTCGGCGACCATCTCCAGCAGGAGCGCCGTCTGTTCGCGGGCGAGGCGGGCCAGGGGGAGCCGGGGGAAGACCGAGTGGAACGCCGCCGCGGCGGCGAGTGCCAGATGGTGGCGGCCGGCGATGTGGGCCCGCTCGTGCTCCAGAACCGCCGCGAGTTGTTCGGGGGTCAGCGCCCGTACGGCCGCGTCACTGACCACGATCCTGGGTCGGCGGCCGGGCAGACAGTAGGCGGCGGGCACGTCGTACGGCAGGACGGTGGCGCCCAGCCGGGCGGAGCGGCGGCCCACCAGGTCCACCGCCTCCCGGTGCCTGGACCGAACTCGACGGGCCCGTACGACATGGAAGGTGAAACTTCCCGCGAGGGCGACCCCGAACGCCGGGGGAAGGGCGGCGGCGAGTCGGCCCGCGGTGTCGGGATGGGACCCGCCGGAGCCGATGTCGAGGCCGCAGGAATGCAGCAGACCCAGCAGTCCCTCGTGCGAGTGCTCCGTGGGCATGAGCAGGTTGTACGCGGTCAGCGCGGTACCGAGCGCGAAGGAGAGGGCCAGGGCGTGCCAGACCGCCACGGCCAGGGCGGGTGCCCGGTGTGGCCAGTCGGCCCGCAGGAGGAGGCGTGGGGCCACGAAGCCCACGAGCGCCGTGTAGGCGACGAGAGAGGGAGCCGCGTTCACGACTTCGCCTGTCGTCCCACGGTACGCAATGCCTTGCGCAGCGCGGCCTGCTCCTCCTCGGTCATGTTCTCGACGAAGTGGACCAGCGCGGCCGGCCGGTCCTTGCTCGCGCCCAGGCCGTCCTCCATCAGAGCGGCGGCGTACGCCTCACGGCTGCGCACCGGAGAGTAGAGCCAGGCGCGTCCCTGTTTGCCCCGCAGCAACCATCCCTTGTTGTAAAGGATGTTGGTCACGGTCATCACCGTGGTGTACGCGACGGGACGGGTCTTGTTGATGTCGTCCACGACCTCGCGCACCGTCGCCGGACGATGCCACGTCCACAGGCGGTCCATGATCTCCGCCTCCAGGTCCCCCAGCCGTCGCATGGCCATGACTCCCTTTCGCCGCCGACCCGCACTTGAATACGCAAGGGCATAGTAGATGGCCCACCTGCGCAGGGAGTCGCGCGAGGGCGGCGGGCAGCGGGGGCGGCGGCCGGACCCCAAGGATGTGATCGTCATGCAGGCCCACGGTTACGGTCACGGCGAGGCTTGGCCGGGTCGGTGCGGTCGGTGCGGCCGATGAGTGGGCCGTCCGGGTCCCGCAGCGTGAGTGCTGCGGGACCCGGACACGCGGTGTGGCGGCGCGAGTCGACCGGTCCGCTCGCGCCGGGATGCTCAGAGCCGGTCGAGGATGCTCTTCAGTTGCCTGACCTCGTCGGACTGGCCCTGCACGATGTCGCCTGCCATCTTCACGGCGTCCGCGTTCTCACCGTTCTTCTGCTCGTCCCGGGACATGCTGATGGCACCGTCGTGGTGCTCGATCATCATCTCGGCGAACATCTTGTCGAACTCGGCACCCTTCATGCCCGCGAGGTGCTCCATGTCGGAGTCGGACATCATTCCGTCGCCGTTGCCGTGGTCCATACCGGGCATCGATTCGACGTCGGTCGGCTCGTTCCAGGACTTGAGCCACCCCTTCATCGTCCTGATCTCGGGGTCCTGAGCCTTCTCGATCTTGCCGGCGATGTCCTTGAGCTTCGCGTCGGCTGCCCGGTCGTCGGCAAGCCCGGCCATCTCCAGAGCCTGCTCGTGGTGCGGGATCATCATCTGCGCGAACGTGATGTCCGCATCGTTGAAGTCGGCGGATCCGGCCTCGCCGGCCGCGGACTCCGAGGACTCCGAGGCCTTGCCACTGCCGTGATCCATACCGCTCATGTCATCGCCGCAGGCGGAGAGGAGCAGGGCGCCGGCCGCGATGACGCCCGCGGCGGCAGCGCGGCGGGTGGTGCCGCGGCGCAGGGCATGTGTGAAGGCAGTCATGTCGATTCACCTCGTGGTGTTGGTTCTGTGGCTGTTCGGGAGCAGGCGAAGCCGCGGGTCCGCGCGTGATGCGCGCCCGCGAGAGCGGTTCGGCCTACAGCCGCAGAACTGACAGACGGGTGAGATCGGGTCTGCGTGGCGGGCGGTTGGGTCGCGACACGGCGGCGAGCTGGGCGAGAAGCAGCGCCGGCCGATCCTGACGGCGCGCGAGCGCCGACTTGAGGAGCGCGCTGAGAACCCATGTGCCGAGCAGGACCGCCACACAGAGCGCCAGCATGTCCATGGCCATTGCGGGCTGGTGCGAGGACGTCGACTCCGGCGTATCCGTGCCCTGGCCGCCGGTGACTGTGGCGGCTGGAAGGCTCATCGGGTCGTGGGCCGACGCCGTCGTGTCCGTCGCAGTCGAATGGGACGCGGTGCTCATGTTGGAGTGCGCCGACTCGCTGGGATGTCCCGTGCTGTGCATCGCGAAGACGCCCAGAGCGAGCACGACGACGAGCAGCAGGCGCCCCAGGGCACCTCCTGCGCGTGCGCACCAACCCATCTTCATACGGACTCCGTTACCGACCGATCTGGATCTGCTTCATCGACAGTACCCAGGAGGCGTGGGGCCCGCTGGAGAAGAGGGCGATTTCTACTGATGTACTAAGCTGTTTAGTGGCAAAGGTCACTGTCCCGTCTGTCGGATCCTCGCAAGGGAATTCGGCCCCCTGCCCGGGCGTGGGGCGCTTGCCGTGCTGCAGGCCGGCCGCAACCCCGATGCCGAGGGACGCCGTCTGCCCCGTGGGCTGGGCGAAGCGCTCGACCTGGACCGGATCGGAATGTACGGCCACTCGGCCGGAGGCATCACCGCGGCCGAGACCATGCGCGTGGACCGTCGCATCGACGCGGGCATCAACATGGACGGCACGCTTCAGCACAGCGGCACCGAATACCTTCCGGTGGCCCTGGAAGGGCTCGACCGCCCGTTCATGCTCATGGGCAAGGCGAGTCAGACTCACCTGATCAAGCCGTCCTGGCAGTCGTTCTGGGACCGCTCGACCGGCTGGAAGCGCGACTTGAGCCTGGAGCTGGGCGGCCACTTCAGCTACACCGACACTCAGACGATCGTGCCGGCTCTGGACGACACCTGGACATCCCGGCGCAGACCCGCGAGCAGCTCATCGGCACCGGGGACCCCGAGCGCAGTACCGCAGCCCAGCGTGCCTACATCACGGCGTTCTTCGACCAGCACCTGCTGGGCCGGCCACGACATCTGCTGGACGAGTCCTCCCCGGCGTGGCCCGAAATACGCTTCGTTCGATGAGCGCGGCGGCCTCGCGGTCGGTAGGGCATCCTGCCACCGCCAGGTGGCAGGGCTGCTCGAAGCTCGAAGCGCACAGCCTGATCGCAGTTGCTTGATGCGCCGTCCGAGCGCGGCCTTTGGACGTTGTCGCAGGGGATGTGCTCGATGCCGACTGCCGGCCCGTCCGTTCGCGGGCGGGCCGGCGGTTCCGTAGTCGCGGATTGGCGGTGACGATGTCGTGCCGGGTGTAGAGCCACGGCCTCGCAACACCGGCCGCCCTCGCGATCGACGTGAAGCCGGTTCGGCTGCCGGTGCGTTGTGCTGAGAACAGCGCCTCGGGCAGCCGGCGTTGATGCCGATGCCGATGCCGCTCAGGACGCCCGCGTGTGGTGGTCCAGCAAGCGGCTGAGCAACCACACGAGTTGGTCGCGTTCCGCCGGACTCAGCGGCGCGAGCAGTTCGTCGTGGAGGTCGTCCAGGACCTTGTCGAGACGGGGTAGGTATCGGCGGCCCCGAGGCGAGATGGTGATGATGTTGCGGCGTCGGTCGTCCGGGTCCGGTGCCCGCTCGATGAGGTCACGCTCGGCCAGTTCGTTGAGCACGCCGACCATGTCGCTGCGGTAGATGCCGGTGCGCTCGCTCAGCGCCGCTTGGCTCCCCGGGCCGATGTCCTGCAGCGAGGCGAGCACGGCGTAGTGCCACTTACGGGCGTCGACCTGGGCCAGCCCTTCGCTGATCAGGCGGTCCGATCGCACGGACACCTGCGACAACAGTCGGCTCGCCCGTCGTCGCAGTCTGTCGGGCGTCTTGAGCGCGCCGATGTCGGCCAGGTCCGCGGCGCCGTCTCTGATCACGGTTCCCATCCTACCCCTTTGCGTTAGTGCGACTAACGATGTACGTTCGCTCGCGCCAATAACGTTAGTGAGACGAACGTTTGTCGAGTGGACTCCAAGGAAGGAAGCCCTTGCCCACCAAGGAACTGCGGATCCCCACCACGGACGGCCAGGCCGACGCCTTCGCCGCCTTCCCCGACCGCGGCGAGCGGCACCCGGGGGTGCTGATGTACACGGACGGCTTCGGCATCCGGCCCGTGCTGCGGGAGATGGCCCGTGAACTGGCCGGGCACGGGTACTACGTGCTCGTCCCCAACCTCTTCTACCGGTACGGCCCGGCACCGGTGATCGAACTTCCCGAGCACATCGGAGAAGAGATCCGGCCCGCGGTCATGACCCGGTTGATGCCCTTGATCGAGGCGCACACCACCGAACGTGCCCTGAGCGACGCCGACGCCTACCTCAGGTTCCTCACCAGCCGGCCCGAGGTCGGCGCCGGACCGGTCGCGGTGACCGGCTACTGCATAGGCGGCCTCCTGGCGATGCGTACCGCGGCGGCCCACCCCGGCCAAGTGGCCGCCGTCGCCGGATTCCACGGCCCCATGGGCGCTGACGGGCCCGACAGCCTGCACCGCCACCTCTCCAAGCTCACGGCCAAGGTCCACCTCGGCCACGCCGAAACCGACATGACGCCCGAAGCCCTCGGCGAGCTCGGCCAGGCCCTGGATGCCGCGGGTGTCGACCACACCTCCGAGATCTACCCCGGCACCGTCCACGGCTTCACCATGTCCGACACCGACGCCTTCAACCCCTACGCACTGCAGCGCCACTGGGACCGCCTGCTCGCCCTCCTCGACCGCACCGTGGCCAACGGCTGACGCTCCGGCCCGGGGGCCGAACCCGAAGTGCGCGGCTCCGCGGCCCGTAGCCGACCCGCCGACCGTGAAGCAGCGGACGGGAGCCGGCCATCGTGGTCGTGCGCCGCAGTTGCATGCACCTGGCAGGCGGTGCGGTCGCGTCTGCCAGGCAGGCCGTCGCCGCGCGGCGGGCCGTGCTCAGCCGGGTAAGGCGAGATGCGGGAACAGCGCGCCGTTCGTCCCGCACAGCCTCCCTGTGCTCCTCAACCTTCCACAGCCCCGAACCGGCTGGCCGTCGAGCCGCTCGCGGACGCCGCTCGACGGGGCCGGCACCTACTCGCACTGACCGGGCTGACGGCCCTGACCAGGCAATGTCGGCGCATCGGGTGATGTTGCGCAAACTCGGGGAAGAAGTTGCGGCAGCCGATGGGAGGGTGTCGTGGAGGGTGGAGATCTGGAACTGGGTGAGTTGTTGGCCGCCGCGGAGGCGGCCCCGCCCGGTGAGTCCGTCGATGTGATAGCGCACGATCTGCAGAAGCGGCTCGGCGCGGAGCGGGTGTCCTTCCTGTTCGTCGACCTCATCGGTCAGCGGCTGGTACGGCTCGCGGCGGCCGACGACGACGTCGCGGACCGAGCCGAGCCGATCGCCCTGCGGGGCAGCGTCTACGACAGCGTTCTGTGCAGCCAGCGCCAGCATGTGGAACAGGACGGCCAGGGCGCACGACGTGTCGTCACGCCGGTCACCAACCGCGGTGACTGCATCGGCGTTTTGGAGATGACCCTGCAGTCCGCCGACGACGCCGTGCTCCGGCAGGTTCGCGACGCGGCGCACGCGCTGGCCTACATCATCGTCACGGACGGCCGTTTCACCGACCTCTACCACCTGGGCCGGCGTACCACCGAGACCAGCCTGGCCGCGGAGATCCAGCACCAACTGCTTCCCTCGGCCTCCTGCTGCGAGGCGTCCCAGTTCACCCTCGCCGCCGGTCTGGTACCGGCCGACGACATCGGTGGGGACACCTACGACTACACCCTCGACCGTGACACCCTGCACCTGTCCATCACCGACGCCATGGGCCACGACACGAACTCTGCTCTGCTGGCCACCTTGCTGGTCGGCGCGCTGAGACGGGCACGGCGCAGCGGCTGTGACGCCCTCGAGCAAGCCAACCACGCCCACCAGGCCCTGCTGCGCCACAGCCGGGGGCTGGCCACCGGACAGCTGCTGTGCGTCGACCTGGAAACCGGCCTGTGTGAACTGGTCAACGCCGGTCATCCCTGGCCACTGCGGCTGCGCGACGGCACCGTCGAGGAGGTCGAACTCGCCGTCAACCTGCCCTTCGGTGTGGCGGCCCCCATCCCCTACCGCGTACAGGAACTCCAACTGCGTCCCGGGGACCGGCTGATTCTGGTCACCGACGGAATGCAGGACCGCGGTGCCGCAGCCGCCGATCTGGTCTCCGTCGTTCACGACACCCGCGCGCTGCATCCAAGAGAAGTCGTCCGAAGCCTGACCGCCGCGGTGCTTGACGCCTGCCATGGCAACCTCAAGGACGACGCCACGGTCCTGATACTGGACTGGCACGGCAACCATGACCACCATGACCGGGACCACCATGACCGGTCGGCGGATACCAGACCGGGAGCGCAGCGATGAGCCGCCCGCAGTCCGGCACCGCTGCGCCCACCGCCTCCCTGACGGCGCCATCGTCCGGGCCCACCATGGGACTTGGTCGTCCGCCTCGGACTGCTGGTGCTGCTGCGCCGCTGCGGCCGGGCGGACGGGCGCCGGCCCTGGCCTCGACGTCCGCCGGCGCCACCAAAGGGGGAGCGGACCAGCCGCCTCCTGCGCCCACCGCGCTTGACCACGAATCGGCCTGAGAGGCGCATCTCGGCCTCCCGTACGCCGTACGCCGTACGCCGCCGGGTTTCGGATTCATGGAGCGAGTCGACTTCCTGCTCCTCGTGAACGAGCGGTATTCCCACGGCGCACGCCGTGGCCATGAGGTACGACATGCGGGCCCACGTCTTCCACGGCACCGTCACCGGCACCGTCACAGCGATCCGACTCCGGCCTCGTCCATGAACCGCAGGACGGAACCTGGTGGTGAGGCGTTCGAAAACCAGTGGAGCAGCGCCGCGGTAAGCCATTACCGTGCTGCCGAACCAAGTCGTCTGGGCAAGGACGTGCCGTTGTACACCGTGTGAGACCTCCCGAGCGCTGATTTGTCGCGCGTTGCGCATGTGCGCGCCGCGCTCCTTTTTGCTGCGGACTTCTCACTGAAACCGGTGTACTTCTGTGCTCGAAAACTGGGTGGTCGTGCCCACCTGCCTGCCGCTCGTCAGCCGCCGTTGCCACGCATGCGCCTCCGAGCGTTTCCGGGCGAGCGGCAGATTCCGCGTCAACGCGAACCACAAGCTCATCGACGCCTGGCTCCTCGCGCTCTGTACCGCTTGCGGGGAAACCGCAAAGCTCACGGTCCTGGAGCGGATGAATGTGCGCTCCGTGCGACCTGAGCTGCTGGACCGACTGCATGACAACGACCCTGGCCTGACGGCTGAGCTGCTCCAGGATCCGGTCGTGCTGCGCCGTAATCGCATCGCCCTCGACTGGGACGACGCCTGGCGCCTGGACACCGGCGGATCGGATCGACTGGACCGTAGGGTGATCGACGTCTCGGTCCACTTCGCGGCGCGGATCCCTGTGCGGCCGGTGCGGCTGATCGCTGAAGGTTGCGGTCTTTCGCGGGCCGAGGTCGAAAGGCTGGTCAGGGAAGGGAAACTCGTCTCGGCAGTCCGGCTGAGCGGCAAACTCTCCGGAGACTTCGCCTTCATGCTCAAGCGCTGAGCCCCTCGGGACCACGGGCCTGTCCGGCTCGATCCGCCGGACAGGCCCTAGTGGGAGGGCTTACACAGGTGAAGGTGAGCGACGACCTGTTTGCCGGTGTTCAGAGCGATGGTCTGCACCTGGTCGCACAGCCTTGCGACCAGGTGCAGTCCGTGTCCGCCGACGCGGCGGGCGTCGTGTGCTCGCAGTTCGGGCGGGCGGGGGGAACTGTCGCTCACGGCGATGCGGAGCAGGGCGGCATCGGGCGCCACCTCCAGCGCCAGGCCGCCTGGACCGGGGGCGTGGCGCAGCGCATTGGTGACCAGCTCGCTGACGACGAGCTGGGCGTCCTGGCTCGGCCGGTGGTGGGGGTCGTGGCCGGCCTGGGCCAGCAGCGCGCGTACGGCCGTACGCGCGTCGGCGATCGATGCGTCTGCAGTGTGCCAGGCGGCGCTGTATCGCAGGGGCGCTGCGGATTCCTGTTCATCCGATGCCCGGTCTTCAAGCGGGGTGACCATAGAACTCTTCCCGTGGATCGTTCCTTGTCGTTCATCACGAGTTGCCGGTATCGCGTGATTCGCTTACCCGCTGTCGGCCTGTTCATGGGGCACTCAGCGGTCCTGGCTGATCGGTACGGGGCGGATGCCGGCGATCGTGCGCCTCTTGCCCATCGAATGTCGCGTCTGACGCGGCGAGTTGGCCGCTCGCCCCCGGCGAGGACGTTCTACGGGGCGGCAGTGGGGGCGCAGCCGCGGCGGCCGGGAGGAGAGCGGAACCTCGGAGACAGGGCGGACGGATCCCGGCCGCAGGAACACAACATCATCGGCAGTCCGCAGGGGCGCACGGTGGTGCCGGCACACGGGTTCGTCGGCGCCACCACCGTCCTTCGCGGTCACCGACCAGACGCCCTGCCCCCGCAGGCCGTCGTCCAGACCCTGACCGGCCTGCTCCGCAGCTTCGGTGACGGCCTCGACGACTACACCGCCCTGCTCGCCCTCGGCGTACCCGCCCCCGACCCGGGGACTACGGACCCACGATGAGTCCGCTGAAGATCACTACCCGAGACGCCGCCACCGGTCCCGTTCCGGAGATCACGGGCGAACTCGACCACACCAACGCAGCCGACTACGTGAGCTGCGCATCGTCGGCCCCGACCGGATCTCTCCTCTCCACCCGGACAGCCACTCCGCCACCCGGTCCTGACTCCAGCGGTGTTCCTCACCTGCGCGGCCGATCCTGGAGAGGCAGGGGAGAGGCTCGGCGGGGACAGAGCGCGCCTCGCGGGTTTCCCACGCGGCTGGGACGGTGACTGCCGACGACGGACACCTGGAGCGCACTGGGCGTGGGGTACTCGCCGCAGCAGACGAGAGCCTCCCCGGATCCTTTCCGGAGAGGCCCTCGACCGGTACGACGCGTCAGTGCTTGAAGGCGTCCTTGGTCTTTTCCTTGGCCTCACGGGCGTCGCCCTTGCTCTTCTGCGCCTGCCCCTCGGCGGCCATGCGGTCGTTGCCGAGGGCGCGCCCCAGGACCTCCTTGGCCTTTCCCTCGGCCTGCTCGGTCTTCGCCTTGGCCTTTTCGCCGGCAGTCATGGAACATGCCTCCTCACAGCATCGGGTGCCGCTGTCGCGGTAGAGCGTAAAACCGCGTGTGCCCTGGCGAATCCTTCACAAACAATGAATTGCCCAGGAATGGAGAAGTATTGGCAGGGCACACGGAGCCGCAGGAGGTTGATATCCATGGTTCCCCTGCTTCTTGTACTGATTCTCGCGGTGATCCTTTTCGGCGCGGGCTTCGCCCTCAAGATTCTGTGGTGGGTGGCCCTCGCCGTGCTGGTGCTGTGGCTGCTGGGCTTCGTGATGCGCTCCACCAACACCGCCGGTGGCCGCGGCCGCTGGTACCGATGGTGACCTGACCCGCACCACACCCCCACGTAGGGCCCGGCCGTCAACAAGAGATGCTGTTGGTCAATTCGGCCTGGCTGCTTCGCCCCGTCGCTGTGCGGCGGGGCGAAGTGCTGTCAGGAGACTGGTGCGGGTGCGGGTGCGGGTGCGGGGTCGTGGTGTGCTCGTGGTGTGCTCGTGAGCCGGGCGTTGATCCGGATGAGGTTGACGGCGGCGCCGGTGAGCCGGCGCTGGAGGCTGGTGTCACCCAGGCCGCGGTAGTGGCATATGTGCAGGTCGCAGACCTGGACCGCTTGGGAGATGGCGCCTTCGGCACCGGCGCGGATCTGTAGCGAGCCTTCCAGTCGTCTGTGGCCTGGACAGCACGGGCCTGTTGGAGGGCGTGGTTCCTCGCGGGGCCGCAGGTTGAGCTCGCGCTGGATTCCGTTGGGCGAGTTGATGCATCTGGCCCGGTCGGGACAGGGCCGGCAGGGGGTCCGGGAGAACCGGACACGGATCATGGGCAGGCCCTCCTCGGAGCGGTTGACGCGCCACGACGTGGCGGTGTGTCCGTTCGGGCGGTTGTCTGCCCGCTGTCCCAGTCGATGGTGAACGCGGCCTGCGCGTACGGGGCACCGCCGCGGGAGTGCGGGACGGTCACCGCCTTCACCGGCCCGCGGAGATCGACCCCGTGATCACGCTGGGCTGCGGTGAGTGAGCCAGCGTTGGCAGAGCCGGAATCGACCCAGCGATCGCCTGGCAACAAGTCCCGCCGGGCCAGAGACGTTCGGGGTGGGGTTGCCGGGCGAGGGGGCGGGGTCCGGTCCCCTACTGCCGCTGCCGGTCCGCCGAGTTGGTCACCCACGGCAAGGCGACCAGGCGCTTGTTCTCGCCAGGGTCGGCGACGCAGGCCCCGCTCTTTGGGTAACGGGAGTTGGGCGTGGTCGCGGGAGCCGTCCGCACGGTCATATCGGCCCTCGTGCAGTACCCCATCGAGTCCCTCGTGCAGTACCCCATCGAGTGGGGGGGGAAGCTTCACGATGGCTGCGGCGATGTGCTCGGCGTGAGCGTGGCATCGCCTTGAGGGCGCGGTGGGAGTGGCGGGAGTGGTGGTCGTCCACTGGTGACAGGTCGGCTGCCTCCCTGGTGAAAAATCAGGCTGCCCGGCTCGGTCCTGTCCGCCGGTTCGTCCGGCTTGGCCGGTGACGACTCCTGAGCTTCGGCCACCGACGCAGCCGTGAGAACGGGCGCACCACAGCACGCCCTGCCACCGCCCCACAACTGCGGCGGCGGCAGGGCGCGCCCTTCGGAACAGGAGCTGAGATCCAGCGCCAGGCATCGCGAACGTGGGGTTCCTACCGCGGGAGAAGCTCCACGCTGCGAGCCGTACATCCGAGGAATCCGGCACCGCTCCGTTCAGACAGCGGGACCATCCCCTCCCCGTCCTCACCGTCTGGGGAGTCGGTGCCCATGGGGAGTCGGTGCCCTACACCCACACGGTCATGCGCGTTGTTGCGGCTTTTCCCGAAGGGCCGCCCGATCCTCCCGCCCGTCGGACGCAAGCGGCTCCATCGGGCGGCCCTCCAGTTCCCGCTCCCTGGCAGCCAGGGCCCTCGCCAGCATCTTCGCCCGGTACGGGTTCGACGTACCGAGGGCCTTCGCCACCTGCACGGCTTCGTCCAACAGGGCCAACCGTCGCTCAGGCAACTCCCGCACCAGGGGCGACGCGCTTGCCTCCACCAGGACGTACGCCAGCTTCGACCCGTACGTCTCCGGCTCGACCCGTGTCAGAAGACGGTAGATCCACAGCCCCTCGGCACCGCGCACCACCCGCCGGTTTGCACTCAGCAGCCTGACCCTCGCCAGCACGACCATGTCCTGATCCATCGATCCCCTTCGTCACGCCACCCCCCGGCCGGTGCACGTCACACGGTGAGACAGCACGGCGACCGCGCCGACAGCCGAGAACGGTTGCCGACACGTTGGCCGGAGAGTGGATGACGACGAGTCTGGCGCGCGGTACCAACAGCCACAAGAACAAACGGACGTGCGCTGCGTCCTACCGAGAACCGCCTCCGAACAGGCATGATGGACCTGACACTCTCTCAAGGCGCGCCTGTCATGCGCTTTGGTGACGCAACCACGGCATCGCGCGTATTCACCAGGCCCCTCCGAGGCGGGCTGGTCCGCAGTCAACGTGGGCGCGGTCCGCATCGTGTAGGTCGCAGCCCTCCCCGCACCTCGACCCGCCCCCGGGGCCCAGCACGGTGCCCGGATCAGGAAGAACCCCTCGAGTCAGTCCCACTCCATGCGGAGGAGCGCGCGGGGCCGCTGCTGCACGGCCGGGAGGGTTCTGCGTCCGCGCTCGCGGTCGAGTGGATGCGCGAGGATGTCCCTGTCGGTCTGGTGGTGGACGTCGGCCGCCCGGTCAGTGACTCGCGCTGACCGTTTCCGCGCCGCGTTGCCATGCCAGGAGCCCCTGGTGGCGGTCGTCGGTTTCCTCGGTCACCTCGATGGTCACCGCCAGGTCGCTGCCGTAGATGCCGACCCTTGGCGGTAGACCTGGAGCGGGGTGGTGTCCACGCTCCACTTTCCGGTGACGGCGGGGCCGTCCTCGCGGAATCGGAGGATGGCGCCATGGGTGCCGGATGGCGAAACTCCCCACCGATCCGGACGTGATGCCGCGCACGGTCGTCGACATCGCGGCCGCGTCCTTCACGAACGCGCGCGACCTGCTCACCCGTGCTCGGGCTGTCCTCAAGACACCAGTGGCCCACGGCTTTTCCCGTCGCCGCCCTGGCACTTGAGGAGGTCGGCAGGGCGGCGTCTCTCCACCAAGGGCACGTACGAGATCGCGACGCGGCACGAGTCCAAGTCCAAGGGGGTCGACAAGACGACGGACCTGCGCGCAACAGCTCCATCGGCCGCGGGCATCGGACGCAAGAACGACGGCAAGACCAGTGCCGGCACCCGCAGCGAGAAGGCATGCATCAACGCCCAGAAGGATGGCAGCCTGTGGATCATCAAGCGGCAGCCTCGTCAGGAGCAACAAGTGACCTCAGTACTCAGCCAGCGCGTGGCGCCCGTCCTTCTGCTCCTGCCAGGTGGCCTGCATCGGGCTGTTCGCCGTGCTGATCACGACCCTGCCGCCGGACACTGCAGAACTCGACCACACCGACACCTCGGCACTGGACACGGCGTTGCACGCCGCAACCCTGCTCGCCATCGTGGTCGCCCTGCTAGGCGCCGCCACGCTCCTGGCACTGGAGAAGATCCGCGCAGGTACCCCGCGGGCAGTGCGCGCGGGGTGGCTGGGGGTCGTCGCGCTGGGCCAGGGCGCCATCGCCGCACGAGCACTAATCAACATCCTCGGCCAGGACCCTGGACCGGACATCGTGTTCGGTGTCGTTATGGCGGTGACCGCCCTGGGCATCGCCGCCGCCTGCATCAACGAGGCGCGCGGATCCGCACCGATCAGGCCGCACGTCCAGGCATGGACGGCCTCCCCAGTTCATGGCGTCCCCAAGCTTCCAGTGGGGGCGCCACGCGGCTTGTACGGCCCGTACCCAGGCTTCCGGAATCGCCAAGTACGCGATCACGTCCCAGGGACCGTGCACGAACCGCGCCACGGCCGGAACGGCGTCGGTACGACAGACGTGTGAGGCGTGTCGGCCGGCCGGCCGGGGGCTGCGTGGTCGATGTCGATCTGAGCGTGCAGGATGGGCCGCTCGATACCGATCGCGACCGGGTTCATGTCGGGAGGGTTGGCGGTGAGCCGCCGGTAGCGAACCTCGTTGACCAGGTCGTTTCCCGCAGCTGGTGCTCGATGACCGGCAGGTGGGTGGCGATGACCAGGTTGAGCATGTCGAAGACCGCGTCGTTCGCGGGCTTGGTGCCGGTCAGGGACGCGCTGTCGAGGTGGGTACCGGCGAGGAGTTCCCTGAGTGCGACCAGGTCACGCGGCTGCCCGGGTCGCTCTTGTCCGCGGACTTCCTGGAAGCAGGCGATGTCCGCGCGCAGCCGCGTGACCTGCAGCTTCATCAGTGCGATGAGTTCAGCCAGCAACGGGAGCACGCCCGGGGCAGGCCCGTCGCAGTTCGTCCGGGTGACTCCGTGGACCTGGACCTGGAGCGCCGAGCCGGGGCCGCACCTCCTCGCCCGGCCCCGGTGGCCGTGGCCGTGGGCACCGGGGGCCGGCTGGCTCGGCCCACGCAGGACCGGGCACCGCGGCCGCCCACGTTTCCGCCTCGGGTTCCGGGATAGGGGATGCCATGACCAGTACCCAAGAACCGTCCGAGCTGACTCCCCGAGTCCCCGAAGAGCCGTGCACACCGTCCGTCGAGTACCGGATCGCGCGGATACGCCGACGCCTGGAGCGCCTGATAGGGATCGCGGCGACCGAGGGCAACGCCCTCACCCCTCTGCGCAACGGCGACGAGATCTTCGCCGCGATGCTGGACGCGATCCGCCGCGCCGACCACACGGTGGACATGATGACGTTCGTGTACTGGAGGGGCGACATCGCCCGCGATTTCGCCCAGGCGCTGGCGGAGCGGGCCCGCGCCGGTGTGCGGGTGCGACTGCTGCTGGACGGGTTCGGAAGCCGGCTGATCGAGACCGAGCAACTGGAAACGATGGAGCAGGCCGGAGTGCAAGTGGCCTGGTTCCGCAAGCCGCTGTACCTCTCACCGCTCAAACAGAACCACCGCTGTCACCGCAAGGTCCTCGTCGTCGATGAGGAGACCGCGTTCACCGGCGGGGTGGGCATCGCACAGGAATGGTGCGGCAACGCGCGCAACGAGAACGAGTGGCGTGACACCCATGTCGAGGTCCGCGGGCCCGCGGTGGACGGCATGGCCGCAGCCTTCGCGCAGAACTGGGCAGAATGCCATGACGAACTCTTCGATGAACGGGACCGGTTCGTCGAGCACCACCCGCAGGGCAACGCGATCGTGCAGGTGGTCCGCGGATCGGCCAGCTTCGGCTGGCAGGACATGCAGACCCTGATGCGCGTCATGCTGGAATCCGCCGAGGAACGCTTCCGCCTGGCCACCGCCTACTTCTCGCCGGACCCATACTTCGTCGACCTGCTGTGCGGCGCCGCCCGGCGCGGGGTCGGGGTGGAGATCCTGCTGCCGGGGCCATACACCGACAAACGCGTCTGTCAGCTGGCCGGCCAGCACCACTACGAGGACCTCACCGCCTGCGGAGTGAAGATCTACCAGTACCAGCCGACGATGATGCACGCCAAAGTCATCACCGTCGACCGCGTCGCCGCGCTCATCGGCTCGACCAATTTCAACCGCCGCTCCCTCGACCACGACGAGGAGATCATGCTCGCCGTCCTCGACGAGGAGTTCACCGCCACCCTCGACGAACACTTCGAAGCGGACATGACGGTGAGCGAACCGATCCAGGCCGGCCGCTGGAAGAGGCGCTCCGTCCTGCAGAGAGCCAGGGAAACAGCCGTGCAACCCATCCGCCGCTTCCTGTGACCTGACGTTCGCCTCACCGCCGACACATGGGCGCCCGCACGTGCCACGCCAATTTCGTGGTGCCGTGCCACACATCCCAGGACACCGGCGTCAAGCCGCACACTGCCGTGCCGTGCTGTGCCGTGCCGTGCCGAGACGGTGAATCGGCTCGGTGTTCGGATCGGTGTTCGGGCAGTCGCTCCCGTCCGGCAGGGCCCGCCCGACGGTGGAATGTCCGGGCGGGCATCACGCCCTCCAGGCCGACGAGCCGGAGGATGCGCAGCACGAGCTTGCATGGGGTGCGCCGGCGATACATGGCCAGGTCTGCGATACACGGCCAGTACGGCCGGTGAACCGACGCGCCTCACCAGGGTGACTCGGCGCCGGTGAGCCGACGATAATTCGGCCGCGGCGGGGTATTGGGATGTGACCTGCCCCCGTTGAGAGAGAGCCGAGGATGACCGACGACGCCTACCTGTTCCTGCTCGACGACGTGTCCGCACCGCTGGGCGTGGCCCCGGCCGCCGTCGATGACCTCGCGTGCCTCGAGACTCCCGCGGTACGCGCGTGGCTGGACGCTCAGGGAAGCACGCTCACCTCACCATACCTGCGCCTGCTGCCACCGGAGGAGACCGCGGCCATCCCCGAGGGAGCGGAACGGCTGCCCGTCCCGCTGAGCGACGAGGAACTGAGCAGGGTCCGCCACCTGATGGCACCGGAGCCGCTCGCCCAGGTAGAGGAGGAGTTGCTCTCCTACCGAGACTGCGCGGACGGCCGGGACGGCCTGATCGCACGCGCACTGGCCGCCGGCGTGCCACCGCACCGCATCGTCGAACTGACCGGGATGGATCCCGCGACGGTGACCGCTGCGGCGGGCCGCTGACAAGCGGCTGCGCGCAACGCCTACGTCGACACCGTCGGCGACCCGGGCGTGGACGAGAACCCTGCCGGGCGTTCGGGCCCGGCCGAATCGTCCCTCGGCGCAGTTGCGAGCAGGTGGCGCGCTGCTGACAGCTCGTCGGCCCGCCCGTCGAGGCGGACCTTGCCCTGATCGACCAGCCTCAGGAGTGCGGTTCCCATGTAGCTGATGGCCACGTTCGTGGAAGCGTTTCTCCAGCCGTCTGCGCCCCCAGCCCACCGATCCGGGCCATCCGCGCTGAGGCGCACCGGGAATTGGCGCACCGGCACACGTACGTCTCCCACGCATCGGGCACACATGAAACGGCTCGGCTCCGCTCGGGCCGAGCCGTTCACGGTGTGTTGCGGCCAGGTCGGGCCGCCCGGCGCGCACGCTGCATCGGAGGGAGGAGGGGGGCGGCGAGTGTCAGGCGCCGGCTCGGACGAAGCGGAGTGTCGCCGTGATCGTGGCCAGGCCGCGCATCATGCCCAGCTGGTTCCAGCCGATGCCGAACTGCTCGCGGTCCACGGTGAACTCCGCTTCCAGCGTCAGAGCTTCGGGGGTCGCCTCCTTCAGCTTTGCGGTGAGGGAGCGCGACCTGCTGATGCCGCGGACGGTCAGCTGGCCGACGATCTGCACCGTGTCGGTGTCCCGGAGTTCGGCGCTGCGCACCGCGAAGGTGATCTCAGGGTGGTGCTCGACATCGAAGAAGTCGGCGGACCGCAGGTGCTCGTCGCGCTTGGCGCTCTTGGTGTCCAGGGAGGCGGCGTCGAGGGCCACGACACCGACGGCTGACCCGTCGGGCCGGACCTCGCCCTGGCCGCGGACGGTGTCGAAGGCGCCCTTCACGGTGACGAGGCCCCACATCGTCTTGTGCTGCAGGGCGACGGTCGAGGCGGTGGTGTCGAGCTGCCACAGTCCGGTGTCCACGGCGACGGTCATGGTCTTTCTCCAGTCGATCGGATCGGTCAGGTCATCCAAATTTGTATGACTGACGCTAGCCCGTTATCCGAATTTGAACAACCTCGTTCTCCAAAATTGGACAACAGTTACACTTGACCCATGGCCGACCTCGACAAGCACCCTGCTCGCCTGTCCGAATGCCCGTCCGCGCAGGGGGACGGCCTGCTCCCCGCCGAGCTGCACGCCTGGATGCTTCTGCTGGCCGCGACGGGTGCGGTGGAGCAGCGGCTGCGCGCGGTCGTGAAGGATCGGCTCGGCGTCTCCCACGACGAGTTCCTGATCCTGTGTCTGCTGGCCGCGCAGCCCGAGGAGGGCCTGCGCATGACCCGCATCGCGGAGCTCCTGGGCCGCCCCAAGACCCGGCTCACCTACCAGATCGCCTGCCTCAACCACTCCGACCTCATCACCCGCGAGTCGGTGTGCGGCGACAAGCGTGGCATCCAGGTGGCTCTCACCGACAAGGCGCGGCGCCTGCTGAAGGATGCCTCCGATCCGCTCGCCGGGACGGTCATCGACGCGCTCGGTCAGTTCATGGGTCCCGCCCAGAGGGAAGCCCTGCGCGGACTGCTGCCGGATCTCGCCGAAGCGTGTTCCACCGAGCCGCCGGGCCCGGCGCCCGTGTGACCTGTGCCGGCCATCTGATGCACGAGTCGCGGTCATCGTCCGGGTGGGGCCCCACCGGCCACGGCGGGGCTGCCGCCCGGGCGGGCTGTCGTCGGCCGATCGGCACAAGCCGCCCGGGGTGCGGTCACATGGAGAGAGCGTGACGGGGCACTCGTTCCCTCCCGACCAGTCAAGGGAGCCGACTCGTGATCGTTGCCGCAGTTGTTGGAGTGTGTGTGGTCCTGGCCGTGCTGGCCTTCTTCGTCCCGCGTCTGTCCCGTCACCCCGAACGCGGCACACAGCGTTCGCTCGGCGCGGGATCGAGGGCCGGTGGCAAGGCGCCCGGTGTCCTGGGCCGGCTTCTCAGCAAGCCGTTCCGGACGAGCTCCCGCGCCGTGTCCCGCAGCGGATCGGCCGGCCGTCGTACCCGTGGCCGCATGCCCTTCTGATCCTCCGGGAGGTCATGCCGACCGGTGTGCCCGTCCGGGGCCGGTGAGGTCTCCACACATCCACTGTCGGCACCGATTCCTGTCCTGGACAGCCGACGGGCACCCACACCGATACTGGGTACAGGGGCTCACGCGAGAGTGGTGCGATGAACGCTGAACAGGCCGACAAGCTGCTGGACGGGCTGACCGTGGACACCAGCCGACAGGAGCGGCCGGTCCTGCTGGACGGGACGGGCCGCCCCCTCAAGACCTGGCGCGAGAACCATCCGTACGGCCGCAAGGTCGGTCGCACGGAGTACGAGCGGCGCAAGCGCGTCCTGCAGATCGAGCTGCTCAAGCTCCAGAGGTGGGTCAGGGACACCGGCGCGCGCGTGATCGTCGTGTGCGAAGGGCGCGACGCGGCGGGCAAGGGTGGCACGATCCAACGCCTCACCGAGCGGCTCAACCCCCGCGGCGCACGAGTGGTGGCACTGGACAGGCCCACCGAGCGGGAGACGGGGCAGTGGTACTTCCAGCGGTACATCGCACACCTGCCGACGGCTGGGGAGATCGTCTTCTTCGACCGTTCCTGGTACAACCGGGCCGGCGTGGAGCGTGTGATGGGCTACTGCTCGAAGGACCAGTACGAGCTGTTCCTCGAACAGTGCCCGGCCTTCGAGCGGATGCTCGTCGACGACGGCATCCTGCTGGTCAAGTTCTGGTTCTCCGTGTCCCGCGCCGAGCAGCGCACCCGTTTCGCCATCCGGCAGGTCGACCCGGTGCGCCAGTGGAAACTCTCCCCCACCGACGTGGCCTCGCTGGACCGGTGGGACGACTACACGGAGGCCAAGGTCGACATGTTCCGGGCCACCGACACCGAAAGCGCGCCCTGGACCGTCGTCAAGAGCAACGACAAACGTCGCGCCCGGCTGGAGACCATGCGCAGTCTGTTGTCGCGCATCGACTACACCAGCAAGGATCCCGAGGCGGTCGGCACTCCGGACCCGCTCATCGTCGGCGCCGCCAACACCCTCCTGGAGCCCGGGGAGGAGGACACCACCCTTTCGCCGACTCCTCTGTCCCACCGCACCAGCGGGCCCGGCAGCCACCCTGAATCCACCTGACGGCCGACTGTCGCACTCGTTCGGCTGTACGGTTCTCCCGGCGGCAAGATCGCGTTCTTCGTCCGGCCGTAGGAACCACAGGAGGAGACGTTCTCGATGGGGACCGTCGTGCACGTCCCGCAGACGCGGGACATGATCGGGGACGAGCTTTCCGGAGACGAGGCGCTCACCGCGCTGAGGCACTACGGAGGCCGCCGACTGCTCCTCGACGCGTTCGCCCGTTTCCGCTACGCCGACGGCTTCACCAACTCCCGTTCTCTCGCGTTCCAAGTGGTCGTGGGCCTGGTGCCGTTCACCATCGCGCTGGTCGGCGTGGCCACCACCGTGCACACGGAGAGCGTGGGGCGGATCATCGAACTCACCCTGGGCCAGATCGTGCCGGGCGCCAGTGCGAGTCTGGTCGAGGACGCTCTGGACGCCACCGCGCGCAGCGCCGGTTCAGGGGTCTGGAACGCCGTCGCCATGTGGCTGGGACTGGCCTTCGCCGTCCTCAACCTCGCCTCGGCGATGGGCCAGGTCGAGCGAGGCGCCAACCGCATCTACGGCATCGAACGCGACCGGCCGTTCCTGACCAAGTACGGGCGGTCCCTGCTCCTCGCCCTCGCAGCGGGCATGCCGATGGTCCTGGGGTTCCTCGTGCTCGTCGCGGGGGATGCCCTCGGGAACGCGGTGGTGGAGGCCCTCGGCCGGCCCCGGGAGCTGCTCGACTGGTGGAGGCCCCTCGAAGTGCCACTGGGAGTGGCGCTCGCCTGGGTCGCGTCGGCGGTGATCTTCCGCTGGGCCCCACGCAGGGACCAGCCGGGCTACACATGGCTCGCGTTCGGCTCGGCGGTCCACCTGGTGCTGTGGGTCACGGCCACGTGGCTGCTGGCGCTCTACGTGGCCGAGAGCGGATCGTTCGGCGCCGTCTACGGACCGCTGACGGCGTTCGTCGCCCTGCTGCTGTGGGCCAACCTGACCGGTGTGGCGCTGTTCCTGGGCATCGCGTTCGCCGCTCAGCTCGAAGCGGCGCGGGCCGGAATCACCGAGGCCGTGCAGCCGGATCCAGGGCCGGGGCCGTGACCCCGGACGGTGGGATGTGCCCTGCGGGCGATGCCACTGTCCTCGCCCACCCAGGTGGTCGACGCTGCCGCGTCCCCCCTTCCCGGACGCATCGAGCTGGTCGCCGGACACGGCTCGTCGACCATCACGTTCCCGTTGTTCGACCACAACGAGCACGACCACGACAAGCACGACCACGACGTGCTGTACACCTCCAGACTCGACCTCAGCCAGGATGGGGTGCATCGCGCGGTCGAGTTGGGGCTGCCGATCCGAAGCGCTGTTGCGTCACCGTGGATATTCTCCGCCGCCCGTCCCCGTCGCCGAACATGGGCCGCCCGATGACGTCGGCACCTCAGCCGCGTGGCAGGGAGTCCTTGCGCCCCTTCGTGAACTGGCGCACCGGGTCGCCGGTGTAGGACCACGGGGTGCGGGTGGCGTGCTGTCCGATGATGTTGAAGAGTGATCCGGCGATGTCCGTCAGCCCGGCCGAACAGGCCGCGTGCGTCAGGTAGTTGAGGTCGCGTATCTCTCCGGGGGGAGGGGGACCCTCCGCTCGTCCGGTGATCCAGCGCTGCCAGGTGCGCCGTACGTCGCTGGCGGCGCCGTCGTGGCTCCAGTGCTGTCCCATGCCGACACCGGCGGGCCGCACCCGGCTCTCCTCCTGGAGGGTGCGGTACTCCTCGACGCGGGCGTACTGCACCAGTACCGGCAGCGGAGACCCGGCCGGGGCCACACCGGCCGCGTCCCGGGCGAAGTCGTACATCAGGCCGTGCGAGCCGTGCCAGCGCGACGAGTAGTAGTGCAGCACCTGGAGGTGGCCCTCCACGCTGAACGGGTCGCGGTCGTACAACTCGTCCCACCAGCGGGCGAGTTCCTGGCGGCGCACCCCGCCGCTGTAGAGCCGGGCCACGGAGATCAGGGAGATCCAGGGCGTCGGGTCGTCGGGGTACGCCTCGGCGGCCTCGAAGCAGGCCACCGCCGCGCTGTCGATGCGCCGCGGATCGATGGGTACGCCCCGGCCCGCGGCGATGGCCAGGTTGAAGGCCCGCGCCGTTTCGGTGGCGGCCCGCAGCGTCAGGGCATCGGCGCTGCGGGGCTCGGCGGCGAGCCAGGACTCCACGGTCGAACTGCCCGCACACGCCTGCGCGAGCATGCGGACCCGGTGGCCGCGGGCGACCCACGCCGGGCCGGTCCTGCGCAGCAGGTCCCGGGGGCCCTGCCAGCGGCCGATGACGATGTCCTGCCGGGCCGAGGTGAGCGGCGCGTCACCACAGTCGGAGTCGAAATCGGGAGTGAATCGTTCTCGCGCCATCGGGTCCCTCTCAGAAGTCGGTCGGGAGACCCTCATGGGCATGGGACCGTCCGGCCGCCGCCGCGGCGACCGCGGCGTCGCCTGCGGCGGCATCCGTCTCGACGGCCTCGGCGGCGTCGAGCGGAGCGGGCCGGTAGTACTCGCTGCCCTTCCGCCAGTACCAGAGCATCGGAATCACACCGACCGCGAGGCCGCCGAGACCGATCGCCACGGACGCACTGCTCAGCTCTCCCAGCGACTCGATGAGCACCCAGAACATGAACAGGGCGCCGAACAGTGGCCACAGCCCGCCGAAGACGAAGTTCGACACGGACTTCAGCAGCATTCTGCGGTAGGCGACGACCACCGCGAGGCCGGCCAGTCCGTAGTAGACGGCGATCTGCAGACCGATCGCGGAGATGGCGTCGGCGAGGATCTCGCCGACCGAGCCGAGGGCGTTGGAGGCCACGAACATCACCAGCGCCACACCGCCCACCACGGCGATGGCCACGTAGGGGGTGTTCCAGGTGCGGTGGACGCGGCCGAGGGCCTCGGGCATCGTGCGGTCGCGGCCCATCGCGAACAGGGAGCGGGTGACCTGGATGAGGGTGGTCTCCAGGGTGGCGATGGTGGACAGCATCACGGCGACGATGAGCAGCTTGCCGCCCAGGCCGGGCCATACCTCCTCGCCGAGCACCGCCAGGACGTTGGCGTCGTTCTCCTGGATCTGGGTGTCGGTGAGGATGACGTTGACCGCGATGGTGAAGACCTCGAACAGCAGGAAGACGATGCCGACGCCGATCAGGCCGGCGAGACCGGTCGTGCGGCGGCTGTCGCGGGTCTCCTCGCTGAGGTTGCTCGTGACGTCCCAGCCCCAGTAGTAGAAGGCGGCGATCAACGCACCGGACGCGAAGCCGCTCACCCCGTCGAACTGACCGAAGCCCAGCCAGGACCATTCGAAGGATCGGGCACTGTCGCCGTGCAGCAGCGCGAGCACGGCGAAGAGGGCCAGGATGACGAGTTCCACGCCCGACATGACGAGCTGGGCGCGGACGGTGAGGCGGGCGCCGCCGAGGACGACGAACAGCATGACCAGGAACCAGAAGGCGCCGACCGCCGTCGCCAGCGCGGTGTTGTCGGCCAGGTCCGCGTCGAAGAGGGACAGTGTCATCGCGCCCGCGGGCAGTGAGCCGGCCACCATGAAGATGGTCGCGGAGATCACCAGGGCCCAGCCGCTGAGGAACCCCAGGAAGGGGTGGAGCGTGCGGCCCACCCAGGAGTAGCTGGCCCCCGCGTTGACGTCGATGCGGCTGAGGTAGCTGAAGGCCAGGGCTATGCCCAGCATGGGTATCGCGCAGTACAGCAGCGCGGCGGGGCTCGCGAGGCCCACCGCACCGACGAGGACGGCGGTGGTCGCGGCGATCGAATAGGCGGGCGCGCTGCCTGCCACCGCCATGACCACCGTGTCGAACGTGCCGAGGACATTGGCCTGCAGCCCTCTGCCCCTGTTGTTGCTCATCGATGCGCTGCCTTTGTGAGGGCACGACGGACGGACGCCATGGGCCGCCGGCGTGGAGGACTTGGGGGTGACGCTGCCTCGGGCCCGGAGGGGGAGGGCTACGGGCCCGGGGCGGAAACGGAGGAGCGCATCGTACGCCAGCAATCGGCGACCGAATGATCACACCGTGTGTGCGAGTGATGATATCCGCGTTGTTTGATGGTTCAAGATTGACTGGTGGGTAATGTTCTGAGTTGGTGAAGATTTCACCGTCCCGGCCATGGGCCGCCCGCCGGGCGGCTGGCCTGGAAATGGCGGCCTCGCACATGGTTCGAGCAGGGCGCCCGCACTCGCCTCCGGACGGGCCGCCGCAGCGGCGGCACGGGCATCGTATGAGCAGGTGGACCGACCGGCGACGGGCTGGTCGGCCCGGCCATCTGCTTCGCGCGGCGATGGTTGGGGGTGAGGACTGCGGGTGTCCTCGGGGAAGAAGGTGCCTCGATGTGCTGTCAGATCGTTTGCGGGGCTGGTTCCCTCAGCTGAGCTGCCGGACGACCGCTTCCGCGACTGCCTTGGCGCTGCCGGGGTTCTGCCCGGTGATCAGCCGGGCGTCCTCGACCACATGGGTGGCGAAGGGCTTCTCGGCGATGCTGTAGACCGCTCCGAGTTCCTTGAGCCGCTCCTCCAGGCTGTACGGAACGGCCTCCGCCCGCTGAGCGAGTTCCTCCTCGCGCCAGGAGAAACCGGTGACATTCTTGCCCTTCACCAGGGGATCGCCATTGGTCAGCGTGACATCGAGCAGGCCGCACGGCCCGTGGCAGACGGCCGAGACGATCCGCCCGCTCTCGTAGAAGCGCGCGACGAGGGTTTCCAGGGCCTCGCTCTGGTGGAAATCGAACATCACGCCGTGGCCCCCGGTGAGGTAAATGGCGTCGTAGTCATCGACCTCGATCTGCGCCACACCGATGGTGTGCCGCAGCTTGTCCATGAACTTGCGGTCGGCGTACCGCTTGTCGGTGCCGAGGTCACCGAGGACGTTGTGGGCGAGGCTCTCCGGGTCGATCGGTACGGGACCGCCGTCGATGCTCGCGATGGTGAGCTCGAAGCCGGCCGCTTCGGCGACGTCGTAGAAGTGGGTCAGTTCACCCAGCCACAGGCCGGTGCGGTATCCGACGGTCCGGTACTCGCCGGCGCTGGTGACGATGACAAGAATGCGGTTCGTGCGGGACATGCGTGTCCTTCTGTAAGGGGCATGTGATGGGCACTGCGCGAGCCGATCCCGCTGCTCATCTCTCTGCCCGGTTTCGTCCATCTGTCGTGGGGTCAGGGACATTCCATCCTCTCACCGGCTACTCGGTGCAGACGCCTGCGGAGGTGCCCTTTCCGCCGTGCGGTCGTAGTGGATTCGGCAGTGACGAAGCGGGTGATCGGGAAACCAGCGGCAGAAGAAGACGCGGCAGAGATGACGCGGCAGAAGAAGACGCAGAAGAAGACGCAGAAGACGACGCAGAAGAAGAAAAAGCAGCAGAAGAACTTGAGCCCTGTCGTGCAGCGTACGAACGACGGGCTTCCACGCCTGGGGCATATGCGTCAGCAGGACTGTGCTTGGGAGTTGTTCCGAACCGGTGCGGTGGTTGAATTCAGCGGCCGACCGCAGCGAAGACGGCACCCGGTGGAGCGCGAAGCGCGTTACGTCACCGCGCTGAGTGTGTCCGCGAGGCGGTGACGGGAGGTGCGGGCCGCGGGGAGAGCCGCGAGGGCCAGGGCGCCCAGTACCGACGCCGCCCCGAAGGCGGACAGCGCCAGGGGGGAGGGGCCGTGCGCGATGCCGGCCCCGATGCCGCTCGACCGGCCCTGGGCGTCGATCAGCCAGTGCGCGAGGGGGATGCCCAGCGCGAGGGCGACCCCGATCGCGGCCAGGGCGGTACAACCCGTGGCCGTGACGGTGATCGCGGTGATCTGGCGCGGCGACAGTCCGACCGCCTTGAGGGCCAGCAGATCCCGTTCGCCCTCGCGCAGGGTTCCGCCGATGACGGTCAGCAGCTCCACCAGCCCGATGAGCGCGAGAATGCCAAGCAGACCGACGACGACACCGCGCAGCGGCGACAGTCCGTCGGCGGGGTTCGTCACGGCGTGTACGTCCAGCTGTCCTCGGCCCGCAACGCTGGTCAGGTCGGCGGCGACCCGGTGCGGATCCGCGTCGGCACGCAGACGGATCTGGTGGAGCGTGGGCCGGAGTTCCGGGTCGTTCTCAGATCGGTCTGCTGCCGGTGGCCAAACTCTTCGGCCAGCTGGGGCTGTTCGGCACGGTCCCGGGTGTCGTCCTCTTCCACGTCTCGTACGGAGTGCCGTTCGCGATCTTCCTGCTGCGGAACTACTTCGCCGAGATACCGCGGGAGATGCTGGAGGCGGCCCGCATGGACGGGGGCGGTGAGTGGCGCATCTTCACACGGCTCGTCCTGCCGGTGGGGCGGCCCGCCCTCGCGAGTCTCGCCATCGTCCAGTTCCTGTGGGTGTGGAACGACATGCTGGTGGCGCTGCTGTTCGCGGACAGCTCGGCACAGCCCCTCACGGTAGTACTGCAGTCACAGATACGGCAGTTCGGCAGCAACATCGATGTGCTCGCACCGGGCGCGTTCCTGTCGCTGATCGTGCCGGTGGCCGTGTTCTTCGCGTTCCAGCGGCACTTCGTGCAGGGGGTCATGGCGGGATCCGTGAAGTAGGACAGGTGACATCCCGGACAGTTCAGCGCCGGACAGCTCAGGCGCCGGAAGTTCAAGCACCGGACGGGTGAAGCTCCGGGCTCAGGCCGCGTCCTGGAGCTTCACCGGACCCGCTTCCGGCCTTTTGGCCGAGCAGCCGTCGCCCGACGACCGTCCGCGCAGTCGCCGCCACAGCCACGGCCCGAGAAAGTCCACCGCCCAGCGCACCTCGACGCCGACGGCCCGCAGGGCGGGGACGGGAGGCCGGGGCGGCAGGGACTCGGCCCAGTCGCCGTGGCCCGGCAGGCCGAGCGTGTGGGCCATGCCGGAAGCGATCCTCGCGTGGCCCAGCGGGCTCGCGTGCAGCCGGTCGTCGGCCCACAGCCGCGGATCGGTGGTGACCGGGTGCGCGAAGACGTCCAGGACGAGGACACCGTGCCGCTCCGCGGTGACGCGCAGGCGGGTGTTGAGGTCGAGGATGCGGGGGAGCACCCGGCGCGCGAGCGGCGAGACCTTGCCCAGGTCCGGGAAGGTCACGGTGGCGACCCGGGTGCCGGACTCGGTGAGACGGGCGAACATCTCGTCGATGTCGGCGATGACCGACGCGGCGTCGAAGCCGGACCGCACCAGGTCGTTCATTCCGGCCATGACGGTCACCAGGTCCGGCCGCAACTCCAGTGCCGGGCGCAGCTGTTCGGCCCTGATCTGTGCGGCCGTCCTGCCGCGTACGGCGAGGTTGGCGTACGCGAGGCTCGGTTCCTGCCCCGCCAGGGCTTCGGCCAGCCGGTCGGCCCAGCCCCGGTGTCCGCCCGCCGGGTCGGGGTCGCCGAGGCCTTCGGTCATGCTGTCGCCGATCGCCACGTAGCGCCGGTAGGGGTGCGGAGCGGTCATGGCGAGAAGCCTACGCAATCGCCTCGGCGGCAAGGCAGGCACGCCGAACACGACCTGTCGTGGCCGCTGAGCGCATGCGCCCGACCTGTCCGGTGGACGGCCGTTTCATGTGGGTGTGGTCCACCGGGGGGCGGTCCGGGCCCAGGCCGTGTCCCATCGGGCGAGGTTGTGTCGTTCCAGGCGGCCGGCGTAGCCGTATGCGGCGGCCGCGAGGAGGGGCACGGTGAGTGCGCAGAGGACGGCATGGACCATGGTGCGGATGCGGATCTGGTCCTGGGTCAGGGGCGGTTCGAGCGGGGCAGCCGGTGGCCGGGCCGACGGTCGAGCATCCGGGCGACCGCGGCGGTGTCGACGATGGCGCCGCGCCGGACGGGATGGACGGTCCCGTTGCCGAAGGCCACCGTGGCTACGTCGAAGACCAGTCCCTTGCCGCAACTCCAGGCGCGGGTGCGGGCGCTGCCCAGGTCGAGGGCGATGCCCCAGCACTGCCGGCACCCGGGCCACGGCCGGTGCCGGGGCCCGGTGGAGCGAGAGCGGCGGGTCGTGGTCACCGGTCGGCTTCCCTGAGGTGCTGGCAGCGAGCGCAGTAGCGGACCTGCGGCACGATCATCAGACGCTCACGGTCGATGGGCCTGCGGCACAGATGGCAGGTGCCGTAGTGGCCTTGGTCCATGCGCTGGAGGGCTGCTTCGACGTCGACGAGGACCATGCGGGCGGACGCGGCGAGTTCGACGCGGACCTCGGTCTGCGAGGCGGCCCGCCTGTCGAGCAGCGTCTCGGTACGGGGCACGGCCGTGGCCGTGAGCTGCTGGATCTGTTCCTGGCGGAACAGGCGCTGCTCGTGCAGGTTTTCGCGCAGCGCGGCGAGGTCCTCGGTCGACAGGGTCATGTCGCGTGCGCCGATGATCTGCTGGTTCACCACTTCACCCCTAGGGCAGGCAGGGAGACTTGAGAGACTGGGCGGGCGGTTCGTCAGGCGGCGTCGCGCTGACAGGGGACGCAGAACCGCGTGTAGGGCAGGATTTCCAGGCGTTCGATCGGGATGGGCTTCGAGCAGCCCTGGCAGGTGCCGTAGCTGCGGTCCTGGATGCGGGCGCAGGCCGCGTCGACCTCCTTGAGGACCCGCTCGATGGTGTCCTTCTGCGCCGACATCAGATGGTCCTCCGCGTCGTGCCCTGCCTCGGCGATGGCCTGTAGTTGCGTCAGACGGGTGTTGCGTTCGTGTTCGAGGCGCTGCCGGGCCTCGAGCGCGGGCAGACGCCCGAGCCGTGGTTCGGTACGAGGTATGTCGAGCGACATGGCGGGTCCTGTCTTCCGGAGGATGAGGGGCGGTGAGGGTGCGTGCCGGTGAACGGGGTGCGTGCCGGGGAACGCGATGGCTGAGGGTCACGGAGGGTGGGGCATGACCTCACCGTGGCCGATGCGCGGCGCGAAACCCATCGGGCGCAATACCCATTTGCGGCCGTTCGGCGGCCTACCGTGGCGTGGGCAGGCCGCGAGGCGGAAATGGGCATTGGAGCCCATCGACGGAACCACCCGGGTGCGGGCAGGCTTGCGGGAGGCCGGTCCGGAGCGGTGGGGCGCGGCGCATGCTCGGGTACACGAAGACCGCGGGAAGCGACCGCGGGAACGACGCGGGCAACGACGTGGGTAACGACCGCAGGAAAGACCAAAGCCGTGTCGCAAGGCCGTGTCACACAAAGGAAGGCGTCATCGCGGTGTCCTTGTTCTGGCGGATCTTCGCTCTCAACGCCGTGGTGCTGGGGACCGCGACCGCGTTGCTGCTGTGGGCTCCGGTGACCGTCTCCGTCCCCGTGGTGCTGACCGAGGCGATCATCCTCGTGGCCGGCCTGGTCGTCATGCTGATCGCCAACGCCGCCCTGCTGAGGATCGGACTCGCCCCCCTGGACCGGCTGACGAAGCTCATGACCACTGTTGATCTCCTGCGGCCCGGTCAGCGGCTGCCGGAGCGCGGCCGGGGTGAGACCGCCGAGCTGATCAGTACCTTCAACGCCATGCTGGAGAGACTGGAACACGAGCGGGCCTCTAGCAGCGCCCGCGCGCTGCTCGCGCAGGAGGACGAGCGGCGCCGTATCGCCCAGGAACTGCACGACGAGGTGGGCCAGAGCATGACCGCCGTCCTGCTGGGGCTGAAGCGGGCGGCGGACGACGCCGAAGAGCCCCTGCGCGGTGAGCTGCACCAGGCCCAGGAGATCACCCGCGAGAGCCTGGACGAGGTCCGCCGACTGGTGCGCCGCCTGCGGCCTGGCGTCCTGGAGGATCTCGGCCTGGTCAGCGCCCTGACCTCGCTGACCACGGAGTTCGCCACCCACACCGGACTGCGCGTCGTGCGCCGTTTCGACGGCGGCCTGCCCGAACTGGATCAGGAGACCGAACTGGTGCTGTACCGGGTCGCGCAGGAGGCCCTGACCAACGCCGCCCGCCACGCCGAGGCCGGCCGGGTGGAGGTGAGTCTGTCCCCGGCCGATGGCACGGTGGTGCTGGCCGTCGAGGACGACGGCCGGGGGACCGGGGTGGCCCGGGAAGGCGCGGGGATTCGCGGGATGCGTGAGCGGGCCCTGCTCATCGGGGCCACGCTGGACGTCACCTCCCAGCCGCAGGCCGGTACACAGGTCCGGCTGACCGTACCCGTTCCCAGGAAGCAGCCATGACCACGACCGACCCGCCCGTGATCCGCATCCTCCTCGCCGACGACCACGCGCTGGTACGGCGCGGTGTGCGGCTCATCCTCGACGGGGAGCCGGACCTCCAGGTCGTCGCCGAGGCCGGAGACGGCGCCGAGGCCATCGCGCTGGCCCGCACACACGAAGTCGATCTCGCCGTGCTGGACATCGCCATGCCCAGGATGACCGGCTTGCAGGCCACCCGCGAACTGATCGCGCTGAAGCCGGACCTGCGGGTGCTGATGCTGACCATGCACGACAACGAGCAGTACTTCTTCCAGGCGCTGAAGGCGGGCGCCAGCGGCTACGTGCTGAAGTCGGTCGCCGACCGTGACCTGGTGGCCGCCTGCCGGGCCGCCATGCGCGACGAGCCCTTCCTCTATCCGGGCGCGGTCACCGCCCTCATCCGCAACTACCTCGACCGTGTCCGCCACGGCGATGAGCCACCCGACCAGATCCTCACCCCGCGCGAAGAGGAGGTGCTCAAGCTCGTCGCCGAGGGGCACTCCTCCAAGGAGATCGCCGAGATGCTCTTCATCAGCATCAAGACCGTCCACCGGCACCGGGCGAACCTGCTGCACAAACTCGGCCTGCGAGACCGCCTGGAACTCACGCGCTACGCCATCCGTGCCGGCCTCATCGAACCCTGAAGCCGCTCTCGGACCCTCGTGACCGCCTCGATGCCCCGGCCGGCCGCTCCACGGCCTCCACGGCCTCCACGGCCTCCACCGCCTCCACAGTCGGAACTCTGAGGCCAGGCGCAGCCGTTCGTACTGATGGACCACCGACATCAAGAAGGGGACGGCGCATGGCACGCGGCTTGCTCACCGTCCCCCGCAGGGGCGACCTCGGTCCGGCAGCGGTGATGGCCGTCCTGCTTGCGGTCCTCACCGCCCTGCTCCTTCCGTCTTCGTACGGCAGCACCGCACCCCGTACGCCGGACCACGTGGCGTCGGCCACCGAGGCCGTGCAGGCCGCCGGCGGAACCAGGTCGGACGACGGACACTGCGCCGCCCTGCTCCGAAGCCCTCGCGATGTTCCTGGCGAGCGGCTGTCACCGCCGAGCACGGCCACCGTCGCCTCGTCCTGCACGCCAGTCGGCCCGCCGACGCCCGTCCACACGGCGTCCCCGGTCGCGGTGAGCCAGCCGGCCTCCCCCCACTCGACGGGCCGTCATCAGGGGCGGGCGCCACCTCCACCACCAGGCACCTGAGCTTCCCTCTACTTTCCGTCGACCGCGGTCATGCCTGGCTGCGGTGTGCCTGCCGGAGGCCCCATTTGACCCGCGCCCTGCGCATCCGAGGGCTGCTCGCCCTCGCAGCTGTCGCCCTGTCGCTGTACATCGCCGTCACCGTCCCCGTCCACCTCGGACTCGATCTGCGCGGCGGCACGCAGATCGTGCTGGAAACCCGACCCACCGCCACCGCTGACGCCGACAGCGAAGCCACCGACCGCACCCTGGAGGTGCTGCGCGGCCGCATCGACGCACTGGGCGTCGCCGAACCCACCCTCGCGCGCTCCGGCAGCAACCGGATCGTCGTCGAACTTCCCGGAGTGCAGGATCCGGCCGAGGCAGCCGATGTCCTCGGCCGCACCGCCCAACTCACCTTCCACCAGGTCCTGTCCACGACGACCAGCGCCGACAACAAGGACGAACCGCTGCCGAAACGGCCGCGCTCACAGGTTCTGGCCGATGAGACCGGCCGGAACCTGCGCCTCGCGGCGGCCTCACTGACGGGTCGGAACGTCAAGGAAGCCGCCGCCCGGCTCGACCAGCAGGCCGGCGCCGGATGGCACGTGACCGTCGACTTCAAGGGGGCCGGCCGCGACGGCTGGGCCCGTCTGACCGGCCAGGCCGCCTGCGCCCCGGCGGGGGACCCGTCCCGACGGATCGCCATCGTCCTCGACGACAAGATCATCTCCTCGCCCCAGATCGACCCCTCGGTCGCCTGCGGTTCGGGCATCAGCGGTGGCTCCACACAGATCACCGGATCCTTCAGCGCCGACGAAGCCAAGGAACTGGCCCTGCTCATCAACGGCGGCGCCCTGCCCGTACCCGTGGAGAGCGTCGAGCAGCGCACCATCGGCCCCACCCTCGGAGCCCGAGCCATCACCGCCAGCGCCTGGGTCGCCGCGGTGGGCACCGCGCTGACCGCGCTGTTCGTCATCGCCGTCTACCGGATCATGGGCGTTCTGGCCACCGTGGCGCTGGCCTGCTACGGCCTGATCTCCTACGCCGCCCTGGCCGCCCTGGGCGCCACCCTCACCCTTCCCGGCCTCGCCGGGTTCGTCCTGGCGATCGGCATGGCGGTCGACGCCAACGTCCTGGTCTTCGAACGGGCCCGTGAGGAGTACGCCTCCCGCCACCGGCCCAGCCCGCGCTCGGCCCTGACCGCGGGATTCCGCGGCGCCTTCAGCGCGATCGCCGACTCCAACATCACCACCCTCATCGCCGCCGGCCTGCTGTTCTTCCTCGCCTCCGGACCCGTGCGCGGTTTCGGCGTCACTCTGGGGATCGGCGTCCTCGCCTCCATGTTCAGCGCCCTGGTCGTCACCCGTGTGCTCGCCGACCATGCCGCCTCGCGGCGCCGACTCCGCCGCCGCCCACGCCTGACGGGCATCGCTCACACCGGCACCGTCCGCGACCGCCTCACGCGCACTCAACCGCAGTTGCTGCGCCGGCCCCGGCGGTGGCTGGCCGCTTCCGCCGCGGTCCTGGCCCTGGCCGCGGCCGGGATCGCCGTGCGCGGTCTGGACTTCGGTGTCGAGTTCACCGGGGGCCGCCTCATCGAGTACACCACCGCCACCCCCGTCGACCCCGACCGGGCGCGCACCGCCCTCGCCGACGCCGGTTTCCCCCGAGCCGTCGTCCAGACCTCCGGGGACACCCGGCTCACCGTCCGCACCGACCAGCTGACCAACGCGCAAGCGGCCGCCGTCACCGACACCATCAGCACACTGACCGACCACGCCGACAAGCTCCGCGACGAAGCCATCGGCCCCAGCCTCGGCAAGGAGTTGCGCCACGGCGCACTCATCGCCCTCGTCGTCGCCCTCGGCGCCCAGCTGCTCTACCTCGCGGCCCGCTTCCGCTGGCTGTTCGGCACCTCCGCCGTCGCCGCCCTCGCCCACGACGTGGTGATCCTCATCGGGATCTTCGCCTGGCTGGGCAAGCCCGTGGACGGCGTATTTCTCGCCGCTCTGCTCACCGTCGTCGGCTACTCGGTCAACGACTCCGTCGTCGTCTTCGACCGGATCAGGGACCTGAGCCGCAGCGACCGCACGGCACCTTTCGCGGTCCTCGCCAACCGGGCTCTGCTGCAGACTCTGCCCCGCACCGTCAACACAGGCATGGGCGCCGCCTTCATCCTCACCGCCCTGGCCGTCCTCGGAGGCGACTCCCTCGCCGACTTCGCCCTCGCCCTGCTGATCGGCGTCGCCGTGGGCACCTATTCCTCCATGTTCACCGCCACCCCACTCGCCATCGAACTCCACGAACGCGGCCACTGAGGTTGTGCCCGTCCGGGGTGACGTCATGGCGCCGTCGGGCGGTGTGCCGGACAGCGTGGGGTGGCCGGGCAGGCCGGTCACCCCACGCTTCGGCGGGTGCGGTGGGCCGTGCCACGGTGAGGATCCCGGCGATCAAGCGGACCGTCCCTTGGTGACCGGTCGACGAGGTGGAAGTGGCCGCCGGGGTGCGCCTGCACGGTGACGGGGCCCGTCACCGTACACCGGACCCGGCTGAGAGGTGAGGCCCGGGCAGGGCCAGCCCGGCGCATCAGTGGCTGGGGTGCCCGGGCCTCACCGTGGCATTCGTGTCAGGTGCCGAGCGCGCCGAAGAAGGCACGGACATCGGTGACGAAGGCCTCCGGTTGCTCCAGCGCCAGGAAGTTGCCCCCACGCTCCAGTTCGCTCCAGTGGGTGATGTTGTGCTCGCGCTCGGCGAATCGACGGACGGCGATGTCGGTGCTCAGGGCGACGGCCACACCGGTCGGGACGGTACCGCGTGCCCTCGGAGCCCAGGCGGTCGCGTCGTGGGCCGTCTCGTAGTACAGGTTGGCCGACGAACCGGCCGTGCCGCTGAACCAGTAGACGCTGACGTTCGTCAGCAGGCGGTCACGGCCCACGGCGTCTTCGGGGAGTTCGGCGGCGGCGTCCGTCCACTCCTTGAACTTCTCCACGATCCAGGCGAGCTGGCCGACCGGTGAGTCGTGCAGACCGTAGGCGAGGGTCTGCGGGCGGGTGGACTGGATGGCGTTGAAGCCCATCATGTCCTGCTGGAAGTTCTCCAGCCGCGCCAGCCGCTCCTGCTCCGGTCCGCTCAGCCCCTCGAACTCGGCGGGGTCCCCGGAGGGGAAGGTGAGCAGACCGTTGACATGGATGCCGACGACCCGGTCGGGTGCCTGCCGACCCATCTCGGCGGCCAGCCAGGCACCGCCGCCCGTGCCCTGAACACCGTAGGTGCGGTAACCGAGCCGATCCATCAGCTCGACGAACGCGCCCGCGATGCGGCCCGTGTTCCAGCCGGTCTCGCCGAGCGGACCGGAGAAGCCGGTGCCGGGGGTGGAGGTGACGACGACGTGGAAGTCCTCCGCCAGCGGCCGGACGACCTCGACGAACTGCACGAACGAGCACGGCCAGTCGTGCAGCAGAAGCAGCGGAACGGCTGCCGGGTTCTGCGAACGGACGTGCAGGAAGTGGATGTTCTGCCCGTCGATGTCGGTGGTGAACTGGGGAAACTCATTGAGCTCCGCCTCCGCCTTGCGCCAGTCGAAACCGTCGGCCCAGTACGCGGCCAGGGCCTTCAGGTAGTCGGTCGGCACACCCCGGCTCCAGCCGACGCCGGGGATCTCGCCGCCCCAGCGGGTACGGGCCAGCCGGTCGCGCAGGTCGTCGAGCTCGTCCTGCGGGACGTCGATGCGGTACGGGTGGATCCGGGCGTCGGTGCTGCTGCTGGTCTCCATGGGTGAAACACTATTCTCGATATAGGCACGTTACGTTCCTAATGAAGCCACAGGCTGGACTCCATGCTGGACACCTCCGCGCGGTTGCTGCGCCTGCTCTCCCTGCTGCAGACCCCGCGAGCCTGGCCCGGGTCCGAACTCGCCGAGCGCCTGGGGGTGAGCGGCCGCACCGTACGCAACGACATCGACCGACTGCGTGAACTCGGCTATCCCGTCGACGCCACCCGTGGATCCGCCGGCGGCTACCGGCTCGGCGCCGGGGCGGCGATGCCGCCGCTGCTCCTCGACGACGAGGAGGCCGTCGCGGCAACGATCGCGCTGCGCACCGCCGCGCAGGGCGCCGTTCCCGGCACCGAGGAGACCTCGTTGCGGGCGCTGGCCAAACTGGAGCAGGTACTGCCTTCGCGGCTGCGCCGACGGGTGCGGGCACTGCAGACGTTCACCGTGGCCGTGCCGGACGACCGGCCTGCCCCGACCGTCTCCGCGGACGTCCTCACCACCCTGGTGTCCGCCTGCCGTGACCGGGAACGACTGCGCTTCGACTACCTGGACCACGCAGGCACTCCCAGTCGGCGCCTCGTGGAGCCGTACCGGGCGGTGAACTGGGGCCGGCGTTGGTACCTGGTCGCGTGGGACGTCGAACGGGAGGACTGGCGGACCTTCAGGATCGACCGGATCCAGCCGCGGACCCCGACCGGACCGCGTTTCACCCCGCGCGAACCGCCCGGTGGCGACATCACCGCGTACGTCTCCCTGAGGGTGTCGAGCGCGGCATGGCGCCATCACGCGCGAGTGACCGTCCACGCGCCGGCGACGGCGGTGATCGAGCGGATCAATCCGGCGGTCGGCACGGTCCAGGCTCTCGACGCCGACACCTGCGTTCTGACCACCGGCGCCGACACCGTACAGACACTCGCTGCCTACTTGGGCATGCTCGACTTCGACTTCGACGTCACCGAACCCGCGGAACTCGTCGACCACATCCGTCGACTCGCGGACCGCTACGCCCGCTCGACACCACCGGGCCGCCAGGGCGAGGCCACCCTGCGGGCGCCCCGGGAACGGGCGTCAACCAGCTCGACCACTGGCGAACCGGACGGTCCGACACACTCGGGAGCCGAATGCCGGTGAACGGGCTCCACGAACAGGTGTATCAAGCGGTTCGGTCGCCGCGGGGCGCGGCTCGGCCCGCCGACCGGATCATCCGAGTGGGGACGACGGTCCCCCGGGGGTGAGCCGGGGGACCGCGTCGCATTCAGCAGGTCGGGTTGGTCTGGGTGAGGAGACCGAGCCGCCACGGGAGGGTGTTGTAGTCACCGCTCGCGTTGGGGTTCATGCCCTGGTAGAGGTACTGGAGCCGGCAGGCGGGGATGGTCAGTGTCTGGTCGTAGCCGGCACGGATCATCTCGCCGTGACTGATGTCCCTGGTCCAGGACCCGGACGGGAAGGTGACGTTGTTCGACTTGGCGAAGGGGTTGTTCTCGGAGGCGGCCAGTTGTGTCCAGGAGCCCGCGAGGTTGCTCGTCGTCCAAGAACGGAAATAGCGGCGGCCGTCCGACCCTATGGCCTCGACGAGGAGCAGATACTGATCGGAGCCCTGCACCTTGTACACGTTGCTCGCCTCGAACATGGCGTATTTGGAGTCCTGGGCCGCGATGACGGTGTTGGTGAAGCCGTTCGGGAACTGGCCGACCGTCGTCCGGGACCGGTACAGATGCCCGTTGTCGTCGGAGGAGAACAGATAACAGTTGGCGCTGTCGCAGATCACCCACATGTCGACCCAGTGACCGTTGCCGATGTTCTGCTTGATGATGTCGGGCATCGACGAGTAGAAGTTGCGCGGTGCGCTCCACCCGTTCGGATTGCTGATGTCGGGGTTGGTGGAGTAGGACGCGTTGCCCGTCTGGTACACGAGGTACCACAGGCGTTGCGGCGCGTAGTAGAAGACCTCAGGCGCGGCCCGGTAGCCGGCTCCGATGGCGCTGCGGTCCAGGTAGTGGTGCGTGGCCGAGCCGGCCTGGGACCAGTCACTGAAGTTCAGGTACACCAGGTTGTAGCCGGAGGCGCCGGCGGTGCTGGCGAACACGTGGTACTTGCCGTTGTACTGGACGACCGTCGGATCCTTGATGCCGGCGATGTTGTGGGTGGCGTCCGACTTCGGCGAGATCAGCGTTCCGCTGGAGCTCCAGGAGAAGCGGGAGGGCAGCGCGGCGGCTGCCCCGGGCGAACGGGAGTCAGCCGGCTGGGCGTCGGCCCGCTTCGTCGCGGCGGTGCCGCCCATCGTGGTGAGCGTCGACTGGTAGGCCGCTTTCTTGTTCCCGTTGCGGTCGAACAGCAGGGGGTTCTCCCCCTGGCGCCAGGAGTCGCTGTCGCGGATGCCCCAGACGGTGATGCCGGTGCAGCGCGACACGTTCATACAGGCCCTGACCGTGTTCGCGTACGCGGCCGTCGGTGCCTGTGCGATGTCCAGCTCGGTGATCTGTACGTCCACGCCGAGGGCGGCGAAACTCGACAGCGTCGTCCGGAAGCTGGCGGGCGGACCGCCGGCGCCGAAGTGGGCCTGGAGGCCGACGCAGTCGATGGGCACGCCGCGGGCCTTGAAGTCGCGCACCATGCGGTAGACGCCCTGGGTCTTGGCGGCGTTCCAGTCCTCGATGTTGTAGTCGTTGTAGCAGAGCTTGGCCGCCGGGTCGGCCGACCGCGCGGTTCGGAAGGCCTGTTCGATGAAGCCGTTGCCCAGCAGGTTCTGGAACACCGAGGGGCGGTGCTGGCCGCTGCCGCCGTCGGCGAAGGCCTCGTTGACCACGTCCCAGGAGTGGATACGGCCCTTGTAGCGGTTCGCCACCGTGGTGATGTGGTTGTTCATCACGCTGCGCAGCGTGTTCGCGTCCGTGATGGAGCTGACCCAACTGGGTAGTTGGGAGTGCCACACCAGCGTGTGGCCGCGCACGCGCTGACCGCGGGCCGTCGCGCGGTTCACGATCTGGTCGGCGGGGCCGAAGGTGAACGAGCCGCGGGATCGCTCGGTGGCGTCCCACTTCATCTCGTTCTCGGCTGTGACCGAGTTGAACTCGCGGTCCAGGATGCCGGTGTACGTGCCGTCACCGAGCTTTCCGGCGGCCACCGCTGTCCCGAAGTACCGTCCGGACTGGGCGGCTTGCGCGCCGAGTGTGGAGGCCCGGACGGCGTCGGCCGCGTCGGTCGCGGCGGTCGCGGCCTCTGGCGTCACCAGGGCGGCCATGGCCAGCAGGGACAACACCGAGGCTCGGCGACGGCCGAGCCGTTTCAGCGGGTTCATGGTTCTCCTCGTACGGTTGGCGGGGGGTTGGGTGGTGCGGTCGGTGGGGGTGGGTCAGGGCGTGGACACCTCGAACCGCGGGATGCGGACCGTGCCGCCGAGTGCCTGGGTGGCGTGGTTGAAGAGGGCGAATCGGTAGCCCATGAAGAACCGCCAGTCGTTGCCCATGGAGAAGGAGGGGCCGAGGCGGGTGAAGTCGATGCCGTCGACGCTGTAGGAGAAGGTTCCCGGGCGTGCCGAGCCGGGGCGGATGTCCGCGGTCGCGCGCAGCCGGACGCGGCTGCCGGTCACGTTCACGCTCGCGACCTCGGTGCCGGTGCCGGTGGTGTTCCAGTTGCCGTCCATGGCCAGCCCGTTGACCATCACCACCCGCGTCACGCCACCGTCGCGTTTGACACCGATCCAGGCCGAGGAGTCACGCAGCAGCGCGAGTCCGGCCCGGTCGCCGTCCCGCATGGCCGAGAAGTCGAGCTCGACGGTGGCCGTGGAGGTCGGACCCTGGATGCGGTGGGTGAGCGTGTTGCGGGCCCAGTACAGGTCGTTGGTGACGGTCGCCGTCCGCAGGGTCAGTCCGTTGCCGACCGACCATTTGCTGTTGTCCGGGTTGTGGTTCCACTCCCACTTCGGCTTGAGGGCCGTGCCGTCGAAGGTGTCGACACCGATCATGGGGGAGACCCGGCGGGGTGGCGTGGGCACGGCCGGGCTGGGATACGAGGTGCTCCATGCGCCGTTCACGAGTTGCACGACGGGCCAGCCGTCCGCGGTCCAGGTGATCGGCGCCAGGGCAGGCACCCGGCCGCCGGGGTACGCGTCCACGAAGGCCAGGTAGTACCAGGCGCCGCTCTGCGTCTGCACCAGTCCTCCCTGGTGCGGGACTCCACCGCCGGGGATCGGCCCGCGCAGGTCGAGCAGGACCTGCCGCAGTGTGTACGGACCGAAGGGGCCGCTCGACGACTTCAGGATGTACTGGCCGTTGGCCGGACGGGTCAGGAAGATGTAGTACTGCCCGTTGATCTTGTAGAAGCGGGAGCCCTCCAGGGTGCCGACACTCGATGGGGTGCTGAACACCTGCTGCGTGCGGACCTGGGTGCGGCCGTCGCGCGAGAGCTGGGCCACGCTGATGGTGGTGTTTCCGTACGCCACGTACAGGGTGTCGTCGCTGTCGACGAGCAACCCGGCGTCGTAGTACGGCGTGCCGATCGTGGTGAGTCTGCTCCACGGTCCCTCGACCGCGGTGGCGGTGTGGATGTACGTCCTGGCGAAGTCGATCTGGCCGAGCCAGTAGAACGTCCCGTTGCTCGGGCGGTAGGCCAGCGACGACGCCCAGATCCCCCGGACGTAGCCGCGGCCACCGTTGAGGTCGTACTTGGCTCCGAAGTCGAGGGTCGGCACCGAATGGCCGGCGATCTCCCAGTTCACCAGGTCGTACGAGCGCAGGACGGGGGCACCCGGCGAGTAGTGCATCGTGGAGGCCGAGGCGTAATAGGTGCCGCCTACGCGGATCACGTCGATATCCGCGAAGTCCTGCCAGACGACCGGGTTGGTGTACTCCGCGAGTGCCGGGCCTCGGACGAAACCGGAGGCCGCGGAGCTTCGGGACGCTCCCGCCAGGGGGAGGGAGGTGCTCGTCACCAGACCGGTGGCTGCGGCCAGCACTCGACGACGACCCATGTGCTGATGAGGGCATGACATATCCATGTCGTTCTCCTTGTGCGGCCGAGCCGTTGTGGGTGGCGCGTGCAACCGCCGTGAGTCTCACGGCCGAGGAGTGGGTGCTGTGCCGACGTGCATGGCGTGGGGGCCTGCTTCTGGCGGCGTGCAGTGGCCGGGCCTGTCCTGTCCACCTTGGTCGGGGTTCTCGGACGCCTGTCGACACATCGAGCAATCTGGATGATAGAAGGCCGGTGAGCCCCGTCAATACCCCTCGCATGATTCGCTCTCTACGTCGAAATGTTTCGCCACTCGGGTTGGCTTCGAACGGGCGTACACCGATCGCGTCTTGGGGGACCACGGGCATGACCCCGCCCTCCGCGGTGACGGACCGCTGTGGCCCGTTCCGCTGCGGACTCTCACCGGAGGTGGATCGACGCAGGTCATGCCATGGATTCTCGGTCGGCTTCACCTTGCCCCGCTCGAACCGAGACCGGCGCGTGCGGAGGGACCGACCGGTCCGTGCGCCTTCTCGGGGTGCGGTAGTTCCGCAGTCAACGAGTCGCAAGAGGTTGACATGTTGGGCTGCCCCTCTATGATCCGGAACTGTCTGAGGATCCCGAATGGCGTTCGATACCACGAACGCGCCCTGGCGGGACCCGCTTTTCCCTCGCGACCGCAGTGCGATTGCCCGGTCCCGAAGCACGTCCTCAAGAGCTTGCGCATCTCGCACCTGGACCTCTGTCCGCACATGGCAATGTGCCAGAAAAGGGGAGTTGCATGATGACCAGGACAAGATCCCTCTTATGGCCCGCGATGGTCGCGGTGCTGCTCGTCCTGATCATGGGAGGCACGGCGCTGGCCGCCGGCCCCGCCGGAAGCGCCCCGCCCGCGGCATCCGGCACGGCTGCGGCGTCCCCACGCACCGCTGCCGCGACCCCCGGCTGCGGCAAGGCACCCACCCTGACGAGCGGTACACACACGATCCAGAGCGGCGGCAAGAATCGGAGCTTCATCCTGCGGATCCCGGACGGATACGACCGAAACCGCGCCTACCGGCTGGTCTTCGGGTTCCACTGGCTGGGCGGCACCTCCACCGACGTCGCCACGGGCCGCACCGTGGAAACGGGCACCTGGGCCTACTACGGGCTCCAGCGACTGGCGAACAACAGCGCCGTCTTCGTCGCGCCGCAAGGCCTCAACAACGGCTGGGCCAACGCCGGCGGAGAGGACGTCACCCTCGTGGACGACATCCTCAGGCGGATCGAGGCCGGCCTGTGTGTCGACACGACGCAGCGCTTCGCTCTGGGATTCAGCTACGGCGCCGCCATGTCGTACGCGCTCGCGTGTTCCCGGGCGACGGTCTTCCGCGCGGTGGCGGTGCAGAGCGGCGGGCAGCTCAGCGGATGCAGCGGCGGCACTCAGCCCATCGCCTACCTCGGGGTGCACGGTCTCAGGGACAGTGTCCTCGGCATCTCCGGCGGACGGACGATGCGGGACAGGTTCGTCAGGAACAACGGCTGCACCGCCCAGAACCCGCCCGAGCCGACACAGGGCAGCCTGACGCACCGGGTCACCACCTACTCGGGGTGCTCGGCCGGGCATCCGGTCGCCTGGGCCGCGTTCGACGAGGGGCACATCGCCGCTCCGCAGGACCGGGCCGGCGGTGACAGCGGCTCCAGGACCTGGCTGCCGGGAGAGGTGTGGAAGTTCTTCACGCAGTTTTAGAACTCCACCCCGTCACCGGGGACTTCGGTCTGCCGCGTCACCCACACCGCCAGCGGTTGGAACACCGGGCTGACCTCGAACATCACCCTCACCAACACCGGCGTTGCCACGATCGACGGCTGGTCCCTGGCCTTCACCCTGCCCGGCGGCCAGACCATCACTTCCGCCTGGAACGCCGACTGCTCGCCCGCGTCCGGCCGGGTGACGGCCAGGAACGTCTCCCACAACGCCACCATCGCTCCGGGCGCGTCCGTCGACATCGGCTTCCAGGCCGCCCACACCGGCGATACCGCCTCGCCGAACTCGTACACACTCAACGGCACGACCTGTGCCGTCACGGGGAGTTCGGCGAAGTGATCAGGAGGTCCGGCCGAGTGCGGAAGCGAAGCCCGCGTACGTCGGGAGGATGAGACACGAACGGCGGCTCGACGGCACGCCGCCCAGCCGGAGGCGTCGGAGCCGCCGACGCCTCCATCGGTCCGGTCGGCGCCGTGCCGGAGTTCCTGTCCGGTGTGCTTCCTGCCGTAGCAGGCCCGGAATCGGTATGTGCCGGGACGGCGCACGCGGCCAGGAGCGCATGGCACATTCGGGGGTCGCCTCACGACATGGCGCAGGCTGTCCCGCTCACGCCGAACCTGCCCGTCTGCCCGTCCGGAACATCAACAGCGGCAAGCTCATGGAAGTGGCCGGCCTCTCGCGCGTGGACGGCGGCGATGTGGCCACCTGGTCGGACGACGACGTACCCCAGCAGCACTGGGCCGTGACGCCCACCGGGGACGGCTACCACCACCTCACCAACCGGCTCGGCGGACTGTCACTCACCGTCGACGGTGGCTCCACCGCCGACGGTGCCGACATCGAGCAGGAGACGTACAGGCAGACGCACCGGCAGCAGTGCAGATCATCGCCGTGTGGCAGATCGGTGCTGACGCGCCGGTCCGCCGGGCACCGCCTGCCAGCGGCGTCCCACGTCTTGATCACGACTGGAGACCCACCCGGGTCACCCCGACCCGGGCTGTCTCCGCGGCGCACGCCCGACACCGCCTGCCGCGGCCGGTTGAGCGGGATGCGCAGCGGCGGGATGCTGGAGGCAGCGCCCGTGACGGGTGAGCAGCGCCGCGCTGAACCTGCGGCAGGAACGACGTCGGTACACGCCCATGGACAACGAGCCCGACACAACCACACGAGCGGGTAGAACAGCCGCACCCGACGACTTCGCGGTCGTCGTCGACGCGCGCGGAACCGTCATGGTGTGGAGCGCGGGGGCCGTGAGGCTGCTCGGGTACGGGCCCGAGGACGTGGTGGGCAGGCCGGCCTCCGGCCTGCTCGCGGCGAGGCTGCCCGTCGCGATGCGGCCTTGTCTGGCCGCCGGGGAACAGTGGACGAGCGACGTGGCGCTGCGGAACCGGGATGGAGACCGAGTCACCGTGCGGCTTCGGGGCACGCCACTGGCGGACGCGCGCGGCAGGACGCACTGGGTGGTCACCCCGGCGGCGAAGACGTACCCCTCCGGGCCGACCGATGCGGAGGCGGCGGAGTTGTGGGACCTCACGCTCGCGCAGCTTCCGCTGCCCGTGGCCATCTACGACAGCGAGGCGCGGTTCGTCACCTGCAACCAGGTCATGACCCAGGCCATGGGGCTCAAGCCGGACGAGATGAGAGGGCGGACGCTGTGGGAGATCTATCCCGCGCCGCCCCTGGACGAGATCGACCGTCTTCAGCACCAGGTGGTGCGCACCGGCGAGATGATCTTCCGCGAGGAGCAGCCGTTCCGAGCCTCCGGCGAAGTCCGCGATCACGCGTGGTCGCTGTTCCTCTCCCCGCTGAAGAACCCGGCGGGCGGGGTGCTGGGGGTGTCGGCGTTGGTGATCGACATCACCGAGCAGTACTGGGCCCGGCGCCGTCTGGCGGTGCTGAACGACGCCGGCACGCGCATCGGCAGCACGCTCGACGTGACCCGGACAGCCGAGGAGCTGGCCGAGGTCGCGGTGACGGGGTTCGCCGACTTCGCCACCGTCGACCTGCTGGAGTCGGTCGTCCAAGGACACGAACCGCAACCGATCCCGCCCGCCACGCCGGTCGTCTGCCGCCGTGTCGCGCAACGCTCGGTGCTCCCTGGGTGCCCGGAATCCGTGGTCCTTGCGGGCGACACCGACGTCTACCCTCCCGGCTCACCACCGGCCCAGGCCCTGATCACCGGCCGGGGAACCCACTACCGCGCGGGCGACCCGCTCCTGCGTGCCTGGGCGACGGCCTCCCCGCCCCGCGCCGAGAGCATACGGCGATTCAAGATCCATTCGGTGATGATGGTGCCACTGCTCGCGCGGGGGGTCACGCTCGGCGTCATGAACCTCATGCGGCATCGGACCGCGGACGTCTTCGGCCCGGACGATCTGGTGCTCGCCGAGGAGATCGCCGCCAGGGCCGCGGTGAGCATCGACAACGCCCGCCGCTTCACCCGCGAACGCCGGACCGCGCTCACGCTCCAGCGCAGCCTGCTGCCCGAGCGGCTGCCGGAAGTGGCGGCCGTGGACCTCGCCCACCGCTATCTCCCCGCGGGCCCGGGGGACGAGATCGGCGGGGACTGGTTCGACGTGATCTCGCTGTCCGGGGGACGGGTCGCGCTGGCCGTGGGTGACGTGGTGGGACACGGTGTGCACGCCTCGGCCACGATGGGTCGTCTGCGCTCCGCGGTACGGACCCTCGCCGACGCCGATTTCACGCCCGACGAACTTCTCACCCGCCTGGACGACCTGGTCATCCGCCTCGACCGGGAGGAAGGCCCGGATGCGCGGCGGCAGACGGAAGGGGCCTCGGGAGAGGTCGGGGCCACCTGCCTGTACGCCGTCTACGACCCCGTCGCCGGGCGGTGCGACCTGGCACGGGCCGGGCACCCGCCGCCCGTCCTGGTGACCTCCGACGGCACGGTACAGGTCCTGGACCTGCCCGCCGGCCCACCGCTCGGCCTGGGCGGACTGCCCTTCGAGGCCGCCCGGATCGACATGGCCGAGGACAGTCTGCTCGCCCTCTACACCGACGGTCTGATCGAGGCTCCGGGCCGCGACATCGACGTCGGGCTGGAGCTGCTGTGTGAAGCGCTGCGCCGCCCCGCAGCCAACCTGGAGGAAGCCTGCGAGGAGGTGATGCGCAAGGTGCGGCCCGACCCCCCTGCCGACGACATCGTCCTGCTCCTGGCCCGCACCTCCACGCTCGGCACCGACCGGGTAAGCACCTGGCAGCTCCCCGTCGATCCCGCGGCCGTCGCCGGCGCCCGCCGGATGGCGGGCGAACAGCTGGCCACCTGGGGGCTGGCCGAGCTGGGGTTCGCCACCGAGCTGATCGTCAGCGAGCTGGTCACCAACGCCGTCCGATACGGCGACGCCCCCATCCAGCTGCGGCTCATCCGCGCCGACACGCTCATCTGCGAAGTCTCCGACGGCAGCGGCACCGCCCCGCACCTGCGGCGGGCCCGGGTCTTCGACGAGGGCGGACGTGGACTGCTCCTCGTCGCCCAGGTCGCCGAGCGCTGGGGCAGCCGCCAGACCTCCGTCGGCAAGACGATCTGGGCGGAGCAGCCCCTGCCGGACGAGCGTCCGCGTGAGCGCGTCGGACAGGACAGCACGAGCGGCTGACGCGCACCCGGCGACGCTCACCGCTCTCCGTGACCCGGACTCCCACCGCCACGGTCGCGGCCGCTGAGGTCCGGTCCGTGGCCGCGCGGGTCAGTTCCCGCTGGACGGCGGGTGCATACGTTTCCTCCAACGCCCGTGAAACGGGATGAACGAGGAGGCGCCCTGTGAAGGAAAGCCAGTTCGATACGTGCGTGATCGGAGCGGGACCTGCCGGGCTGGCGGTCGCCAGGGCCCTGGCGGAGCGGAATCTGCCGTACACGCATCTTGAGCGGCACACCGGTCCCGGCGGCATCTGGGACATCGAGAACCCCGGTGGTCCGATGTACGAGTCGGCCCACTTCATCTCCAGCAGGACCCTGTCCGGCTTCGGCGGTTTCCCGATGCCCGACCACTTCGCGGACTACCCGCCCCACGGGCAGATCCTGTCGTACCTGCGGTCCTTCGCCGACGCCTACGGGCTGACGGACCGCATCGAGTTCGGCGTCGGGGTCGAGAACGTGGAGAAGAACGCGGACGGCACCTGGACGGTCACCCGGGCCGACGGACGGCAGAGCGTGCACGGGCAGGTCGTCGTCTGTACGGGCTCGCAGTGGCACCCCAACATCCCCGAACTGCCGGGGGAGTTCAGCGGGGATGTCCGGCACACCGTCGGCTATCGCAGTGCGGAGGAACTGCGCGGCAAGCGGGTCCTGGTCGTGGGCGCGGGGAACTCCGGCTGCGACATAGCCTGCGACGCCGCCCGGACCGCGGACCACGCGGTGATCAGCATGCGGCGGGGGTACTGGTTCATTCCCAAGCACCTGTTCGGCCGGCCGGTGGACACCATCGCCAACAACGGGCCGCACCTGCCGATGTGGCTGGCGCAGCGGCTCTTCGGCACTCTCCTGCGGGTCCTCAACGGCGACCCGACGCGGCTGGGGCTGCCGAGGCCGGACCACAGACTGTTCGAGACCCACCCGGCCATCAACTCGATGCTGATCCACCACCTCCAGCACGGTGACATCACCGCCAGGCCCGGGATCGCCCGCACCGACGGCAGGACCGTGTACTTCACCGACGGCACGAGCGACGACTTCGATCTCGTCCTGCTGGCCACGGGCTACGTCCACAAAGTGCCCGTCGCACAGCGGTACTTCGGCGACGAGCAGCACCCGGACCTGTACCTGTCGTCGTTCTCACGCGAGCACGAGGGCCTGTTCGGCATCGGCTTCGTCGAGACCAACTCCGGCGCTTACCAGCTCTTCGACACCCAGGCGCAGCTGATCGCCGGGTACATCCACGACGCGCGGCACCGGCTGCCGAACGCGGGGCGGTTCGCCCGGATGATCCGCGCCGACCGTCCGGATCTGTCCGGCGGCCTGAAGTTCGTCGACTCGCCCCGCCACACCGGTTACGTCGACAGCGGGGTGTTCGTGAAGTACCTCGGCAAGGTGGCACGCGAGATGGGCTGGCGCACCGAGGGCCAGCCGCCGCCCGCGCGGTCCCTGCGACGCGTGGAGGCCACGGCATGAGCAAGTTCGACTTCACCGACAAGGTCATGCTGGTGACCGGTGGCGCGGGGGGAATCGGCAGTGCGCTGTGCCACCGCTTCGCCTCCGGCGGTGCCCGCTGCGTAGTCGTCGACATCGACGGGATCCGCGCCATGAAGGTGGCGGCGGAGCTTCCGGGCGCAGGACATACGGGCATCGGTTGCGATCTGCTGGACCGTGCCCAGGTGGAGCGGCTGTTCGAGCTGGTCGCCGAGGACCACGGTCACCTCGACGTACTCGTCAACAACGTGGGCATGACCAGCGCGGAACGCTTCGACGTCCGCAGCGTCGAGAGCATCGAGCGGGAGATCACCCTCAACCTGACCTCCCCGCTGATCGCGACCCGGATCGCCATCCCCCTTCTCCTGGCTGCCCGGGACGCCCGGGTGGTCACCACCGTCTCCCTCGGCGGGATCTTCCCGCTGGGCGAGACCCCGATCTACACCGCCTCCAAGTTCGGGCTGCGGGGCGCGATGCTCGCCATCGGGCTCGACCTGAGGAGCAAGGGCATTCTGGCCGGGTCGGTGCTCCCGTCGGCGACCGACACCCGCATGCTGCGTCAGGAGGCCGTGGACGGCGGGAACTCGATGCAGTTCCAGGACCCGCCCCAGCAGCCCGCCGACGTCGTCGCGGCCGTGGTGAGTCTGCTGGACAAGCCCCGGCTGGAGGTCTACCCCCGGCCCGGCGAGTCCCGTCTGGTGCGGTTCGCGATGCTCATGCCGAACCTGCTGCCCCGGGTCTTCCCACTGTTCCGCAAGCGTGGTGACCGCGGCATGGCTCGCTATCTGGAGGAACTCCGCCGACGCGGACTGGCCCGTCGGTCCGACGGGCGCTGGGAACTGGTGGAGGAAGCATGACCACGAACGAGACGCTGCACGTCGTCAACCCCGCCACCGGGGAGCCGATCACCACCCTGCCCGCCGCGAGCGCCGACGACGTCGCCAAGGCCGCCGAGCAGGCCCGGCGGGTCCACGACTCCGGGGTGTGGTCGCGGCTGCCGGTCCGGGAACGCGGCGCGGTGCTGCTGCGGCTGGCCGACCTCATGGAACGCGACGCGGAGATCCTGGCCCGGCTCGACAGCGAGGACGCGGGCAAGCCGATCACGGAATGCCGTACGGGCGACGTACCGGGGGCCATCGAGTCGATCCGCTGGTTCGCCGAGGCGGCCGACAAGACGTTCGGCAGGGTCGCGCCGAGCGGACCCGAGGGTCTCGGCCTCATGAGCCGCGAACCGGTCGGGGTCGTCGCGGCGATCCTGCCGTGGAACTACCCGCTGGCCATGACCGCGTGGAAGGTCGGACCGGCCCTGGCCGCCGGTAACTGTCTGCTGGTCAAGCCCGCGGAAGCCACCCCGCGCTCGGCCCTGCACCTGGCCGCGCTCGCGGCCGAGGCCGGCCTGCCCGACGGGGTGCTCACGGTACTGCCCGGGTACGGCCGGGGAGCCGGGACCGCCCTCGCCCGAAACCCCCTCGTTGGGGCGCTCTCCTTCACCGGGTCCACCGAGACCGGCCGCCGCATCCTCAAGGACGCGGCAGAGAGCAACTTCAAGCGTGTCTCCCTGGAGATGGGGGGCAAGAGCCCCCAGGTTCTGATGGCCGACGCTCTCTCCTACGGCGACGAACTCATCGACAACATGATCGAGGCCGCGTTCGTGACCACGGGGCAGAACTGCACGGCCGGCTCCCGGATCCTGGCGCACCGCAGTATCGCCGAAGAGGTTCTGGAGTGGTTCACGGCCGCGGCGGGAGAGCTCGTCATAGGCGATCCGGCAGACCCGCGCACGCGGATGGGGCCGCTGATCGACCACGCCGCCTTCGAACGGGTCGCGGGAGCCGTGGAGGCCGCCCGGGTCGGCGGAGCCCAGATCCACACCGGGGGACTGCCCCACCGGCTGCCCCCGCGCGGCGCCTACTACCCGCCCACCGTGGTCACCCGAGCCCCCGACGGCAGTGACGTGCTCACCAAGGAGTTGTTCGGCCCGGTCGTCACCCTCCAGACCTTCACCTCGGAGGAGGAGGCGGTACGTCTGGCCAACGCCACCGAGTACGGTCTCGCCGCCTCGGTCTGGACGCGCGACCTCGACACCGCGCTGCGGCTGGCACGAGGCATCGAGGCCGGCGTGGTTTCCGTCAACGCCTACAGCGAGGGCGACATCACCACACCTTTCGGCGGCTGGAAACAGTCGGGATTCGGCGGGGTGGAGAAGTCCACCGACGCGTTCGACCAGTGGACCCGCGAGAAGACGATCTGGATCCGCACCCGCTGACCGCCCCGACAGTCGGCACGCGCCGCAGCCGGCACGTCATTCCGGGTGCACCGGCTCTCGGAGCATCCGCTCCCGCAGCCGGACCGGGGAGGTGCCGTGCCAGCGGCGTACCGCGCGGCGCAACGCCCGATCGTCGGAGAAACCCGCCCGCCGGGCGATGTCGCGCAAGGTCAGTTCCGGGTGGAGCAACAGCTGTTCGACGCGTTCCCGGCGCACTCCCTCCACGAGCGCCTCGTACGTGGTGCCGCAGTCGGCCAGCCGACGGCGCAGCGTCCGCTCGCTCGTCGCGTGCCGTCGCGCCTGCTCGCCGAACGAAGGCACCACCGGGAGGCCCTGCGCGACGGAGACCTCCAGCACCTCCAGCAGGTCCTGCTGGTCACGGCGGGACACCATGTGCGTGTCGAGCATCTCCAGCGTCGACGCGTAGCTCACCGGATCCCGGCCGGGCATCCGGGTGCGGGCCCACGTGGGGTCGATGACCATGCGGTTGGCGGGGGCACCGAAGCGGACCGGACAGCGGAACAGGGCCTCGTACACGTCGAGTCGGCGCGGTGGCGGAAGGACGAACTCCACCGCCCTCGGCATGAAGGCGGGGCCGACGGCCAGCCGGGACAGGGTGACCACCGAGGCGAACGCCTCCTCGATCAGGAAGCAGGCCACGCCCGGGTCCATCGCGGGATCGGGAAGATCGGCGCGCAGCACGAAGGCGTCGTCCTCCTGCCCCACACCGGCCGACCACACCACCATCGCACCGGACAGGTTCTGGTACTTCACCCCTGTCCTGATGGCGTGCTGAAGCGTGTCGTCGGCCATGAGGGCGAAGCCGAGCAGACCCCACGCGGTGAGGTGCTGCGCCGCGCCGACCTTCAGACCCAGGCGCTCGTCCTTGGTGAGCTCCAGCGCACGCCGGATCACGGCGCTGCCCTGCCGGTAGGACACCCGCAGTGCGGCGGAGCGCATGACCGTCTCGTCGAGTCCCATCTGCTTCAGCAAGGGGCGCAGGTCGACGCCGCGCTCGTCGGCGACCGCGACCAGGTAGCGCAGGATGTTCGGCTGGATCGTCGCCGATGTGCTGCGGCTGGTCCCGGGAGAGTCCGCCGGGTCGGGGCCAAGGGACATGGCACTCACCTTCTGCTCGGACGAACACCGTATGCGGCGGTCATCACCGGCCGCATCGTCCGGCCCCCGAAGTCCCCTGTAAGGCCCCTGGTGCCCTGAGTCTGCTTCCGCACGCTCCGCAGGAAGGAGAGCGGTGGGCACCCAGGCAGACCAGGGTGCTCATGAAGGCGGGGCGCGCAGGAGGAGGTCCACCGATCTGCCTGGTTTCCGCACGGTGAGGGGGTTCACCTTCCGGCGTAGTCCGGCAGCGTTCACAGTGCGGTGAGCACCTCGTTGTCCGGTCACCGCGCTCTCACCGCTCCTCCGGAGGTATTCCCATGAGTCCATCCAGTCGTTCGACGAACACGACCGGGCAGTTACGGAGCCGACCCCGTGCCATGACGGCTCTGATCGCCCTGACAACCGTCATCGGCCTGGCGTCGGCCCTGCTGACAGCCGCCCAGCCGGCGGCGGCAGCCGCCGACTTGCTGTCCCAGGGCAGACCCGTGACCGCCTCGTCCACCGAGAACGAGTCCACCCCCGCGTCTGCGGCGGTGGACGGCAACACCGGGACGCGCTGGTCGAGCGCGTTCGGAGATCCGCAGTGGCTGAGCGTGGATCTGGGCGCCACCGCCACCATCAGCCAAGTAGTGCTGCGCTGGGAGACCGCCTACGGGCGCGCGTTCCAGATCCAGACCTCCGACAACGGCACCTCCTGGACCACCATCCACTCGACCACGACCAACACCGGCGGCGTGCAGACCCTCGACGTGGACGGCAACGGCCGGTACGTCCGCGTCCACGGCACCCAGCGAGGCACCGCCTACGGCTACTCGCTGTGGGAGTTCCAGGTGTACGGCTCCGGCGGCGGCGCTCCTTCGGACAACGGGATCCCGGACCCGACGACCGCTTCCCTCGAAGCCGCCAACGGGCCGCTGACCACCGCCGCTTACACCGTTCCCAACCCGACCGGGTACGGCTCCGGCACGGTCACGTACCCCACGGAAAGTGGCTCGTATCCGGGCGTCGTACTGATGCCGGGCTATCAGGGCACACAACAGAACCTGCAATGGCTCGCACCCCGCCTCGCCTCCTGGGGCTTCGTCGTCATCAACGTCGGAACCAACGCACTCACCGACGACCCCGAATCGCGCGGCCGCCAGATCACCGCCGCCGGCACCCAACTGCTCGCGCTCGGCAACGCCACCGGCAACCCGATCTCGGGGAAGGTCAACGGCACGCTGGGCGCGGTCGGTCACTCGATGGGCGGCGGTGGCGTCATGGCGGCACTCCGGGACGACTCGCGCTTCCGGGCGGGCGTGCCCACGGCCCCCTACCTCCCGAACACGAACTTCTCCGCAGTCACCGAGCCCACGTTCTTCCTGACCTGTCGGAGCGACCTCATCGCCCACGGCAACAGCTATGCGGTGCCCTGGTACAACTCCATGTCCCAGGCCGAGAAGCTCTACATCGAGGTTCCCGGAGACCATCTGTGCCCGATGACGGGCTCCGGCAACAAGGCCAAGCAGGGCAAGTGGATCGTGTCGTTCCTCAGCCACTGGCTGCGTGCCGACACCCGCTTCAGCCCGTTCCTGTGCGGTCCCGCGCGTGACGCCGACAAGAACAACACCTCCCTGGTCACGCGCTGGATGGACACCTGTCAGTTCTGACCGGCCCGCTCGGAACGCTCCGCGGCCCGCCGACGCTGCGCTCCGAGCCGGCTCCCCACCCGACATCCCATCCGGGGTGCCTCGGCTGGTGCCCCCGTACCGGCACACCGGTCCGGACGCCGCCTGCAGTGAGGCGAAGCCACGCCTGGATGAGCACCCCGAGAAGGTCGTCGTCACTCCCGACTCCTCCGATGCGGCCGGCGACGGCGCTCGGGGTGCAACTCACCTCTCACCTCTGGAACGGGAGCAATTGTCAAGACCTGGGGATGGGAGCCGCGCCGACCCAGCGGTGGTAGGCGTCCGGGTCGACGTTGCTGCCGCACACGATGGTGACGACATGCCGGCCGGCGAAGCGGTCACGGTCTTCGAGGATCGCCGCGACGCCGAGCGCGGCCGACGGTTCGACGACGAGGCCGGCGTGGGTCGAGGAGCATCCGCATACCGGCGATGATCGACGCCTCCTGGACCAGGACGGCGTCGTCAGCGACCAGGAGGAGGTCGTCCAGGACGGCCGGGATGGGGCACCGGCCGGCGACGCCGTCAGCGATGGTGTCGGTCGAGTCGGTGGTGACGACACGCCGCCTGCGCCACGAGTGTGTCATCGCCGGTGCGCCCAGCGGCTGGACGCAGATCACCTGGACCTCGGGTGCCAATGCCTTCACCACGTGACCCACGCCGGTGGCCAGCGCCCCGCCTCCGAGAGCAACCAGAACGGTGTCGAACGACTGAGCTGTGTCCACCAGTTCCAGGCCGATGGTCGCCGCGCCCTCACAGGTCTCGATGTCCAGGCTGTCTTCGACCAGCCGGATGCCCTCGTACCGTGCGATGGCCGCCGCCCGCTCGCGGGCCATCTCGTGGTCGCCGTCCACCAGCTCCAGCCTGGCCTCCAGCGCGCGGATGCGATCCAGCTTGGCCCGAGTCGCAGAGCGGGATGCCACGACGGTGACGTCGAGCCCCCGGCCGCGACCGGACCAGGCGAGGGCCTGGCCGAGGTTGCCCGCGCTGGCGCACACCACGGTTCGCGGGGCATCGTCGGCGAGCAGGCTCCGGTCGCCGCCCCCGCTGACGGGGTCGCTCCGTACACGGGGTGCGGTGGAGCCGAACCACCTGGTACATGTCCGGCGTGGCCTTGGGGCGGCCGGCTCGCCGGGGGACGCGTAAGCGGGACATGACCTGGGGGAAGACCGGGGCGTCGCCAGTCGCATCGGGCGTGATACGGATTCCCGCAACCTCCGGCGCGGACTCCCCTGTGGATTCCCATGCGAAGTCCCCGTGTAATCCCTGGTGAAGAGGGTTGTCGCGCCTGCTAGTGTTCGGCGTCTTGTCGCACACTTGTGCGCACGCATCGCGCCACTCGTCGTATCAGTCTCGTGGGGGGATCCTGTCATGACCCAGTCAACTCCGCCGCCGTCCGACGGCAACCCGTTCGCCCAGCAGCCCGCCGCCGGCAATCCCTACGCCCAGCAGCCCGCCGACGGCAATCCCTACGCCCAGCAGCCCGGTGCCGCCCTACCTCCCCCGGCCCCGTTCGCGCCCGCGGCCGCGCCGGCCCGTAACAACCTCGCCCTGGGCCTGGTCGCCGCCGTCGTCGTGGCCCTGGTCACCGCTGGTATCTACGGCGGGATCGTCGGCGCGACCAAGTACGAGATCGGCTACGCAGCCGTCGGCGTCGGCTTCCTCATAGGCTTCGCGGCGGGCAAGATCGGTGGCACCAACCCGGTCTTGCCCGTGGTCAGCGCCCTGCTGTCGCTGGGTGCGGTCTACCTCGGCCAGCTCATCGGAATCGCGATGATGTTCGCCGACGAGCTCGGCGTCTCCGCGACCACGATGCTCGTCGAGCACGTCGATGTGCTGACCGAGTATTGGGGCGAGACGGCCGGCGCGATGACCTTCCTGTTTCTCGCCATCGGTGCGTTCGCCGCGTTCTCCGGCGCGAAGAAGGCCGCCCGGTAATAACGCGGGTGCTGTGTGAACACACAACCCGCGCATGAGCATGCGCGGCGCGTGAACGGGCCCGTCCACCTCACGGTGAACGGGCCCATCTGCTGCGGAATTCCTTCCGTCGAGCCGACCGTCAGGACCGGGACAGGACCGCGCGTGCCCTCGAGCCCGTCTGCATCGTGACCGAGGAGGCCGCACGAGACCGGTTCGCCGAGTTCGCTGACGTCCGGGGCAGGAAGTACCTGGTGATCGTGTGGCTCCGGGACAGCGCGCGGGAGGAGTTCGCGCCGCTTCTCTTCGACACGGGCACGGCGCGGTTCCGAGGGGACGCGCGCCGTGGGCAACAAGGGGGCTCGGCCGAGTCGGCGCCGTCGACGGTGTCCGTCGGCAACGCCTGGGACCAGCCGCTCTCCCGGTGAGTGGGCAGTTGGGTGAGACCCTGCGGGCCGCGTTGGACAGCGTGGCCACCCACGAGCCGCAGTGGCTGGCCGGCTCGGTTCCGTCCGACTGGTTCGGCCGGTACGCGATCCGGTTCGAAGACAGCCGTCCGACGGGTTGAGCCTGCTTGCGGCCCTGCACGCACCGAACGTCTCTGTGTCCCCTGTGGCTGCTCGACCGGGTCCAGGCGCTGCGGCGGATGTGGATCCAGCAGCTCACCGAGGCCTGCGAGTCGGGCAGCTCGAACCTGATCCTGTACGTGAGCAGTCACAAGTAATGCATCAGTGCGCCATTTCGAGGCTCCCTCGTTCAGTTCCGAAACAACAGACGTTCCGGTCATGGGTACTTCGTAGGGTCCTCGCACCGGCGGAGAGGGCAGCGCCCGAGCCGCGCAGTGACCCGGAGGAGATGCTGTTATGAGCAATGTGGAGATTTCCCTGAAGGAGATCATGACGTCGATCGAGGGGGCGTTGGGGACTGCGCTGGTCGACTACACCAGCGGCATGGCGCTGGGCACGTTGGGGGGAGGCAAGGACCTCGACCTGACTGTCGCGGCGGCGGGCAACACGGACGTGATCCGCGCCAAGACCCGCACCATGGAACACCTCGGACTCAAGGGGGCGATCGAGGACGTGCTGATCACACTCGGCAGCCAGTACCACATCATCCAGCCGCTCAAGGGCCGTGGCGGCAATGGGCTGTTCCTCTACCTCGTGCTCGACCGGGCGAAATCGAACCTGGCCATGGCCCGTCACCAACTCAAGCGCATCGAGGGTGAACTCGAAGTATAGAAAGCGCCACGGTTCACGGCTTCGCACGCCCATGAGTTGAAGACTTCTGCAACTGGACATATCCAGATCAGGTCAATCCCATGGGTGTGCGAGGCCGGATCCACGAGTATGGGTCCGCACTACCGCCTGCGGTGGCACACACAGGGCCGCCGTGCCCAGAAAGAGCCGTCACGCGCCAGGGAGTGAGCGATTCTCATGCAGGTCCCCCTCTACCAGGCCAAGGCCGAGTTCTTCCGCATGCTCGGGCACCCGGTACGTATCCGGGTCCTCGAACTGCTGCAGGGCGGCCCTCTCGCCGTACGCGACCTGCTCAGCGAGATCGAGATCGAGCCGTCCAGCCTCTCCCAGCAGTTGGGCGTACTGCGCCGGTCGGGGATCGTGGTGTCCATCCGGGAGGGCTCCACCGTCAGCTACGCGCTCGCCGGTGGTGACGTGGCCGAACTGCTACGCGCCGCCCGCCGGATCCTGACCGAACTGCTCGCCGGCCAGAGCGAGCTGCTCGCCGAACTCCAGCAGGCGGAGATGCAGCCGGTCCTCACCCCCGGCGGAGTCGAAACACGCCCCTGACCCCCGGAGGGCTCTGTGGCCGACGTGGAGCAGCCGGACAGCTTGTGGGCATCCGCACGGACGGTCAGCCGGCCGCCGATCGCCGCGTCGAGGGCGTCCAGTCCACGTGCCGCAGTTCCCGGTACACGGTCGCCCGGCTGGGTTCCCGACAGGGCCGGTCCGGATCGGCAGCGGGGCCCCGCAGTGACAACGAGGCCGGCGCCGGGAGCGTGGCTGCCGGGGCCACCGCTGCTCGGCCGCTGACTTCTCCTTCGCCGGCGTGAGTCGCGAGGCCGAAGAACTACCCTGCGTTGGTTAGTCTTGATCATGCCCACTCAAGCACAGTCCGGGACAGGAGAAACCCCGAAGGACTCGTCGACGGCATCCCGTGAGGATCTCGCCGCCGCTCTTCGCGCGGTGGGAGTCGAGTTCGACGACTCGCCGCTGGCACGGGCTCTGTACTCCTCCGACGCGAGCTTGTACCGCGTCGTCCCGTCCACGGTCGTGCAGGCACGCAACGCCGAGGACGTGATCGCGGCCCGCCAGGTGGCGAGTGAGCTGCGGGTTCCGGTCACGATGCGGGGTGCGGGCACCAGCATCTCAGGCAACGCGGTCGGCAGCGGCATCGTCGTCGACACCCGCCGGTTCGACCGGGTACTCGACATCGACCCGGTCGCACGTACGGCCCGGGTGGAACCGGGCGTGGTGCACGCGGACCTGCAGCGCGCGGCAGCGCCGCACGGGCTGCGCTTCGGACCGGACCCGTCCTCACACAGCCGCTGCACGATCGGCGGGATGATCGGGAACAACGCCTGTGGGTCGCGGGCCCTGGGCTACGGGCGGACGGTGGACAACGTCGAGTCGCTGCGCGTGCTGTACGGCAATGGCGAGCTGGCCCTTGAGCAAGGCGGTCGGCCCGGCGGTGCCACCGCCAGGCGTCTGGCGGCCGTCGGGGACGCGAATCTGCTCCATCTGCGTACCGAGTTCGGCCGCTTCGGCCGCCAGGTCAGCGGATACGGCCTGGAACACCTGCTGCCCGAGCGGCGCCGCATCGAACGGTTCCTCGTCGGCAGCGAAGGGTCGCTGGCCACGGTCCTCGAGGCGACCGTTCGGCTGGTCGACGACCGGGTCGAGCGCCGGATGCTGGTGCTCGGGTATCCGACGATGGCCGACGCGGCCGATGCGGTACCGGCGCTGCTGGCCGCCGTACCGGGTCGGCTCATCGCGTGCGAGGGCATGGACGCGCGCATCGTCGATCTGGTGCGCGAGAAGGGTTCGCCGGTTCCCGACCTGCCGAGGGGAAGTGGTTGGCTGTTCGCGGAGGTGGCCGGCGAGGACGCGCTGGATTCGGTGCGGCGGCTAGTCGCCGCCGGCGCCGCACTGGACAGCAGGCTGATCGACGACCCGCGCGAGGCGGCCGCGCTGTGGCGTATCCGTGAGGACGGCGCCGGGCTGGCGGGCAGGTCGCTGGCGACGCCGGCGTACGGGGGATGGGAGGACGCCGCCGTTCCGCCGGAGCACCTCGGTGCGTGGCTGCGTGACTTCGAGGAACTGTTGCGAGCTCACGGCCTTCAGGGCATTCCGTACGGGCACTTCGGCGACGGCTGTATCCACTGCCGCATCGACTTCCCCTTCCAGCCCGGCGAGCCCGCTTCGGCCGGGGTGTTCCGCGACTTCATGACGGCCTGTGCGACACGGCTGCGCGACTACCGCGGCACGCTGTCGGGGGAGCACGGTGACGGCCGGGTCCGCGGCGAGCTGTTGCCACTGATGTACGACGAGGCGTCCCTCACCCTGTTCCAGCAGGTCAAGGCGGTCTGCGACCCCGACGGCATCCTGAACCCGGGCATCATCGCCGACCCGGTTCCGATCACCGACGGCCTGCGCCCGGTGCGTCCTCAGGCGCCGGTGCGTTCCGGTCTGCGGCTGGTGCACGACGACGGAGACCTCGGGGCCGCGGTGCATCGCTGCACCGGCGTGGGGACGTGCGTGGCGCCGAGGACCGCCGGGGTGATGTGCCCCTCCTATCTCGCCACGAGGAACGAGCGGGACTCGACCCGCGGCCGCGCCCGGGTGCTTCAGGAGGCGCTCGACGGTGGACTGCTGCTCGGTGGTCTCCGGGACCCTGCCGTCACGGAGGCACTCGACCTGTGCCTCGCGTGCAAAGGCTGCGCGAGCGACTGCCCCAGCGGCGTCGACATGGCCACGTACAAGTCCGAGGTGCTGCACCAGCGGCACGACGTCGCCGGGGTGAGGCGACCGCGGTCGCACACGTTCCTCGGACAGCTCCCGAAGTGGGCCCGGCTCACCGCGCCGCTGGCGTCGGCGGCCAACGTGCTCCTGCGCGTCAAGCCGCTCGCCGGCCTGGTCAAATGGGTCGCGGGCATCGACCACCGGCGGTCCGTGCCGAAGTTCGCCTCCCCCACCCTCAGGAAGGCGACGTACGCATCTCGCACCGCGGACGCGTCGGCCGACGTGTGGATCTGGGCCGACTCCTTCACCGACCACTTCTTCCCGGAGTCCGGCCTGGCGGCGATCCGGTTCCTGGAGTCGCACGGCCTCGCGGTCCGTGTCATCCGGGAGGACGCCTGTTGCGGCCTGACCTGGATCACGACCGGTCGGCTCGACCAGGCGCGGAGCATCGTGAGCCGGACGGTGCGGACGCTCGCGCCCTACATCCGCACTGGGATTCCGGTGGTGGCGCTGGAGCCGTCCTGTGTCGCGTCGCTGCGCAGCGACGCGAGCGAGCTGTGCGACGCCCAGGAGGCGGACGTGGTGGCCGCGGGGGTACTGACCTTCGCGGAGCTGGTCGAGCGCCTCGACCTGCCCCTGCCGGACCTGACCGGCGTGGAGGTGGTCGCGCAGCCTCACTGCCACCAGAGCGCGGTCATCGGCTGGGACACCGACCAGCGTCTGCTGGAGAGGGCCGGCGCGACCGTCACCAAGGTGCGGGGATGCTGTGGCCTGGCGGGCAACTTCGGTGTGGAGAAGGGGCACTACGAGGTCAGCGTGGCGGTCGCCGAGACGCATCTTCTGCCGGCGGTGCGAGCACACACGGACGCGGTGTTCCTGGCGGACGGTATGTCCTGCCGAGTCCAGCTCGACGACCTGGCCGACGTGTCGACCCAGCACCTGGCCGAACTGTTCGCCTCCCGCGTCTGAGTCCGGGCCGTCCGGCTGCCTGCGTCGACCTGACGAGGCGGCCGTCAGATCCTGCCGAATCCTGCCGAAACGACCGTCGGCGTGGTGAGCTCCGCACGGCCGATGTGGTGAGTTCCGCGCGGCGCGACGGGCGGAGCCGTCGGCGCGTTCAACGTGATCACCTGGAGCACGCCGAGGTGGCCGCCGTCCCCGTGGCCCTGCACCTCGACAACGTCTCCACCGCCTGAATCGTCCCCGCCGAATGCCCCGCCCGGCGCGGTGGGCGCACGCCCAGGGGGGTGTGGGCAGAGGTGGAACTCCGCGAGACGGGCGGTCAGGTGTCGCCCCCCGACCACTGACGCAGGGTATCGGGCGGTCGGCGGGGGAGCGGTCGTATCCGTGGGATCCGGCTCCCCAGGACGTCCCCAGGAAGTCGGTACGAGCTGCTGGCAGTTCCCCGATCTTCCTGACGACGTTGCACTCCGAGTGGATCAATATCTGTACTCGTGAGGTGAGAGTTTGACGGACCCTGTGGTGAGAGTTTTTGCCGCGATGAGCAAAGTGGAATTATGTAACGTGCGCAGCCCCTTGCAGCGTGCTACTCTGATGTCAGTTGCAGTTGTGGTTCCCAAAACTTCAAGTGCCCCACACGGCTCCAGCCGGTGGGAGCGCTTTTGTATTTCCGGCCATTTCCGGACGGGGTAATCATCGCGGCGACACGGAATCTGCGCAGTGTGGATTTCGATGTACTGCCCCCCCCTCAAAGGAGATATGGCATGGCTGCTGGCACCGTTAAGTGGTTCAACGCGGAAAAGGGCTTCGGCTTCATCGAGCAGGACGGCGGCGGCCCCGACGTGTTCGCCCACTACTCGAACATCGCCGCCCAGGGCTTCCGTGAGCTGCTCGAGGGCCAGAAGGTGAACTTCGACATCGCGCAGGGCCAGAAGGGCCCGACGGCCGAGAACATCGTTCCGGCCTGACGCGCACGTTGTAGCTGGGGCCCGCATCCTAGGGGTGCGGGCCCCAGCTACAAGCATTTCCCGCAGCGGTGTCACCGGCGGGACGACGCGGAGGAATCCGCATTCTTACCACACGCGGCCCCTCCTTCAGGATGCCACGCGGATCCTGAAGGGCTACGCCGCAGTCGGCGCCCGAGTTACACCTCCAGCGCCTCACTCATTTCAGCACCTGCGCCAGCGCGGATTCCCGTCCGGCCGGATGTGCTTTATTTCGCTATCGGTCCATACTTGTAATTCTCCATGCCGCTCATCGCTGCGGGAATTCCTTGATATGTGCCACATCGAGGAAGGTTCCGCATGAACCGCACACGAACGAACAACCGCTCCGCCCGCACCCGCAATGGCAGTGCCGACGCCACCAAGGGCGGCAGCCGTTTCAGCTCGCAGGCACCGCGCCGTTCCGGCGCGCCTGCCCGTTCCGGCGGTTACGGCCGCCGACCCGCCGCGGTGCAGGGTGAGTTCGCTCTCCCCGAAACGATCACCCCGGCGCTGCCTTCCGTCGAGAACTTCGCCGAGCTCGCCATGCCCGAGCAGCTTCTGGCCGAACTCGGCAAGCAGGGGGTGACCGCGCCGTTCCCGATCCAGGGCGCGACGCTGCCGAACTCTCTGGCGGGCCGTGACGTTCTGGGGCGCGGACGGACCGGTTCCGGCAAGACCCTCGCCTTCGGCCTCGCCCTGCTGGCCCGCACCGCCGGACAGCGGGCCGAGCCCCGCCAGCCGCTGGGGTTGATCCTCGTACCGACGCGGGAGCTGGCCCAGCAGGTGACCGACGCGCTCACTCCGTACGCCCGCTCCCTCAGGCTGCGGATGGCCACGGTGGTGGGCGGAATGTCGATCGGCAAGCAGGCCGGCGCGCTGCGCGGCGGGGCAGAGGTCGTCGTCGCGACCCCGGGCCGGCTGAAGGACCTCATCGATCGTGGCGACTGCCGACTGAACCAAGTCGGCATCACGGTGCTGGACGAGGCCGACCAGATGGCTGACATGGGGTTCATGCCGCAGGTCACCGCGCTGCTCGACCAGGTGCGTCCGGAGGGGCAGCGGATGCTGTTCTCCGCCACCCTGGACCGTAACGTCGACCTGCTGGTGCGCCGCTATCTGACCGACCCCGTCGTGCACTCGGTCGACCCGTCGGCCGGTGCAGTCACGACGATGGAACACCACGTCCTGCACGTCCACGGTGCCGACAAGCACGCCGCCACCGTGGAGATCGCCGCCCGCGACGGCCGCGTGATCATGTTCCTGGACACCAAGCACGCCGTCGACCGGCTGACCCAGGACCTGCTCAACAGCGGGGTACGGGCCGCCGCGCTGCACGGCGGCAAGTCGCAGCCGCAGCGCACCCGCACACTTGCGCAGTTCAAGACCGGGCACGTCAGCGTGCTGGTCGCGACCAATGTCGCGGCGCGCGGCATCCACGTCGACAACCTCGACCTCGTCGTCAACGTCGACCCGCCGACCGACCACAAGGACTATCTCCACCGCGGTGGCCGTACGGCCCGTGCCGGAGAGTCCGGCAGCGTGGTCACCCTGGTCACACCGAACCAGCGTCGCGGCATGGTCCGCCTCATGGCGGACGCCGGAATCCGGCCGCAGACCACCCAGGTCCGTTCGGGCGACGAGGCCCTGAGCCAGATCACCGGCGCCCAGGCCCCGTCCGGCATCCCGGTCGTCATCACCGCACCGGTGGTCGAACGCCCCAAGCGCAGCACCTCCTCCCGAGGCCGCCGCCGCCCCGCTTCGGCGACCCGGCGCGCGCCCGTACGCCAGTCCGGCTACGACGCGGCGGCCTAGAACCTTCGTGATCAGGAAGCTGACCCATCTCTGCAGGAGGCACCTTTTGACGTTGGTTCAGATGCAGCCCCGCCCGGCGGGCGCCAACCCCGTGCACAGGACGGCGGTAGAGGTCATGGACGCGGCCGGACCGCAGGTCTGTGACGACATGAGCGTCGAGGTGGCCCTGGCCGTCATGACCGCCGCACGCACGGGCCGACTGGTCGTCTGCGACCAGGACGACCAGTACATCGGCGTGGTCACCCAGGGCGAACTCACCGCCGTCCGTGAAAGCTCGGCGTACACGGATCGCGTCCGCCTGCGCGACATCCTCGACGACCACGGATCGTTCACCTCGCCCGTGAGCACGAGGGGCGAAGTCGAGTACGCGAAGCGCCACCTCCGGCTCGGTGTCCTGCCGGTCGTCGACATGCAAGGCGGCGCCCTCGGCGTCGTCGGCCTCGCCCACTGAACCGCATCATCCTTGGTCGGACCCTCCCCTCTATCCCTTGTGAGGCCTCATGCGCTGCGTCATCGCCCGCTTCCCCTTCGAGCTCACCAAGAGCGGTGTGCTGGAGTCGATGAAGGGCATCAAGCCCGAACCGGGCTCCGGCGAGACCGTGACCATCGGCCGCCGGCACTACCCCGTCAAGCAGGTCGGCGAGGTCATCACCCGTCAGGACCGCCGTGACTTCACGGCCGGCGAAGTCCTGCGGGCCATGACTCAGCTGGGCTTCACCTGCCGCCCCCTCCCCGAGGCCGCGCCCGTAAGCCTCCTCAGCCCGCTCCAGAAAGCCTCCGCGATGCTCGGCACCTCTGTGTCCGTCTGACCGAGGAAACAGGCACGAACCGACCCCTCAGCAGCAGTGTGGGCCCGACCGGTATTACACCGGTCGGGCCCACGCTGTGTGCAATGGATTCCCGCAGCAGCGGTTGCTCAGTGGTCGGAGTAGCTGAAGTCGCCCATGGTCCAGGCGCTGACGTCCTCGATCGCGACCCGGTACATCCCGCCCGTCTCGGGGATGCCCACCGTGCCCTGCAGGATCCGGGCGACGTGGAAGTGCAGATGCGTAGGTGGCTCGTTCTTCGTGGGGGTATCGAAGACGGCGGAGAACTCGCTCAAGCGGTCCGAATCCATGAGCACATCCGACACCCTCTGCCTCCACACTGCTTCGGGAGCCAGCCGACCGGTGATGACAGCACCACCGGTGACCACGGTCAGGGACATCTGATTGCTCTGCCCGGACTCGACCAGGGCGGCGACGTCAACGAGCAGCTCGTCAGGCTTCGACATGAGCCAGATTATATTCGCCAACCGCCTCGCTGCTTCGGCGGTCGCGCTATTGAGCAAGGAGGTCACTCACGGTCCTGCCGCCGGAGGCCTGCGGTGACGCGGGCGAGGCGCTCGACCATGAGCCGGCCGACACCTCCGGTGCCGCCGTTCAGGTCAGGGGTGCGCGGTCGATTCCCGTGTGCAGCGGCCGCCGTGGCACAGAGGCCCTGTAGTCGGCGGCCGCCCGTCTCGGACCGGCGGCGCATGGGGCGTGACCACTGGCCCGGACCGACACGACTGCCACACTGCGCGGTCCGAGCCGCTGGGCGGTGGCCGTCGCCCGCGCCGCCGTCGTGGCGGTGGCCGCCTGGCGTACCGCGGCCCCTGCCACGGAATCCGAGCCGCAGCCGGACTCGGGGACCACGATCAACGATGTACGACAGGACCCGGAGTAGGTCCGGGACCACTGGACGTCCGAGCGGATGAAGGAAGTGGACAACGCGCCCATGCCGAAGCCCGCCTGAGGGCGGGCGAGTCCGCCGCAAGACGGCACCCATGGACGTGGGGCGGAGAGTCCAACCGCACCCCGGGGTGCCGGGGTGGTACCTGAGCCGGAGTCCCTTGGGGTGACACCGGGTTGTGAGGGGTCAGTCCTCCGCGGGCATCACGCGGGTCACCTTGCCGTCGGTGTCGGCCTCCAGGTATCCGGACCGGTTGTACTCGTCGCTCAGGTAGACGGCGATTCCGGCTGGGGTGCCGAAGATGTCGTTGGGCTGTCTCACCAGCAGGTATCGGTTCTCAGGATCGGTGACGTTGAGCTTCTTCGCCGCCTCCTTGAGGAGTGCGGGAACCTTGTCCCAGTTGAAGTCGTCGAGGCTGACGGGCTGTTCGCCGCCGGCGAGGGTGCCCTTGATGATGCCCTTCTCCACCCCCTGCCCCGGACGGTAGGTGTAGGTGTCGTACCTTGTGTCACTGCCCTCGACCATGAGCTGGGCCGACACGTAGTCCGGGTAGACCGAGAAGTCACCGAACATGTCTCGGTCCGTCTCCTTCTCGAACGCCTTGATCGCGGTGCGGATGCCGTCCGGAGTCAGCATGCCGCCGGTCTCCGCATCCTTCGGCTGCTGGGTAGCCGGGGTGGCGTCGGCCGGTGAGACAGTCGACTTCGGGGCCGAGGCGGTGGCCGAGGCGCCCGCGTCCGAGGCACCTGTGTCCAAGTCGCGGGTGTCGTCTCCCAACGGCAGCAGCCACCAGAGCAGGATCAGGGCACCGGCGAGCGAGGCTCCCGTCACGCTCATCAGGACGCCGAGGCGCGGTGCGCGTCGGCGTACCGGCCCTACGGGGGCGGTCACCGGCTGATACGGAGCCCGCATCGGCGGTGCCTGGAACGGCGGCGGGCCGAATCCGGCGGTGGTGGCACGCGCCGGGTCGGGAGCGTCTTTGCCGACCCCGATGGAAGGGGGCGGCGAGGGGGTGACGCCGGACGGGGCGAACGCGGTCGGCGACGTGAAGCCGCCCGAGTGCGGCGGGGCCGGGTGGGCGGAGGGTGACGGCGGAACCAGCGGATACGAGGTGGGCGCGTCCCACACCGCCGGAGCGGCCGGCCCCGACTCGATCTCGGCCAGCCGCAGGTCCAGTACGGCTGCCGACGGCCGCGCTGACGGGTCTCGCACGAGCACGCTCATCAGCACGTCGCCCAGGGCACCGGCGCGAACCGGCGGTTGGACGTCGTCGTTGAGGACCGCGGCGAGGGTGGCCAGGGTGGTGCCGCGGCGCAGCGGGTGGTGGCCCTCCACGGCGGTGTACATCATCATCGCCAGCGACCACAGGTCGGAGGCGGATCCGCCCTCGTGCCCCGATATGCGCTCCGGGGCCATGAAGTCGGGCGTACCGATGACGGAGCCGGTGGCGGTGAGGCCGGTCGTCTCCCGGATCGCGGCGATACCGAAGTCGGTGAGGACGGGACGACCGTCGGGGCGCAGCAGCACGTTGGCAGGCTTGACGTCCCGGTGCTGGATACCGGCGTCGTGTGCGGCGGTCAGTGCGCCCAGCACCTGCCGACCGATCCGCGCCGCCTCGGCCGGCGGCATCGGGCCCTGGGCCAGCCGGTCGGCCAGCGAGCCACCACTGACCAGTTCCATCACGATCCACGGGTAGGTGCCGTCGCCGCCGTCGACTATGTGGTGGATGGTGACGACGTTCGGATGGTCGATGCGGGCCAGGGCCCTGGCCTCGCGCAGCACCCGCTCACGCAGCGTCCGTGCGCCCTCGGGGTCGTACTCGGCGAGGTCCCGGTCGGGCGGACGGACCTCCTTGACGGCCACAAGCCTGTGCAGTGCCAGGTCCCTGGCCCGCCAGACCGTCCCCATCCCGCCACCGCCGAGACGGGTCTCCAACTCGAAGCGCCCGTCGACGACTCGTCTTCCGGGTCCTCTGTCGTCCTCGTTCATGGGCGGGAGCATAGTTGGCGTCACCGACAGCCTTCGCCGCCCCGTGGACCGGCCGGGGCGGCCGCCCCTGGCTTCGGGCGGAGCGCAGGTCGGTTCAGCGCACAGGGCACGAGGCGGCCCGCCGTCGATCTCGCCTCGGCGACTCGGTGCAGGCGATCCAACCCGCCAGGAGGGGCACCGACTTGACGCAGGGCCTGGTCGAGGGGGCGGAGGGCCGTGCCAACCGGCACGCGGGCTGCGCGACGGGGCCGTCGGGCCTCGCGCCCGCTCGGTGATCGGTGTCAGGCCACTCGATGGCACCCACCTCTAGACATCCGATCTATGTACCGGCGACGATGATCGAGCTTATGGCAGGTGTCGGGCGTGACAATCAGTTCTCTATGAAAGAGCCGATGTATGAGCCAGGAAACCTTACTGTGATCAATGAATCCGAACCGCAGCGGCGGAGCATGCTCAAGTTCGGCGGTGCCCTCGCCTTCGCACCTTTGATCACTCAGTTGACCGGAGGCACACCCGTGGGGCAAGCCGTCGCCGCAGGGACCGACGCGTCGGCAGCCCTCCAGCGGCCGACTCTTTCGCGCAAGACGCTGAAGTACCGCGTTCCCGCCGCGGACTGGCAGTCGCAGGCCCTGCCGATCGGCAACGGCCGACTCGGTGCGATGCTCTTCGCCGATCCCGACGAGGAGCGCATCCAGTTCAACGAACAGAGTCTGTGGGGAGGGATCAACAACTACGACAACGCTCTCGCCGGCAAGCCGGACAGCGAGTTCGACACCGGCATGACCGGCTTCGGTTCGTACCGGAACTTCGGTGACGTCGTTGTCACCTTCGCTTCCCGTTCGACTCCGAAGATCACGGCCCCGGGGGGACCGTACAGCAGCTCATCGTCGGAGGGAGTCGACAGGACGTACGACGGTGATGCGAGCACCAAGTGGTGCATCGAAGGGCCCGGTTCGAAGGTGCGGTGGCAGGTCGAGCTCCCCGAACCCGTCGCGGTCGCGTCCTACCGTCTGACGAGTGCCAACGACGTTCCGCAGCGCGACCCGCAGGAGTGGACCTTCTCGGGTTCCGCCGACGGCACCACCTGGACCACGCTGGACAGCCGCACTCTGGATGCGCCCTTCGAGAGCCGCTTCCAGACGAAGGAATTCACCACTGACGACACCGCGGCCTACCGCTTCTACCGGTTCGACTTCGTCCCCAGGGCGGGCGTCAGCCACTTCCAGGTGAGCGAGGTCGGCCTGTCCGGCGTCGACCTCGGTGGGGGCGGTTCGATGTACCTGTCGTCGCCGAGCGGGCACTCAAAGGGGTCCGGTGCCAGGGCCGGGTCCCGGGCCACGGACATCTCGAGTTCGGCGGACCGTGATCCGGCCACGGTCTGGCGGGTCGACGCCGACGCACCGGCGGTCGTCTGGCAGGCAGATCTGCCCCGCGCGGTCGCCGTCACCTCGTACGCGCTGACGGCGGCCCCGGACCGTCCGCTTGACGATCCTCGGCGATGGGTACTCGAGGCGTCGCAGGACGGGCGCGCTTGGACGACCCTCGACACGCAGAACCCCGGAGCGCCCTTCGCCGACCGCGGCAAGACCCGCACCTTCCGGATCACCAACACGACGGCCTACCGCGTCTACCGGCTCACCCTGACTCCCGGCGCGTCCTCCGACGGCTTCCAGATCGCGGAGATCGCGCTGGAAGGCGCGGGCTTCGACACGCGCACACAGCGGACGGTCGTCGACTACCAGCGCAGCCTCGACTTCGTGCAAGGCGTCCACGTCACCCGCTTCGGCGCGCCGGGACGGCGCGTCCTGCGCGAGGCCTTCGCCAGCCGGTCCGCGGACGTCATGGTCTTCCGGTACACCTCGGACGGCGCCCGGAAACTCTCCGGAGCGATATCGCTGACGTCCGCACAGGACAACGCCCCGACGACCGTCGACGCCCGAGCCGGACAGATCGCCTTCAGCGGTGTCATGGGCAACGGCCTCAAGCACACGTGCACCGTCCGGGCCGTGCACACCGACGGCGAACTCCGCGCAGACGGATCGACGCTTCGGTTCAGCGACTGCACGACCCTCACGCTGCTCCTCGACGCCCGTACCGACTACAGGCTCGACGCCGTCGCCGGGTGGCGCGGAGCCGATCCGGAGCCGATCGTCGCGAAGACGCTCGACAAGGCGGCCCGGCGGCCCTACGACAAGCTGCGCGCCCAGCACACCGCCGAGACGCGGGAGCTCATGAACCGTGTCTCGGTCGCCTGGGGCACCTCCGACTCCGACGTCGTCGCTCTGCCGACCGACGTCCGGCTGGCGCGTTACGCGGCCGGTGGGGCCGACCCAACCCTCGAACAGTCGATGTTCGACTACGGCCGCTACCTGCTGATCAGTTCCTCCCGCCCCAACGGCCTGCCCGCCAACCTCCAGGGCTTGTGGAACGACAGCAACCAGCCTGCGTGGGCCTCCGACTACCACACCAACATCAACATCCAGATGAACTACTGGGGCGCCGAGACGACGAACCTGTCGGAGTGCCATGAGGCACTGGTCGGGTTCATCGAGCAGGTGGCGGTGCCCAGCCGCGTGGCCACCCGCAACGCCTTCGGCAAGGACACGCGAGGCTGGACCGCCCGCACCAGCCAGAGCGTCTTCGGCGGCAACGCGTGGGAGTGGAACACCGTCGCGAGCGCCTGGTACGCACAACACCTTTACGAACACTGGGCGTTCACCCAGGACCCGGACTTCCTCCGCACTCTCGCCTACCCGATGATCAAGGAGATCTGCGAGTTCTGGGAGGACCATCTCAAGGAGCGCGAGGACGGACTTCTCGTCGCGCCGGACGGCTGGTCCCCCGAGCACGGGCCGCGCGAGGACGGCGTCATGTACGACCAGCAGATCATCTGGGACCTGTTCCAGAACTACCTCGACTGTGAAGCGGCACTCGAGGCGGACCCCGCCTACCGGACCAAGGTCGCGGACATGCAGGCACGCCTGGCACCGAACAAGATCGGTAAGTGGGGCCAACTGCAGGAGTGGCAGGAGGACATCGACAGCCCCACCGACATCCACCGCCACACCTCGCACCTTTTCGCGGTCTATCCGGGCCGCCAGATCACCCCGAGGACAAGCGACTTCGCGGCTGCCGCCCTCGTCTCGCTCAAGGCTCGGTGCGGCGAGAAGGAAGGTGTCCCGTTCACGGCCGCGACGGTGTCCGGTGACAGCCGCCGCTCCTGGACCTGGCCCTGGCGGGCAGCGCTCTTCGCCCGCCTCGGTGATGGGCAACGCGCCCAGATCATGCTCCGTGGACTGCTGACCTACAACACGCTGCCCAACCTGTTCTGCGACCACCCGCCCTTCCAGATGGACGGCAACTTCGGCATCTCGGGCGCGGTGGCGGAGATGCTCCTGCAGAGCCACGCGGGAGTCATCCACCTCCTGCCCGCCCTCCCGGACGACTGGAAGGCCAAGGGCTCCTTCACCGGCCTGCGCGCCCGCGGCGGCTACGAGGTCAGCTGCGAGTGGCGGAACGGCAGGGTCACGTCGTACGACATCGTGGCCGACCGGGCGCGGAGCCAGAAGAAGGTGACTGTGCGGGTGAACGGCACCGACAGGAAGGTGAAGCCGACCAAGCCCTGACGGCGTCACCGCCTCGGCGTCGTAGCAGCAGGCAGCCACCACCGCCGCAGCAGCCGGGCCGACGACCGCCCACCGCCTGGTACGCGGCGGCAGGGGTCGTCGGTCCGACCGGTTCCGGCATCACATCCCGGCCGTAGGTACAGACAGGTACAGACAGATACAGACAGATACAGAAACGTACGGGGAGGGGAGAACCGGCCTGCGGGGCATGGGATTCAGCGGGTTTGGTGGCAGGTCCTACGTGATGCTGCCCAGCGACCCACTGCCGGGTTTCCGATCTGGTCGCGGGCGGCGCCTGGGGCCGACCGTACGACGCGGACCTGTACCGACTCGACGACGCCGGTCTCCCTGATGTCCGCCTGTGTCGTGCTCGACTTCGCCCATGTGCGCGCCGAAGCATGGGCGGACACACAGGTCCGAGCCCCGTGACCGGGGCGAGCCCGGGCTTCAGGGTGCACGTCCTGGTCCTTCGGGAGGTTCGGAACGGCGCCATGTCGATCTGCCGGGTCCCACCTCGTCTCTTGCCGGGCTGAGGTCACCCGACTGCGTTGTCCAGATGAGTGATGACGGCCGACACGTCATCACTCTCGGTGCTCCGGATCAGCTGCAGGGCAGGCCGGACGAGGCCGGCCGGCCGCGCTATCAACCGCGCGAGCACGGCGGCCCGGATGTCGAGCCGCTCGATGGTGGCCTCACGCTCCTCTTCGTTCTGGCCGGCGAGCAGGACGGCGTTGTGCCACGCCTCCTTGCGGGACTGACGGACACTGAAGTCGAGGATCTGCTCGTCGGTGCGGGCTCCGACCCGATCCAGCAGCGACATGAGCGGCGACAGGGCGCCGACCGAGTCCTGCACCGCCAGGGCCACCCGCGCAAGGATGTCGTTGATCAGCAGGAAGTCGCGCCGCAGCGCGTGGATGGCCTCGCCTGGGCCGGTTCGCGCGGCGGCGACGGCCAGGTCGAGATTGATGTGCGCGTTCACGCCGAGCAGCAGGTGCTGGACGATGACGGTGTCGGCGTCGTCCAGCAGCCCGAATGTCTCGCGCCAACAACGCGGCCCGCTCCGGTCACGGCGCCAGGCGTCGTACGCGTCGAAGTAGCGGTTGCCGAAGAATGTGTCGAAACGGTCCATTCGGGCGCCGTCGTCGAACAGCCCACTGTGAATGCCCGCTCGGACCTCAACGGTCACCTGTCGGTACAGTGCCGCGAAAAACCCGACCCGGTCACCGGCGCGGCCGGCCTCCCGCACGACCCCGGCAAGCCCGTCCACGACATCGTCGATGTTCTCTGCCGCCATGCCCAACTCCCCATCTGTGTGCCTTCGTTCGGCCCGCGCTCTGATGCCTGGCGCAGTGCCGATCAGGGCCCCGTTCTACCACCGCACACCGGGTAGGGGCCCCGTCCTGCACGCAGGGAACGGGACTGCGCGGCACGCCCGGCGGCGGTCAGGTCGAGGGTGCGGTGGTGGGCCCGTCGATAGAAGAGGCGAAGAAGAGGCCCGGCAAGGCGCGGCGGTCGCGAACGTCGGCTGCCGGGATGTCGCAGCGCTCGGTGGACAGGCGGGCGGCAGCCATCTCTCGGACTCGGCCGTGGCACGGGCCTTGACCGCCTCGGTCACCAGCGCTTCGCAACCCGCTTTGCCGTCCGACTTCGACAGCGGTTGGCGAGGCGTCAGGCCGTCGGCACCGTGGCGGCAGTTCACTGTTCGCGACAGCGCGCTCGACGCTCGGGGACGGGCCACGCGCGGTCAGCGCAAGACCTGGACCGCGTACAACGCGCCGACGCCCGAGGCGAGGGTGCCGAGCAGGAGCCGAAGCCAGGTCTCGGGCAGTAGCGGCTGGAGACGGGCGCCGACGTAGCCGCCAACCAGGCCCCCGGCCCCGCAGGACAGGCCCAGCATCCAGTCGGGAGCGATGTCGCCTGTGGCGGCCAGGGAGAGCAACGCGTACGTGAGCGCCCCGACGACGGACGTCACGAACGTGGAGGCCAGAGCGGCGGGTGCGACGGTGGCCACCGGTGCTCCGCGGCCGACGAGGACCGGGCCGAGCAGGGAGCCGCCCCCGATCCCGTAGATGCCCCCGGCGACGCCGACGGCCAGGGCCAGCGACATCGTCGCGCGGGGCGACGGCCGGCGGTCGGCGCGGGCTGGTGTCGGGCGCAAGGTCCGCAGCCACAGCCACAGGCCGAGCGGCAGCAGCAGCGCGGCGATGAGCAGGCGGAAGACCCGCGGACCCGGAACGGCGAAGACACGGATCACTGCTCCGATGACGACGCCGGGAACCGTACCCGCGATGAGCAGGCGGGTCAGCGGGCCGCCCAGGCGCCCGGCCCGCCAGTAACGCAGAAGTGCACCGGGGCCGGCCACGACGTTGTACAGGAGATTCGTCGGGGTCACCGCAGGGCTCGGCACGCCCAGGACGCTGACCTGCACAGGCAGGAGGAAGACCGCTCCGGAGACGCCCACGGGCGAGGTGGCCACCGATATCAGGAGCCCCGCGACGAACCCGAGCAACCCCGTCGACCACGCCACCACAGCCCCCTTGACAGTTGACCACCCCGATAGACGCTCCGGAGCCGGCTTCCGGATCGGGTGCCTCCCGTTCGGGTGAACATCGCCCCCGGCCCGATCCAACCGCCTCGTTGGACAACGGACAACCGCTGTCCAACGTGCGGAAAGGGAACGGGTATCGGTGTGAGGACGGTGAAGTGGATGCCGGCCGGGCAGTGGCAGCGTGGTCGGGGCCGACTGGCGCCCTGAGCGCAGACCGGCCCGGTCGTCGGGCCGGCTCGACGCGGACAGGTCACTGCGGCCAGTCCGTGTGGACAGGGCAGCGCGGCTAGGCCGTTTCTGAGGGCTCTTGAAGCCGTTCGTGAGTGGTTACGGACGAGTCCGGTGAGGCGGCAGGCGCCTCACGAGTCACCTCGCGCGGCGCTGATCGGCCGGATGATCTCCGACCAAGAGCCATCAGAAGCGACCGACCTGGTGCGGACGGGGCGGGCCGCGGCACCAGGCCGGTGCGGACGGGGAGGGCTCGCTGCGCCGGCCAGTGGTGGCCGTGGTGATCGGTGGTGTTCTGTCCGGCGGCACCATCGGCATCACCCGCACCGCCGGGCGCCGGACGGGTTCTGCACAGCCGTTCTGCGGCCGGTCAGCCTTTGGTGACGGTGGCATGGGGGATTCGTCGACGTGGCGGGCGAAGATGTCAGGGCGGGCGTAGTGGCCTGTGGTGTCGAGGTCGAAGCGGGCGCGGACGCGGGCGAGGTCGTCGAGGTCGAGTCCGGCGGTCAGGATGCCTTTGTTCCGTCGCAGCCGACGATCGACCGCATGTCCGCCCGCGTGTGGCCGCCCCCGTCGGCACCCGCCCTGGTGGCGAGTGTCTGCCAGACCGTCGACGTCCGCTGGAGGGCGGCGGGCCGACGCCGACGCGGGCGGGGCATGGGCGGGTTGGGGAAGCCCCTCCGGTTACCGCGGCACTCCGGTCCGTCAGGCTGCCCCGCCTCCGCTCCCGCTCGTCGGCCGGTGTTCCCAGAGTGTCTCCCCGTGGACCTCCAGGACGACGATGCCGGTGTCGTTGGTGAGAGTGCCCCGGCTGCGGACCACGGCTGTGCCGTCGTCGCGGGGCCGGATCTCCACGATCTCCATCGTGCCGCTCAGCACGTCCCCGGGCCGGACGGGCGCCCGCATGCGCAGGGAGCTGATCTCCCGGCCCGCGATGACAGCGGCACGGGAGAAGACCGTGTCCACCACGAGACGTTGCAGGATCGCCGCGGTATGGAAACCGCTGGCGATGAGGCCCCCGAAGCGGCTTCCGGCTGCCGCGTCCTCGTCGGTGTGCAGGGGCAGCGGGTCGAAGCGGCGGCCGAAATCGAGGATCTCCTCCTTGGAGACCTTGGCGCTGCCGAGGTCGAACACGGCAGCGGGCCGAAGGCTTTCGGCGTACAGCACGGTCCTCACCGCCGGCCCGTCGTCGGCACGAGCCCTGGCGTGAGCCGACGGGGTATGTACCGGTGGAAGTACGTGCCGAGGCGCATACGTGTCTCCGTTCGTCCTGTCATGGCGGTCAGTCGAGTTCCGTGACGAACCGCCGGAGGAGGCGGCTGAACGTCTCGACGTCTTCGTCCGGCCACCGGCCGAGCCGTTCCTGCAGCGCCTTGCGCTGGTGCTGCCTGACGCGGGCCAGGCGGTCGCGACCGGTGTCGGTGAGTTCGAGCAACTTGGTCCTGGGCCGCGACGGATGCGACACCCGGCGCAGCAAGCCGTGCTCCTCCAGCTGGGACAGCTGACGGCTGACGGTGGACTTCTCCAGGCCGTACCGCTCCGCCAGATCGGAGGCGGTCGGCTGGGGGACGGCGCGTACGTACGACAGCATCGTGTACGCGACGAAGGAGAGGCCGTCGTACATGTTGTTCGCCCGCGCCCTGGAATTGCGGGAGAACAGGATGATCGACTCGTGGATCGCATCGAGGGGTTCGTCCCTGGCCGCCATGACGCCATCCTGGAGTTGCGCGATACAACTGTCAAGGTTGTATCGCGCAACTCTGGCATCGTCACTCTCCTCCAAGGACCGGCATGCGGAGCCCGCCGTGCCCTCGACCTCGCCCCGAAACGGTCCAACGCCCTCGGCCGGCGCCTGTGGTGGTGTGGTGTGCCCGGCATGACGGCCGTGGTGTGCGGCGCATCACCACCATGGGCGTCTCCGGCGGGATCAGCCGGTCCTCAGCCCGGCCTACTCGGGCAGCGGCAGGTGGCCGATCACCTTCTCGCCCACCGCCGCGGACATCCGAAGAGCCTTGTAGCCGTAGTCACGCATGGCGTCTTCGTACGCGCCGATTCCGTCCAGGAGGTCCTTGGCGCCTCGCGCGACGGCGAGCAGCTCCTCGCCGAGGACGTGCGCGTCGCGCAGCGCGGTGTTGGCGCCGATGCCCAAGGACGGGCTCATGGCATGGATCGCGTCGCCCACCACCGTGACGTTCGAGGGCTCCCAGGCGCGGGCGGGAACACAGCTGCGCAGGGTCAGTGGCTGCACGGTGGCGGTGTCCCACAGCCGGACCGTCTCCACCAGGGCCGGATGCCAGGAGGCCACGCGCTCCAGCGCGTACGCCTTCAGTTGCTCGGGAGTGGCGGTGAACAGCTCGGCGTCGGGCATCATGCGGCTCGCGACGGAGTTGAAGATGCTCAGCGCGTAGTTCTTGGTGGCTTCGTCCTGGAAGTCCGGGTCCTGTTCCTTGACCAGCGGAGAGCCGGGGTTGCTGCGCTCCAGCGGGCCGAGGGTGAGTCCGGTCCGGTCGGCGGCGTAGGCCAGTGAGAAGGTGTTGAACAGCTGCGCCGGCAGCTTGGCCTTGGTCTCCTCGGTGATCGGAACCTTCGCGGCGATGTGCCGCGCGGCCAGATCGGCGACCTTCACCTGCGGCAGCCTCTGGGCCCGTACGGCGGAGTTGATGCCGTCCGCGGCGATCAGCACGTCGGCCTCGACGGTCTCCCCGTCGTCCAGGAGTACGGTGACGGTCCCGTCCGGGTGGGAACGGTATCCGGTGACCTTGGCGCCGAAGTGCACGGCCTCCTCAAGGCCGAGGTAGAGGATCCGGCGCAGCGTCGAGCGGCACACCACCAGGTGCTCGGGGATGTCGGTGGGCACCCCGATGCCTTCGGTGGCGGACTTGTCGCGGCCCGGGCGGAGGTTGAGCTGTTCGTCGAACAGCAGCATGTCGTCGTCGGGCATGCCGGAGGTCGCGAGGAACAGCTCCCACAGCCGCGGCTCCAGGGCGGCGTACAGGGATGAGGTGCCGGTGGAGTTGATGTGGATCCGGTAGCCGGCCTCGCGGGCGGCGATGCCGGTGTCACGCTCGTAGACGGCCACGTCCAGGCCGTGCCGGTTCAGGTAGTGGGCCAGCGTCATCCCGGCAAGACCGCCGCCGGCGATGACGATACGTGTCCCAGACAAAAGTACTCCCAGTGCAATTGGTTTCGTACGAGGGAGCACACTGGGCCTCTTTGCAGGAGAGGATGATTGACGCAACCAGGCGAAATGAAGAAATGGTGACCGGCTGCGCCCCGGACTACCGACCGGGATGCAATTTTGTGTGCTATGGATTTATTCACCCGAATTTCACCGGTGGTGGTGCCGGCCGGTTATACGGAAACCGCATCCCTTCGCATTGCGGCGCCTGTTTGTTTCAGCGCATCAGAGTGTGCGTGCGAAAAGGTCCAGCAGCGCCACCCAGTGGCGTTCCGCGGCTGCGGGATCGTATGCGGCGGTGTCGGCCTGCGTGAAGCCGTGGTGTGCGTCGGCATATACCTCGCAGCGGTGGCGTACGCCCGCCGAGGCGAGAGCCGCGTTCAGACGCTCGACCTGTTCCGGCGGCAGCGCGCGGTCCTGGTCGGCGTGACCGAAGTACAGCTCCGCCTCGATGCGGTCGGCGAGCAGGTGCGGGCTGTCGGGCGCGGTGGAGGCGAGGTTCGCGCCGTGGAAGCCTGCCGCGGCGGCCACCCGGTCCGGATGGGCACCGGCCGTGCGCAGCGCCAAGCCGGCACCCATGCAGTAGCCGGTGACGCCGACCGGTCCGCCCTTGGTCGTCGGGCATTCGGCCAGCCAGTACAGGTAGGCGTCCGCGTCCTGCATGGCCGCCTCCGGCGTCAGGGACCGGATGAGCGGTCCGAGGCGCTGGAAGAGTTCCGGGCGTGTGACCGGGTCGACGAAGTCCGGCAGTTGGATCACCGGGGCCGGCCCGTGGCGGTAGAAGACGTTGGGTGCCAGGACGCAGTACCCCGCCGAGGCCAGACGGTCGGCCATTTTCTTCAGGTGTGGGCGCACCCCGAAGGCGTCCATGTAAAGCAGGACGGCGGGAAACGGGCCGGAGCCTTCGGGACGCACCAGGTAGGCATCGGCTGTGCCGTCTCGTGTAGCGATGTCCACGGTCGTTCCATGCACAGCGCTCATACGCACTTCTTCCTTCCCTTTGAACAGGAAATTGACCGAGGTTCATTGGAAAACAGCTCGGCATGACGACTGGGGCCGAACACCGGCCCTGTCGATCGATTCTAGTCCGCGATGCAATCTCCGTGGTGCGTGTGAAAGGGGTGACCCTTCACCTACTTTCAAGCCTTGACGCGGTCCGGAAAAGCTGGTCAAGTCGTCCTTGAATTGACGGAGAGCCAGAGATGTGCTCACGAAATACGGCCTGCATTGCCGACCGAGCGACAATGGTGCTGTCGTCGTGGCGTTCAGCGTTACCGCGCTCTCGCCACGCTCTGATGTGCGGCACGCATGGGAGCCGGCGAGCCCGGCTCAGCCCAGCCGACGGCCTATCTCTGTCGGCGTCGCGGCACTTGTTGCCGTAGAACACGAGCTCACCGCGCGAGGTCTGGGTGAAGGTCCGGTTGCGTTCGCCGGAGACCCCGGGCAAACCGACGGTGTTCGCGCCCTTGGCCGGGTGCGCGAGTACGGAGACCGGGCGTCAGGTAGTGGCCGAGCCGGTCGGCGGGAAGGCCACGACGTGCGCGTACTGGCCGCTCACCCGGATGTGGCCCTACAGGCCGTGCTGCTGTCACTGCTCCCGCCGGTGTACGTGATGTCCAGTCACGTCGCGCCGGACGCCTCGGTGCCGGACACGGTCAGCGGCAGCGCGTCGTTCGCCGGGACCGAGGTGGTGTAGCCGGTGGCGAACGATCCCGCGGCGGTGCGGGGCCAGGCGTTGCGCACGCCGGCGGAAGCCGAGGTCGGGCCGAGGTCGGTTCAGCGGATGGTGGTGTCCGCCGCGGAACCGGTGCGGTTGAACAGCATCGCCGCGCGCGCGTGGCGCCCGCGGCAGCCCATGGCTGCCACCGCGGGCGATTCGGCCGTGACCGGCCCTGCCAGGCACGGCCCGGCTGCGGCCGGGCGATGCGTCACGCGTGGGGTGCGTCGAACCGGTGGACCTGGCGCATGGCCGCGACGGTCGGTACCAGCAGCCCGCCGATGGCCAGGATGGTCACCGTGGGAGGCCGCATGCCCACGGCGCTCCACCGATCATGACTGTGCGACGAAAGAGCACTGCTTCCTGTGCGGGCCGGTTCTCCTTGGCGGTGTGCCCGCATTCGGGGCAGGTGCGGGAGGTGTTGCGGGGGTCCAGGCGATCGCTTCCCGTCCGGCGCTTTCAGCCTTGGCGTGCAGGATCGTCAGGAACACCCCCAACCGGCGTCGTTGATCGACCTGTTGAGCCCGGCCTTCGCGGCGGACCCCGTTGGGCAGGAACAAGCCTGCCCGGTCGGGGTTGGGTGGTGCGGGGGTCTTGCTCATGTTGCGGATCCTGAGGTCTTCGTGCGCGATCACATCGTGCGCGCGGACCGGGCCGAGGGCGGTTCTGTGCGCGTGGTCGAGGCGCTGACGACGCACCTTGCCGTGCAGTTCGGCGGCTTTCTCCACAGTGCGCTGGTGGTTGGCGGTACGCTCCTTGGCCTTGCGGCGCGGGAACCGGGACAGGGCCTGCTGCGCGGCTTCGAGTTTCGTGGCTGCCTTACGCCCGTGGCGCGGATTGGGGATGAAATCGCCGCCCGAGTCGGCGAGGAAGTTCGCGATGCCCAGATCGATGCCCAGATCGATGCCCAGACGCTGTCGATCGCGGGCAGCGGCTCCGGCTGGTCCTGCTCGACGCTGAGCACGACGACCCACCGACGGCCCTCACGCTTGACCGAGACGGTCTCGATGTGCCCGTCTGGGGCAAGCCGGAGACCTCTCACACTCTGGATCTCACACTACTGCGTCGGCCTACTACGCCCTCGGGCATCGCAGCGCCCGAGGGCGACCTGGTGGCTCCCCGGCCGCTGTCGGCCAGGGAGTACCGTGTAGACGAGGAATCCCCCCGGTCCCCTCGTTCCCCGTAGGCAGGCGAGTGCGATGGTCGAATCCGACTCCCCGCGGGTGACCAGGCTCCTGCCGGATGCCGTCCACCAGGCCGTGCGGCCCGGGACAGCGGTCGTACGACTGGAGACGAAGCACGACCGCCACGGCGTGCTCGACGGGGTGTGGTGGCCTCGTTCCCGCGACATCGCCGCCGAACTCCCCAGCCTGATCACTGCGCTGACCGAATACCTCGGGCCCGTCACGCGAGTCGGCCTGGACACCGGTGCCTGGGAAGAGCTGCCGACGCGGATGACCATCGACGAGCGCGTCGTCCACATCGACTCCTTCCCGGCAGGCGACGACACCGTCCTCATCACCCGGGGCGAGCAGGATCTCTTCTCCCTCCTCGTGGTTCCGCCCCACGCGACGCCCGACGCCGCGCGCGCCGCCATGGCTGAGGCCGTCCGCGCCGGTAGTGGGAGGTGCGCCGAACAGATCCTCATCGACACCGGCACCGAGCGAACGGGCCCGAGCCAACGGACATGAGCGAGCGTTGCCAGGGAACCACCGGGCGGGCGCACTTCGGGCTCATGTGTCTGGGTCGAGGCTGATCGGTCCCCGGGGACGTGGTTCCAGGTAGGGGCACACGGGACCGTTTGTGCGTTGCCCGTGCGGTTCTGCCCGCGCGGTTCGTTGGACCAGCCCGAGGAGTAGGCTCGAGTTACCGAGGATATTTCGTGCACCGGCTTCCAAGCTCGTGTCGTTTTCGGCGATCGAATATTCCGGGCCGGTCAAGATCGGCCCGGGGCAGGGTTGCGCCATGACCGCGACCATTTCCCTCCCGCCGACAGCCAGAGCCGATGACCCGGTCTCCTCGTCCTCTCTCCGGCTGAGGCTGGCTCGAGTCCGTCCCGCACCGGCCCTCCTGGACGGCGCATGGTGGCCCCGTTCCCGCGATCTCGAGGCGGAACTCCCCTCCCTGACCGCCGTACTGGACGCTTTGTGGGGGCGGATCACGCGGGTCACGGTCAACCCCATCCACTGGCCGGTCGTTCCACGCCATGTGCCCGTCGCCGGGCATGTGGTGAAGGTGGGCTGGTTCCTGCCCGAACAGGACCCGCACGAACTGCTGCTGCTGTCGTACCGCACGGGCCGCTGGAACCTCCTGGTGATCCCGCCTCGGACACCCGCCCTCTCGGCAGCCTGGCTGATGGCCGCCGCGAGCGACCCACTGGGCACGTCGACCGCGAGCCGGCTGATGGAGGAGGCGGCGCGCCTACGGGCGGTGCACGAGGCCGACCGGGCGCTGGAAGCGGTCTGGGACTACGAAGGGGGACATGAGCCCAGGGATTCGGTCGTACGTTCGCGGCTTCCGGCCGTGACGGCCGCGAGGCCGCATCAGCCGATGGGAAGGTGAGAACCGTGGAGACATTCGTAACCATGATCGTGATCACTGCGGTGATCATCCTCGGGGCGTTCCTCATCCACCGGCTCAACTCGCAGCACAGCGACCGCATCGCCGCCTTCCACTACGGCCGCTCCGGGATGCCCGTCGCGGGACCGGCTCCCTCGGGTTCGAGGAAGGCCCGCGGCTGGGCGAGGGTGACCGGCACCGACAGGCACCGCTACCGCCGCGACGACGGCGGACGCGGGCAGTCCCACCCCCGGCGCCCCCACATCCCATAGGGCACCAGGGTGTGTCCCATCGTTCCGGCAGGCTCGCCCGGTCCGTCACCGAACGGGCCGAACGGGTCTTTCCCGGGGCTCGGCGACGGTTGCGGCCAGGGAGGTCGGTGAGCCGTCCGCCCGCACAGCGGGGCACCCTTCGGTGGGCCGATCCCCCGACCCGCTCCGCCTCCCCCTTGCATCGCCGACCTGCGCAGTCGGCCTTGACTTGACCAGGCGGAGCGGCTTTCCGGACGGCTGGGACCGCTAATGAGCCCTCTGAGCCCTCTGAGCCCTCTCCTCGGGCGGGACGTGGACCTCGCCCAGGATTCTGTCGGCGACCAGGGCGAGAAGTTCGTCCCTGTTGTTGAAATGCCGGTAGAGCGTTGCCGTGCCCGAGTCCAGGGCGTCGGCGTCGGCGAGCATCCGCAGCGTCAGCGCCTGGGCCCCGACCTCATCGATGAGTTTCAAGGCCGTCCCGGTGAACCGGTCACCGTCCATCGGGGGCGCCCGCGCCGATGGGTGGGAGCCGACGGCCGGCTCGCCCACCAGTCGGGACTGCCAGGGACGGGTGTTGTCGCCGAAGCCATGGAACGGTCACCCTTTCGGCGGCCGATGTATCCATGTGTGCGCCGGAAACCCATTTCGGCGTCATTGTATCCGTTATAGAGGGTGGAGAGCCGCGCCCCAGAGCTGGCGCACGCCTGTTCCTCGTGTCGCTCACGTGATTCCGTCGTCCGGCACGACCGACATCGCGGCCGGCCTACGGACCGGACCCACGTCATGCGCCTGCGCCACGCCCGCCGCCGCCTGCCAAGCCCTGGGCGTGGCGCGAGGCCGCCCCCCGGCGCATTCGCGCCTGCCGACCGCATCCCCACACGCGGCAGCCGGTGCGGACACCGACGTCTGCGAGATGCCCGAGCTCAGACGCCACATCGCCTGATCGGAGTGCAGGATCGGACGAACGTCGTTCACATGGCCGATGGCGGGCGTCGAACGACAAGCCCACGTTGTCGTTCGACCGTCAGGGAGCGAACGGAACGCCTGTCCGCAGCGTCTGAGATGTATGAAAGCCTCGCGCCAAGCCGCTGTTCTGCTCCTGAGTGCCGGGCTGTTGCTCTCGGGGTGCTCGTCCTCGTCCGACAATCCGGGCGACGAGGGGTACACCGGCCCCACCCTGCCTGCCCGCACCGTCGCGGAGGGCGAGTGGCAGGAAGGGCCGGCCAAGCCCAAGCAGCACAAGCCGTATCCGTACGACATCAATACGCACTGCGGGATCAAGTGGCTGCATTTCGGCGGCCGTTGGTGGGTCCTCGACTCCGTGTTCCCCGGTGTCGAGCAGGTGAAGGGGGAGCCGCCCTCGCAAGAGAGCGAGAGGCTCGCCGGCTACATGACTCTGATCGGCCCGGATACCGCCAACTTTGACGCCTATGGGATGCCCACGATGCAATTCGTACCGGCCGAGGATGAACCGCCGGGCTGCGCCTAGGCCGAATACGGGGCGTTGCCGGGAAAGCGCCGGCCGCCCTCGTTCTCCTGGCGGCGGTGTGTGGGGGCGACCGGGGAAGGCGGAGCCCAGGTTCGCTTTCCCCGGTCGTCACATCCACAGCACGCCGTCGTCCTCGTGCTCGCGGATGCGGAACGCAATCATGCGGCGCAGCGGGTCGCCCGGCACAGGCCGGCTGTACGGGAGTCGGACCGAGCCCTTGCCGGTGGTGAAACCGGTGAGGGCGGCGTCGAACGCCTCGCGGGTGCTCGGGGTGACCACGATGTTGGCGTGCTTCGCGTGGCCGCTGACCATGAACAGGATCGTCCCGGACGGCTGAACCCACGCGGGATGACCCCACTTGATCGCCTCGCTCGCAGCGGGGACCGCATCGCGGGCCGGCGTCCGTACCTGCTCAAGTACCTCGCGGTTCTGCCCCGCGAAGCCCTCGACGTACTCGTCGATCGTCTGTGGCTTTCCCATGGCGTCAGTGTGGCACCGCCCACCCATCATGGTTCGCTACGGAACGCCCCGCTATCGGCTCCCAGGGGAGGGCCCTTGATCTGGTGGGCGTCAACGCGGTTGACCGAGAACGCGGTGCGGCTCAGAGAGCGGCGCGAACGTTCAGGCAGGGGGTCCGTCAGCGCTTCAGGCTGACGATCACCGAGGAGTCTCCAAGGGAGCCGACACCGAGGATCCTGTCGGTGCCAGGGACTGCCGTGATGGCGTTCAGCCGGAGTGGTCGGCCCGTGCTGGAGCTGATCCCGTCGGTGTTCGGTGGCTTCGTCCGTGCGATCCCCTCACAGCGCCCGTCCGCCGTGAGGTACCGGCCGGCGCTGAGGACCGCCCCGCGTTCACCGTCGTCGACCCAGGGGCCGCGGTCGCCGCATGCTCCCCCGGAGTTCGCCAGCTTGATCCAGGAGGTGCCGTTCCATCGCAGCCGGACACTCTCCGGAGCGGGGTCGGGCTCGTCGTCCTCGCTGATGGAGGTGTGCTCGCCGTAGGCGCGGACGTCGTCCCTCGCCAGCGCGGCGACCTCGGTGAAGTAGGCCAGTTCCTCGGGCGCCGGGTCCGTGTAGTGGTACTCCGGTGCCGGTACGCGCTTCCAGGCGCGGCCGTCCCAGTGCATGGTGGCGGGCTGGGCGCCAGGCAGTCCGAGGCTTTCGTCGGGACCGTGCGGGTAATGGTGGCCGACCGCCCACAGATCCCCGGGCGCGACGCCGTCGAGCGCCGTGACGGTGACGGGCAGGTCGATCGCGGTCCAGCGGGTGCCGTCCCAGTGGGACGCCCCTGTCCTGCCGTCGAGGACCCATATGTCGTCTGCGGCGAAGGCCCGCACATCCACGGCACGGTTGCCCGGGGGCTTGGGCAGTGCCGTCCAGTGCGTGCCGTCCCAGCGGGCCATCCGTGGTGTGTGGCCGTCCTTCGCGCTCGCCGTCAGCAGGAAGCCGCCGGAGTCCACGGCGTCGAAGCGCGCCCGGTGGACGCTGTCGGCGAGTGACGTCGGCATGGGGCGGCGTCGCCAACCGGTCCCGTCGTCGTGCAGCAGGTAGCCGTCGCCTGCCACCCAGATGTCGTCGGCACCCGTCGCTGCCACGCCGGACAGTTCGCCGGCACCCGGGAAGACCTCGTCGTACTCCCAGGTCATACGGGGGCCGATCACGGCACGCAGGGCCACCACGGAGACGAACAGGAGGAGCATCGCGGCGAGGGCGACGTTGATCTTGACCATGCGCGTGTGCACTTACGTTTTCCCCGCCCCGTGCCTACTGCGAGCCTTCGGTTTGGTCGCAGACCATACCGTCCGGTCCAGGCAGGTCGGCCCGGTGGTCCGGCCGTGAAGGGCCGGGCCCGTGAGGCGGCCCGGCCGATGTCGGTCGCCGGACGAAGGAGCCGTCAGGTCACGGGGGCGAGGAAGGTCAGCACCGAGGCGTCCTCCTCGATCAGCGGGGTGAGGACGGTGTTGAACGGGCCGCCGTACGGCGCCTTGAGGTGGGCCTGGAAGGCGTCCTCGTCCCGGTACACCTCGAAGATCCAGAAGGCGCGGGGGTGGGACGCCTTGGTGTAGACGTCGAAGGCGAGATTGCCGTCCTCCTCCCGCACCTTCTCGGCGTACTCCAGGATCAGGCGGGTGACCTCGTCCTCCGCTCCCTCGCGGGCGGTGAACTCGGCGAGCAGGGTCTTGTTCACGGTGGGGTGTCCTTCACGGTCGGGGCGGGGATCAGTCGTGGGCGGAGTCGAGATGCCGGACGACGGCCTTGGTGCCCGGCGCGGACCAGCCGAAAGTGACGTCTTGTCGGCGCTGTCGTCCACGGCGCCCGACCGAAAGTGTCATCGTCGACTTATGTCATCGATGACATCGACTGCCCGATGATGGAGGGAATCCGGCCGACGCGTCAACGGTTCGGCCGTAACGCCCACACAGGCGGCTCGCATGCCCGTCACGCGTGGTCCGCGGTGGCCAGCTGCGTCAGCTGGCTCTCCCACGGGGGATTGGGGCCGGCGACCGAGCAGGTCAGGGCCGCTACCCGGACGGCGAACCGGCATGCTTCCGCGACGTCGCCGAGGCCGAGTTCCGTCAACCGGCCGCCCAGCAGGCCGCGGCTGCCGAGGTGGTGCAACAGCCCGGCGGTGAAGGAGTCCCCGGCCCCGACCGTGTCGGCGACGGTCGTCGCCACGGCGGGCACCTGAATCCGTTCGCCGTCGAGCGAGGCCAGCACACCGTCGGCACCCCGCGTGATCACGACGAGCCGCGCCCCCAGCGCATGCCAGACGTCGCACGCCTGCTCGGGCGGGGTGCCCGGCAGCAGCAGTTCCAGGTCGTCCTCGCTCAGCCGGAGCACATCGGCGAGGGCGCACCAGTGCGCCAGCCGGGCGCGGTATACATCGGGGTGCACCAGCAGCGGCCGGACATTGGGGTCGATGCTGATGGTCGCGCCGGGGGCGGCCGCCGCCAGGAAGTCCTCCACCGCCGCCGCGCCGGGTTCCCGGACCAGGGCCAGCGACCCGGTGTGCACGCAGACGGTGTCGGACAGGTCCACCTGTGCCAGTTCCCCGGCCGTCCACTGCCAGTCGGCCGTGTTCTGCGCGTGGAAGGAGAACGCGGCCTGCCCCTGGGAGTCCAGTTCCGCCACGGCCAGGGTGCTGGGCTCGGCGGCCTGTACGGCACTCGACAGGTCGACCCCGGACGCCTCCAGGTGGGCGCGGAAGAGGCGGCCGAACACGTCGCCGGACAGGCGTGCGAGGAAGCGGGCCGGGGTGCCGAGCCGGGCCAGGGCCACTGCCGTATTCGCAGGTCCGCCGCCCGGCAGTACACGCAGGGCGAGTTCGTTCGAGGTGTTTGAGGGTTCGGCGAAGGCGTCCGCGACGCACTCTCCCAGGACGGTGATCTGACGCGGGCTCATGGGCTGCTCTTCTCTGACGAACGAACGGGCAGACCGGACGTGTCGTGGCGCGGCTGCCGGCGGGCGACGGCCGCGGGCGTTGCGGGCGTTGCCGATTTGTGACGGTCGCAGGGCATTGACGTTTCCGGGAGACGGAGTCCATCATCCTCGCCAGGCAGTGTCAACGATGACATAAGTCAACGATGACACTCCCGGACGGCATGCTCAGTATCCGGCCCCGTGCCGCCCGCTATCCCACAGGAGTCGATCATGTCTCGCACCACTCGCCTGTCCTCCTCCCTCATCAGAACCGCCGCTGTCGCGGGTGTCGCGGCGCTCACCCTGACGGCCTGCGGATCCGGCTCCGGATCGACGTCCACCGGCTCAGGCTCCGATTCGGGCGAGGTCAAGGTCGGTCTGATCACCAAGACCGACACCAACCCGTTCTTCGTGAAGATGAAGGAGGGCGCCGAGAAGGCCGCGGAGGCCGAGGGCGTCAAGCTGATGACGGCGGCCGGCAAGTTCGACGGCGACAACGCCGGTCAGGTCACGGCCATCGAGAACATGGTCGCCGCCGGGGTGAAGGGCATCCTGATCACCCCGAGCGACTCCAAGGCCATCGTGCCCGCGATCGAGAAGGCCAAGGCCAAGGGCGTCCTGGTCATCGCCCTGGACACCCCGACCGAACCGGAGAGCGCGGTCGACGCCCTCTTCGCCACGGACAACCTCAAGGCGGGCGAGCTGATCGGCGAGTACGCCAAGGCCGCCATGAAGGGCAAGACCGCGAAGATAGCCGCCCTCGACCTCGCACCGGGTGTCTCCGTCGGCGTCCAGCGGCACAACGGCTTCCTCAAGGGCTTCGGCGCCACCGACAAGGACGTCGCCTGCGCCCAGGACACCGGCGGCGACCAGGCCAAGGGCCAGACGGCGATGGAGAACTGTCTCCAGAAGGAGCCGGACATCAACGTCGTCTACACGATCAACGAGCCCGCCGCGCTGGGCGCCTACACCGCGCTCAAGGCCAAGGGCCGGGAGAAGGACGTCCTGATCGTCTCCGTCGACGGCGGCTGCACCGGGACCCAGGCGGTCAAGGACGGAAAGATCGCCGCCACCTCGCAGCAGTACCCGCTGAAGATGGCCTCCGAGGGCGTCAAGGCCGTGGTGACGTACGCCAAGGACGGCAAGAAGGCGTCCGGTTACACCGACACGGGCGTCACCCTGATCACCGACAAGGCACAGGACGGGGTCGCCTCCAAGGACACCGGATACGGCCTGGAGAACTGCTGGGGCTGAGCCGCCCCCTGAGGCCCGCACGACTCCGCCTCTCCCCTCAGCGGGGCGGCCGTCCCTTCCTCCCTGACCGGGGGACGGCCGCCCGCTTGTCCTCGTGCCCTCCGACCAGGGCGGGCAACGACTTCTGTCTTCCGACAAGGACTTCGCATGACAGCCACGACCACACCCCCGGGCACGTCCTCGCCGTACGCCGAGCTCAAAGCACCGACCACGGCCCGCCGACTGCTCACGGCACCGACCACCGGCCCCCTGGTCGCCCTCCTGTTGGCCTGCGCCTTCTTCTCCCTCTCGACCGACCAGTTCCTCACCGGCGGCAACTTCTCGCTGATCGTGCAGCAGGTCATGGTCGTCGGCACCCTCGCCATCGGACAGACCCTGATCATCCTCACGGCGGGCATCGACCTGTCGTGCGGAGCCGTGATGGCGTTCGGCAGCATCATGATCGCCAAGATGGCCGCCGAGGGCTCCCTGCCCCCGCTCGCGGCCATCGCCCTGGGCCTGGTCGTCTGCGGCGGCTTCGGGTTGCTCAACGGGCTGTTGGTGCAGAAGATCCCGCTGCCGCCCTTCATCGTCACCCTCGGCATGCTCAACGTGGCCTTCGCGCTGACCCACATCTACTCCGAGGAACAGACGGTCACCAACCTGCCCGGCCCCCTCACCGCCCTCGGGCAGACCTTCCCTCTCGGCAACACCGACATCACCTACGGCTCCCTGGTCACCATCGCCCTGTTCCTCCTCCTCGCCTACGCGTTGAGCAGCACCGGCTGGGGCCGGCACGTCTACGCCCTGGGCAACAGCCCGGAAGCGGCGCGCCTGAACGGCATCCGCACCTCCCGCCTGACCATCGGTGTCTACACCGTGGCCGGCCTCCTCTACGGCATCGCCGCCGTGCTGCTCATCTCCCGCACCGGAGTCGGTGACCCGCAGGCCGGGCAGACCGACAACCTCGACAGCATCACCGCCGTGGTCCTCGGCGGCACCAGCCTCTTCGGCGGCCGCGGATCGGTCCTGGGCACCTTCATCGGCGTCCTCATCGTCGGTGTCTTCCGCAACGGCCTGCAGCTGATGGGCGTCGCCTCCATCTACCAGACCCTGATCACCGGTGTCCTGGTGATCCTCGCGGTGACCGTCGACCAGCTCTCCCGGAAGAAGGCCCGATGACCGCCACCTCCTCTCCCACGCCCGTGCTGCAGGCCCGCGGCCTGGTCAAGCGCTACGGCCAGGTCACCGCCATCGACGGCGCCGACTTCGACCTGCTGCCCGGCGAGGTCCTCGCCGTCATCGGCGACAACGGAGCCGGCAAGACCAGCCTGATCAAGGCCCTCACCGGCGCGGTGACCCCGGACGAGGGCGAGATACGCCTCAACGGCGAACCCATCACCTTCTCCGGACCGCAGAGCGCACGCGCCCATGGCATCGAGACGGTCTATCAGGACCTTGCAGTGGCCGCCTCCATGGACATCGCCTCCAACATGTTCCTCGGACGCGAACTGCGCCGCTCCGGCGTCCTCGGCAGTGTCTTCCGCATGCTCGACAAGAAGCGCATGCGCGAGGAGGCCGCCGAGCACATGGCCGACCTGAAGATCGGCCTGCGCTCGTTGACCCAGTCGGTCGAGACCCTCTCCGGCGGACAGCGGCAGGCCGTCGCCGTCGCCCGTTCCGTCGCCTGGGCCCGCAGCGTCGTCGTCATGGACGAACCCACCGCCGCCCTCGGCGTCAAGGAATCCGGTCAGGTCCTCGACCTCATCCGCCGCGTCCGGGACAAGGGCATGCCGGTCGTCCTGATCAGCCACAACATGCCGCACGTCTTCGAGATCGCCGACCGGATCCACGTCCACCGCCTCGGCAGGCGCGCCGCCGTGATCAAGCCCTCCGACTACTCCATGGCGGAGGTCGTCGCCATCATGACCGGCGCGCTCACGGTCGACGCGGCCGGAGATACTGTCGTGGCGGATTCCGCGGCGGCCAAGGCCGCAGGAGTCCGGGCCAACTGACGTACGACTGAAGCACTCACAGGTTCCGGCCCAGGCCGTGTCCGGAACCTGTGAGTGACGAGCACAGGAGACCGTTTCCTCCATGGCAGCCAACCGCCGCCCCACCCTGGCCGACGTCGCCCGAGAAGTGGGCGTCAGCGCCAAAACCGTCTCCCGCGTCCTCAACGAGGACGGACCCGCCTCGGCCCAGACCCGGGAGCAGGTCCTGGCCGCCGTGGCCAAGCTCGGCTTCCAGCCGAACCTCATGGCCCGCAACATCCGCGTCGGCGGACCCGACACCACCGTCGGTCTGGTCATTCCCGACCTCGGCAACCCCTTCTTCGGAGCCGTGGCCAGCAGCATCGAGGACACCGTCCGCGACCGCGGCCTGACGCTTCTCATGGGCTCCTCCGCGGACGACCCCGACCGCGAACGCGCGCTGACGGACAAGTTCCTCGCGCGCCGCATCAGCATCCTGATGGTCGTGCCGTCCGTCGGCGCCGAACACTCCCACCTCAAGTCCCACCGCGCCGCCGGCCTGCCCGTCGTCTTCCTCGACCGCCCGGGGGCGGGCCTGGCCACGGACAGTGTGGTCAGCACCAACCGCACGGGCGCCCACGACGGCGTCGCGCACCTGGTCGCCCACGGGCACCGGCGCATCGGCTTCATCGGTGACCTGCCCACCAAGCTCTACACCCGCCGCGAACGTCTGGCGGGCTACCGCTCGGCGCTGCAGGAGAGCGAGATCCCCTACGATCGCGCCCTGGTCACCAACGCCCACGACCAGCACGGTGCCTCCGCCGCCACGTCCCAACTCCTGGGCCTGGCCGACCCTCCCACCGCCCTGTTCGCAGGCAACAACATCGTCGCGCTGGGGATAGTGACCGAACTGGCCCGCACCGGCCGTAAGGACGTCGCCGTCGTCGCCTTCGACGACGTGGCCCTCGCCGAGGCACTCGAACCCGCCTTGAGCGTCGTCGCCCAGGACCCCGAGGAGATCGGCAGGACCGCCGCCATCACCGCTCTGGCCCGCCTGGACGGGGACCGCTCGCGCGCCCGCACCGTCACGGTTCCCACCCGCCTCATCATCCGGGGGTCGGGGGAGCGGCCTGCTCCGGTTCTGCAGCAGGCGTGACCCAGGAGGCGTGTCGGGCACGGCCCAGGTGACCGCCAGGAGCCCGGATCGGTCGTGGGTGGAGCCGCCCTGGCCGGGACCCTCCACCGGGTCCCGGTCAGGGCCTGGCCGGGGGTGAGGGTCAGCGTTCGCAGCTGTCCTCGAGGTCGTTGGCGTCCCCGGTGCAGGTGTCGGTGCCGGCATCTCCGTACGAGCGGTCGTTGCCGGGCGTGGAGTCACCGGCGGTGAGGCGGTCGTCGCCGTTTCTGCCGAACATGGTGTCGTCTCCGGCCCCACCGGTGATGTTGTCGGCCCCGGCGCCGCCGAAGATGGTGTCGTGCCCGCCCTGACCGTCCAGGAAGGTCTGCGCGGTGGCGGTGTAGTCGATCGTGATGATGTCGTCGCCCGTGCCGCCGTTGATGTTGGCGGGCAGGCTGCCCGTCACGAGGACCATGTCACCGAGGTCTCCCATGCCGAGAGTGAGGGTGCGGCCGTCGTACGGACAGGTGACGGTGTCACCGTCGACCTGGGTGCACCCGGATCCCGCGGTGACGGCGTCGCCGCCGTCGCTGATGGTGACAGTGTTGCCGGACCGGGTGACGGAAAGACTGTTCGCCTTCCCTGCCACGGCGTTGACGTGGATGCGAACCGAGTCCACCCGCACGCCGGTCGCGGCGTGGGCCTGGCCGGCCGACAGTACGGTCGCCGCGCCCAGTACCGCGGTCGTCACGCCGGCCTGTACCGCTCTGCGCATTGAGGTTTTCAATGCTCCTCCTGTTCCCCCTGATGAACACGGGCTGGTCTTGCCGTGATCCATCCTGGGCGCGGAGCGGTGGGGGCACATGGGGGGAGCACCCCCAATTACCGTCGGTGATCCGGGTGTCCGCAGTGCGATGTCGCGCTGCGACGTCGCCCCGACTCGCACCTGGAGGACCCATGTCCCCCACTGGTCACAGGACGCCACCCGGAGGCGGTTCGACTGCCGGTCGGCCTGGTGATGTCAGCACCGATGATGAGCCCACCGCGATGCCGACCACCGTGCCGAGGCCACCGCCACCCTCGCCCGCTCAACCCTGGTAGCGGCGAAACTCGTTGCGCAACCTCCAGATCGCCTTCCACCGCCTGGCGTGATGGGCCGCCAACAACGGGTCGGGCGCGTCCGCCCGCTGTACCGCGAGGCTGACCCCGCAGTCCCCGCACAACTGATGGATCCGGTGGACGCCGTCGTGCCAGGCCCTGGCGTTGTCCCGTTTTCCACATACACGGCACGTCGGAACAGCAGCCTCATCGGGCGGGACCGACGAACGGAGCACCCGCTCGACGACCACGGGCAGCGGTTCGTCGGGATGGCTCGTCGGCTCGGGACAGTAGGCGATGTTTCCCCATCCATGCTGCTGGCCCCGCCAGGACGCGTCTGCTCTCAGCTGCCGAAAGCCACGCGCCTTGTCCGCTCGACGACCGATGGCATAGGCGCGTTCGTCAGCGAGCCACAGTTGCCGGGCGTGGTGCAGCTCCTCGACGGCCCTTGTCAGCGAGCTCGGATCCTTCTCCAGATTCCTGGGAATCCCCGCGCTGAGGCAGAGGTGGTGATACGTGGCCCGGAAGCCGTACGGCGCGAACTGGACGAGGCAGGACCGCAGGTTCGTATGCCGGACACACGCGGACAGGCTCTCGTCGTAGACCCGTCTCTGGTGCGTGCCGAAGCTGCTCATCGCGCGACGTTACTGGCTGTCGAACACGGATCGCACTTCATTTTGGCGGCCCGATGTCTCGCGGCGGCCGTGCCCTTCACGAAACCGCTGCCGGGTGCCTCGCCCCGATCAACCGGGTGCAGGCTGCCCACTGGGACCACTTCATGCCACCGACTTACGCCACCGTGGAACGGTGGCTATTCTGCATTCATGTCTGTCACCACGATGACTCTGCGCATTCCTGATGAACTGGCCCCGTCGATCAAGGCGGCGGCCTCGGGCGCCAACATGAGCGTGAACGCGTGGATCGTGCGCGCGGCACGCCGCGCCGCGACTCTCGACGCCGCGCACCAGCTCGCCGATCTCGGCCTCGGAGACGAGCTCGCGGGCGAGGGAGACGCTCTGTGAAACGTGGTGAGGTCTGGGCCCTCCCCGACGAGCGCAATGTTCTGATCATCTCCCTGACCGGCCTGGAAGAGGCTTACGGAGCGGTGGTCGCGATCCTGCTGCACCCCTCCGGGAGGTTCCCCGACACCGCCATGTCCGTCGTGATCGGCGACCCGATTCCGTGTACCGCCGTTGCGGTCAACGTCCAGCAGCTGCGGGCCACCCGGTTCGACGGCGCGAAGCTCCTCGGCGAGATCCACCCCGAGGCGATGGCCCGCGTCGACCAGGCGTTGCGCGCCGTCCTCGACCTGTAGCCCCACCGCCCCGAGTTCCGCCGCCCCACGCCCGCGCCGCCGGGTTCGGCATCCTCGGTTCATGTCCGGCCGGGTCGGCCGCCCGCGCCGTCCGCGAGCATGACCGCGGCGGTCGTGCTCTTGCCGACCGCTTCCCGGTGCACTTCGTAGCTCCGGCACACGGCCATGACGATCTCCAGCCCGTGTTGACCGACCCGGCCGGGCTCTGCGGCCGCGGGCACCGGCAGCGTCGGGTCGCTGTCCCAGACCGTGACCTGCACCGACCCGCCGGACGCCTCCAGATCCAGCAGGCAGGGACCGGGCGCGTACTTCCAGGCGTTCGTCAGCAGCTCGCTGACCACCAGTTGCACGGTGCCCATCGCTCGGGTGGACACCGGAAGGCGCCGGACGGACTGCAGGCGCACGAGGAAGGCTCGGGCCATGGCGCGGCCCTGGGCGATGTCGCCGGGACATCCGTCGTACGCCGCTGAGCTTTTGACCAGCGCGCTGTCCTGCGGCGGGCCGTTGTCGTGGGCAGCCTCGTCCATGCGCTCCGCCCGCTTCCTGAGCCTTGATCGATACACGGGACGTCTACCCCCAAAACCCGGGAACACCGGACTCCGCCGTACCGTCCCGCCATCCGCTCGCGTGCCGTGAGCCAGAACCCGGTTCGCAAGGGAGGACCGTCGCCTACCGGCTGCGCAGGAGGAGCAGGGCGATGTCGTCGGTGCGGATCTGGTGGGGGCCGGCGTGGTGGAGGAGGCTGTCGGCGAGGTCGTCGAGGGGCTGGTCCCCATTGTCGGTGAGGTGGTGGGCGAGGGCTGTGATGGAGTCGGTGATGTCGGTGTCGGGGGTTTCCACGAGGCCGTCGGTGTAGAGGGCGAGAAGTGATCCCGCGGGAAAGGGCGTGGTGGTGACCGGGTAGTCGTCCTCGATGCCCATGCCCATGCCCATGCCCATGCCCATGCCCATGCCCATGCCGATGCCGAGCAGCGGGCCCGGCTCCACCGTGAGCGCCACGGTTCGCGGTGTGGGCGCTGGGCTGCGCAGGAGCGGGGGCGGATGTCCGGCGCTGGCCAGGTGGAGGCGTCGTCCGGCGAGGTCGATGTGGATGTAGAGGCAGGAGACGAACAGGTCGGTTTCGAGATCCGTCAGGACGCGGTTGGTGCGGGCCAGAACTTCGCCGGGCAGCGCGCCGGCGGTGGCGTGGACAGCGGTGCGGACCTGTCCCATGAGGGCCGCGGCGTGCATGTTGTGACCCTGCACGTCCCCGATGACGGCGGCAGCGGTGGTGTCGCTGAGGCGGATCAGGTCGTAGAAGTCACCGCCGATGTCCATGCCGTGGGTGGCCGGCAGATAGCGGGCGGCGACGGCGAGGTCGGGGAAGTGGGGCAGAGCCACCGGTAGGAGGGCCTGCTGCAGACCGTGGGCGAGGTCGTGTTTGGCGTCGTAGAGAAGCGCGCGGTCCATGGCCTGGGCGATGAGCCCGCCCAGTGACACGAGGACGGCGCGGTCGCCCGAGCTGAAGCGGTGCGGCTGGTCGTAGGACAGGACGCAGCAGCCGACGCGGCGGTCGGAGACCAGCAGGGGCAGGAACGCCCAGGCCTGTTTGTCGCTGAGTCCCGATGCCCTGGGGTAGGCGCGGGCCATGTCGGCGCGGTCTGCGAAGAAGGCCGGGATGCCGCTGTGCAGGACATGGCCGGCGGGGGTGAGGTCGGTGTCCAGGGGCAGGCCGTCCAGGCGGGCGACGCTGCGCGGGTCGTAGCCCTGGTGCCCTGCGATCCTCAGGCGTCCTGCGTCGGCGGCGGAGAGGACCATGCCCTGGGCGCCGAACGCGGGCAGGATCTGGTCGGCCACCACGTTGATGACGTCGGCCACGGTGACGGTCTGGCTCAAGGCCGCCGCCAGGTGGATCAGCTGATGGATCCGCCCTGTGCCGGCCTTTGTCGGTGAGGTGCCCAGGTCCGGGGTGATGCGGGGTGGCGACGCGTCGGCCGACTGCCGGTGGCGGCTGGGTGAGACGAGGGCGCTGATGCCGCTGTCGTCGGGGTAGAGCCGGATGTCGAGCCAGTGGTCGGGTGGGCGCAGCGCGGTGTAGGCGACGGGCTCGCGGGTGAAGACGGCGGTGCGGTAGTGGTCCTCGTGGACCGGGTCGTCGAGCCAGGGCACGGACTGCCACGGCAGGGTGCCCAGGAGGCGGTCGGCCCTGCGGCCGAGCAGCCGGGCGGCGGCGTCGTTGAGGTAGGTGATGCGGCCCTGCAGGTCGAAGCCGAGGGCGCCGACGGGCATCCGCTGCAGCAGGTCGACGGCGGCGAGCCCGCTCTGCGCCGGGTCCGGGCCGGGTCGGCGCAGCGGCACGGCGCGGGGCTGATCAGGAATGCTCCAAGGAGCGCGTGCATGATCCAGCACCTGGGTGATGCGGCTCGCGCTGGACAGGATGTGCCCGCGTTCACGCCGGGTCAGTGCGGGTGGGTGGCTTTTGGGCCACACCAGAACCAGTGCCCCCCACCGGCGGACACCGTGCAGGGGAGCGAAGGCCAGCGCGAACTGGTAGGGCAGCCCCGCCGAGGCGTTCGGGTACAGGCGGGCCATGTCCTCCTGACGACCCACCCACACGAGACGGTCCTCCCGTACCGCCTCCGACAGCGGGCCAGCGGCCGATACCGCCACCCGTCGCCACGGTGCCACCGCCATCACCGGCACCCCGCACACCGCGGCCAGGCACAACACCGGCTCAGCCGCGGGCAGCAGGTACACGCCCGCAGCCAGAGCGCCCGTCCGTAGCACCGTGCCGCTGAGCACCTGGTCCAAGGACGCCTCGCCGACGGGTATCACATAACCGCTTTCACTCACATATCAGACAGTATGCCGCCGGAGGTCCGAAAGGGGTCTACGCGTGGCATCCAGCCACCCAGCCCCGGGGACGAACTGCCTCACGGGGTTCCAGGAGTCCTGCGGCGCGGTGGCCTCCGGAGGCAATCGTGATCGGCCGGATGCCGTCTGTTCACAGGTGGGTGAACGCCCCTAGCGTGTGCGACCTTCGCGTTCTGGGGGGTCTCGTGAACGGTCTCCGTGCGGTCGTCGTCTGCCTCGTGATCGCTTGTGCGGCGGTGGTGTCACCGGCTGCGGCTGTGACGCCGGGCTGGTCGGCGCTGCCGGTGCCGGCGGCCGCACCGCCCGTGACCGTGTCCGATCTCGCCGCCCGCGGACCGGGCGAGGCGTGGGCGACCGGGTACGAGCAAGCCACCGATGGAATGCGGCCGATGCTGTACCGGTGGAACGGCACGGCATGGAGCCGGGACACGACCTTCCCCGGCGCCGGTGAGCCGGGCGGGCTCGGCAAGGCACAGTTCGTCGGCAAGGAGGTGTGGATCTTCCACGACCGCGAGGGAGGGGGGCAGATTCTGCGCCGGTCGGCGGGTGGGTGGAGTGCCGTCCCGCTGCCGACCCTGTGGACCTACCAGGACTTCACCGCCGTACCCGGTGGAGCGTGGGTCGTCGGGGAGGACGACAGCGGGACGAAGGTGTTGCACTACGACGGTTCCGGCTGGACCACACAGCCCACCCCGGACGGCGTGCGGTACCTGATGGGAATCACCGCGCGTACCGCCACCGACGCCTGGGCCTGGGCGGACACCAACACCGGGACCACCGTCCTGCGCTGGGACGGCACGGCGTGGCGGGACGCGAAGGTACCGCTGCCCCCGAACAGCAACGTGCACACGATCATGCTCGATCCGTCCGGCCGGGTCACCATCGGCGGCAGCCAGTACACCGACGGTGTGGCCCGCACCTACCTGATGACCCGGAACGGGCAGGCCTGGCGCACCGCCTACCCACCGCTGGGCGACACCTCCACCGAGGCCATGGTGCGCGGCCCGGACGGCGCACTGTGGCTGCCCGTGCGCAGCGACCGCGCGTTCCAGTCGAAGTACGCACGGGTGGACGGCTTGCGCACCACATTCTCCTACGGCCCGGAGCGCACGAACGCGATCGACGTCAAACCGCGTGCACTGGTGAAGGCCGGGTCAGCACTGATGTCCTTCGGGACCGTCGAGATCTACGGCTCGAAACCGAACCTGATGAGCGAGAGGCTGGGAGGCTGACCCATGGCACGCCGACTTCTTGTCGCGGCCCTCGCCGCCGCCATGACCATCCTCACCGTCATGACCTCGGCGGCGGCGGAAATCCTGTCCTGGCAACACGTTCCGGTCCCGGCCCAGGTACGCCCACAGGCAGGTCTGCAGGATGCCGTGGCGTTCGGGCCCGACCGGGCATGGGCGGTGGGTGCCGACGCCGTCGGTCGCGAGGCGCCGGGCTTCCCGCTGGTCCTGCGCTGGGACGGAACCGCGTGGCAGCGCCAGCCGCTGCCCGGGATCGGCTGGCAGGGAGAGCTGCTGTCGGTCGCCGCGACCTCACCGACCGTGGTCTGGGCGGTCGGCCGCGACTCCGCGGGCGGCGCCCACCTGCTCCGCTTCGACGGCAGCGCCTGGCAGGAGGGCAGGGTGCCGCGCGGCGTTCTGCTGACCAAGGTCGTCACCGGCGGCGGTGAGACCTGGCTGATCGGTTCGCGGGACGGAGCACAGGTCCTGCTGCGCCGGGACGGGTCCGGCTGGCGGGACATGCCGGTCCCGCCGGGAGCCGTGTACGGCCTGCACATCCTGGCGGCCGACGACGTCTGGGCCGCGGGCGCCGCCGCCACGGGTGCGGCCGTGTCGCACTGGAACGGGCAGGAGTGGCAGCAGACGATCGTGGACGGGTTCCCGCGGTCCGCCGTGGGCAGCGTGCTGGCGGTCTCGCCGACGGAGGTGTGGGCGGGTGGCACGGCCGGGTTCGTCGGCGGCCCGGTGGGCCGGCCGATTCCGCCGCTGCTGGTCCGCTTCGACGGGCAGGCGTGGAGCCGGGTGACCATGCCCACCGACTTCGGCTCGATCACCTCACTGGTGCCCGACACGTCCGGCGCGTTGGCCTGGGTCTCGGTGGCCCGCTCTCAGAAATGGGGCCCGCCGGGCAGCAGTCCGCCGTTCGTCCCCGGGCCGGATTTCCTTGCCTGGAACGGACAGTCGTTCACCGAGTACAGCGAACCGGCGGTGGCCGGGGAGGGCGACTCCTCGATGCTGCGGCTGGCGCCCGTGCCAGGCACGACGGCGGTGTGGTCCGTCGGCCGTGCCGACGGACCCGAGGGCACCTTCGCCCCACGCGTCCTGCGATTCGGCTGAGAGGACGACGCTTCTGGCTGTGGCGCCGGGCATCGAGTGGCGCCGGCTGGGGGCGAGAGCCTCGCTCGGCCGGACCAGGATGTCGGTGTCGGCGTCGGCGGAACGATCCGTCACCGGTGCACCGGGCCGGGGGGTGGGCGTGGGCGGGGCGGTCGCCTTCGATCCTGCGTCGCCCCGCTGCATCATGGGCGCATGATCACCGTTCATCTGACGTACGAGATCGACGCCGACAAGCTGGAGGACTTCGAGGAGTACGGCCGCCGCTGGGTTGGGCTCGTCAACCGTTTCGGCGGGACGCACCACGGCTACTTCCTGCCGAGCGAGGGTGACAGCGACATCGCCTACGCTCTCTTTTCCTTTCCCAGTCTCGCTGCGTACGAGCAGTACCGCACGGACAGCAAGTCCGACCCGGACTGCCAGGACGCGTTCGAACTGGCTCGCCGAACACGCTGCATCAAGCGGTACGAACGCCGCTTCCTCCGGCCGCTCGACGGGGTCTCCTAGGCCTACGTGAGGTGTGTGCTGTGACCGTGACGAGCAGCTGTGCGCAGCGCGGCGATGACGGCGGTGGCCGTGGGGTTCGCAGTGTCGGCGTGACGCGTCGCCGCGAACGGCAGGCGGTGATCGGGTGGTCCTCGCTGAGCGCCGTGCGGATACCGGGTGTGGCCGGGCGATGGCCGTCCGGGGGATGGGCGCAGTGGCGGGGCCGGCCCGGACGAGGTGGAGTTGGGGCGCGATGTCGGTGGTGACGTACGGCGTTGAAGGGGGTGAATCCGGCCTCGTGGCAGGCCTGCAGGACAGGGCGGCCCGCCCGCAGTCCGTCGTCGGCGGCGGCACGGAGAGGCTGTGGGTGGCCAGTTCCCGAAGGGTGATGGCCGTTCGTCGGCTCGGTCCGCCGCGATGACGACCAGTAGCGGATCAGCGAGCAGTCGGTAGGCGTCGACGACCCGAGGCATGGTGTCGGGCAGGTGGTGATGGCAGTGTGCCGAGAGGCTCACCATCGAGCTGCAGGCACCGCTCTACGCCACCGGGGCCTCCCGGCTGCGTTTCGAATTCGGTGAACTCGTCAGGGGGTTGACCACCTTTTGGCCTTGGCCTTGGCCTTGGCTTGACAAGGCGCTGCGGCAGCCGTGAGCCGGAGTGAGGGACGACATGCCCAAGCTGTCCTCGCCCTCGCCCGCCGCCTAGGCGACGTCACGTGGGTCCTCTGATCCCAGAGCCGACGCCTCCGCGACGACGTGCCACCGCCGGTCACGGTGTCGCTCTGGTCGTCGTCCCGTGCCGCAGTCCGTCCAGGACCGCCTGCACCTGGCGGTGACCGACTTCCTCGCGGGACCAGACGAGCGTCGAGCGGTGCGAATTCCTCTGATCCCAGGTGTCGCACTCCATGACGGCAACGGTGTCCGACAGCCGCCACCGCGAGGAACTCCATGAAGCTTCGGGTACTTCCACGAGGCCGTCGAGGAGTGTGACGGCCGAGGCCGTGAGACTGCCCAGGTGCCATGGCCTCCACGTCGCCACGGTGTCGGTGAGGGCATGCGATTCGATCAGGTGCGGGATGGACGGTGCGATGAGGAGGTAGGGACTGCCGCCATCGACGTCGGTGCCCACACTGCCGTCGGTATGGAGCAAGTGCCGGCAGGGCTTCGACACCCGCTCACCGGTCCATTCGAAGTACCAGCCGCCTGTCCCGTGGTCCTGCCATGCACGCGTCTTCACGCCGAGGTGGTCGTACTCCCACCCGCGGGCGGTCTCGTACCGGTTCCCGTCCACGACCCGGCTCTGTCGCACCTCGTAGCGCAGGCCTCCGAATCTCTGCTCGAATCCCTCGCATCGGATGATGAGGTCCATGGGGGCGGGGACGAGTTTCCCCGCGTGGTCGTGCACTTGCCAAAGCTCTATCGGCAGCCCGAACCGGGAGGGGCGCTCACGCCTGCCTGTCCGGCGCAGGAAATCCTGTGCGCGCGCCGAGAGTTCGGACGGGTCTTCCAGGATGTGCATCCTGAACTTCATTCCGGAGGAGGGTGTGGCTGTCAGGCAGTCACATTACCCAGCACCAGCCTCTCCCCGCGGCTTGCCGGAGGAGCGGGCGCGGGCGCTCGCGGACACCGCCGGATCAGTTCTCTGTCGGGCCTCTCCCCGAGGGAGCTGGTGGAGAGCGTCACCGGGGAGAAGCGGGTGGAGTCGGCGGAGTCGGCGGAGTCGAGGCTGCCGCAGGTGCATCGGCGCAGAGACGCAGGACGTCAATCCGGCGTGGCGGAATGAGTCGCTCGGACGGGTGACGGCGATCTTGGGACAGGTCTCTGATCATGGGTGATACGCGGATTCCGGCTTCATGAAACGGATCTTGGGCGGGCTATGTTCCGGAGGCCGGGAAACGTGCCGGCATTCGCGAACAGGAGCTCGTGTGGTGACAGTGAGTGATCGGCAGGTCGTAGGGCCGGACCTGCCGAAGGAGCCGACCGTCGACCGGCCGCAGGTCCTACGGGGTATGACCGCCGTCGTCACCGGTGGCACCACGGGGCTGGGGCGCCACCTGGCGGAAGGCTTCCTCGCGGCCGGGGCACGGGTCATGTGCGGTGCGCGAGGCGCACGCGACGTCGCGGATCTGGTGGCCGACCATGCGGACCGGGCCGCGTATGTCCCCACGGATGTGCGCGACCCCGACTCACTGCGACGGCTGATGGCCGAAACCACCGAACGGTTCGGGCGTATCGACATCGTGGTGGCCAACGCCGGAATCACCCGCAACGGCGGTGTCGCCAGGCTCGCTGCCGCTGACTGGCGTGCGGTGATGAACACCAACGTGGACGGTGTCTTCCACACGGTGCAGGCGGCGCTGCCGCACCTGGAGGCCGGTGGCAGCATCCTGACGGTCTCCTCGGCAATGGCCTCCCGGGCGGTGCCCGGGGCGAGTGCTTATGCCACGTCCAAGGCCGCGATCGAGGCGTTCACCCGCTGCTGCGCGGTCGAGTTCGCTGCCCGCCGGATCCGGGTCAACTGCCTTTCGCCCGGCATCCTGAGTGTGGGCATGGGTGAAGTCGTCGGATCGGACGAGCGACTGCGCCAGTTGTACTGGCCCCGGATGCTCGCCGGGCGCGCGGGCACCCCCCTGGAGGCGGTCGACGCGGCCGTGTTCCTGGTCAGTCCGGCCGCCTCCTATGTCAACGGCCATGTGTTCGAGGTCAACGGGGGACTGCTGTGACGGTGCGGCTGGAGATCGACCAGAACGTGGCGTGGCTCCACCTGGACCGGCCGCCGCTCAACCTCTTCGACACCGGCCTTCAACTCGCCGTCGAGCGGGCGCTCCACGAGGTGGGCGCTCGCTCCGGTATCCGCGCCGTGGTGTTCACCGGTTCGCACGGGCACTTCTCCGCAGGCGGGGACGTCAGGGAGATGGCCACGTTGACGGACGAAGGGGCGGCCGAGTACGCGGCCCGCATCAGCCGTCTCACCCGGGAGGTCGCGGCCATCGCGATGCCGGTGGTCGCGGCGGTGCAGGGATACGCGTTGGGAGGCGGGTGTGAGTTGGCCCTGGCCGCCGATTTCCGGATCTGCACACCGACCGCCCGGTTCGGACTGCCCGAAACCCCGCTCGGGCTGATCCCCGGTGCGGGAGGCACACAGCGGCTGCCGCACCTGATCGGGGGCTCGCGCGCCAAGGACATCGTCTTCTCGGGACGACAGGTCGATGCCGAGGAGGCCACCCGGATCGGACTGGTCGACCAGGTGGTGCCCACCGCCGAGCTCCACACCGCGGTCATGCGGTGGTTGGCGCGCTACACCGCCCACCCCGCCGCGGCCGTGGCGGCGGCGAAACAGGCGATCGACGCGTCCGTCGAGACCTCACTCGCCCAGGGCCTCGACTTCGAACACGACCTCTTCGCCCCCCTCCTCGCCGCCGGCGAACGAACCCGTCACTTCCAGAGCTTCCAGAGGGCTTCCGCGCCGGTTCCTTCCTGACTGGCCGAGAAGCGCCGAGAAGCGCCGAGAAGCACCCCCACCGCCGTGCACCATCGCTCCCGCCGGCAACAGCCTGCCGCCAACCGAAAGCACCGCCCCGATGCTCACAGCACCCAGTCCGTTCCCCTACGCCGTCACCGGTGCCCACACCACACTGGGACCGGTGATCACCATGGACGCATGGGCCAAGCTCGCGCAGGTCCCCGACCGCCGTGAGCCCGGCAGCGTCCTCGACGGCTCCTTCATCACCCGCCTCCTCGGCATCGAGGGCAAGAGCTGGGGACCGGACCAGTTCGCCACACTGGAGACGGTCGCCGAAACCGCCCGAGCGGCCCTTGCCTGTGCCCGCCTCGATGCCCGCGACATCACCGCCGTCATCGTGGTCACCTGCAATCCGTACCAGACCCTCCTCGACCAGGATGCCTTCACCGTCATGCGCATGCTGGGCATCAGGGACCACGTACCACCCCTGCAACTCGGCGCGGGCTGTGCGGGCCTGGCGCGGGCCGCCGCCCTCGTGGCCCAGCTGGCCACCGAACGGGCCCTGGTCATCGCCTACAGCGTCCCCAGCCGGATCACCTTCGACGAGGACGGCGTCATGCTCCCCGCCTACCGGGAGAACGCCGTCCACCCCTACGGGAAGAACCTGTGGGCGACTCCGGCGCTGTTCTCCGACGCCGCGGCAGCCATGGTTCTGGAGCGCGACGAGGACATCGACGGCCTGGTGCTGTATTCCCGAGACAGTCAGTCCTTCGGCAACGAGTCCGGGCTCGACGACCCCCTGATCCACTTTCTGGGTGGCGGCACCGAGCACCCCGGCGGCGCACCAGGCTCGGCGGAACTGTCGTGCTTCGGCATGAACGCGCCCGAGATCGGCCGCTACTACAGCGGTGGCATGACGCTCAACCACCAGGCGCTGGAAGCCGCGCGCCCCGGATACCTCGACCATGTCCACCGGGTCTACACCCACCAGGCCAACCCGCGCCTGGTCGAGGAATTCATCCAGCACACCGGCCTCACGGCCGATCAGGCGCCCAGCAACGTACGACAACTGGGCAACACCGTCTCACCGTCCACGCTGGCGCTGCTGCACGCCGACCAGGAGAACGGCGATCTCTCCTACGGCGACCGTGTCTGTTTCTCCGTCGTCGGTTCAGGACCCGAACGCGGCGCGTTCATCACCCCGATCCGCATCCCGGCCCTCCGGCCGCTCGACTCGACTCGCACGCTGACGTGACGCACGGCATCGTGCCGTCCCCGGCAGTTCTCGCCGTCGGCCTCACCGCCCCTCCTGAGGCCGGCCGGTCGACGGCCGGTGTGGCTCATCCTGCGGGTCCGTACCGCGGTGCCCGCAGTCGTGTCCCTGGCTCTCACGGTCGGAGTCGCCTCGACCGGCCACGGCCGTCTTTTCGGCCCCGGGGAGAACGCGATCCTGCTGCGAGACCCGCTGGTCCGAACGTGTGACCATCGCCGCCGACCCGCGCGTCTTCGTCGCCCATCACGTCACTGGGATTCTCGTGCAGACGCAGACGCAGACGCACATGGCACGACGCACGATGGCCGCCTCGGGGCCGACGACCTCGACCCGGTCCTGGCCGGTATCGAACGGGCCGCCACCGAGGCCCTGGCATCCGGCATCCGTGGGACGCACCGTGGGTGCGCTGCGCGACGCCGGGCAGGAGGGGCCGACCTGCGGCCCGTGGGCGATCTCGCGGGCATCCGCGACGGTCGAGGGATTCGCGAGCCCGATCGAGGCGCAGCGCTTCCGCCGCTGTGCGGGAGGAAGTCGACGGCGGACGTGCTGTCGACGCCGACCAGGAGCGCCGCGGCCGGTCACAGCACCGCCACCGGGTTGACCGGCGAGCCGGTGCCGCCCGGCACGTTCAGGGGCGCCACGACGGTCATGAAGGCGTAGCGGCCGACTTCGGCGCAGGCGGCGGAGAGCGACTCCAGGTCGAGGTTGTCCAGCAGCGGCACGCCCATGGCGGTGATGGCGAGGGCATGCACGGGGGAGGACACGCCCTCCACGGGCGAGGGCCGGACGTCGCTGTCGCCGTCGCCGCCCAGCAGCGCGATGCCGCGCTCGGCGAGCAACGGCATGGCATCCACATGAAAACCGGCGCTGGCGTTGTCGGGGTTCCAGGGCCCCAGCTCCCGACGGCGGCGAAAGTGGCCGGACCGCAACAGGACGGCATCGCCCTCGCCGACGGTCACGCCCAGGGCCTTCTCGGCCGCCAGGATGTCATCGGCGTGCACGGCCGTGCCGGGCTCCAGCCAGTCGCGGCCGAGCGCGACGGGCATGTCGATCAGGACACCCCGGGTCACCAGGGGGCCCAGGGCGGCGACCGCGCCGAACCGGGCCCCCTTGGCATCGACGGACCCGCGTGCGTCCTGCCCGTCGTACAACTGCCCGCGGTAGGCGATGTGCGACAGGGCGTCCAGGTGGCTGACGCCCTTGCCGTGGTAGTCCGCGGCGATGAAGTCCTTGTGGCAGGTGGGTTCCGGGGGCTCGACGTCGCCCAGCTCCGTCATGTGGTGCAGAGCGGGCTTGGCGTTGTCGGGACCGGGCACCGTGTTCCACGGCAGGGCCATCGGGACGACGGTACCGGATCGCACCAGGGCGGACGCCTGTCGCACGTGGTCCGGGGTGATCCGGTTGACGGCGCCGCGGTCGGCCGGGGTCCAGCGGCCCCAGGTGCGCAGCCGGTCGAAGAGCGCGTCGAACTCCGCACGCGTCACGGCGGGGCCGTTGTCGGGACCGCTGGACGTTCTTCCGGCGCGGTCGCGGGACGAGGGGCCGGTCGGGGTGGTGGTCATGGGGGGATCAGCGCTCCAGGGATCGGACCGGCGCGGGGCGGGTAGGGGCGCGCCGCGGCCGGGAGACGCCGGAGCGGACGAGCGCGGCCACGGCGTCGTGGCCGCAGAGTCAGCGAGACACCATGGCCAGTGCGCATGCTTCAGGAGACCCCCTCGCTGCGCGCCGTGCACCACGAGAAGCAGTTGAGTCGGCAGAAGTGCTGGTGCCGGAGATCAGCCGGCGGCCGGGGCCAAGCCCGACCGGCCCGAGGACACCAGGCCGAGCGCGCTGGTCGTTGCCGCGCTCGCCTGTCTGGACGTGGCCGCCACGGGCTGGGTGGCCTGCGAGGGCACGAAACATTGCCGGCCGTGCTGCTGGACCGGGCGATGGGCGCGTCCGCGGAGTGGACCGCCCGCGCCGTTTCACCTACTGCTGGTCATCTCCCCGTGGACGACGGCTGCGGCCTTGCCGGAGTCGCCTTCCGTGAACCCTCCCGACGGACACGGCCTGTTTTGTCGGTCAGGCCGTCGCGCTCGGCGATCGAGAGCGGGTCCGCCGAGTTCCCGGAGGGGTCCGTGGGCATGCTGCACTCGCGGATCCGACTACAGGGAGGCACCGCATGAGGGTCGTCATCACGGGTGGCTTCGGCTTTCTGGGACGACAGGTCACCGGCACGCTGCTCAAGGCGCGGACGTTTTTGGGGGTACCGATCGATCGCCTGGTGCTCGTCGACCGGGTCGTGCCGTCCGAGCCGCCGTCGGCGTTCGACCCGCTCGTGGAGATCGTGCGGGGCGACCTGATGGACCATCTCGGTGAAGTGTTCGCACAACCGGTGGACGTGCTGATCCACCTCGCCGCCGCCGTCTCGGCCGAGTGCGAGGCCGACTTCGACCTCGGGATGGGCGCCAACCTGGACACCACCCGCGCGCTTCTCGAGGCCGCTCGGGCACAGTCGGCCGCCGGCGGGCCGACGCCGCGCCTGGTGTTCTCCAGCAGCGTGGCGGTCTATGGTCCCGACCCGGCGCTCCCACTGCCGTCTGTCGTCAGCGAGGCGACCCTGCCCACGCCACGATCGAGCTACGGGATCCAGAAACTCGTCTGCGAGCAACTGATCGCGGACTACACCCGACGCGGTTTCGTCGACGGACGCGTCGCTCGCCTGGTGACCGTGACGGTGCGGCCCGGCAGGCCGAACGCCGCCGCCTCCGGCTTCCTGTCCGGCATCATCCGTGAGCCGCTCGCGGGCCTCCCGGCCGTTTGCCCCGTACATCCCGACCTGCGGGTGGCCCTGGCCTCGCCACGACGCACCGTGGAGGCGATCCTGCGCATCGCGGAAGCGGAGCGCGGGGCGGGCGCAGGCCGGCTCGACGGCGCACTGCCGGTCAACCTTCCGGCACTCACGGTCTCGGTCGCCGAGATGCTGGCCACGCTGCGGCAGGTGGCCGGCGACGCCGTCGCCGACCTGGTGACGGTCAGGCCAGACCCTGCCGTCGAGGCCATCGTGGGCTCGTGGCCCTCCGCCTTCGACAGCACGCGCGCCGCCGCGCTCGGGCTGGCTCCCGACCCGAGCTTCGTATCGGTGGTGCGGGACTACCTTGCCGACCACCCCGACGCGGTCCTGGCCGGATCGTCGCTCGCAGCCGACGAGTTGGGCCAGGGCCGATAGCGGTCCGGCTGCGCTTGCCGCTGACGCTCAGTGAAGGCGCCGCGCCGGCCGAGGTGATGGTGATGAGATCCCGTTGTCGTCTTTCAGGTTGCCGCCACCGCTGTGGGCGCCACGTGAAGGCGGATGCCGCGGTTGAACCGGCGCAGCAGGAGCAGGGCGGTGGTGGCCAGCCCGGTGAGCAGGCCGAGCCAGATGCCTATGGTGTCCCAGCCCGTGGCGAAGCCGAGGAGCGCGGCGGCGGGCAGGCCGACGAGCCAGTAGCCGACCAGGGTGACGCGGAAGCCGCCCTTGGTGTCGTCGAGGCCGCGCAGGAGGCCGACGCCTATGTTCTGCGCGCAGTCGAAGAACTGCATCACCGCGGCGATCAGGAGGAGGTTCGTGGCGAGGTCGGTGGCCGCCCGGCTGTCGCCCTCGAAGAACGGCGCCAGCACCGCACCCGGCAGTACGACGTAGACGATCGCCACGACCGCCATGACCGCGGCGGCGCAGGCGAGGGCCGTCGACTTGAGGCGCCGGGCGGCGGCCGTGTCGCCGAGGGCCAGTTCACGGCTGACGCCGAGGGACGCTGCGTGGGAGAGGCCGACGGCGATCTGGAACACGATGTAGACGAGCTGGTTGACGGCGGTGTGCGCGGCCAGCGCGGCCGTGCCGAAGCTGCCCACCAGCAGGGCGACGACGGAGAAGAAGCCCGCCTCGGAGCCGTACGTGGCGGCGATCGGCGCGCCCAGACCGGTGAGCCGGCGCAGGGTGGCCGGGCGGGTCTTCCAGATGCTCAGCGACAGCACCGGCGCCAGACGGGGATCGCGCCGGGCGGAGAGATACAGCGCCACGGCCGACAGCGCGTACACCGAGGTGGTGGCCAGTCCGATGCCCGGCAGCCCCAGCTTCGGCAGACCCCAGGTGCCGTGGATGAAGACCCAGTTGAGGCCCGCGTTCACGGCGATCGAGGCGATCGTGATGCGCAGCAGGGCCTGCGGGCGGCGCATGCCCACCGTGAACTGGCGGATCGCCTGGAACCACAGGCACGGCAGCAGTCCGGGTGCCATCGCGTACAGCACCGGCTTCGCCGCGTCGACGACATCCGGGTCCTGACCGAGGAACACCACGGCGTGCCCGATCGCCACCATCAGCAGCGCTCCCGCGAGACCCGCGAGCGTGGACAGCAGCAGGCTCGCGCGGACCAGGTCCCGGACCTCCTCACGAGCGGCGTCCGCCTCGGCGCCCTCTGCCTCGGCACCCTCCGCCTGCGTGCCCTGGGCCTCGGCGCGCGCGTCCGCCGCGGCGACCTGGTTGCCCACGGCGGTGACCAGTCCGACGCCCATGGTCCGCAGCTGGTTGAAGATCACCAGGGCGAGGCCGCCGGCGGCCAGGGCCTCGGTACCGATCAGGCCCATCATGATCGTGTCGGTGGTGGTGAGCGCGACCTGGGCGAGCTGGGTGAGTGCGAGCGGTACGGCGAGGGTCGCCAGGCCGCGGCTGTCGGTGAGGAGGCGGGTGAGGGAGGGTGGCATCAGTGGATTTCCTGCGGGGATTCGGGTGCTGAGATGCGGCGGAGTTTGGTCAGCAACTCGTCGACCTCGCGCTCCACTTGGGGGGAGAGGAGATCACGGGCGGCCATCCAGTCGTCGTCGAAGACGGTGTCCATGTACTTCTCCCCGCCGTCGTTGATCAACGCGACCATAGTGGTGCCGGGCGGCAGCGAGGACAGCCGGGTCAGTGCCTCGTACACGACTCCGCCCGCGGAGCCGCCGAGGAGCAGTCCGGCGCGCCGGGCGACGGCCCGCGCGGTGGCGAACGCCTCGACGTCCCCGACCTTCACTCCCTCGTCCAGCAGCGAGTAGTCGACCATCGCCCCGATCGTCGCACCCTCGGGCGTGCCGGTGCCCGACTGGTAGTAGTCGTGCGCGGGCGGCCCGAACGCGATCGATCCCTTCGGCTCCACGCCGACGATCCGCAGCCCGGGCACGCTCTCCCGCAGCGGGCCCCCGGTCCCGAACAGCCCGCCGCCGGTGCCCACCGCACCGACGAGGATGTCGATACGGCCGTCCAGTGCGGCGTGGAGTTCCCGGGCCACCGGGTGGTAGCCGACTCCGTTGGCCATGTTGTTGTGCTGCTCGGTGAAGTAGGCGTTGTCGGACTCGGCGGCCATCTTCTCCGCGAACTCCTCGCGGGCGGCGGTGGCAAGGTCCTCGTCCCCGCCGTCGGCGACGTACACCAGCTCCGCACCGAGGGCTTTCATCGCGCGCAGCTTGTCGACGGCCGCGTGGTGGTCGACGACGGCGGTGAAGGTGTAGCCGCGCTCGGCGGCCACGACGGCCAGGCCGAGCCCGGTGTTGCCGGAGGTCGACTCGATGATCCGGCCGCCGGGGCGCAGCATGCCGCGCTCCTCGGCGTCGATGACCATCTGCCGGGCCATCCGTATCTTGGCCGTGCCGGTCGGGTTGAACTGCTCCAGCTTCAGCAGCAGCCTGGCGTCGCTCTCCGTGCGGGCCAGCTCGAACAGCGGGGTGGCGCCGATGAGTTCGGAGACCTGCCGCACGATGGGCGGCCGGTACAGGGGGTCGTCCATGGGGGCTCCTGGGCCTTTCAGTGGGGGTGGCGGTCGAGGTGCCAGCGGAAACGGGATCCCGAAGGCTCGACGACGACCTTCGGGGGCAGCGGAAGGTCGTGGAACGGTGACTCGTTGGAGTCCATCTGGTAGCCCGCCGTGTTGAGGTACACGAGCAGGTCACCGACGGCCGGCCGCACCGGGAAGGGGATCTTGCGCCAGGTCAGCATGTCCGACTCCAGGCAGGTCGCGGCCCCCACGCAGGCCGGGTACGGGCCCGCGTCGGCCATCGGACCCGTACCGGTCGGCACGAGCACCGGGTCGGGCAGGAACTCGCTGTCGAACCACTGCTCCGAGAGGCTGAGGCTGCTGCCGTCGACGGTGAGGACCGCGTATCCGTCCCGCTCCTTGACGCCCTGGATCCGGAACACCGTGAACCCGGCCTGATCCAGCAGGGCCCGGCCCGGTTCGACGAGCAGCGTGACACCGGCCGCGCGCAGCAGCCCGGCGAGGCTGGTGCCCTCGCCCGATCCGGTCGGGGTGGCCGCCAGGATCGTACGCAGGGCGTCGGCGCCGGCGACGGGGGAGTGGTACGGGTAGAAGCCCCCGAAGGACTTGCGCGCGTGGAAGTGTTCGGGGCGTCGGCTCTCCTCGAACCGCCGCCAGTCGTCGGGGCCGACGTAGTCCACTGCGAAGCCGCCGCCGATGCTGATCCGGTCGGCGCGCAGCCCGAGTGCGCGGGCACGTGTGCACTGGCCGATCAACTCGGCGGCCAGGTCGGTGCGTTGGCGTAGGTCGTAACCGGAGAGGTGGAAGCTGAAGCCCTCCATGTCGACGGGACCGGCGACACAGCGCCGCAGGGCCGACTCCAACTCGTCCTCGCCCAGACCGAAGCGGCTGTGCGGCTGCTCCGGGGGCAGCCTGCGCAGCACCACCCGTGCGGTGCGGCCGAGTTCGTCCGCGAGCGACAGGAGCCGGTCCAGTTCGTCGAGCGCGTCCACCGCGATCAGCGCCCCCTGGAGCACGGCGACGCGCAGCAGGTCGTCCGCCTTGGCCGGGCCCGTCACCACCAGGTCCTCGCCGCGCACCCCGGCGGCCAGCGCCTCACGCAGCTCCCCTTGGCTCGCCACGTCCACGCCCAGCCCGGCCACGGCAGCCCGCTGGGCGTAGACGGCAGCCTTGTTGGCCTTCTTCGCGTAGTACACCCGGCCTTCCGTGCCCGCCTCGGCGAACGCCTCCCGGAAGGCGGCCGCGTTGGCGTCGAAGCGCTCCGGGAAGAGCACGTGGTACGGGCCCCGGAGGCCGTGGCTCAGCTCGTGCAGCAGTGTGTCGCCCAGCAGGGAACGCACCTCGGGTGTGGTGTGCGAGGCGAGCGCCGTCGTCACTTCCACAGCGGCACCGCCGTGCCCAGCCCCTGGGCCAGGGCCAGTTGGGCGAACCGGTGTCCGAGGGCGATGTCCGTGACGACGAGCCCGCTGTTGTAGGCGAAGATGCGCTGCCCGGCATCCGTGCGGCCCTCGGCGCGACCGGCCAGCACATCAGGGAACTCGGCGTCCACATCGCGCAGTTCGCCGTTCTCGTCGGCCATGTCGACGCCGGTGACGCGCATCTGCGCGGCGCTGGTGGCGATCACCCGGTCGGCGCGGTGCAGGGTCGAGGGTGCGATGCCGTAGCCGATGAGGACGGACAGCGCGGCGGGCTTGAGCCACTCGGCGTCCACGGAGGCGGGGGTGTTGGGCCCGGCCGTGGCCAGCACGATGTCCGCCTCCTCGGCCGCCGCCCGCAGATCGGTCACGATCTCCGGCTCACGGTCGGGGAAGTACGTGTTCAGCTGTTCGCGCACCGCCCGGATGCCGTCCGGGTGCGTGCCGAAGAGCATCAGCCGCTCCAGGTCCGGCCGCGTGGTCAGCAGGAAGGGCAGCGCGAGCCGTCCCTGCGTACCGGTGCCTATGACCAGCGCGTTGCGGGCGCCGGGCACGGCCAGTTCGCGGGCCAGCAGCGCCGAGACCGCCGGGGTGCGCAGTGCGCCCACCCGGCCGCAGTCCAGCATCGCGACCGGCAGCCCGGTCTCGTCGTCGTACAGCGTCAACGTCGTGTAGTAGTGCTGCTTGTCGCGGTCCTCGTGCAGGCCGTACTTGTACGACGTCTTCACCGCGACGACCCCGCGCGCCCCGTCACGGCCGAGCATCGCGTACGCCACCGAGTGGCCGTCCTCCGGCTTGACGGTGAGCTTGCGCGGGTTGTCGGACCTGCCCTCGGCCAGCGTGCGGTACGCCTGCTCGACCACGGACACGACGTCGGACAGGGTGATGTCGATTCCGGCCACGTCGCTGGTGCTGAGGATGCGCAGGGTCGTGTCGTCGGACGCCATGGTGGTTCCTCCCGCGTTGTCGGTGTCGGTCATGCGTGGGCCTCCACGGCGGCCTGGCCGTAGCCGTGCTCCGACTCCTCGGCGGGAGGGCGCGTCCGGCGGCCCTTCGCTCGCACGGAGGAACGTTTCAGCCAACGGTCCGTGCCGTCGTAGCGCGCCCTGAAGGGGACCCGGCCGTGGACGACCAGGTCGTTGTCCACGACCAGGACCTCACCGGGTTCGAGGCTCACGGCCACGCTGACCCGGGCGAGTTCGTCCTCCAGGCGGGCGTAGGCCGCGCGGTGCTCGACGGGCGCCCGGTCCAGCGGCGTGTACGCGGGGTCGAAGCGCAGGGTCAGGCCTTCCTCCGACTCCCACAGGGTGGGCACCGCCGGTGGGTCCCCCTGGTACGCCTGGGCCTCCTCGTAGGCGTCGTCGGGGAGGATCGGCAGAACCGGTCGGCTGAGCAACTTCACGTCGGCGGCGGAAAGTTGGACGTTCCTGATGCCGGCGGCCGTGGTGGCGACGGAGTCCGGGTTGCGCATGCAGCCGAGGATCAGCAGATGGGCGCGGCCCGGATGGAAGGCGTCTTCCGTGTGCGGGCTGAGCAGCACGCTGCTGCTGGCTCCGGTCTGCTCCTCCTCGTGGCCTGCGCTCGGCACGATGTTGTGTACGAAACGGCCTTCCTGCTGCCCTTCCCAGGCGATGGGTGTGCCCATCACCGTCGACAGCAGGAGCAGGACCACGTCGTACACCGCTCCGGCGCTGCCGGCGGTCGACCAGTGGCCCGGGGTGGGACCCACCGCTTCGTCGTCGACGTGCAGACCGCGAAGCACGAACAGTCCGTCGGCGGTGTCGACGGGGCGGCAGGCGTGGCGTATCGGGTCGCTCAACGAGGCCGCGACAGTGGGGACTTCGGCCAGCAGGCCGGGATGTGTGGGGTCGCCGTCGTACGAGGTGAGGAGGGTGTGCGCGGCGGTGGTCAGCTCTGCGGCCGAGTCGCGGTCGAGCAGGCGTAAGGGGGTGGTTCCCGTGGGCATGGGGGATCCGTCCGTTCCAGTGCGGAGTGCGTGTGCGGGCGCGGTGCAGTGGTCTACGGGTGGGGCTGTGGACGGTCGGCGGGCATGGCGAAGAGGGCCGCCCGAGGTGGGCCACGTGATGCGGGTGCGGCTCCGGTCGACCTCCGGAAACATAGCCAGTCCACAGAAAACAGGGAAGGCTTACCTAAGTTGATCTAGATCACACCCCGCGCGGTCTTGTCACGCAGACGTCACACAGGGTAGGTAAGGCTAAGCAAACTCAGCCAACTGCGGGAAAACGAGGGACAAGTGCACCTGACGCGACGTCAACTGCTCTGGGCCGGCGGTGCCATCGGCGCGGGCGTCATGCTCACCGCCTGCGGTGGCGACGACGAGGCGCCCACCGGGTCCGCCACCGGTGACTCGGCCACAGCCCGCAAGGGCGGCACCCTGAGAGTCGGCGCCCTCGGCCGGGCCGGCGCCATCACCCGCGACCCGCACGGCAGTCAGGCCAACGAGAGCGACTACCTCATCATCAGCCTGCTCTACGACACCCTCACCGTCCCCGGCACCAAGCCCAACACCGAGCCCCGTCTCGCTGCGAGCTGGAAGCCCTCCGAGGACCTGAAGACCTGGCGGTTCACCCTCGCCAAGGGCGCCAAGTTCCACGACGGGACCCCGGTCACCGCCGAGGACGTCGTCTTCTCGCTGAAGCGGCTGCGCGCCACCCCGTCGGGAGCCTCCCGCCTGCCCGGCATCCAGGAGAAGAACATCACCGCCGAGGGCACCGACACCGTCGTCATCGTCTCCGACTACGCCAACGCCGAACTGCCCCTGTTGGCCCGCCTCACCACCTTCGTCATCCCCAAGGGCACCACCGACAAGGACATCGCCAAGGCCCCCGGCACGGGCCCCTTCAAGCTGGACTGGTTCCGCGGCGGCAACGCCCGCCTCGTCCGCAACGACGACTGGTACGGCGGCGAGGTCCACCTCGACGCCATCGAGGTCAAGATCTTCGAGAGCCCGCAGGCCATGGCGAGCGCCCTGCTCGCCGGCCAGATCGACCTCGCCTCCAACGTCGGGGCCGTCGCAGCCCGTACGGCGGAGAGCCGCAAGGACATCCAGGCCGTCCGCCGCCCCAACGACATGGCGATGCCCATCGTCATGCGCACCGCCGACGGCCCGTTCGCCGATCCCAAGGTCCGCGAGGCGCTGCGCCTCGCCGTCGACCGTGAGGCCATGGTCAAGCAGGTCCTCTCCGGCTACGGCACCGTCGCCAACGACGTCCTCGGCACGGGCGACCCCGCCTACGACAAGGGCCTTCCGCAGCGCACCCACGACCTCACCAAGGCCAAGGCACTGCTGAAGGAGGCCGAGTTCGACACCTCCAGGACCTACGAGCTGTACACCACCGAGGACATCTCCGGCCTCGCCGAGTCGGCCACCCTCTTCGCTACGCAGGTCCGCGAGGCCGGTGTCAAGGTGAAGGTCGTCAAGCAGGAATCGGCCACCTTCTGGGACAAGACCTGGCTCAAGGGCGACCTCTACACCACCTACTGGGGCACCAACGACTCCGTCGTCTTCTTCGCCAGCAAGACCATGGTCTCCGACAGCGGCACGAACGAGGCCGGCTGGAAGAACGACGACTTCGACGCGGCGTACGAGAAGGCCATCGGCACCCCCGACGCGAGCGAACGCACCCGACTGCTCAAGGAACTCCAGAAGATCGAGTACGACAGCTCCGGCTACCTGCTGTGGGGCATGGCCGACGGCATCGACCTCGCCGGGGCCAAGGTACGCGGGCTGCCGACACTGCCCGGGTACGGAAGGGTGCAGCTCGAAGGCGCGTGGCTGGCCAGTTGACCCCCGACACCACCGCGCCGGCCGCCTCCCGGGAAACCCCGGGCAGGCGGTCGGCGCGCTCCCCTGTCCTGCTCCTGGGCCGTGTGGGCATGGCGGTGCTGAAACGGGCGGTCCTGCTCGCGGTGCTCCTCGCCCTCGTCTTCGGCACCGTCGAACTGCTGCCCGGCGACGCCGCCACAGCCACCTCCGAACGCGGCGAGAGCGCCGCCGACCTCGCGGCGCGCCGCGAACTGCTCGGCCTGGACCGGCCGGTGCTCGAACGGTTCCGGGACTGGATGACCGGCCTGCCCACCGGCGACCTCGGCACCTCCGCACGCGGCGAAAAAGTCACCGACCTGCTCTCCAGCGCCTTCCCCAACACCCTGCTCCTCGGCGGCATCGCCCTGCTGCTCACCACGCTGCTGTCCCTCGCCCTGGGCTGCTGGGCGGCACTGCGCCCCGGCGGCCGTCTCGACCGGGCCGTCTCCGGCACGGCGACCGCCGTCCTCGCCCTGCCCGAGTTCGTCGTCGCCGTAGCCCTGGTCCTGGTGCTGTCCCTGTGGACCGGCTGGCTGCCCGCCGTCACCCTCACCGGCGCCGACGGCACCCCCGCCTCCTGGGACATGCTCGTGCTGCCCGCCCTCGCCCTGACCATCCCCCAGGCCGGCTGGAACATCCGGATCGTGCGCGCGGCCCTCGCCGACGAGGCCCGTGCCCCGCACGTGGAGACAGCCGTCCTCGACGGACTGCCGCCCCGCCGCGTCCTCACCCACCATGTGCTCCCCGGTGCCCTGCCCGCCATCGCCGCGGGCCTGGCCACCTCCACCGGCATGCTGCTGGGCGGCGCCGTCGTGGTGGAGACCATCTTCAACTACCCGGGCATCGGCTCCGTGCTGGCCTCCGCGGTCAGCGACCGCGACAGCCCGGTCATCGCCGGGGTCACGGCGCTCTCCGGCGCCGTCATCACCGCAGTGCTGCTCCTGGCCGACCTGGTCCGGGACCTGGCGACGGGAGTCCGACGGTGACCGTCAAAGCCGCCCTGCGGATCACCCCGGCCCTGCTCCTCATCGGCCTCGCCCTCCTCGGCCCCTGGATCGCCCCGCACGCCGTGGACGCACCGGTGACCGCTCCCTACGCGACCCCCGACTCCGCAGCGGTCCTCGGCGGCGACCAACTCGGCCGTGACGTCCTCAGCCGACTGCTGGCCGGCGGCCGCGACCTGGTCCTGTCGTCCCTGCTCGTCGCGGTCCTGGTCACCGGCACCGCCGCGGTGCTCGGCGCGATCGGCGCCGTACGACCCCTCGTCGGACGGCTCGTGGAACGCGCAGCCGACGTACTGATGCTGCTGCCTGCCGTGCTCGGCATCCTCCTCGTCACCCTGTCCTGGCCCGACGGCGGCCGCTTCGCCGTCATCGCAGCCGCCGTCGTCCTGGGCGTGCCGTACGCCGTCCGGCTCGCGGCGAGCGCGGCGACCCCCATCGCCGAGGCCGGATACGTCGAAGCGGCGGCCGCCGGCGGAGAGCGCCTCTGGTACCTGGTCGTCCGCGAGATCCTGCCCAACCTGCGCGCCACCCTGCTGGCCCTGTTCGGGCTGCGGTTCGTCGCCGCCGTCTACCTCGTCGCCACGGCCGGCTTCCTCCAGGTCGGCCCCCAACCACCCGCCGCCGACTGGGCGTTGATGATCCGCGAGAACTCCTCCGGCCTCCTCCTCAACCCCTGGTCCGTCGTCGCCCCCAGCATCGCCATCGGCCTGCTCGCCCTGAGCGTCAACCTCGCGGCCGCCACCCTCGCCCCCCAGACCGGCCGGAAGGCGGTGACCGTCCTGTGAGCCACACCCGCGACCGGTACGCGAAACCGGAGGGACTGCCGAGCGACACCCCCGCGATCCGGGTCGCGAACCTCACGGTGGCCACGCCCGACGGCCGACACCTGCTGGGGGACGCGTCCCTGACCGTCCACCCCGGCCGGCTCGTCGCCCTCACCGGCCCCTCGGGCGCAGGCAAGACCACCCTGCTGCGCGCGCTGACCGGCCTGCTGCCGCCCGGCACGACCCGCACCGGGGGCCAAGTGAACGTCCTCGGCCACGACGTCTTCGCCCTCACCGACCGGGAACTGCGCACTCTGCGCGGCATCCGACTCGCCTACGTCGGGCAGGACCCCGGCTCCGGCCTCAACCCCCGGATGCGTGTCCGCAGCCTGGTCCGCGAACTCGCGGCCGACCGCAGCCCCGAGACGGTGGCCGCGCTCCTCGCCGAGGTCCGCCTCCCGGACGACGGCCTCCTGGCTGCCCGCCGCCCCGGCGCCCTCTCCGGAGGACAGCAGCGCCGCGTTGCCCTCGCCCGGGCGCTGGCACGCCGCCCCGACGTCCTCCTCCTGGACGAGCCGACCGCGGGACTTCACCCCGAACTCCGGGACGAGATCGGCGAGTTGCTGCGCCACCTCGCCCGCGAACACCATCTGGCCGTCGCCTTCTCCTGTCACGACCCGGCCGTGGTCGAGCGCTTCGCGGACGACATCGTGGAACTCGGCACGCGACCGCCCCCGCCGAACCCCGCGCCCGCGATACCTGCCGCCGCCCCTTCGGCCCCGGAGCGCCGACCGGCCCTCGAAGTACGGAATCTGCACGTGGCGTTCCGCGGAACGCCCGCGCTCACCGGCGTCGACCTCACCGTCGCCCCCGGCTCCGCGGTCGGCATCGTGGGCGTCTCCGGCTCAGGCAAGACCACCCTGGTCCGGACCGCGGTAGGACTCCAGCGCAGCACCTCCGGCACGATCCACCTGTCCGGCGCCCTCTTGAGCACCGGCCTGCGCGGCCGGACGCGCGAACAGCGACGCGGACTGCAACTCGTCACGCAGAACCCCCTCGGCGCGCTGAACCCGAGCCGCACCGTCGGTGCCGCCGTGGGCCGCCCACTGCGGCTGCACCGCCGCCGCGCATCCAGGGAGGTCGGTGAACGAGTGGCCGACCTTCTGGAACAGGTCGGCCTGCCGCCCGCCTTCGCCGCCCGCTACCCGCACGAACTGTCCGGCGGACAGCGCCAGCGCGTCGCCATCGCGCGAGCGCTGGCCGCCGAGCCGGAGGTGCTGATGTGCGACGAGATCACCTCCGCGCTGGACCCCGACACGGGTCACGCGATCATGGACCTCCTTGCCGAGTTGCGCGAGCGGCATGGCACGACCCTCATCCTCATCAGTCACGACCTGCACCTCATCGCCGACCGCACGGACACCGTCGTCGTCCTGGAGGCGGGCCGTGTGGTGGAGTCCGGCCGCACGACCGACGTCTTCACCGCCGCGCAGCACGCGGCGACACAGTCACTGCTGGGTACGTCCGCGTCCGCGCCGTAGCCGCGACTGGGAGCCCGGCGATGCGGATACGGCCGCCAGTGACGATCCGCTGCATCGGCCGACTCCGCAATGCGCTGGGCGGGACCGTCCTTACAGGGTGCCATGCAGAGTTCCGGCAGGTCAGCGGAGACTGGACGGGAGGTCGGGCACCGTGACGGGACGGAGCACGGTGAGAGCCTCTTCCTGGCGAGCCATCATCGCAAAGGGGAACCTGTCGACTTCCAGGCAGAGTTCGACATCGTCCGGGTGGTATCCGCTGCGCAGCCCACCGGCAAGATCGGCCGCGGCCCGAGAATTCCTCGCGCGCCGGAGGTAGGGGGCCGCCTCGACATCGCCTCCGGCCATACATCGGCCGATGTATTCGGCGCAGGCCAGGTCCTCGTCGGCCTTGCCTCCCTCGCCGGTGACAACGAACGTCACCGGGCCGGAATCCTTGGTTCGCAGGAACCGCGCGGTCGGGCCGGCCACCACGAAGCTCGCGCACAGGACCAGCGGTGCGTTCGCGACGGCCAGCGCGCCCACGGTTCCTGCCGTCGTCTTCTGCACCAGCGTGCGGCCGGCGAAATCGCGTGACCTGAGCAGGCCGGGTGAGTTCACCGCGTCGAAGCCCGGCGCCGGAGCTCCGTCCTTCAAGGCCAGCCAACCCGAACGGCTCTCCTTCAAGGCAAGCGCCTCGCTCTCCGTCGAGGCCAGGACGATCCTCTCGACGCCACGCGAGAAGGCCCAGGCAGCCACGGTGAAGGCGCGCATGACGTCGATGACGACAGCAACACGGGGAACACCGGTCAACTCCGGGATGCCAACGAAGTGATGGTCCATCACACCATTCTGACGCCCCTGGATCATCTGCAGAAAACGATTTGATCAGGCTGCGGTCGGGGGACGGTCAGCGAGGCGCTTGTGGAGCGAGCCGGATCCCGTCCGATCGGACGCGGATGCGCACCGCGCGGGGTGCCGGTTCACGGGGAGGCGGGGGAAGGGCTCACGGATCCGGGGGCCGTCGCCGTCGGGCGCCGCACGCACTGTGCCGTCTGAACCGTGCTGTCGTGTCGGCGTCCGGGTGGGCATCGCGGACACTGGACAGCAGGAGAGGGGAGGCCGACCATGCTGACCGTAGTCCGTGAACAGCTGGGCGAAGCCCTGTTCCGCCGCGTCGCGGGCCCCGACGGGCCGGCGACGCGTACCCGCATCCATGACACCCCGGGCCCGCGCTGGTTCGGTCCGGACCGCCCGATCCGCACGGTTCACGGTGACGCCTCGATGTTCATCGGTGGGCTGAGCGCTCTGCTGCTGCAGTCCCTGCATCCGCTCGCCATGGCCGCGGTGGCCGGGCATTCCGGGTATCGCGGCGATCCCTGGGGCCGACTGCAGCGCACCAGCACTTTCCTGGCCGTGACGACCTACGGCACCGCCGCGGACGCCCAGCGGGCGGTCGACCACGTCCGTGGCATCCACGAGCGGATTCGAGGGACGACGGCCGAGGGCGTGCCGTACCACGCGGCCGATCCGCATCTGCTCGGCTGGGTGCACGCTGCCGAGACGGACAGTTTTCTGCGTGCCCACGAGCGCTTCGGAGCCCGCCCGCTGGACGACGCGGGCTACGACGCCTACGTGGCCGACACGGCGTGCGTCGCCGCGGCGCTGGGGGTGAGCGACCCACCGGGCGACCGCCGCGAGCTCTCCGCGCGCCTGACGGCCTACCGACACGAACTGAAGGCCTCGTCCGAGGCCCGGGCCGCCGCCCGCTTCCTGCTGTTCCAGCCTCCCCTGCCCCTCGCGGTACGGCCCTTCTACGGCGGGCTGGCCGCGAACGCCGTCGCGCTGCTCCCGCCCTGGGCCCGCAGCATGCTGCGGCTGCCCCGGGTACCGGTCGTCGAGAGTCTCGCCGTACGTCCCACCGGACAGGTCCTGACCCGGACCATCCGCTGGGCCATGACCCCACCTCGCCAGTCCCGTCCGACCTGAGCCCGACGTCGTGGTCAACCTCGCCACCTGCTCTGGCGCCGCGCCGCTTTCGCCGACCGGCACGGTGGCGACGTCGGCCTGTCGCTCTGGGTATACGCGCAGGCGTCAACGGGTGATCGGCGACGGCGGCCGCCACCGCCGTGCGGGGTCCGGGACCGCTGTGCCAACGGGCTCGTCCCCGCGCCGGACCGCCGACCGCCGCACGCCTGCCCCGTCTCTTCGCAGCGGCCGTGAACGCGCTGCCTGACCACCTGCGCTCGATCGCGGTGACGGTGGTCGGCTGGGCAGCTGCTGCCTCAGCGGCAGGTCAGGGCGAGGCTGTCGTGCGGCCGACGCTTACCGCCGGAGGACGACCCGAACCGGCCCGGGTGGTGCGGTCAGGGGTTCAGGGCCTGCTCGGTGGTGGGGTGGCACGGGATGAAGGTGTCGACGCCGACCAGTTGCAGGATCCGCAGGACGGACTCCTGCGGGGCGGCGATGCGCAGCCAGCCCTGCACGCCGCCTACCCGCCGCTGGGCGGCGACGAGGACGTTGATACCGCTGGAGTCCAAGAAGGTCACACCGCTGAGATCCACCACGATCCGCGGCGGCGGCACCTCACCCTCCTCGGGAAGCAGGGCTTCGCTGAGGATGTCCTTGACATCGTGGTCGATCTCGCCCCGCACCGTCACGACCCGGACGTCGTCGACCATGCGGTGTTCGACGGAGAGCCGGCCCGGCCGGTCCGCTTGCTCGATGGCGGTCACCGTCTCCTCAACTGCGTTTAGGCTGGCCCCGGGGCAGGGCATGCACGGATGATTCTGCCCCACTGCCCCGGCCGGACGCACCAGGGCGGCTGTGCCGGACGACACCGCCGTGGCATGGGTGACGGTATGGCGGGTACTGGCGTGCGCGTGTACGGGGAATGAGGGCGAGACACGTGGGGTCCGATGCTGACGGTGACGGCTGTACCGAGCCGGATGAGCACCTGATGCGGGCAGGTTATGCCCTGGGCGGAGACGACAGCTGTATCGCCGACGCCCGTCGCCACGCCATCGCCTTCCTCGACCAGGCCCGAACCGAGCGCCGTCTGCCCGTTTCCGCACGCGCGAGGGACCTCACGCAACTGGTCGTCAGCGAGCTGGTCACCAACGCCCGCAAGTACGCGCCCGGCCCTGTCCTGCTGGAACTGCGCATCACGACCGACATTGTCGAGATCGTCGTGTGGGACAGCGACCCCACCGTTCCCGCGGCCCGAGCCCCCGACCCGGACAGGATCGGCCAGCACGGCCTGGAGATCGTCAAGGCCGTCACCGAGGATCTGGCCGTCGAGCAGACGCCGGTCGGCAAACGCATCACGGCCCGCATCACCCTGTCCGACGCGCCCAGCAGCGACAGCGCGGCCCGCGGCTCGACGTAGGGCCCGGTTCGCGTGCTTGTCGCCGTGCAACGATCGGCGGCCACCGGACCGGCCACACCGGGTGCCGGCCTCTGAGGTTCGGACGTCCCCTCTCCCGGGCATCCAGTCGTTGCCTCTCTCATGGCCACCCTCCTGGTCAACGCCTCCCGCAGTGCCCGCGATCTTCAACCGCAACCCATTTCTGTCGCGCAACGTTGCCTGCTGGTAGTCCGGCACATGGTGCGGTGCCTCCGAATGCCATGGCGGTCAACCCTGGCGGTCACCGAGACCAGACAGACGGCCCCCGCAGCGGTGCGCCCCATCCAGACCCGTTGTCGGATCTCATGGAAATTCGAGCTGACTGATCGCTGAGTGCTGCCCGGCACCGTCGACAAGCGTTCCCCGCTCTCGCGTACAAAACCAGGGCAGACCTCACCGAACAGGCCTGCCCGACCCACCAGGTCCCCCAGGCTCTCGGCGGCCACAGCCGTTCGTGCGGGTGCGGCCGCGCGCAGTCCCGCAGGTTCCTCACAGAACCGGGACTGCGATGGAACCAGCCCTCGACTTCTGTCGCTACGGCGAGGGTGAGTGCGGCGGAGAAGGGTCAGCCGACTCCTCCACACTGCGTCGCCCGTGGACGGATCGCTCTGCGGCGCGCTCTGCGGCGTTCTGCGCCCTCACCGCCTGCCTGACGGGGGAACACTGTCAGGAGCGTGGGTCGGGTTGCGCCGACGCGTCGGTCCAGACGATCTCGAAATACCTGACGCGTTCATCTTGTCCGGCCGGCTGCATGCCGGCTGCCATCATGACGTGCTGGGACGCGACGTTGTCCTGGTCGGCGTCACCTTTCACGCGGGTGACGCCGTGTGCCCGCGCGAACATCAGCAGTCCGCGGAGGGCTTCGGAGGCGTATCCCTTGCCTCGCTCTGACGGGATGAGTCCGTAACCGATCGTGACAACGCCGTTCTCGTCCGCAGGTCCATGGAAGCCCAGGCCGCCGATCGACCGACCGTCGTCGCGTCGACGGATCTCATAGTTGCCGAAAGGCTGGGGATCACCCGTATGCGCGCAGGTGCCCAGGAAGCGCCCGGCAGCGGAGACGTCCCCATCGGTGGGGTATCCGGGCGCCCACCGGCCATCACCGACCGACTCGCCCGTCACCACTCGCTCAGCCTCGCTGACGGTCATCGGATGAAGCACGAGCCGCGCCGTTACGAGATCGCCCATGGCAGGGAGAAGTATCACGTGGGGCGACTGGACCGCACGTGGATTCCGGCCGGGCGGCACCCGCCTCCGGTCATTGACCGTAGGGCGGAAGGATCACGGCAGGCGTGGTGGGGATGGCCGTCCGAGGCCGAGTCGGTGGCGAAGTAGCAGCCGTAGGGCCGTCCGGCGGAGGGCGGACGAGCGGTTCCGGGCGTTCGCCCTGTGCCGGTCCTGCTGCTGCCACGCCACTGGAAGACCGGCCGGCCCGGGACCGGAGACCTAAGGCACCTTGAACTCGATCTGGGTGATGGCCGGTCCGTCGCCAGTGACCTGGCCTTCAGTGATGGACTCCGTCCAGGAGCCGTCCTTTTGGAGCTTCGCCAAAACCGTGGGGGACAGGCTGACCGTGATCTGGATACCGCCCCCGGAGGACGGGGATCGATCTATGCGGATGTCGTTGCTCATGCCGACGAAGTTACCTCCAACGAGTGTGCCGGCATGGGATGTTGGCGTTTTACCCGAGGTCGTGAGGTTACGGGCTGATCGGTCCCGTCAACGGGATGTCGGCCCTTCGTCACTGCCGAGTTCCAGCATCAGCCGATGCGTTCACGGCATGCGTTCACGGCATGCGGTCGTGGCGCCAGTGCCGGTGTTCTGCTCGTGGGCACGAGTTCCTCTCTCCTGCTGGTGCGGTCGCCGGGTGCCGCGATTCGTGCGGAACGCGACGGGAGCCGGAGCCGCAGCTCCACGGCGGCGCAGGGGTGCACCGGGGTATCGGCGGCAACGCGGGAGTGACGCCAGGTTGAGCCCATCAATTGTGGATCATTCGGACGGCGACTCCTTGTGGCAGCCAAGGCGCGCGATCCTCACCCGGCACGTCGGCCGACCAGCGGCTGGAACCGCCCGGTGGGTATCTGCTTCGGGACCTGTCCCGCGGGCCGTCCGGACCGTGTGGACACACCTCCCCCTCATCTGCTGCGGTTCCTGATCTACATCTACTGCGGTTCCTGGCTTTCGCCGTTCGGTCCAGGTCGGAACGTCGAGTGCGAAGCGGTGGCGGACGTCGTTGCGCCGGAGGCGGTCGAGGGCCTCGTTCGCCTGTGCCGAGGGAGCGCTTCGATGTCGGCGATGATGCCGTGAGTGGCGCAGAAGCCCAGCATGGGGGCGGGTCGCCGGCCTGCCGCCGCTGTCGGCGGAGCCGAGCTTCTCGCGTCCCACGAGCAGGTCGGTCGGTGGTCTCCACGGTGACGGGTCCGAGGTGACCGAGGTGACCGAGGTGACCGAGATGGCTGAACACTCCGTCCGTGTCGACCAGGCGCAGGTAGGGGCCGAGGTCGCACGGGGAGGAGATGGTGTCGATGACGACGTCGAACCGGTCGCCGACGTCAGTCATCTGTTCCGGGTCAGTGGAGACGATCAGGCTGTACTCCGGCATCCTCGGAGGCCCCCGGGCCTCTTCGGTGAACGCGGCCGACGCCCTCCGTCGGGCCGGGTGATCTCATCAGCTGGACTGCGGCGGAGCCTACGGCGGCGCGGCGGTGCCACCCCTGGCAGCGCCGTTCCGGACCGATGTCGGGCGCGCGTCGCTCTCGGCCTGAACGTCCTGACGGGGCCGCTGCCCGACACCCCCTCACGTGCGCCGAAATCTCGACGGCTCTCTCTTGAGGCGATTTCCCACCGCCTGATTCCCCGTGATGCGAAAGTCTTTCGTAACCGAGGAATTTCCCTGCTTGTCCCGGGTGTGAATTCCATGTCAGTGTCCCGGCCAACAGGCAAGCCGACCGAGCTGGTTCGTCCGAAACACTTTCGTGATGATTCCCGTGTTCGTCCGGCTCGCCAATGCCGAAGGAATGGCGCCAGAAGAGAGGCACACCATGCGGGGAATCCCGGTCATCGGAGATCTCAGAACTCCCGGCATTCGACGCGCTGTTGCGTCCACGGTCGCCCTGTCGGCGGCCCTGGGGTTCGCCGCGTGCGGAACGTCGGGGCCGTCCACGACGTCGTCGGAGAAGGGACTGACGATGTGGGCGCTCAACGACCAGACGATCCTGAAGGAGTCCGTCGACGCCTACAACAAGGACCACCCGGACGAGAAGATCACTCTGCGTCTGTTCGCCAACGACGACTACAAGCAGAAGCTGCGCGTCGCCTTCGGTGCGAACCAGGCCCCGGACATCTTCTTCAGCTGGGGCGGCGGAGCCCTGAACGACTACGTCGAGGCGGGCAAGGTCGACGCGCTGAAGGCGTCGGACGTGAAGACCGACCGGTTCACCCCGAGCGTGATGCAGAGCGCCACCTTCGAGGACAAGGTGTACGGCGTGCCCGCGAACGGCCTCGCCCCGGTCGTCCTCTACTACAACAAGAAGGTGCTGGCCGACGCCGGCGTAGAGCCGCCGAAGACGTACGACGACCTGTTGGCCGCGGTGAAGAAGCTGAAGGCCAAGGACGTCGTGCCGCTCTCCCTCGCCGCGAACTCCAAGTGGCCGACCCTGATGTACCTGGAGTACCTGCTCGACCGCGAGGGCGGCTCCGAGGTGTTCACGAAGATCGCCTCCGGTGACGCCTCGGTGTGGAAGGACCCGTCGGTCACCAAGGCCAACCAGCGCCTCCAGGACCTGGCGAAGGCCGGCGCCTTCGGCGACAACGCCTCCTCCGTCAACTACGACCAGGGCGCTTCCACGGCCCTGCTCTACACGGGCAAGGCGGCGATGGAGGTGATGGGTACCTGGGAGTACGCCAACATCGCCAAGGCCGCGCCGGACCTCCTGAAGAACGGCGACCTGGGCTACACCGCGTTCCCGTCCATGCCCGACGGAACCGGAGACCCCAAGAGCATTGTCGGCAACCCCTCGAACTTCCTGTCGCTGAACTCGTCGTCGAAGCACAAGTCGGCGGCGCTCACCTACCTCGAGGACTACGTCCTGAACGACTCCCAGGTCGACGCCTACCTCGCCGCCGGCAGCGTGCCGCCGGTCAACGGCCTGGAAGCGAAGCTGGCGGCGGTGAAGTCGTCGTCCGACAAGGAGTGGCTCACGTTCGTCTACGGCCTGGTGCAGAACGCGCCGAGCTTCCAGCTCTCCTGGGACCAGGCGCTGCCGTCGGACCAGGCGGACCCGCTGCTGACCAACACCGACAAATCGTTCCTGCGGCAGATCCCGCCCGCCGAGTTCGGCACGAACATGAGCAGGGCAACCTCGTGACCACCGCTCTTCGCACCGGCCGTGCAGGGGGCCGCCGCTCCAGCGGCCTCCTCATGGCCGCCCCCGCCCTGCTCCTCTTCGGCATGTTCGGCCTGGTCCCCCTGGTGGGCGTGCTGGTGCTCGGCCTCGCGCGCTGGGACGGCCTGGGCTCCGTCGGCTGGGCGGGCGGCGCCAACTGGAGCGCAGTCCTGACCGACGGCGCCACCTGGCAAGCGCTGTGGCTCACCGTCAAGGTGATGGTGATCAGCTGGCTGGTGCAGACGCCCGTCGCCCTGGCACTCGGCCTCTTCCAGGCGCCCCGCGGCAGGCTGCGCGCCCTGTTCGCCGTCCTGTTCTTCCTCCCGCTGCTGCTGTCCGCCGTGGCGATCGGTCTGACCTGGCAGGCGCTGCTCGACCCGTCCTTCGGTCTCGGCGCCACGCCCGGACTGCACTGGCTGGCGAAGCCGCTGCTGGGCTCCCCGGACCTGGCCCTGTACACGGTGATCTTCGTGATCGCCTGGCAGTTCGTGCCGTTCCACGCCCTGCTCTACCAGGCCGGCATACGGCAGATCCCGACCGCCCTGTACGAGGCCGCCGCCCTCGACGGAGCCGGGCCGGCGACCCGCTTCCGGCACATCGTGCTCCCCCAGCTGAAGTACACGATGGTCACCTCCAGCACGCTCATGCTCGTCGGTTCGCTGACCTATTTCGACCTGATCTTCGTCCTGTCCGGAGGCACCGGCGGTCCGGGCACCGCCACCCGCGTCCTCCCCCTTTCCATGTACATCACCGGATTCCAGGCCCATGACATGGGCCGGGCCAGCGCCGTCGCCACCCTCCTGGTGGTCAGCGGCCTCGGCCTGTCGCTGCTGACCACCCGCCTGTCCGGCTTCACCCGGATGGACAGCCAGCAGGAGGGCATGTGAGCACCACCGTCACCAAGACCCGCGGTTCCCGTACCGGCCACGACCGTGAAGGTGCCGTCGACGGCGTGTCAGTGACCCCGCGGCCCGGGCCCGCCCGTCGGTTCACGGCCGTCGGCGCGCTGCGGCGTGCCCTCACCGGCGGCGCCACCTTCTGCTGGGCGGCGATCGTGGTCGTACCCGTGTACTGGCTGGTGGTGACCAGCCTGCGCACCCGCGCCGACTTCACCGCCGACAGCCCGCTGGCCCTCCCGGGCCACCCGACGCTGGACAACTACCGGACCGTCATGTCCGGCGACTTCACGACCTATCTGCTCAACAGCCTCGTCGTCACCGCGGCGACGGTCGCGCTCACCGTCGTCGTCGCCCTCATGGCGTCGTTCGCGATCGTCCGAGGCGCCGGAAGCAGGCTCTCGCGCGTGTCCCTCCGGCTGTACCTGCTGGGCCTGGCCATTCCCCTGCAGGCGGTGATCATCCCGGTGTACCTGCTGATCATCAGGATGAACCTGTACGACAGCCTGCTCGCGATCGTCCTGCCCTCGGCGGCGTTCGCACTGCCGATCACCGTGATGATTCTGGTGAGCTTCCTGCGCGACGTGCCCCGCTCGCTGTTCGAAGCGATGATCGTCGACGGCGCCGGCGACTGGCGCCTGCTCTTCTCGCTCGCCGCACCCCTGGCCCGCCCGGCGCTGATGACGGTCGCCGTCTACGACGGACTGCAGGTCTGGAACGGCTTCCTCTTCCCGCTCATCCTCACCCAGAGCGGCGACAAGGCCGTGCTGCCGCTGGCACTGACCCTCTACCGCGGCCAGTTCGGCATCGACGTACCGGCCACGATGGCCGCGGTGGTGCTCTCCACCCTGCCGATGCTCGCGCTGTTCATCCTCGCCCGCCGCCAGCTCGTCGCCGGCCTCACCGCCGGCTTCTCCAAGTAACCCCTGTAGTAGGGCACTTCGCTTCGCACGACGGCCGGGCAACGCGCCCGGTCCGGTCGGCATGCCCGTGCACACCCCGAGCGCCCCCTCGCGCGCATCGGCCATCCCCGAGGAGTCGTGACATGACGACCACCATGCCGGACCACAGCGGCATCCCCCAGGAACAGGACGACCGGCCCTGGGCCGATCCAGCGCTGCCGACTCCCGACCGGGTCGAGGCCCTGCTCGCCCGGCTCACCCTCCCCGAAAAGGTCGCGCAGCTCAGCAGCACCTGGGAGGACGTCGAACCGGCCGGCCCCGAGGTGGCCCCGGGCACCAGCATCTTCGACCGGGTCGGCGATCTCACCGAGACCGCCCGGCACGGCCTGGGCCAGCTCACCCGCCCCTACGGCACCCTGCCCCGGCCCGCCCTGGAGCACTCCCGCGCCCTGGCCGACCGCCAGCGGCAGATCATGGCGCAGAGCAGGCTCGGCATCCCGGCGATGGCGCACGACGAGTGCCTGACCGGCTTCACCGCCTACGGGGCGACGATCTATCCCACCTCGCTGGGCATGGCGGCGACCTTCGACCCGGAACTGATCCGGCGGGTCGGTGAGGCCATCGGCGCCGACATGGCCGAGGCCGGCGTCCACCAGGGCCTCGCCCCGGTCGTCGACGTGATCCGCGACTACCGCTGGGGCCGCTGCGAGGAGACTTACGGCGAGGACCCGTACCTGGTGGGAGAGATGGGGGAGGCCTACGTCACCGGGCTGCAGAGCGCCGGTGTGTACGCCACCCTCAAACACTTCGCCGGGTACTCCGCCTCCATGGGCGGCCGCAACCACGCCCCCGTGCACGCCGGCCGCCGCGAACTGTTCGACGTCATCCTGCCGCCCTTCGAACGGCTTGTCGCCGCCGGCGTGGGCTCGGTCATGAACTCGTACGCCGAGATCGACGGGGAGGCACCGGCCGCCAGCCGCTGGCTGCTGACCGACGTCCTGCGGGACGCGTGGGGCTTCGAGGGCACCGTCGTCTCCGACTACTGGTCGCTGCCCTTCCTGGTCAACGCCCACCGCGTGGCCGCCGACCTGCCCGAGGCCGGGGGACTGGCCCTGAGCGCCGGCATGGACGTCGAACTGCCCGACCAGCGCGGCTTCGGCGACGCCCTCGTCCACGCCGTGCAACAGGGGCGGGTGGACGAAGACCTGGTCGACCGGGCGGTGCGCCGGGTGCTGGGGCAGAAGATCGAGCTCGGGCTCCTGGACCCCGACCGGGACCCGCTCCCGCCCGCCCTGCGCGCGGGCGAGCTGGACCTGGACAAGCCCGGCAGCCGCGCGCTCGCCCTCGCCGTCGCCCGGTCGAGCGCCGTCCTGCTGGCGAACGACGGGACCCTGCCCCTCCCGGCCGGCGGCCGGATCGCGCTGATCGGGCCGTGCGCCGACGACGTACGCACCATGTTCGGCTGCTACAGCTTCCCCAACCACGTCCTCGCCGACCGCGACGACCTCGGCAACGGTGTGGAGGCGACCTCCCTGCGCGCCGCCCTTGCCGACGAACTTCCGTCCGTGGAATGGGAGTTCGTCGAGGGCTGCCCGATCAGGGACGAGGACCGGGCCGGCATCCCGGCCGCGGTGGCCGCCTGCTCGGCGGCCGATCTCACCGTTCTGGTCGTCGGCGACAAGGCGGGCATGTTCGGTATCGGTACCTCGGGGGAGGGCTGTGACGTGGAGGACCTGCGGCTGCCGGGAGTCCAGGAGGAGCTGGTCGAGGCGGTCCTGGCGACCGGGAGACGGGTCGTCCTCGTGGTGAACAGTGGCAGGCCCTACGCCGTCGGACGGTTCGCGGCCACGGCCGCGGCCATGGTGCAGGTCTTCCTGCCCGGCGAGGAGGGCGGCCGTGCCGTGGCCGGGCTCCTCGCGGGACGGGCCAACTTCAGCGGCAAGCTGCCGGTGCAGATCCCCACCTCGCCCGGCGGTCAGCCGTACACCTACCTCCACCCGCCGCTCGGAGACCGGCAGAGCTTTCTGTCCAACCTCGACCCCACCCCCGCGTTCCCGTTCGGCCACGGGCTGTCGTACACCACCTTCGAGGTCGACGAGTTGGTCATCGACCGCGAACAGGTGCTGACGGACGGCGAGTTCACGGTCAGCGTGCGGGTGCGCAACACAGGGGAGGCCGAGGGCGCCGAGACGGTCCAGTTGTACGCCGTCGACCCGGTCGCCCAGGTCACACGGCCCGTACGGTCCCTGCTGGGCTTCGCCAAAGTGGCTCTCGCTCCCGGTGAACGGGCCGTGGCCCACTTCCGCGTCCACACCGACCGCCTCGCCTTCACCGGCCTGGACGGCCGCCGCATCGTCGAGCCCGGCGAGATCGTGCTGCACGTGGGCTCCTCCAGCCTGGACACACCGGAGCAGGGGACGATTCGGCTGGTCGGCGGAGAGCGGGACGCGACGGTCCTGCGCCATCACACGGTGCCCGTGGCCGTCGAACGGGAGTGAGTGGGCGGGAGGCCGGCCCATCACGGGCCGGTGGCATGTGGAGCCGGCCCACCGCGCTGCCCGGACACCGCCGGTGTCCGGGCCTTCCGTGCTACCCGGACACCGCCGAAGTCCGAGCCGTCGTCGAGGGCCTCGTCGAAGTCCGCAGCACGAGCTCGGTGGCGAGTTCGATGCGCGGGGACGCGGGCGTCCGGCCCTGGGCGAGTTCCAGGAGGACCCGCGTCGCCTCGCGCCCCAGTTCCTCGAACGGCTGCCTTACGGCGCTCAGTGGCGGGCATGCCATGGCCGCCACCAGAGTGTCGTCGAAGGACATGACCGCCAGGTCGTCGGGGACACCGAGGCCCTGCTGTCGAGCTGCCTCCAGAACGCCGAGCGCCTGGGCGTCACTGGCGGCGAAGACGGCCGTGGGCGGGTCGTCGGCCCGCAGGATCTGCAGGCTGGCGGCGAGCGCCTCGGCGTAGTCGAAGTCGGTCGAGCGGACGATCGCGGGGTCGTAGGCGAGGGCGGCCTCCTCCAGCGCGGCCCGGTAGCCGTGCACCCGTGCCGCCCCGGCCAAGGAGTGCGAGCGGCCCGCGATCATGCCGATCCGGGTGTGCCCGAGGCCCAGCAGGTGCTGCACGGCGTCCCGGGCACCGCTCCAGTTGGTCACGCCGATGCTGGGAATGTCCTGCGTCGGTGCGCTGAGCGGGTCGATCAGGACCACGGGGATCCGCTGATCGACGATCCGGCGCTGATCCTCCTCGGCCAGCATCGAGATCACGATGACCATCCCGGCCGCCCCGAGCGCCACGCACTCCTCGAGCCACCCGGAGATGGACCGGCGGCCCGTGGTCCCGGTGACCACGTCGATGCCCAGCTCACCGGCCGCGTCCACGATCCCGCGCGCCACCTCCAGGGTGTACGGGCCGGACAGGTCACGGAACACCGCGATGATCTGCCGGGGCGTCGCGGGATCCCGTTCCCAGGGACGGGCGTAGCCGTAGCGGTCCAGCAGCTCTTCGACCCTGGCCCGTGTCACCGCGCCGACGTCCCGACGTCGGTGCACCACCTTGGACACGGTACTGAGCGAGACTCCCGCCTCAGCGGCGATGTTCGTCAGCAAACCGTACTGCGCTTCTTGTCGGCCTCCGCCTTGATGTGCCACTTCGCTCGATGCCCGTTCTGCTCGCCGGACACCGATGTGCCGGACCGCACCGCATATCTGCCGGAGTCCCCGCTGCAAAATAGCCGGGCCCGGCGGGCGGCGGCAAGAGCGGCGCACGGACGACAAAGACCACCGGTCACCTGGTCGTGGGCCCGGCAGTCGGCGTCAACACCCGAGGGCGTGCGGTCTGCGAAACACTTTCGGAAACATGCCAGTGACATGAGGCCTTCGCATCCCAATACTCCGACTACACCCGCACGAGGTTATTCACCCGCCACAGCGATGAGCTCCGAGGAACCGTGATGACAAGACCCTTGGTACGGAAGGTTTTTGCGGCAGCGACAGCCGGCTGCGTCGGTATGGCGGCAGCCATCGCCTCCGCGGGGAGTGCGTCGGCGTATCAGCCGAGCCCGTCGAACATGTATGTGGCGGAGAACGCCGCCACCTGCAACAAGAGGCCCTGCGTCCTCTACCCGAAGTCGGCCCAGTTGCCGGGCGGCCGGATCGTGGCGGCGTTCGAGAACAGCCAGGGTGCTCCGGTGGGACAGACGCTGCCCGTCTACAAGAGCGACGACGACGGCACGACGTGGCAGAAGCTGACCGATGTGAAGCCGCCCGCCGAGTTGTCCAACGCCCCTCAGTACGCGAAGTACACGAGCAACTGGACCAACCCGTACTTCTATGTGCTTCCGCAGGACGTCGGAGACCTGAGTGCCGGCACGCTGCTTCTGGCGAGCGTTGTCTCGGGGGACGACTACTACTACAAAGAGAAGAAGGCCGCCGACCCGAACTGGACGCCGACCGGCAACGGCGACCGGGAGGACGTGGCGATCGCGCTGTACTCCAGCACCGACCAGGGCGCGACCTGGAGCATCGAGAACATCATCGCCACCGGCAGCTGGCAGGGCGGGACCGACTCGACCGCCAACACCAACCGGCAGCAGGACCCCGTCTGGGAGCCGTACCTGCTCGCCCGCAACGGCCGGCTCGTCGCCTACTACTCCGACGAGAACGACTATCTCGACTACGACACCACCACCGGTGTACCGGTCCTCGACCCGGACAACGACACCGCGCCGGACTCGGACGGCCAGATCCTCGCGCACAAGACCTGGGACGGCCGCAGCACGTCCTGGAGTGCGCCGGTCGTCGACATGGCGGGGACCACGGTCAACCGGGGCAACGGCAAGACGCAGATCGGCGGCAAGCGCCCGGGCATGACGACACTGGCCCCGACCACCGACGGCAAGTGGCTCATGACCTACGAGTACTTCGTCGGCGGGCCGGACGTCCGCTACAAGATCGCGGACGATCCGCTGAAGTTCCACGAGGCCGCCGACCACCCGATCACGTCGCTGCCCGTGCCCACCGGCGGGCGCACCCTGCCGACCGGTGGCAGCCCGGTGCTCCAGCCGCTGCCGGACGGGCGGATCGCCATGAACGCCGCCGGCGACAAGAACGTCTGGGTGAACGAGTCCGGCCGCAGCGACGGCACCTGGAAGGAGTACCAGACCCCGATCGCCGCCGGGTACAGCCGCAACCTCCAGTACGTGGAGGGCACGGGACGCACCCTGATCCTCCAGGCCGCGTGGGCGGGCGGCAGCGTCGGGCCCGTGAAGTACGCCGAGGTCGACCTCGGTCGCTCCGAGGGCGACTACACCACTCTGGTCAATCGCGCGACCGGTCAGGCCCTCGGTCCCGAGGCCGGAAAGACGCAGGACGCCAACCTCACCGGCAACGTTCCCGACCTGGTGTCACGCACCCTCGACACCGACGACGACTCCCAGCGCTGGCACCTGACCGACAAGGGCGACAACGTCACCCTGCTCAACAAGACCGGCGGCCGGGCCGTCGCCGTCTGGACCGGCAGCGCGATCGCCGGACAGCGCCTGGCCCAGTGGGTCGACGACGGAGCCACCGACAAGCAGTGGACCCTCGTTCCGTCCACCGACGGCTATGTCAAGATCCGATCGGTCCGCAACTCCGGACTGTTCATGACCGGCGCGACCCAGAACGGCGCCGTCGACCTGCGGGCCGCCATCAACACCGCCGGCGACCCGGCCGCGGACGACGCGCAGGAATGGCAGCTCGTCCAGGAGCCCGCACCGAGCAACCCCTTCACGCTCAAGGGCGCCAACTCCGGCCGCTGCCTGGACGTCCCGAACGGCCGGACAGGTGTCCAGGTGCAGATCTGGGACTGCGGAGCCGGGAACCAGAACCAGCGCATCACGCAGACCAGCGCAGGTGAACTGCGCGTCGCGGGCAACTGCCTCGCCGCGAACGGTGACGGCACCACCGCGGGCACCAAGCTCATCCTCTGGCCCTGCAACGGCAAGTCCAGTCAGAAGTGGTGGTTCCGTCTGGACGGATCCGTCGTCAACCGCTCCAACGGTCTCGCCGTCGACGTCGGCAACTGGAAGACAGCCAACGGATCACCGGTCCAGCTGTGGACGGCCCTCGGCAACGCCACCCAGAGGTGGAGCAGAGGCTAGCCCGCGTCGGCGCGCAGGCCCCTCGGATCCCTTCCGCGCCGAAGGGGGATGTGTCGTGCGACGACCAACCATGCGGAACCATACTGGCCGGTTCTATTGACGTGCTCCTGGCCAGAACCTATTTTCCGGTCGAAGATCCGTACAGTGTCCGAAATTTCGAACCGGTGGTAGTCGAAGGAGGCAGCCCGTGTACCGCACCCGTCGCCCGTTCAGGCCCGGGACGGCTTGACCGGTGCTGGCTCGCTCAAGTCGTCACCCGGCCCGCCACCGCACCGTCTCCGATCATTGCCAAGGCTCCGGCGATGCCCCCGCTCCTCGGCCGTCGATCGGCACAACGAGGCACCCGCAGAAAGACAGGGAATGCACATGCCCGCGGTTCTCGCTCGGCTGGCGGCGGTATTCGTCGCCGCCTGCCTGCTCTTCACAGCCCAAGTCGTGACCACACCTCAGCGGGCCGCCGCCGCGGACCCGGGTTACCTGATGACGCACTTCATCGGGGAGGGGTCGACCGGTCAGCAGATGTACTTCTCGTACAGCGCGGACGGTCTGAACTGGACCGACCTCAACGGTGGCGGGATGACCCTGCGCTCCACCGTGGGCACCCGCGGGGTGCGTGACCCCGCCCTGGTCCGCTCACCCGACGGCAGCAAGTACTGGATCATCGCGACCGACCTGTGCATCGACTGCGGGCAGACGTGGAGTCAGTCCATCAACAACGGCAGCCGCAGCCTTGTGGTGTGGGAGTCGAATGACCTGGTCACCTGGTCGGCGCCGTGGCTGCTGAACGTCGCCGGCGCGATCCCCGACGGGCGCAACGCCTGGGCCCCTGAGGCGATCTGGGACCCGGCCAGCAACGACTACGTCCTGTACTGGGCGACGAACACGCCCCTCAACGGCGCGACGAAGCACCGCATCCACTACGCCCACACCACGAACTTCCGCACGATCACCACTCCGCAGATCTACATCGAGCGCCCCGGCACCCAGGAAATCATCGACACCCAGATCGTCGAGGTCCCCTCCGGTGTCGGCAACTTCCGCTACGTACGGGCCTCCGGCGACGGCCAGATCACCCTCGAAGGCAGCAACTCGATCCTCGGCACCTGGACCAACCTCGGCAACCTCTCCGGCATCGGCCTGACCGGCTCCCAGGTCGAGGGCCCGATGTGGATGAAGTTCCGCGACCGCAACGAGTGGACCCTCTACCTCGACCAGTACGCGGCCGGAAAGGGCTACATGCCGGTCACCACGACCAACCCCTCCGCCTCCGGCACCTACAAGCTCCCGACCTCGGGAACCTACTCCCTGGGCGGAACGAAGAAGCGCCACGGCTCGATCCTGAACCTGACCGCCGCCGAGGACGCCCGGATCCAGGCCCGCTGGGCCAACGTGGCGGGCAAGCGACTGCAGTCCTTCAACTTCCAGGACCGCTACGTCCGGCACAGCAACTTCGACGTACGCATCGACCAGAACGTCACCAACGATGACGCCAAGTTCCGGCCGCGGCCCGGCCTGACCGGCACCGGCACCGTCTCCTTCGAGTCGGTCAACTTCCCCGGCTACTACCTGCGCCACGACGGATCCGACTTCCAGCTCGTGTACAACGACGGCACCACCCAGTTCGCCGCGGACGCCACCTTCCGCCAGGTCGCCGGCCTCGCCGACTCGACATGGTCGTCCTTCCAGTCCTACAACCACCCCGACCGCTACATCCGTCACTACGCCTACCAGCTGAAACTCGAAACGATCACCACCGCGACGGGACGCAGCGACGCCACCTTCCGACTGACGAACTGACCAGACCGGGATGCCGGCGCCCTCCCACCACTTCGCACCAGAGGGGAGGGCGCCGGTGCCGCAAGCGGATGAGAACCGTGCATCGAGAGGGACGACATGTATCGAGAGGAAAGACCATGCTGGCAAGACTGATCAGGAGATCGACGTTCCTGGTCGCCCTCGTGGCGCTGGCCACGAGTGTGGCGGTACCCGCGCAGCCGGCCGCGGCGGCGGACGCCGACTCCGCCTATGTGATGGGCTATTTCAAGGAGTCGCTCAGCGGCGCGGGCAACGTCAACGCCCTGCACCTGGCCGTCAGCGACGACGGCCGGGAGTGGACACCGCTCAATGACAACAACGCGATCCTCACCCCCACCGCGGGTACCAAGGGCATCCGCGACCCGTTCCTGTACCGGCTGCGCGACGGCAGCTGGGTCGCGCTCGCGACCGACATCGCGGTGGGCGGCAGCTTCGCCAAGGCCAACCCGAACATCCACGTCTGGACCTCGCCCGACCTGGTGAACTGGTCGGCGGACCGGCTGCTCAAGGTCAACGGCACCAACCCGAACTCGTTCAGCTGGGCCCCGGCCGTCCACTGGGACCCGGTCCGCAGCGCCTACGGCATCACGTTCACCACCATCCCCCAGGGCTCCTCGTACTCGGTGATCGCCGCCGCCTACACGACCGACTTCGTCACGGCCACCGACCCCGTGGTGTTCTACGACACGGGTTCCGGCATCCTCGACTCCCACGTCGTCACCGACGTCAACGGCCAGAACTACCTGTACTACAAGAGCAACGCGACGGGCCGACTGGCCGGCGCGCGGTCGACGTCGGTGGAACCGGGCAGCTTCACTAAGTACACCGAGGGCGTCGCCGAGAACCGGTGCACCGAGGCCCCCACGCTGGTGAAGTCGCTCACCTCGTCCACCTGGTCGCTCTGGGGTGACACCTACTGCCCCAACGCCAAGTTCGACCTGTGGCAGGGCGACCTGGTGTCGGGAGCGTGGACCAAGGTCGGTCGCCAGTCGTACACCGCGCCGCTGAACGCGAAGCACAACACCGTCCAGCCGATCACCGCCGCCGACCGCGACCGCCTCCTCGCCCGGTACGGAGGCACGAGCTGGAACCTGCTGAAGTCGTACAACTTCCCCGGCCACTACGCCCGCCACGCGGCCTTCGCCGGCCGCATCAGCGAGATGCCCTTCGACCCGTACCAGGACGCGCAGTGGCGCCTGCGACCCGGCCTGTCCGACGCCAACGGCGTGTCGTTCGAGTCGGTCAACTTCCCTGGCTACTACATGAAGCAGGAGAACTTCGCGATCAAGGTGGTCAAGAACGACGGCACGGCGGCCTTCGCCACCGACGCCACGTTCACCCGCGTCGCCGGCCTCGCCGACGGGACCTGGTCGTCGTTCCGCTCGGCCAGGTTCCCGACGCGCTACCTCCGGCACTCGTCCTTCGCCCTGCGGCTCGACGAGATCTCGACCGCGACGGGCCGCGCCGACGCCACCTTCGACATCGTCCACTGACTCACCGGATGAGCCCACCGTGCCCGACCGCCCGGCTGTCACCCGGGCGGCGGGGCGGTGCCTCCCGTCATGAACTCGCTGCTGCCGAAGGGGACTCACATGTTCCGTACCCGCCACTGGCTCATACTCTGGGCAGCTCTGCTGGCCCTGCTCGCACCGCTCGTCACCACGCAGCCCGCCGGCGCCGCCGACGGCCGGCCGTTCACCAACCCGGTCAAGTCACAGAAGGGCGCCGACCCCTGGCTGGAGTACCACAACGGCAACTACTACCTGATCACCACGACCTTCACCGGCGTCCTGACCATGCGGAAGTCACCCACCCTGGCCGGTCTCTCCACCGCTCCCAGCGTCCAGGTGTGGAGCGACACCAACTCGGCCCGCAACAACAACATCTGGGCCCCCGAGATCCACTTCATCGACGGCAAGTGGTACCTCTACTACTCCGCCGCCCCTGCCGGAGTCGCCTGCTGCGACTCCCAGCGCACCCATGTCCTGGAGAGCGCCGGCAGCGACCCCATGGGTCCGTACACCTACAAGAACACCCTCACCGGCTCCAACCTCACCCCGGGCGGCTGGCTGATCGACGCCAGTGTCCTCCGACACGACGACAAGCTGTACCTCGTGGGCAGCGGCTTCATCGGCGGCAGCAAGCAGAGCCTGGTCATCGCCCCCATGAGCAACCCGTACACGCTGAGCAGCCAGACCTTCAGCATCATCTCCAGCCCCACGCTGAGCTGGGAGACCCAGGGCGGCGCCGTCAACGAGGGCCCTGAGCCGCTGTACCACGACGGCCGGACGTTCCTCAGCTTCTCCGCGAGCTCGTGCTCCACCCCGGACTACAAGCTGGGCCAGCTCGAGCTCACCGGCAGCGATCCGCTGCTGGCGTCGTCCTGGACGAAGAAGCAGACCCCGGTCTTCCAGCGCAACGACGCGGCGGGCGTCTACGGCCCCGGCCACAACGGCTTCTTCACCTCGCCGGACGGCACCGAGAACTGGATCGTCTACCACGGCAACAACTCCGCGAACGGCGGCTGCGGCAACGGCCGCACCACCCGCGCCCAGAAGTTCACCTGGAACGCCGACGGCACCCCGGACTTCGGAACCCCGGTCGCGCTCGGTACGACCCTGCCCGGCCCCTCCGGCGAGACGGCGGCCACTCCCACCGCCTACCAGCTCGTCAACCGCAACAGCGGCAAGTGCCTGGACGTCGTGAACGGGGACAGCACAGACGGCACCAACATCCAACAGTGGGCCTGCCACACGGGCGCCAATCAGAAGTGGCGCATCGAGGACCAGGGCAACGACACCAGCCGGCTCGTGAACGCAGCCACCGGCAAGGTCATGGACATCGCCGACTGCGGTTCCGCCGACGGCGCGGACATCCGCCAGTGGTCCTGGCTGAACAACAACTGCCAGAAGTTCCGCCTCGTGTACACGGCCACCGGTGACTACGTCCGCATCGTCAACCAGGCCACCGGCAAGGTCGCCGACGTCGCCAACTGCGGTACCGCCAACGGCACCGACGTACGCCAGTGGACCTGGCTGAACAACAACTGTCAGCAGTGGCAGCTCAGGCCCACGACCTGAGCACCCACCGAGGGGCGGCTGCCTCTTCCTCAGGGAGCCGCCCCGCCCTGCTCCTCCACACCTTCGCCCGAGGAGAACGACCCCCATGCCACGCCCCATCAGCCGCCGCGCCCTGACCGCGGGAGCCATCGCCCTGGTCGTGTTCGGCACCACCGGTACGCCCGCCCACGCTGCCGCGCCGGCCTCACCCGCAGTGGATTTCACCAACCCGATCGCTCTCCAGCGAGCCGATCCGCATGTCTTCAAACACACCGACGGCTTCTACTACTTCACCGCCACCGTGCCCGCGTATGACAGGATCGTGATGCGCCGGGCCACCACCCTCCAGGGCCTTGCCACGGCCACGGAGACCACCATCTGGACCAAGCACGCCAGTGGTGAGATGGGCGCCCACATCTGGGCGCCGGAGATCCACTTCATCGACGGCAAGTGGTACGTCTACTTCTCCGCCGGCGCCGCCAATGACAAGTGGAAGATCCGGATGTACGCGCTGGAGACCAGCGCCGCCAACCCGCTCACCGGTCCCTGGACGGAGAAGGGCCGGATCACCACCAACTGGGACTCCTGGTCCCTGGACCACACGACCTTCGTCGTGGGCGGCATCCGCTACCTCGTCTGGGCCCAGAGCAACCCCTCCGGCCCCGGCGGCATCTACCTGGCGAAGATGTCGAACCCGTGGACGATCACTGGAACGCAAGTGCGTCTGTCCACTCCGGAGTTCGCCTGGGAGAAGCAGGGCTTCGACGTCAACGAGGGACCGGCGGTCCTGCAGAAGAACGGCAAGGTGTTCCTCACCTATTCGGCCAGTGCCACCGACGCCAACTACTGCCTCGGCATGCTCACCGCGAACGCCACCGCCGACCTGACGAACCCGGCCTCCTGGGCCAAGAGCACCCAGCCGGTGTTCAAGAGCAACGATGCCACCGGCCAGTACGGCCCCGGCCACAACTCCTTCACCGTCTCCGAGGACGGCAGATCCGACATCCTCGTCTACCACGACCGCGACTACAAGAACATCACCGGCGACCCGCTCAACGACCCCAACCGCCGCACCCGCTTCCAGAAGATCTACTGGAACGCCGACGGCACCACCCCCGTCCGCTTCTCCTCGTACAACTTCCCCGACCGCTACATCCGCCATGAGGGCTTCAGAGCCAAGACCCAGGCCAACGTCACCAACCTCGCCGACTCCCAGTTCCGTATCGTCCCCGGCCTCGTCGGCACCGGCACCGTCTCCCTTGAATCGGCCAACTTCCCCGGCTACTACCTGCGCCACAAGAACTTCGAGGTCTGGGTCGAGAAGAACGACGGCACGACCACCTTCAAGAACGACGCCTCCTTCAACCAGCGCGCCGGCCTCGCCGACGCGACCGACGGCATCTCCTTCGAGTCGCTCAACTTCCCCGGCCGCTACATCCGTCACTACAACAACCTGCTCCACATCCAGCCGATCAGCACCGCACTCGACCGGCAGGACGCCACCTATTACGCGGAGTAGCAAGCCGACCGCCCGCGACATCACGTGCGATCTGCGACTCTCGCGTCACGTCGGCTTGGTGAAACTCGCCGACTTCATGCGCGGTCGGGGGGACGCGACGGCCGTTCACAGGCCGGCCCCGGAGCGGCGAGCCGCAGGGGGTGTGACCCTGTGGCCCTGATTCCTCCGCTCGAGTCCATGCTCACCGAAGCGGAGCGGAGATCGCTTCTCGCGGTCAGGGTGACTCGGCAGGACGGGTTCCTTGTGGCGGAGCGGAGAAGGAGGACGAGTGCCCTGGATCTCGGCGCCCGAGGGGGTGGCTGCAGGACTGCGTGGTCGACTGGTGGCCCGCCCGGTCGGCTTCCGTTCGCAATGTGCGAGCTCGCTGGGCCGGGTCGTAGTTCGGTCCGACGCCCTCGATCAGCAGCAGGTCGCCCTCGATGTGATCGGTCCGCAAACGCAGGATGGCCCGGTAGGCGGGAGAGTCGTACCAGGCACGGGCTTCGGCAAGGCTGGGGAACTCGATCAGCACCATGCTGCCGGGCCACGTACCCTCCACGACTTCGGTCGGCGGACCGTGGATGACGAAGTGGCCCGCGAAGGGGTCAAGGGTCGCCTGGATACGCCCCAAGTACTCGATGACGTCCGAGTGATTGCGGCGGCTGCGGAGATGAGCAAAGCCGTAAGCGGACACCACAAGGCTCCTTCGTTCCGGCGGGGGAGTCGACAATGACCAGAACGTAGCCGCAGGTGGTTGGGTGGTGCGATTACTCCAGAGGTAATGGCGGCTTGCGGCTTGCGAGTTGCTGGTCGTGGTCGGCGGGTGAGCCGATCTCGCTCCTGATGCGCAAGCTCTCGCCGCCCGAATCGACAGGGACACCGCCACCCGACCCACCCGGGGCATGGCGAATGAGTACACAAAGCTCACATATGTACGGGGTGCAGTCAGGGCTCCCGCGTCAGGACGGGGCGAGGACGCAGAACTCGTGGCCCTCCGGGTCGGCCAGGCACGTCCACGGGACGTCGCCCTGGCCGAGGTCGATGTCGGTGGCGCCGAGGGCCCGCAGCCGGGTCACCTCCGCCTCCTGATCGTCGCCGGGGTACGGCAACAGGTCGAGATGGACACGGTCCGGCACGGTCTTCCCGCCGGGCGTGCGGCGGAACTCGAGATACGGGCCGACACCCTGGGCGGAGCGCAGCACCGCAAGATCGTCAGTCACCTCATGCAGGATCCAGTCCATCGCCTCACCCCAGAACCGGGCCATGGCCCGCGGATCCGCGCAGTCGACCACCACGGCGGCGATCGGCCCGGTGTCCCGGTAGATCTCCCGAGGCTCCAGCACACAGAACTCGTTGCCCTCCGGGTCGGCGAGGACCGTCCAGGGTACTTTGCCCTGGCCCACGTGGGCGGGCGTCGCACCGAGGGCCTGGAGGCGCGCGACCAACTCCGCCTGATGGGCCGCAGAGGTGGTGGCGAGATCGAGGTGTACACGGTTCTTCGCTGTCGTCTTGGGTTCCGGGACGGGAACGACGTCGACGCAGACGGCGACCGGGTCCGGCCAGACGAGGCCGCCGACAGGCCCCACGTAGGTGGTCACGCCGGGGCTGTAGGCACTCCAGCCGAGTGCCTCCGCCCAGAACCGGCCGACCGCCGAGGCATCGAGAGCCTTCATGTTCACCTGAACAGGTCGCAGCGACATGGCGATGATCCTATGCACCCGGTCCGCAGCGACATCCGCGGGTACCGTCGCCAGGACAGACGCTTGATCGGCAGCCGAGTCGTCGTGGGACGTCGGGTGGCCGGTCAATGCCAGCCACAAGCGGGTCAATGCCAGCCACAAGCGGGCCTGGAGCAGGGCAGGCAAATCCACAGCCGTCTCCACGCCGGTGGACTCCTCGCCCCCTGGGGCTCGGGACCGGAGTACGGTGGCGGTACCGAGAGCACCTCGCACGCCGTCATCCACTTCGGCGTCGCCCTCGGGGAACGGCAATCCCGGAGCGCATGGCGTCCGGTCGGAAATGAGCCGCCCCACATGAGCATGTTGAGTCTCGGAGTACTCGCCTCCTCGCACAAGGAGAACGAGTTTCGGCTGCCGCTGCACCCCAGCCACCTCGAACGGATCGCCCCGGACATACGCGCGAGGATCTTCCTCGAAGAGGGCTACGGCCGACGGTTCGGCGTCGCCGATGACGCGCTGCGACCACTTGTGGCGGGCCTGCGTTCTCGTGCGGAACTCCTCGCCGAGTGCGACGTACTGCTGTTGCCCAAACCGATGCACGACGATGTCGCCGAGCTGCGCGAGGGGCAGGTGCTGTGGGGATGGCCGCACTGTGTGCAGGACGAGAAGATGACACAGATCGCCATTGACCGACGGCTGACCCTGATCGCCTGGGAGGCCATGAACCACTGGACCTCCTCGGGCGCCTTCAGCGTCCACGTGTTCCACAAGAACAACGAGCTGGCCGGCTACTGCTCGGTGCTGCACGCCCTGCAGCTCGGCGGGTTGACCGGCAGCTATGGGCGCCGCCTGCGGGCGGCGGTCATCAGCTTCGGTGCCACGGCGCGCGGAGCTGTCACGGGCCTGGGCGCCATGGGGGTCTCCGACGTCACGGTGCTCACCCAGCGTGCCGCCGCGGCGGTGGCCTCGCCGATGCCCTCGGTCGTGATGGGCCACTTCGAGGAGCAGGAGGACGATCCCTCGCGCCTGCAGGCATCCACCCCGACCGGTCCCGTGCCGCTGGCGGAGTACCTGGCAGGGTTCGACATCATCGTCAACTGCGTCCTGCAGGACACCGACGCGCCGCTCATGTTCGTCGACGACGAGGAACTCGCTCTGTTCCGGCCGGGCACCTTCTTCATCGACGTCGCCTGCGACGAGGGCATGGGCTTCGGATGGGCCCGCCCGACCACCTTCGGTGAGCCCATGCTCACGGTGGGACCGGGTTGCCACTACTACGGGGTGGATCACAGCCCGTCCCACCTGTGGAACTCCGCCACCTGGGAAATCAGCGAGGCGCTCCTTCCCTATCTGCGCAAGGTCATGAGCGGCCCTCAGACATGGGACAGCGACGTGACGCTCAGAAAGGCCATCGAGATCCGCGACGGCGTCGTCCAGAACCCGAAGATCCTTTCCTTCCAGCACCGTCAGGCCGACCACCCTCATGGTCCTGAGGCCCCGGCGACCCCGCTGGACCCGGAGCTCCAGGGGTCATCCGTGCGACCGGTCTGATCGGGACCTGGACGAGCTCGTCGGCCGGTGGGCCGACCGGCTCGTCCAGGCGGCGACCGGCCGACTCACCCACCTCAGCCGTTGCAGGGGCAGGCCCGCCCGGCAGTTGATCACTCACTGCCGGCGGTGCCGGTGGACTGCGGGGGAGACTACTCACAGGTCGGCACGGAGAACACCTCCTGGAATCCGCCGTGCCGGGGCAGGGCTTGCCCCCGTTCTCTCGCCAGGTCGGCGCGCCACTTGCCTGGCGTCATGCGTTCCAAGAGCGAGTGCACAGGACGAGGCGGTAGCCGTCCGGGTCCGTGATCGTCACTCCGTACTGGTCCCAATACGGATTGTGTGCGGTGACTCTGGTTCCCCCTGCGGCCAGGAGGCGTTCGATCTGCTCGTCGGTGACGGGAGTGCCGAGGTAGACGACGAAGAGGTCGTCCACGGTGGGGGTGGGCTCCAGCGGGTTCTCCGGATCGTGGGTGATCTCGAAGTGCCATGTCCCGGCGGGCGGGCCGACCATGAGCAGGTCGTGCTCGCCGGAGACACGCTCGGTGGTTCGCCACAGGACATCGAGCCCGAGTCCCTGGACGTAGAAGCGTTCGGCGGCTGCGAGGTCCCGGGACGGGCGCGCCATCCTGATCTGGGTGGTGGAGTCAAGCATGTGGAGCACTCCCATACGGCACCGCGAGGCGGGCCTGTCGAAGTAGTGGTGGTCGAACGGGCTCGGAGACTCCAAGTATCCCGGCTCGTATGGCAGTTGCAGTGCGCCATCAGTGCTCCTGCGCGCGGGCGGCCTCGGTGGTGCTGACGGCGGCACGATTCTGGACGGATCGTGGTGGACAGACTTCCCTTTGGAGTGGCCACGCGGGGGTCCGAGGTCGATCGAGGCCGTCGGATGACCATGCGTCAGTTCGAGGCCCGTCGGGGTGTCTGTCGTCCTTGAGGACATGACCAGGTGACGTGGGCCGGCCGCCGGGAAGGGCGACACGTGAGGGGGCCGCCATGGTTCCCCCGGTGCCCTGTCCGCGATGGCACCTGACCTGCCCGCGATCGTATTCGGGGTGGTGTCCCGGGGGCCGGGCTGTCGGCGTGGTCACCGGGCCGGTGCAGGTCAGGCCCGTCCTCGCGGGCCAACCGTCGGAGGGCCCGTCGCACCACGTACGTGCCTGGGTACGGGTCCGGGAGCAGTCCGGCGCGCGGTGGTGGTCAGTAGGTGAGCGCGTCCTCGGCGGTGCCGAAGAAACTGGTGACCTGGCCGTCGTTGACCGTCACGGGGCCGTCGACGATCGCCACGGTCGCCGGGCTCTCGGAGGCGGTGAGTGCGACTTCCACCTGGTCGGTGCTCTTGCCGCCCGCGGTGTCGGCGCGGGCGAACAGGATCCCGGCGTAGGCGCTCTCGCCGGCCTCCACGATCCAGTCCTTGCCGTCGGGGCCCATGTGCTCGGCGGCGCCGTCGAGCCCCGGAATCGTGATCACCAGCTCGTTCGCCGGCAGCAGACAGGGGTCGCCGCTCTTGTTGGTCGCGGTCAGCAGGGCGTGGTTGACGAGCTTGGACGCGACGGTGACCTTGTAGCTCAAGTCGGTCGTCTCGCACATGCCCACGCCACCGTCCTGATCGTCGTCCACCCCGGGTTCCGAGGACGGCGGGGCGCTCTCGGGGCTGCCGGACGAGTCGCCGTTGTCGCCGCCGCCGTCGCCAGGACCGGCAGTCGAAGGCGTGTCGCCCTCCTTGCCCTTGCCTCTGTCGGCAACGGACGGGCTCGCTGCCGCGCTCGGGGCGGCCGTGTCCTTCTCCGCGTCGCCGTTGCAGGCGGTCAGCGCCATGATGCCGAGCGAGAGGACGGCGAGTACGGCGGTGGTGCGGCGCGAACGAGTTGTGTAAGCCATGAGAAGCCCCCCGGGAATCGGAATGTCCCGGTGATCGTGCCGCACAGACGCGGTACTGCAACCTGCTCACATCGAGAGAGAACCGTCTCCGTACGGATTTGTGACAATGTGACCGCGACTGTGGCGGAGTGCACCCGGGTGACAGGTGTGGCAACCGCCGGGAACGAGGAACAGGCAGGCGGCCGGGCTCCTGCTCTGAATGGAGCAGTATCGCCGTGCCTGGTGCGGTCGACAGCAGACAGATGTCGAGGAACGCCAGACCGTACTGGCCGCCCGCGAAGAACAGTGGTGTTCAGTGTCCAGGCCATGTCGAACACAGGCCGCGCGCTCCGGAAGACGACCTCCGCCTCAAGAAGCGGCGTGGTGACTGCGCCCTGACACGCATGGCACCCGACATCAGGAGCCTCCCTCGTGCGGTACCGACTGGCATCGCCTCATGGCAGTAGCACCCTGACCGATGCCGCTTCTTGCGGGTGCCCACCACTGGGCCGCCCATGCGGCACGGGAACGGCTGCCCGGCGTGATCCTCGGCAGGCCGAGGATGGCTTCCGTGTGCGGGTAGCGCCGTCACGGTGTTCGAGGGACCAACCCCACGACGGCATCATCCGAGTCGCGCGAGGCGGCGCAGCAGCGGGCCGCGACCACGGTCGGGAACGGTCCACAGGGTCTGGCCGCTGACCCCCCACCGCTCGAGCAGGGCGTTGGCGGCGAGGAACCCGCTTGTGGCCGCGCGCTCCATGAGAGCGACCGGGAGGCCGGTGCGGACCAGGTCCCCGGCCACCACCAGTCCGGGGTCGCTGGTGCGTACCGTGGGCCGATTGTCGTACTCGCCGACCGGGAACAGCGGGCAGTCGGCCCGCCACTCGTGCCGTTCGTCCAGCACGGTCGCCTCGCGTGTCTCGGGGTAGACACGGTGCAACTGTTCCAGCAGACGCTTCTGTTCGACGTCGTGGGGTGAGCGGTCGGGCAGGGCGTAGGCGTGCAGTTCCACGACGGATCCGCCGGTGCGGGCGGCCCAACGCGCCGCCTCGCCCTCCCAGCGTTCGAGCACGCTGACGTTGTCGAGGGTGCCGTAGCCGCTGGTGCCCAGGAAGCCGGGACGGCCGACTGCGACGGGCCGGTCCAGCCACAGGCGGGAGACCAGGAACGGTGGCGCGCTCCGCAGGGTGGCCACCCGCTCGCGCCACGCGGCGTCGGCCAGGCGCGGGGAGCGTCCGACGAGGCAGCGGAGGCCGACCGTGTCCATGGCCAGGACGACGGTGTCATGGCGCAGTTCCTCCTGGCCGGCGGCGACGAGGAAGCCGCCGTCGGGCGTGGGCTCGATCATCTCGACCGGGGTTCCGGGGCGCAGGTCGGCTCCGTGGCCGCGCAGGTAGTCGGAGAGGGGGTTCCACAGGGCGGTGGGGAAGGGTTCGTCGGGTACGTCGAACAGGAGCCCTTCTGCCGAGCCGAGGAAGTAGATGTGGAACATGAGCACCATCTCGGCCGCGGACAACTCGCGGGGGTCGGCGAAGAAGCTGCGGGAGAACACCTCGAACGCGAGGTGCTGCGCGGCCTCGGGGAAGCGGATCGCGTCGAGGAAGTCGCGGGCGCTGACGTCGTCCAGACGGGTGTGGACATCGGGAACCCGGACGTCCAGCAGGGGCAGCGCGGCGACCGGGTTCATGCGGAACAGGTCGCGGAGGCCGAAGGCAGGGCTCAAGGCTACGAATCCGAGCGCGCTCCACGGAGGGGTGCGCGGGACGCGCCGGAAACTGTCGTCGAGACCGTCGACGTGCCGTAGGGGGTAGTCGGGCAGTCCCCGCAGACGCGTCAGACGGGGGTCGGTGCGTCGCAGCAGTCCGCGCAGGTTGTAGTACTGGCGGAAGAACGCGTGGAAGCCGCGGCTCATGGTGACGGTGGTGCCGTCCGACAGAACGGTCGGCCAGCCGGCCAGGCGTCCGCCGAGGGTCGGCTCCCGTTCGTAGAGGGTGACCCGCACGCCGCGTTCGGCGAGGGCCGTCGCGGCCGCAAGTCCGGCGATGCCGCCTCCGACGACGGCGGTGGTCGGGGGACGGCCGCCCGTGAAGCGCGGGGCGCCCGGCACGGCGTCCAGCCTGCGGGCCCGCCGGTCCCTGCCGGGCCTCATCGGGGCGGTGCGCCGGGGAGCCCTCATCGGCCGTCCTCGGTGGTGGCCGGTCGGCGGGCGACGACCGTGTGCGTGATGCCGGTCTGCCATCCGGGCAGGGGCAGCACCCTTACGGCTTCGAAGCCGTGGGAGCGGACCCGGGTGGCGAAGGCGTCCGCGGTGTCGAACTCGACCACGCTGCGCCACAGATGACGGTAGAGGCCACCGTCGCCGAGGAGGGCGGCGACGGGCAGGACCATGCCGCGGCACACCCCCGTCCACACGGCGCGGTGGGTGGCTCGGCCGCTGAGGGTGTACTCGTGCACCGCCAGGCGTCCCCGCGGTGCCAGTACGTCGCGCACCGTCGACAGGACGGCGTCGGGATCGGTGACGTTCCGGAAGAGATAGGCCGCGAACACGGCGTCGAACGGCCCCTCCACACCGGCCTCCAGCAGGCGTTCGGCGGGCGCGCGCACGAAGCGCACCCCGTCGCGCCAGGGTTTGGTGGCCGCCCGCTCCAGCATGCCTGCCGAGGCGTCCACCGCGGTGATCCCGGCACCGGGGAGAACGGCGGAGAGCGCGGCGGTGGACGCTCCGGTGCCGCAGCCGAGGTCCAGGACGCGCAGGCCGGCGCCGCCTCGGGGGAGGCCGAGGCGGCGCGCCGAGCGGCGCAGATGGGCGTGGTAGCCGGGGTTGGCGGCCACCAGTGTGTCGTAGCTGCGCGAGGCGTGGTCGAACGCGGCGGCCAGATCCTCGTCGCGGAGCAGCGTCATGGGGTCTCCGTAAGTTGTCGGGTGCACGGAGGTCGGGTGCACGGAGGTCGGGTGCACGGAGGTCGGGTGTACGGAGGTCGGTGTACGGGGCCGGGGTGCCCGGAGGCGTCCGTGCGGGTCATGGGTGGCCGGGATCACGGTCGGGCAGTGGTCTGCCGGAGACGGGGTGTGGGGCGGGACTACGGGGCAGCCAGGACAGTTCCGCGGCGGAGCGGAGCATCGGCAGTACGGGCGTGCGGACGCCGATGGCGAGGTCCTCGTGGAGGCGGGTTTCACCGTCCAGGAAGCGCAGCAGCCGCTCCGTCGGGAGCCGCGAGAACAGCCGCGCGAAGAAGGCGGCGCCGTCGACCCGGCCGCTGTCCAGGGCTCTCAGCAGGACCGCGTCCATCGCGCGCGAGCGGGCCTTGTGGGCGGGGGGAGGCAGCGGGTGCCGGCCGGCGCGCAGCGCCTCGGCGACCGCTCGTGTCTGCCGCTGGATGGCGGAGAAGGTGTAGCCCGTGGACGGCCGTGTGGCGCCGCCCGCCGTACCGATGCGGAACACCGAAGGCCCCGACCGGCGCTCGAAGCGGGCGTCGGTCATGGGGATCACTCCGGTCTCGGTCGAGACGATCTCGAAGCCGCTGAGACCCAGCACCTCCTCGGTGTAGTGGCGTAGAGCGGTGTCGTAGGCGTCGTGGGACAGGGCGGCACCGGAGAACTCGGTGTACTCCAGGAGTGCCTGTCGGCTGTCGGTGGGCAGGACATAGCCGAAGGCGAGTCCGCCGGGCGGCTGCGGGACCCGGAAATCCATGAACTCCACCGTGCCGCGATCGAACACGGGTTGCTCGGTGCGGACGAACCAGCCGTGGAAGTGCTGCAACAGGGTGGTGCGGGCGGCGGGCAGGCTCCCGAGGGGCCGGGAGTCGAAGACCCAGCGGGCGCGTACCGTCACGGGGGCGCCCAGGCCGGTGCGGGCGCGGATCTCGGCTCCCCCGGCGACACCGTCCACCGTCTCGACGGCCGCCTCCAGACGGCGGACCTCGTCGCTGCGTGCCAGTGCGCGCGCGACGAGTTCCTCGAAGTCCTCGGAGCGGATCATCTTGTAGGTCAGGGGCGCGATGTCCTCTTCGAGGATCCGCCCCTCGGGAGTACGCACCCGCAGCCGCCGCCAGTCGGCGCTGAGGGCGGCGTCGTAGGGGCCGGGCCCTTTCTCCCAGAAGCACCAGGTGCGGCTCGGGGGACGCAGTGTGCCGGGCGGCGCGTCCATCAGGATCACCGACAGACGGCGACTGCCGGGGGCTGTGCGTGACAGCCGGTGGGCGAGGGACAGCCCGGCCGCTCCCGCGCCCACGATGGCCACATCGGCTTCCAGCACCTGCGGCTCCCTCCCTGTCCGTCCGCGTCGGCGGAATGCGTGCGGCCGTCGGCCTCTCGCAAGCTTTCCGCCCAGCAGTCCGCGGCGGATGCAGGCTCGACCGGATTGTCGGCCGTGCGGGGGGCGTGGGGGAGTGACGGCGGTGCGGACGGCACGTGGTCGTCTCCGCGTCCCACGGTGTCGCTCCGGCTGTGCGGCGGGAAGTGCGGGCTGGACGGGTGCAGGGGACTTGGGGTGAGTGGCGCATGAGTTCCGAGTCGGGCGCGGGTGACGGCGTCCGGCACGACAGGTCGGCGGCGCGATGCGCACCGTACGGGCTTTCACGCTCCCGAGCCGTAGGCGGGCATCGATTCCGTACCGAGTTACGCGAGTGATCCGGGATGCCTCCCTCCTGGAGACAGCGGCTCAGTCGCCGCAGCCCGCGCCGGGCACGACTCTTGACCGTGCCCAGCGGCCGGCCGGTGGCCTCGGCGATCTGTGCCTGCGTCAGGTCGTCGTAGAAGGTGAGGGTGAGCACCCGGCGCTGCGAGGCCGGGATCCAGGCGAGCTCGCGGCCGATCAGGACCCGGTCGAGCACGGTGGCGGGCAGCGTGTCGGGGTTCACGGCCGCCTCGGTCATGCGTGCTCCGGCCGCCGCCACGAGTGCGGCCCGTCGCGTCCGTGCTGTCAGGGCACCGCAGTCTTGCGTCGCGTGATGCCGACGGGCCGGGCGCCCGGGGCGCCCCGATCCGGGGCGTACCCGGCACGCCCGCCCCACGCCCCGAGGAACACCGACGGCCTGACGTCCTCCGCCTCCCGGGCGTCGTTCGAGGGAGTGCCGGGCCAGGGTGTCCACGAGCGCGCCCCATCGGTGGTGGGCAGCGGTCAGGCAGTCCTCGTCCCCGGCGTCGAACCCGGCGACGAACTCGGCGGCCAGGTCCTCCTGCCTCGGGGAGTCCTCCGCCCAAGCCCGGAGCCGGACGCTGTCGTGGGTCTGTCCGGCGGCCTGTTGCGCGGTCATGGTGTCTGCTCCTTGTGCGGTGCGGGCTGAATCCGTAGCCGTTCCTTGTGGTGGTGCGGGATGAGGCGCGCATCCGGCCGTGCCCGTTCCGTCCGCGTCGGGCTCGTGTAGCCCGGCTCCTGCAACTCCTCCACCCTGGGAGGACGGGCGAGGAGAGGACACCTTGCATCGCCTGTGCAGGGCATTGCGCCGGTTGGTGCCGCGCCGTCGCACGGATGGCCCTCGGGCCGTGAAGGAGCCGCACCTTTTCACCCTTCCGGCGCATCCGGGTGCGCCTCCGCCACGGAAGGCGTTGAGACAGGCACCGCTGTGTTTGCGACGGAAGGAACCGTGATGGGCCCCAGCGACGCGAAGGACCACCCTCTGGCCGCGTCACCGCCCGGATCCCGAGCGGCGCCCCCGCGGGAGCCTGCCGGCGGCGATCCGCGCCCCGGGGGCCTCAGCTCCTCCGCCGGTACGCAGCAGGAAGACCCATCGCATCCGCTGCCCGGCGCAGGCGAACCGCACGCCGTCGACAGAGACGTCCCAGGGGCCGTGCGACGCGTGCTGGGGGATCTGCTGTCGGAGCGCACCGAACGCGCCGCCGCCCTCGACCCGGTGTTCGCGGGGGATCTGGCCGAGCGCGTCGCGCGCTTCGCCCTGAACGGCGGCAAGCTCATGCGTCCGCGCTTCGTGTGGTGGGCCCTGCGCGCGTGCGGTGGAGGGGGCGCAGAGGCGGGGGCCGCCCTACGGATCGGCGCGGCACTCGAACTGATCCAGACCTGTGCGTTGGTCCACGACGATGTCATGGACGGCTCCCCGCTGCGCCGCGGACGGCTCGCCCTGCACGCCGACGTCGCCGCGCAGTACGCCGACGGCATGGCTCCCGCGCACGGGACGCGCTTCGGGGAGGCCGCGGCGATCCTCGCCGGCGATCTGGCCCTGGCCTGGGCGGACGACATCGTCGCGGACACCAGGACCGCGCCGGCCACCGACCGCGTCGTCCGCGAGCTGTGGAGCACCATGCGCACCGAGATGGTGGCCGGGCAGTACCTGGACATCCAGGGCCAGGCCACCTCCTCCAGGTCGCTGGCCCGCGCGATCCGCGCCGCCTGCCTGAAGAGCGCCCTGTACTCCGTGGAGCGTCCGCTGGCCCTCGGAGCGGCCCTGGCGGGCGCGGACGCCGCGCGGACCCAGGCCCTGTGCTCGGCGGGCCGGTGCGTCGGCATCGCCTTCCAACTCCGGGACGACCTCGGCGACGTCTTCGGTGGCCCGCGGCACACCGGCAAACCCACCGGGGGAGACATCCGGGCGGGCAAGCCCACCTATCTGGTCGCCGTGGCGCAGGCCCGCGCCGAGGCGGCCGGCGATCGGCGTGCCCTCATCCTGCTGCGTCAGGCGCTCGGCAACGTCGATCTCTCGGAGAACGGTCTCGCCGAGGTCGGTGACGTCATCGTTCGCACCGGTGCGCGCGACATCGTCGAGGCGAAGATCGCCCGGCTGGTCACGCGGGGACTGCGCCATCTCGAGTCCGCCCCGCTGGAAGCGGAGGGTCGGCTGCGCCTGCGGGAGCTGCTGCACGCCACGGCCGGCAGCGCGCCGACGCCACCGCCCTCCTGCGGCACACCCGGTCCCGTGGACGTCCCGGTCTCGCTCCTGCTGGGCGCCGTCGAGGGGGCCGCCCGATGACCAGGACCGTTCCCGGGCGCACGGATCACGTCGTGGTCGTCGGTGGCGGACTCTCCGGCCTGGCGGCCGCACTGCACCTGCTCGGTGCCGGCCGGCGGGTCACCCTCGTCGAGCGCGACGCGTTGCCCGGCGGGCGCGCCGGACGCCTGGTGCGCGGCGGCTACCGCATCGACACCGGACCCACCGTGCTGACCATGCCGGAGCTGGCGGACGAGGCCTTCGCCGCGGTCGGTGAGAACCTGCGCGACCGGGTCGATCTCGTCCCTCTGCACCCGGCCTACCGGGCCGTGTTCGCCGACGGCAGCAGCATCGACGTACACACCGACGCCGAAGCCATGGAAGCGGAGGTCGAACGCTTCGCGGGTGCCGAGGAGGCCGTGGGCTACCGGCGGCTGCGCGGGTGGCTGGAGGAGTTGTACCGGGCGCAGCAACGGCGCTTCATCGACACCAACTTCGACTCACCCTTCCAACTGCTCACCCCGGACCTCGCGCGGCTTGCCGCGCTGGGCGGCTTCGGACGGCTGGACGCGCGGATCGGCCGCCACCTGCGCGACGAACGCCTGCGCCGCGTCTTCTCCTTCCAGTCGCTGTACGCCGGGGTCGCGCCGGCACGGGCGCTCGCCGCGTACGCCGTGATCGCCTACATGGACACGGTGGCCGGCGTGTACTTCCCCCGCGGCGGGATGCACGCCCTTCCGCAGGCCATGGCGGACGCCGCCGCCGAGGCGGGCGCCGACCTGCGTTTCGGTCAGGAGGTCATCCGGCTGGAACGCTCGGGCGACCGCGTCACCGCCGTGGTCACCGCACAGCAGCGCATCCCGTGCGACGCCGTCGTCCTCACTCCGGACCTGCCCGTCACCTACGCCCTGCTCGGCCGCACACCACGTCGCCCACTACGGATCAGGCATGCGCCGTCGGCCGTCGTCCTGCACGCCGGAACCGACCGCACCTGGCCCGGGCTCGCGCACCACACGCTGTCCTTCGGGGCCGCGTGGCGGCGCACCTTCGACGAACTCACCCGCACCGGCAGCCTGATGAGCGATCCCTCGCTGCTGATCACCCGTCCCACGGCCACCGACCCGACCCTCGCCCCGCCCGGCCGCCACCTCCACTACATCCTCGCCCCCTGCCCGAACACCGACATCGGACCGGACGCCGCCGCGTGGGGCGACCTGGCTCCGCGCTACCGCGACAGCATCCTGCGCGAGCTGGAACGGCGAGGACTCGACGGTATCGCCGACGCCGTCGAGGAGCAGGCCCTGGTCACACCGGCCGACTGGCACGCCCAGGGGCACGCGGCGGGCACCCCCTTCTCGGCCGCCCACACCTTCGCGCAGACCGGCCCGTTCCGGCCGCGCAACCTCGTTCGCGGCACCGCGAACGCCGTACTCGCCGGCTGCGGCACCACACCGGGCGTCGGCGTGCCGACCGTGCTGTTGTCCGGCAAACTCGCCGCCGTCCGGATCACCGGCCGACACACGACACCCGTCCCCGGGCGCGTGCGCACAGCGCCGACCGCATCGGAAGGAACCCCTTCATGACCGCCCGCGAACTCGACGCGGCGGGCATCACCGAGCCGGCCCTGCGCGACGCCTACACGCGCTGCCGCCGCCTCAACGCCAGGCACGGCAGGACCTACTTCCTCGCCACCCGGCTGCTGCCCGTGGAACGCCGCCCCGCCGTGCACGCGCTCTACGGCTTCGCCCGCTGGGCCGACGACATCGTCGACCGTCTGGACGCGGGCGTCCCGCGGCACCGCCGCGCGGCGGACCTCGCCCTCCTGCACGAACGCCTCGAACGGGGCCTGCGGGACGGCGACAGTGCCGAGCCGGTCGTCCTCGCGCTCGCGGACACCGCCCGCCGCTACGCCATCGACCACCGGCACTTCAGCGACTTCATGGCGTCCATGCGCAGCGACCTGGACGTCACCGACTACGCGACCTACGACGCCCTGCGCACCTACATGCACGGCTCCGCCGCCGTGATCGGGCTGCAGATGCTGCCGGTCCTGGGAACGGTGGTCCCGCGCGAGGAGGCCGCCCCGCACGCGGCCGCACTGGGGCTCGCCTTCCAGCTGACCAACTTCCTGCGCGACGTGGGTGAGGACCTCGACCGCGGCCGCCTCTACCTTCCGGCTGACCTGTTGGGCGCGCACGGCGTGGACCGGGAGTTGCTGTCGTGGAGCCGCCGCACCGGCCAACGCGACCGGCGGATCACCCAGGCACTGCGGGCCTTCGAGGACCTCACCCGCGGCGTCTACCGTGAGGCCGCTCCCGGCCTCGCCATGCTCGACCCCGTCGCACGTCCCTGCATCCGCACGGCGTTCGTGCTGTACGGAGGGATTCTGGACGCGGTCGCCGACGACGGGTACGCGGTGCTTCACCGGCGCGCCGTGGTCCCCCGGCGGCGGCGTGCGGCCCTCGCCGTCGACGGGTTCGTACGCCTGACGACGGCATGGGCCGGAGGGCGCGCCGGGGTGCGGCGGACAGCACCGCCTACGGTGAGGGCCGCACTGCCCGCAGCAGGACACCCGCCGGCCGGCGGGTGTGCCTCACCGGACTCGCTGCACGAGGAGGTCGTGTGAGCCCCCGGCGTCCCGTCCGCCGCGGACGGTACCCCCTGTCCCTGAACCGCAGCCCGGTGGCCTGGGAACGACAGCGGCCCACCTGGCGCGAGGCCCGCCCGGCGGTGATCGACCGCGCCCTCAAGCGCGCGCAGGCCCGCCCGTCGGGCAACTGGTACGTCGTTGGCGCGACCCGGGACATCCGTGAGGACCGCCCCCTGGCCCGGACGGTCGCCGGCCGGGAGGTGGTCGTCTGGCGCGACGCGGACGGCCGGCTTGTCGCCGGGCCCGGTGTCTGCCCCCATCTGGGTGCGCCGCTGAAGGACAGCCCCGTGCGCTGCGGCACACTCGTCTGCCACTGGCACGGACTCGCCCTGACCGGGACCTCGTTCGCGGGCTGGGAGCCTCTGTCCGCGTACGACGACGGAGTGCTGGTGTGGGTGCGGCTGGACGACGTGGGCGGCGAGCCGCCGCTCGAAGCCCCGGTGGTGCCGGTGCGGCCGGCCCGTGCGGCGTCGGTGTCGGCCGTCCATGTGGCGGTCGGCACCTGCGAGCCGGAGGACGTGGTCGCCAACCGGCTGGACCCGTGGCACGGCGCCTGGTTCCACCCGTACTCCTTCGTCGACCTGACCGTCGTCGACGTGCCCGCGGGGGAGGAGGACGGCTTCGTCGTCGATGTCTCCTTCAGACTCGCCGGGCGGCTCGTCGTGCCGGTGCGGGCGGTGTTCACCGCGCCCGAGCCCCGTACGGTCGTCATGCACATCACCGACGGTGAGGGACTGGGGTCGGTGGTGGAGACCCACGCGACGCCGCTTGCTCCCGACGACCGGGGCAGACCCCGGACGGCGGTGGTGGAGGCCGTGGTGGCGGCGTCGGACCGGCCCGGTTTCGCCGTGGCCCGTAGGGCGGCTCCGCTGCTGCGGCCGCTCATGCGGGCTGCCGCGGGCCGACTGTGGCGCGACGACCTCGCCTACGCGGAGCGTCGCTGGCACCTGCGCTCCACGGGTCGCCTGCCTTACTGATCCGCGCGGCCGACCGGTGACCGTGCGACGCCCGCGCGTGCGTCGCACGTCCGGACCGGAGCCAGTCGTAGGCTCCGGCGGGTCGTGTCCCGCGTCGTGGTGTACGCGATCAAGCTGTGCGCGTTCCGGTACGAGACCGTTGGCGATCTCCGCAGAGGCGGCAGTCCACGAGGCGCCCCGCTGAGTTGAACACCCGGTCCGGCGGTGCCACCGTCCCCGACCTGCGGATTCCGGGACCTTGATTGGCTACACCACCCGGCGGGACGCCATCCTCCGGCGACCCGGGCCGGTACGGCCGGGCCAGGGACAGTCGGCCACGCGGGCCCGCCGTCCCACAGCCGCCGAGCCAGGGCCCGGCCGAGCACCTGGCCGCGCCGGCCACCGAACCGGTCGTGATCGCGCCCACTCTGCCGGGCGGTCGCCCGTAAGCGGGAGTCCTCCGGCGATCGGTAGGCGGAGGTCGAGCACCTGCTGCCCTGGCACGTCTCCACCACGCTGCGCCATGTGCAGGCCTCTTCGCCGCCGTCGCAGCGGAATGCCCCACCCGTCCTGCCGGCCTGCCTTCCCGACGAGCACCTCACGCTGCCGTTGCAGGCACTCGACGCCGCCACGGCGGGCTGAACGCCTGACTGCAGGTCACGAGATCACGAGACGCAAGTCCCCTGCCGGGCCCGCTGTCGTGGAAAGCGCCCTTGAAGGCGGCGGTCGGACAGCCCGAGGCGACCTCGGCGGGGACACAGCGGAATCGGGCGGCCGGGGCTGGACGCGCCGACGCCCTTCCGCCGTCGCCCAAGGGCCATCGTCGTGACGCCCCCGGCGAAGCCACTCCGCGGCGTTGAGCCTCCTCGTGAGGTGATCTGCGCCTCACGGGCAACCTCCTTGGCGCGCATGGCATCTTGATCAGCAACAGATGATTCCGAGGCCCTTGGGCCAGGGTCGCTTCCTACGCTCTATACACACCATGTATACGCAGCGTGTAGAGATCGCATGTATAGACGGCATGCATAGACGACATGTGCTGACAGGCGGCATGCGTACGGACCGAAAGGCAACCATGTACGGCAAGGCGTTCGCCCCCGAATACCAGGGCGCCCTGACCACCCTTTCCGTGAACTCCTCGCTCACCGAGGTACTGGCGGCCGGTACACGGCAGTTGAGAGAGGCCGAGCGTGCCGGGGAGTCCGGCGAGGCGGCCCGTTCCGGGCTCGCGGTGGCCGAGGCGCACCGGCGGTTGGGGCAGATAGGGGAGGCCGACCGGGCGTGGAAGGCGAGTTACCGGGCGGCCAGGGCGGCTGAGGACAAGGCGGCGATGGCGTGGGCGCTGTGGAGCGGCGGCACCCTGGCGCGGCAGCGGGGTTCGTTCGCGCTGGCCCGGCGGCTGCTCGGGCTCGCGGCCGGACTGGGTGAACAGGGAGGGGATGTCGTCGTGCGCGGCTACTCCCTCGCGGGGCTGGCCGAGACGGGCAGGATCCAGGGCGACTACGAGGCTGTCGCCCGGCTGCACGAGCAGTTGCTGGCCGAGGCCCGACGGCGCGGCGAGGCGCGGCACACGGTGTGGGCGCTGGAGGGCATCGCGCAGATCCACCGCCAGCGGGGGGCCTACGACAGCGCGTACGCGCTGTTCGAGGAAGCGGCAGCGATAGCCGCGGGCGCCGACGACCGGCGCGGCCACGCCTGGGCGCTGCGCGGGCTCGCCGACATCGTCTCGGCGCGGGACGGGGACGCCGGTCGGGCGCTCGCCCTGCTGTCGGAGGCGGAGGCCACCTGCCGGGCGATGCGGCTCTCCAGCGCGCTGGCCTACAACCACAAGATGCGTGGCAACGTCTACTACCGGGCCGGGCGTCACGCCGAGGCGCGGGACACGTACGAGCTGGCGCTGGCGGAGTTCCGCGAGATGAGCGAGCCGCGCGGTCAGGCACTGGCCCGGCTGGGGCTGGCCAAGTCGCTCGCCAGGCTGGGCCGCGACCGTGCCGAGACGGCTGCCGAACTGGCTGATCTGGCACGAGAGTTGGAACGGATCGGGCTGCGGCACGCCAGACAGATGGTGGCGCGGGCGCACGAAGAGCTCGGGGTCCGGGCCCATCAGGAGGGCGGCGTCCGGGCGGAGGCCGCGCGGTGACGCCGCTCTCCGCGGCGCTGCGGGCGCCGGTCGACGTCCCCCTCGTCCTGGGACGTTGCCGTGAAATGGTGCGGCCCGCGCTGCTGGAGGCGGTCGGGCGGACGCACCCCTGGGTGGGTGAGATGGCCGCGTACTCCTTCGGCTGGTGCGAGGTGGGCGGTGCTCCCGCTCCCACTGCCGCATCCGGTGGCAAGGGGGTGCGGCAGGCACTGGCCGTGCTCGGAGCCGAGGCGGTGGGTGCCCCTGGCCGGGCCGGGGTGCCCGCGGCGGTCGCGGTGGAACTGGTGCACGCCTTCTCGCTGCTCCACGACGACATCATGGACGGCGATGCGGATCGGCGCCGTCGCCCCGCGGTCTGGAAGGCGTACGGCACCGGGCCCGCGGTCCTCGCGGGCGACGCCCTGTTCGCGCTGGCGGTCGAGACGCTCGCCGCCACCGAGGCGGGTGCGCCCGTGTTGCGGACGCTGTCGGCGGCCCTGGGAGATCTGGTGCGCGGACAGGCGGACGACCTGCTGTTCGCCGCACGCCCCTGGACGGGGCCCGAGCGGGTGCGGCCTGCGGAATACCGGGCCATGGCCGAGCACAAGACCGGCGCGCTCCTGGGCTGCGCGGCCGCGCTCGGCGCCCTGCTCGGCGGCGGCCCGCCGTCCGCGGTCGCCGCTCTCGACCGGGCGGGCCGCCGTCTCGGCCTGGCGTTCCAAATCGTCGACGATGTGCTGGGCATCTGGGGCGACCCTGAGATCACCGGCAAACCCGTTCACGGCGATCTTCGGGAGCGCAAGAAGACCTTCCCCGTGCTGGCCGCACTCGACTCCCCGTCCCCTGAAGCGCGGCGTCTGGCCGTGGTGCTGAAGTCAGGAGCGGACCCACAGGAGGCGGCCGTACTCGTCGAGGCGGCGGGCGGCAGGGCGGCGGCGCTGGCCGAGGCACGCAATCACATCGCGGCGGCGGAGGCCGCGCTGGCGGACGTCTCGCTGCAGGGCACGGCAGGCGACGAGCTGCGGGCGCTGGCGGCGTTCCTCGTGCGTCGCGACCTCTGAGGGAGTTGTCGGCCGCGTTCCGGGGCCTTCCACCGGGCCTCGGGACAGCCGGGCGCATCCTCTCCCGACGGGCGCACCGATCCCCGAGTCGGCCTTCGTCGCCTCCGCGGGGCAGGGCGCGTACGGTGCCCGCCCGTCTCCGGGGGAGGCTTTCGGCGATGGCGATGGCGATGGCGATGGCGATGGCGGCGACGATCAGGTCGGCGATGCGGCCCGCGCTGACGACGGCAGCGCTGACGACGGCAGCGCAGACCTGGCCGTAGATGCGGGAGGCTTCCGCATCGAAGGGGATGGTGGGGCCTGCGGAGAGTTCCGCCACGGTGATGGCGGTGACGGCCATCTCGGCGGGCAGTTGCTCCGGGTTGATCCACGTGCGACGGATCATGATGTCGGTGTCGAGGTGTCCCTGCTGGTGCTCGCCGGGTACAGGGGGCGTCCGGCTCCTGGGTCGGCGGGGGCGTCCTGGTCGGCGCGGAAGGCGTTCGGGGAAACGGCCGGGGCGGTGCGGGACATGGCGGCGAACTCGCCGCGCGGGACGAAGCGCCGGCGTCGGCGCAGAGGGATCAGCTCGCCGATGCGGTGGCCGTCGCGGGTGACGGTGAAGGACTGGCCGCTCTGGGGGGCGTCCATGATCTCTTTGGACTGGTGCGCAGATCACGTTGGGTGATCCCGGGTTGCGCGGTCGTGGGTCCAGGACGGCCACCGGGTGCTACCAGGTGCCACGCGTCTCGTGCCCGCGGGCCTCGTCCGGGCTTCGGGCGTGACTTGTGGCAACGACCGTACGGCTTGTGCCAACGGTCGTACGGCATGGAGGCGACTCCTCGGCGCCGAGAACAGGCAGTGTGTTTCCGCGCGCCGAAGCGACGGCGGAGGAGGTCGCGGCGGACGGACGGCGATGGCACATACGTACATGGAATACGTACTCCTACTGATGTGTCCCTGACGCCTGTGCCGTTTCCTTGCGTTCATGACGACAGCGGGCGTGAAAGCGCAGATGCCGAAGAGTGTCAGGCTTGCGCTGGTGGGGGTATGGGTCCAGGCCGTGCTGAACCTGGCGGCCGGCGCCCTGTTGCTGGCCGTGGTGAACGACGCGGCGGACCACGGTCAGGACGAGGGGGCCGGGCTGCTCCGGTTCGTGGCGGTGTTGTCGCTGCTGATCGCGGGGGCGCTCCTGCTGTGCGGCGTTCTCGCGGGCAAGCGGTCGAACGGGATACGTGTCACGGTCATCGTCATCGAGGCGCTGAGCCTGCTGAGTGGTCTGCTGGGCCTGCTTCAGGGGGGCGGCGTCTCGGTTCTCCCGGGCATCGCCTTCGCCCTCGCCGTGCTGCGGGGCTTCAGTTCCGCGGAAGCCAGGAGCTGGTTCGACCGGTGAGGTGCGTATCGAAGCGCGTACCCGGGCCGAACCACTCCGTCGCGCATGTCGTCGGGGCCCTCGCCGTGGCCGTTCTGTTCACCGGGGGTGTTCGAGCACCCAGGGCGCCTCCCTTTCCGGGGATCCGCCCGAGAGCGCGACGGGGATGTCCGAGTCACCAAGTCCTTCGGAACTGCCCAAGGATGACGAGATCGTCGGCGGCGAGGACCTCTGGAGTCGCGCCACGGTGGACTTCCGGTCGCAGCGGGTCACCGACCACGAACTGTCCGAGCCCTCGGCACCGCAGGTCTTCCGCTCTCCCACGCCCTGAGCCTCTTCCGCGGGGTCCGGGCGTGCACCGATGTCTTCACCACCTGAACAGGCCCTGCCACAAGGACAGTCCGGCAGGGCCGCCCGACCTCATCATGGGGGAATCACATGCGTATACGCACTGCGGCCACCGTCCTTTCCGGCGCCGTCGTACTCTCGACGCTCGTTCTTCCGGGTGCCGCACAGGCAGCGGAGCACTCCGGGGCGGCGACGGATCTCAGAGCCTTCGCCTCGGAGCGCGTCCGGCCGCAGGACGCGCTCGGCGGCACCACCTTCAAGAACGGGGTCGTCAACAAGGGTAAGGACATCGTTCTCGGCGTAACGGGCAAGAAGGCCGTTCCCGTCACGTTCACCGCCTTCGACGAGGAGGGCGTAGCCATCACCCAGGCCTTCCTGTGGCAGGGCACCGACAGTTCGAACACGGACACCATCACCGGAGCCCTGGAGTCGGACGCCTACCCCACCTGCACGGAGACGCCGGTCCAGGGCGGTTACAGCTACAGCTGCAAAACGGTCTTCACCATCGACCCCGCGGTCGCCTTCAAGGACGGCAACGGCACCGCGGGGACCTGGAAAGTCTTCCTGGGCGCCTACGACCTCTACGCGAACGCCAGTTACGACGACGACGTCGCCAGGACCAAGATCAAGCGTGCCGCCGAGCTGACCGCCAACGCCTCCCCGGAGCCGGTGCGGGAGGGCAGGACCATCACGGTCACCGGCAAGCTGAGTCGCGCCAACTGGACCACGGGCAAGTACGCGGGATACGCGACCCAGCCGGTGCAGTTGCAGTTCCGCAAGAGGGGCAGCAGCACCTACACCACCCTCAAGACGGTCAAGACCAGCAGCACCGGCGCCTTGAGCACCACCACCAGGGCCGGCTCCGACGGCTACTACCGCTTCGTCTTCGCCGGCACCAGCACCACCGGCTCCGCGAAGGCGACCGGCGACTTCGTCGACGTCAGGTAGGCAGCTTCCCGGCCGAGACCGCGGTGGCCGGTTCGCAGAGGCTCGCTGATCACCGCCGAGGGCACCTGAGCCACGCTCAGTCCTGCTCCACGCGGGCGTCCCCGAAACGGCTCCCGGTGCGGCGGCGGGCCATCAGCGCGGCCAGGGCGGTACGCGAGGAGACCCCGGTCTTGCGGAAGATGCGGGAGACATGGGTCTCGACGGTGCGCCGGCTGACGTAGAGCCGGTCCGCGATGGCCTGGCTGGTGAGCCCCTGCGCCACCAGTTCGGCTATCTCCAGCTCCCTGGCGGTCAGGGTGGCCAGCCGTTCGGTGAGTTCGGTGCGGTCCGGGGAAACGTACGGAGCCTCGGAGCCGCCACCGGGCGGACGGGTGGCGTCGGCGAGGCCGACCAGCAATCCGCTGCCACCCGCCTCGGCGAGCCGGCGCCCCCTGAGCCAGGCGTGCGTGCCGCCCCGGCTGCGGCCCGCAGCCGCTTCCAGCGGGGCGCCGAGCAGCAGGGATTGGGCCTCCCAGAAGACCGCGCCGCAGCGGGCGCTCTCCGCCGCGGCCTCCGCGAACAGGTCCGCCGCCGCTGCCGTGTCCCCCTGCGCAAGCGGCAGATGGGCGGCGCTGCGCAGCGCGGAGGCCCGCTGCATCGGCAGCCCCAGTTGTTCCGCCTCCTTACGGGCCCGCTCGGCCCAGCCACGGGCCTCCTCCGACATACCCGTCACCAGTGCGGACGTGACCAGGATCTCCAGGTAGAGCGGTCGCATCGAGGGCTGGATCCGCTGCAGTTCGGGGCCGCCCGCCCGGAGCATCGCGTCCCGGGCCCGGACCGGATCGCCGGCCATGAGCGCGGCCCAGCCGAAGATGCACCAGGCCGTGGAGGCCCACCAGTCGACCCCGTTACCGGCCGCGGCCACCGCCTCCTCGGCTACGGCGAGGGGGCGCGGATCGCCCGGCGGGCAGCCGGCGACGAGCGCCGCGGCCTTGCTCGCCAACACGAACGCGAGCAACTGGTCGCTGCCGATCCCGCGGGCGATGTCCTCGGCCTGGTCGGCTAGTTCCAGCGCCGAGGAGATCCGGCAGGTCTGGACCCGGACATGGGACAGGCACAGCAGCAGATGGGGCACGACATAGAGCTGACCGCTGCGGCGGGCGATGTCGAGGCCGCGCTCGGCGTGCCGCTCCGCGTCCGGGTAGTGCTCCAGGAACGCCTCCGCCCAGCCGAGCCGGGCCAGGGGTTCGCACAGCGCGGTGAGGTCGTTGTCGGGCAAGGAGTCGACCAGGGCGGCGGCCTGCCGGGCGAGCCGGTGCGCCGCGGTCATGTTGCCCTCGTACGCCTCTCCCAGGGCGGCGACGGCGAGGACGCCCGCCTCCCCGACCTCGTCCCCCGTGGATCGGGCCGCCGCGAGGGCCGCCTCGACCTCGGTGCGCACCTGGGCGTACGAGGTGTCGCTGTCCAGGGGCGCGGCCGAGCCGAGCTCCAGGCCGAGCCGGACGACGTGGCCCGGTGCGGGGCCGCGGGACAGCTCGCGGCGCAACAGCGCGACGGCCTCGGTGGAGCGCCCCAGATGACGTTCCACCAGCGCGCACAGGACGACCGCGCGCACTCTGAGGCCTTGGTCCTCGCCGGTGGTCGGGCCACCGGGTGACCGCTGCGGGGTGGCGATCAGCTCCTGGAGCAGGTCGCGGCTCTCGCGCAGGCCACCGCACGCGGCCAGTGCGCGGGCCCGCCTCAGGACCAACTCGCGTCGCCGGGACGCATGTTCGGGAGTGGCCGGCAGGTGGCGGAGTGCCACATCGAGCCAGTGGGCGCAGCTCGCCGGGGCCGTTCGGGCGGTTCGCGCGGCGGCCTCGTCGAGCACGGCCACCGCTGCCGGGTCCCAGGCGGTCAGCGACTGTTCCACGTGGTGGGCTCGCTCGGCCGCCGAGGCGCCGACGCGGGCCAGTTCCTGCGCGGCAAGTCGGTGAATCTCGACGCGCCTCAAGAAGGGCGTGCTTTCGTGGACGAGGGTTCGCACGACCGGATGCCGCAGGGTCAACAGGCCTTGCGGGGCGGAGCGCAGCAGGTCGCGGCGGGTGAGAGCGTGGACGTCGTCGGCGAACGCAGTGCCGGAGCGGCCGGTCACCCGGCTCACCATCGCCGGGGTGGCGTGCTCGCCCAGTACCGCCACGGCCTCGACGATGCCGCGCCGCGAGGGGGCGAGCACGGCGAGCTCGTCCAGCAGCAGGGTGCCGAGCCCGGGCGGCGCCGAGGACTCCGGCGCCGTACCCTCGCGGTGGGCCTGAAGGAGGGTCAGGAAGTAGAACGGGTTGCCCTCGCTCGCGGCGTACAGCGCGGCGGTCTCGGCGGGCGGCAGTGAGGGGCCGGCCAGTTCGGCGCAGTCGCGTGCGCTCAGCGGTCTCAGGCCGAGTCTGACGACCGTGCCGGTGTCGAGGCCTCGGGTGAGCCTGGCGGCGAGGGACTCGGGACTCTGGCGGTCACGGCGTGTCACGGCCAGGACGACGGGGCCGTGCACAGGATGGCGTACGAGATGGTCCAGCAGCTCCAGTGACGCCGGGTCCGCCCAGTGCAGGTCGTCGAGGGCCAGCAGCAGCCCGGACGGGGCGGCGAGCCGGGCGAGCAGGACGGCCGTGGACCGGTGCAGTCCGAAACGGTCGACCGCGCCGCTCCGCTGAAGGAGGGGCGCCACCGCTTCGGTCTCCTGGAAACAGTCCAGGGCAAGCGGGTCGAGGTGGGCGAGCGCGTCGGTGAACACCTGGAACGGCACCCGCCGCTCGTACTCCGTGGCTCGGCCGCGCAGTACCGTCATTCCGCGTCGGCGTGCCCGTGCGCAGACCTCGCCGAGCAGCCGACTCTTGCCGATGCCGGCCTCACCGGTGACGTCGACGAGCCGGGAACGGCTGCTGTCACGGAACTCCTCGCCCCTCGCTGTGCCGCGTGCGTCGCCTGCCGCACGGTCGAGCAGCGCGTCGAACCGGGCCAGTTCGACGGAGCGGCCCAGCAACGGAGCTCCGTTCCCGCCGTCCCCAACTACCCCGTCCGCTCCCACAGTTGCCCCCCTTTTCTTTACACTCCCCCCACAAAATCATTCTCTCCTGCTGATCGTCGTAACCGCCGCGTCGGCGAACCGGAACGGACGGATCTCACAGGGCGAGCCGCCGGTACCGTCGGGGACGGGTGGCTCGCCCTTCAGAGGGCGCCTTCCGGTTGGCCGTCCTGGGCCATCAGCCGCACGACATGCCCCGTGGCTCGGGCAGCTTGGGTTCTAGAGGGGGTTGCGGCACCCGACCCTGCGGGGTGTTGCGACGGCCAAGCCGTGTCGAACATCGAAGAAGCGCGGACCTGCTCCGTTGGCGAACGCGGAGGCGGCGATGATCGGCCAGGTCCACAGGTCCACAGGTCCACAGGTCCACAGGTCCACAGGTCTACAGGTCGGCCGTGTGTGGGTCGCGGACCTCGGGGACGGTGCAGCCCAGGGGCTGCTTGACGAACCCAGAAGGTATGTTCGAGAGCGAATCTGTGGAGGATCGCCTGCAGGCGCAGGTCGATGTCCCACGCCGGGTCAACGAGGTCTTGGAGGACCACGGTCAGACCGGTGTCGCGTCGTGGCCGCCGGGCAGTTGGTCGACCCTCAACCGGATCAACGCGCCGTGAATCACGGAGAGTTCGCCGCAGTGCTCGGGTCAGAGACCGTGCGCCGTCAGGCGCGGGTGCATCCGGTGCTGGGACACGGCGTCCATGGACAGTCCCGTATCCGAGACCTATTCGTCCGTGACCACGACGATGTCGAGCGTTCGCGGTCCGTGCACGCCCTCCACACGGTCCAGTTCGATGTCGCTGGTCGCTGAGGGGCCGGAGATCAGGGTCAGCGGCCGGTACGGGTGGAGCAGGCTCAACGCCTCGGGCACATCAGCGGCGATCCGGCTCGTCCTGACCACGCAGACATGCTGGTCCGGCAGCAGGGTCAGCGCACGGCGTCCCTGTCCGGGCCCGCTGTCGAGGACGACCGTGCCGGTGAGGGCGATCGCTGCGGCGACGGTGGTGAGCACGGCGTCCGCCGCGTCGAGCTGTCGGACCGTCAGTGGCGGGACGTCCTCCAGCCGGGACCAGGGGCCTTCGGGTACCAGTTGTTCGGGGAAACCTGGCGGCACCACAAGGGATTTCGCTCCGGTGCGCGCCAGTGCACGGCCCACGGTGGCGACGGCGTCGGACGGCCGAACGCAGACGACGGTGGCGCGGTAGTCGGCGGCACGTTCGATGAACAGCTCGACGACGTCCAGCCCTGCCCGGTGGGAGCGCACTTCATGTGGGACGGAGTCGCCGTCGGCGGCCTCGGCACCTGGTACGTCGGCCAGCGCGCTCCGGATGTCGCGCAGTACGGTGTCGCGGCCGCTCATCGGCCCTTCCCTTCCGTCGTCATACGGTCTTCGCCTCTCGTCCGTCTCCACCAGGCGCTCAGGGACTCGCGGGCCGGCGCGGGGGTGTCCCGGGTGGCGGACCAGCGGGCGAACGGGCCGGGCAGGGCACCGATCAGGCCGTCGCGGGCCACCAGCCGGGCGCCGAGGGCGGCGAGTCGCTGCACCGCCGCCAGTTGCCTCGGGGAGGACAGCACCGCGCCCGCGGCCTTCATGGCGAGCGCCTCGGGGGTGGGCAGCAGCCGGTCCCGGCGTTTGGCCTCCACGGCCTTCGCCCGCAGGTGGACCAGCACCTCCGGAATGTCGATCTTGACCGGGCAGGCGTCATAGCACGCTCCGCACAGGGTGGAGGCGAAGGGCAGCGAGGCCGCGTTCTCGATGCCGACGAGCTGCGGGGTGAGCACGGCGCCGATGGGGCCGGGGTAGACCGACCCGTAGGCGTGGCCGCCGGTGCGCTCGTACACCGGGCACACGTTCAGGCACGCCGAGCAGCGGATGCAGGACAGCGCCTGGCGGCCCACCTCGTCGGCGAGAGTGGCGGTGCGGCCGTTGTCGAGGAGGACCAGATGGAAGTCCTGCGGCCCGTCGCCCTCGGTGACGCCGGTCCACAGAGAGGTGTACGGGTTCATCCGCTCGCCGGTCGACGAGCGGGGCAGGAGCTGGAGGAAGACGTCCAGGTCGGCGAAGGAGGGCAGGACCTTCTCGATGCCCATGACGGTGATCAGGGTCTCCGGCAGGGTCAGGCACATCCGGCCGTTGCCCTCGGACTCCACGACCACCACCGTTCCGGTGTCGGCGGCCGCGAAGTTGGCCCCGGAGACGGCCACCTTGGCCCGCAGGAACTTCTCCCGCAGATGGAGCCGGGCCGCTTCCGCCAGGTCGTGTGGGTCGTCGGTGAGCCCCTCGGGAGCGGGCCGGCCCCACTTCCTCATCTGGTGCCGGAAGATCTCCCGGATCTCGGAGCGGCCCCGGTGGATGGCCGGCACCAGGATGTGCGAGGGCCTGTCGCCGCCCAACTGCACGATGAGTTCGGCGAGATCGGTCTCGTAGGCGCGGATGCCCGCTTCGCCGAGCGCCTCGTTGAGGCCGATCTCCTGGGTCGCCATCGACTTGACCTTGACGACCTCGCTCTCGCCGGTCGCCCGCACCAGCCGTGTGACGATGGCGTTCGCCTCGGCCGCGTCCGACGCCCAGTGGACCGTGCCGCCGGCGGAGGTCACCGACTCCTCAAGGCGCAGGAGATGGCGGTCGAGGTGGCGCAGAGTGCGGCGCTTGAGGGCCGCCGCCGTCTCCCGCAGGTCCTCCCAGTCGTCGAGCTCGGCGGTGACCGCCAGCCGCCTGTCCCGGATGGTGCCGGTGGCCCGGCGCAGGTTCGCGCGCAGCCGGGTGTCGGCGAGCGCGGCGCGTGCCGCCTCGGGGAAGGCCGGGGAGCCCAGCCATACGACGTTGTCGGCACCACTCACCGCAGGTCCCCTTCCGTTGAGGCCAGGATCTCGGCCAGGTGCATCGTCCCGACGCCGGTGCGCAGCCGGGACAGGCCGCCGCCGATGTGTGTGAGGCAGGAGTTGTCGCCCGCGCACAGGATCTCGGCGCCGGTGTCCTGCACATGGCGCATCTTGTCGGCCAGCATCGCGTTGGAGACCTCCGCGTTCTTCAGGGCGAAGGTGCCGCCGAAGCCGCAGCACGACTCCGCGTCGGGCAGTTCGACGAGGTCGATGTCCTTCACCGCGCGCAGCAGCCTGAGCGGCCGGTCGCCGACGCGCAGCATGCGCAGCGAGTGGCACGTCGGGTGGTAGGTGACGCGGTGCGGGAAATACGCACCGACATCGGTGACGCCGAGAACGTCGACGAGGAGTTCCGACAGCTCGTACACCGTCGGCACCACCCGCTCGACCGCCTCGGCGAGGGCGGAGTCGCCGTACTGGTCCGCCACCACCCGGTGGTGGTCGCGCACCATGCCCGCACAGGAGCCGGAAGGGGTGACCACGGCGTCGTAGCCCGCGAAGACCTCCGCGAAGCGGCGCACCATGGGCAGGGTCTCCGGGCGGTAGCCGGTGTTGAAGTGCATCTGGCCGCAGCAGGTCTGGCCCTGCGGGAACTCCACGGTGTGGCCGAGGCGCTCCAGCAGTTCGGTCACCGCGCGGCCGGTGCGGGGGAACATCATGTCGTTGAAACAGGTGATGAAGAGGGCTATGCGCATGGTGCTTCCTGGGCGGCATGAGCGGCCTGGGAGCCGGTGGCGGTGCCGGTGACGGTCAGGCCGTAGGTCCGCAGAGCGGTTCCGGTGAAGACCTCGTGGCGTTCGGCGGGATGGAGGGCGGCCGTCAACTCCCTTGCTGTGGAAATGACGTCGGCGTAGGTGGCGCCCAGTCGGCAGACGGGCCAGTCGGAGCCGAACATCAGCCGCCGCGGGCCGAAAACGTCCAGCACGGTGTCCGCGTACGGCCGTAGATCCTCGACACTCCACGCGTCCCGGTCGGCCTCGGTCACCAGGCCGGAGAGCTTGCAGACGGTGTTGGGCAGCGAGGCCAGCAGATGCACTGCTTCCGCCCAAGGCCGCAACTCGCCCGAGGCGATGGGGGGCTTGCCCGCGTGATCGAGTACGAAGGTGAGACCGGGAAGCAGTTGGGCGGTCTCATGGGCCGCCGCGAGCTGGTGGGGCCTGACGACCAGGTCGTACACGAGCCCCGCCTCGGCCACCGCGGCGAGCCCACGCAGCACGTCCGGCCGCACCAGCCAGCGAGGATCGGATTCGCCCTGCACCTGATGGCGGATGCCCACCAGGTGCTCGCCACCCGGCCCCTCGCGCAGCGCCGCGAGCGAGCGGGTGACATCCGGGGAGGTCAGGTCGGTCCAGCCCACGACGCCGGCCACCAGGTCGCTGTCCTGGGCCAAGGCCAGGAACTCGGGCGTCTCCTCCGGAACGTCGATCGTCTGGACCAGGACCGTCGCGGTGACGCCGACCGCCCGGGCCTCGGGCTCCAGGTCGGCGAGCAGGAAGTCGCGGCGCAGCGGGGCGAGTTCCGGACCGGTGATCCATTCCTGGTCGCGGACGGAGAGGTCCCACACGTGGTGGTGTGCGTCGATGACGCCCTCAGCGGCGTTCCCCTCCACGGCGGTCACCCCCACGACTGCTCCTTCGGCCGATCGGCTTCTTCGACCGGTGTGGCGGCGGGGACGGGGACGTGAGGGGGCAGCAAGCCCTCGGCGCGCAGTCCGTCCCAGACCGCGGTCGGTACCGTTCGCCGCAGCTGGTCCACCGTGTCGCGGACCTCCTCGTCGGAACGCGCGCCGGACAGTACGCTCGCGACCGCCGGATGGCCGAGCGGGAAGCGCAGAGCGACCGCGCGCAGGGGTACGCCGTGGCGTTCGGTGACCGCCTTCATGCGCAGGGCCCGGTCGAGCACCCGCGGTGGGGTGGGCGCGTAGTCGTACATGGCCCCGGGCTTGGGGTCGGTGAGCAGACCCGAGTTGAACACCCCGCCGACGATGACACTCCTGCCGCGGGCGGCGGCCTCCGGCAGTACCTCCGCGAGCCCCTCCTGCTCCAGCAGGGTGTAGCGGCCGGCGAGGAGCACCACGTCGATGTCGGTCTCGCGCAGGAAGCGGGCGGGGAGCGCGCACTGGTTCACTCCGATGCCGATCGCCTTGACGACGCCTTCGGCGCGCAGCCGTTCCAGTGCCGGGTAGGCCTCGGTGAGGGCCTGCTCGGCGTGGTGGTCCGGGTCGTGCAGCAGGGCGATGTCCACATGGTCCAGGCCGAGGCGGTCCAGGCTGGCTTCCAGTGAGCGCAGGACGCCGTCCGAGCTGAAGTCCCAGACCCGGCGGTGGGTGCCGGGCACGGCGAAGCCGTGGGCGAGATCGTCGCCGCCGCCGCCCTCCGGGTGGGGTTCGAGCAGTCGCCCGACCTTGGTGGAGACGGTGTACGTGTCACGGGCGCGGTCGCGCAGTGCGGCGCCCAGGCGGTGCTCGGACAGCCCGAGCCCGTAGTGCGGAGCGGTGTCGAAGGTGCGTACGCCCGCGTCCCAGGCCGCCTCCACCGCGGCGGACGCGGCCTCGTCGGTGACCGGGCGGAAGAGGTTGCCGATGGCGGCGGCCCCGAACGACAGCTCGGTGACCCTGACACCGGTGGCGCCCAGCGCGGTCGCTCTCATGCGCCGACCGCCGGGCGCAGCCGGAGCCCCTGCATGCCACCGTCGACGGCGAGGGCGATGCCGGTGACGGAGGCAGCGGCGGGGCTCGCCAGGTAGACCACGGCCGCCGCCACCTCGTCCGCGGTGACCAGGCGGCCCAGGGGCTGGCGTGCGTCGAGGGCGGCGCTCTCCGCCTCCGGGTCGTCCGCGGCGTCCAGGAGCCGGGTCACCCAGGGGGTATCGGCGGTGCCGGGGTTGACGCAGTTGACGCGAATGCCCTCACGGACGTGGTCCGCGGCCATGGCCAGGGTCAGCGACAGCACCGCACCCTTGCTGGCGGAGTACAGGGCGCGCTGGGGGAGGCCCGCGGTGGCCGCGATCGAGCACGTATTGACGATCGCTGCGTGCGACGAGTGCCGCAGATACGGCAGGGCGGCGCGGGTGGCGCGTACCGTCCCGAGGACGTTGACGTCGAGGACGCGGTGCCACTCCTCGTCCGGGTTGTCCTCGACGCTGCCGACGGCGCCGACGCCCGCGTTGTTGACCAGGATGTCCAGGCCACCGAGCTGTCCGGCAGCGGCCTCCACGGCGACACCTACCGAGGCGTCGTCGCCGAGATCCGCCTTGATGGCGATCAGCGGCTCGGGGACGCCGGAGGGGGCGAGGTCGAGGACGGCCACCGTGGCGCCGTGCTCGGCCAGCATCCGGGACGTGGCCAGCCCGATGCCGGACGCGCCGCCGGTGACGAGGGCCCTCAGCCCTGACAGGCCGCTCAAGCTGCTCAACCGACTCGACTTGCTCAAGGGGGCGCCTTTCACGCTTGGCCGAAGGTCTGGCGCTGGGCGCCGAGCCCGTCGACGGACAGCTCGACGGTGTCGCCGGGACGGAGGTAGGGGGAGCCGGGAAGGCCGAGGGCCACACCCGCCGGAGTACCGGTGTTGATCACGTCGCCCGGCTCCAGGACCATGTACTGACTCAGGTACGACACGATGTGGCCGACCGGGAAGATCATGTCGCCGGTGTGGCCGTCCTGCCGCTTCACGCCGTTGACGCTCAGGTGCAGCCCGAGGTCCTGCGGATCGCCGACCTCGTCGGCGGTCACCAGCCACGGTCCGAGCGGGTTGAACGTCTCGCAGGACTTGCCCAGGTCCCACTGCGAGGAGTACTCCAGCTGGAACTCGCGCTCGGAGACGTCGTGGCTGATCGCGTACCCCGCGATCACGGCCCGCGCGGCGTCCGGCCCGTCGAGGTAGCGGGCCCGCCGTCCGATGACGACCGCCAGCTCGACCTCCCAGTCGGTCTTCACGGAGCCGCGGGGGATCAGCACCTCGTCGTACGGGCCGACGACCGTACCCGGGTCCTTCATGAAGACCACCGGCCGCGCCGGGATCGCCGCGCCGGTCTCGGCGGCGTGGTCACGGTAGTTCAGACCGACGCAGACGATCTTGCTGGGACGGGCCACGGGTGCTCCGATCCGTACACCGTCCGCGTCCAGTTCGGGCAGTGCTCCCGCCGCAACCGCCGCCCGGGCCCGGTCGACGCCGTTCGCCCAGAGGAATGCGCCGTCGATGTCGGAGGTCACGGAGGACAGATCGAGCAGTCGGCCCTCCTCGGTGCGGACGGCGGGCCGCTCCTCGCCGGGCGCGCCGACTCGTAGAAGTCTCACTGGGGGTTTCCTTGCCATGAGTGGTTGTCGGGTGGCTCGGGCGGGGGACGGCGGATGACCGTCACGGTGTGCCGGGATCGCTCAGATGCCAGATCTCGGTCAGGTCCGACCAGCTGCCCCCGGTGCCGGTATCGGCCCAGGGCTCCTGGCAGGGGTCGGTGAGCTTCCACCATGCCTGGGTGGCCGCGTCGGCGCCGATCGCGGCCATGTCGGCCTCGAAGTCGTCGCCGTGGTACTCGAAGTAGCCGAACAGCGTGTCCTCGCGCAGAAAGATGCTGTAGTTGCGGATGTTCGCGGCCCGCAGCGCGGCCTCGACGCCCGGCCAGACCGCGGAGTGCAGGCGCAGATACAGCTCACGGTGCTCGGGCCGCAGGCGGACCGTCTGGGCAACGCGTTTCATCGGGGGTCCTTCCGCTGGGTGTGGGCGGCGTTGTCGGCAAGCCCGCCTCGGGCGTGCCTGGTAACGGACTGGCGTGGCCGTCCGCAGGGCGTGGGGCTCGGCACGGCACCGACGTCAGGGGGAGCGCCGGTTGGATACGGCGGCGCCAGGGGTGTGGCTGCCGCCTCACCTCACTCCTTGGTCGCACCGGCGAGCATGCCGGCCACGAGGGCGCGTTGGGAGAAGAGGAACACGATCAGGACGGGGACGATGGTCACCAGGGTGGCCAGGGCCAGTTCGGGCCGCATGATCTGGTTTCCGGTGCCGCTGGAGGTGTTGAACAGCGGTGAGGCGGCGAGCAGGTTGTTCAGCCCCACCTGCGCCGGATACTGGGAGCTGTCGGGCAGCATCACGAACGGCAGGAAGAAGTTGTTCCAGTTGCCGACGAAGTTGAAGAAGCCGACCAGCGCGATCACGGGCTTGGCCAGCGGCATCGCGATGAGCCGGAAGACCTGCCACTCCGAACACCCGTCTATCCGCGCGGCGGACAGCAGGTCGGAGGGGACGTTGGAGGAGAAATAGATGTAGGTGAGGTAGACCCCGAACGGGAAGAACGAGAAGGGCAGGATCACCGACCAGATCGTGCCGTCCAGGTGCACGGCGTTCATCCCCAGGTACAGGGGCAGCACCATCGCGGCCGTCGGCATGAGCATCACGAGCATGGTGATGGTCAGCAGCATCCGTCGCCCGATGAACTGGGTGAGAGCCAGCGCGTACCCGGCGGGGATCGACGTCACGAGGGTCACGACCAGGGCGCCGAAGGTGTAGAGCGCCGAGTTCAGCAACCAGGTGAGGATGGCGCCGTCCTGGAACGCGTAGAGGTGGTGCCAGGCGTCCGCGACCGCGCCGAGAGAGCCGAAGGAGAACGGGGCGTCCCGCACGATCTGGCTGTCGGTCTTGGTCGGGGCCAGCAGGAGCCACACCACCGGCACACAGAAGAACAGCGCGGACAGGCCCATGACGATGAGCCAGGCCAGCCGGGCGGCCAGTGAGCTTGGGCGGCGCTTGCGGCGCATGGGCTTCCTCGGGCTGGTGCGAGCGCCGGCCTTACGGGGCGGCGGAGTTCGGCGGGCTGTGGTCGTGGGCCCTGTGGTCGTGGGAGCTGCGGTCATCCTTCGTCCCTGTCGAACAGGCCGGTACGGAAGACGACGAGCGCCGCGCAGGCGAGGCCCAGGACGAGGAGGTCGATGGAGAGCGCCGCCGCGCCGTTGAAGTCGCCTGCCTGGAAGGCGTACTGGTAGGAGAGCTGGTTCGGTGACCAGCTGTCGGGGATCATGCCCCAGCTGGCGAGGGAGACCAGCTGTGGCTCGACGAAGAGCTGGGTGCCGGCCGCGAAGGCCAGGATCAGCATGTACGCGATCCACTTGGTGATCATCGGGATCTGGATACGAAGGGCGATCTGGAGCGTACTGGCGCCGTCGATGCGGGCGGCCTCCAGGATCTCGTCCGGGATGCTGTTGAGCGCGCCGTACATGACCACGATCCAGCCGCCGGCCCCGGTCCAGAAGGCGATGACGGTGAACAGCACCGGCAGGTGGCCGGGGGCGTTGACCTGGGCGAGGGTGTTCCAGCCGAAGCCCTTCAGTAGCCAGCCGACGGGGCTGGCGGCCGGGTCGAGGAGGATCAGGAAGAGCAGGACGCTCGCCACCCCGGCGAGGGCACCCGGCAGGTAGAACAGGAACCGCAGGCTGGTGGAGGTCCTGCGCATGCGGCCGTGCAGCATCAGGGAGAGCAGCACCACCAGGATCATCAGGCTGGCCATCCAGATCAGCAGGTACAGGCCGATGTGGAGGAAGGCCGGTCCGAAGCGGTAGTCGGTGAACGTCCGGGTGAAGTTGCCGAGCCCGACGAGCTGGTTGCGGGAGTTGGACAGCGCCAGCCACACCGCGTAACCGGTGGGCAGGACGCCGAAGGCGAGCAGGAGGAGGACGTAGCCGGAGACGAAGACGTAACCGGCGCGTCCGACCGGGTTGCGGGCCGAGCGGCCGCCGAGGCGGCCGCTCCGCTCCGTTGCGAGGTGGGTGGTCATCGTTCCGCTTCGCTAGTTGACGGTGTATCCGAGGGACTTGGCCTTGTCGGTGATGGCCGTCTGCCAGGTGCCCAGGGTGTCGGTGAGGGTCTTGCCCGAGTTCAGGGCCGGGATCACGGTGGAGGAGTAGATCGCTTCCTGGCTGTACTGGGTGGCGGACCAGCCGGGCCAGACGAGTTCCGCCGCCTCCTGGAAGGCCGGGCTGACGTCCTCGGCGAAGTAACCGGTCTTCTGCTGGCCGCCGAGCCAGGCGACGGCTGCCTGCTTGTACGCGGGGTACGTGCCCGCGGTGGCCTGGTAGGCGTCGGAGGTCGCCATCCAGGTCACCAGGTCGGAGGACGCCTTGAGGTTCTTGCTGTGGGAGGAGACGAACCACAGACCACCGCCGACGTTGCCGGTGTAGTTCTTGGCGTCGCCCTCGAACTTCAGCGGTGAGGCGGCGGCGATCTGCCCCTCGGGGATCTTGAAGGTGGAGTTGAAGAGCACCTGGCCGTACCAGGAGGGGCCGGGGAGCATGAGGACCTTGCTCGCCTTGTTCTTGATGAAGCCGGCGCTGAAGACGGTGTCCTTGGAGACCGAACCCTTGGCGATCAGGCTGTCGAGCAGCTTGGCCATCCGGGTGCACTTGGCATCCTGCAGGTCGACCTTGACCTTCTTGGCGTCGGTCACCGTGCTGGCAGGGCACTGGCTCGCCCAGAAGTACACCTCGGGGCTCCAGGCGTCCCCGGCGGTTCCGACCAGGTAGCCGGGGTGCTCCTTGGCGACCTTCTTGCCGAGTGCCTCGTACTCCTCCCAGGTGGTCGGGACGGAGTACCCGAACCTGTCCATGAGTTTCTTGTTGTACCAGAGCACGTTCTGCGCCAGGTCGTTGCGCAGGCAGTAGGTGTTGCCGTCGAACGTGCAGGGGCCCAGCGCGCCGTCGGCGAAGCCCTTGAGTTTGGACTGGGGGATCAGGTCCTGGTTGAGAGGCGCGGCATAGGGGGTCTTTCCCTGGGATGCCCAGCTGGCGTCGTTGACATTGGCGCTGAAGGCGACGTCGGGCCACCCGCTGCCGGTGCGGTCGAACAGCTGGACCTTGGTCTGCAGGTCGTTGGCGCCGTTGGCATCCCCGCTGTACGTGACGATCTTGATCTTCACGTTCGGGTGCGACTTCTGGTACGCCTGCACGCCGGGCACACGGGTGGCGTCCGCCCAGACCGTGATCTCGCTGCCTTCCTTCTGCGCGACAGGCTTGAAGGCGCCGGGGGAGGAGGTCGTCGTGGGTGTGGGGTCGGCGCTGCCGCAGGCGGCGAGCCCGAGCAGGGATACGGCGCTCAGGACGGCGACAGCGGCGTGTCTGAGCTGACGGCGGGAGGAAACCGGAACGTCGTCGTGCATGACTGACCTCAGATCTTGGTGAATGGCGCACAGCAGTGAATGGCGCTGGGTTCGGGGTGTTCGGGACAGGCGGTCGGGCCTGGGGCTCCGGTCATCAGGCCCGGGGCGGGGTGACGGTCTCCTTGTCGACAAATGCCTGAAGGGCGGGAGGGTAGTCCAGGCCCGCCGGGAGGGCGACACCCGGTCCGGTGGGGGCGTGGACGAGGCCGTGGGCGTCGATGCCACTCTCGCGGCTGATGGGGTTGCCCATGACCAGGGACTCGTAGTAGGTGGTGTTCGAGATGGCCATGCACAGATGCCGGTTGGGGATCTCCGGCCCGTGCACCTCCGCGCGCAGCCGGTAGGCGTCGGCGAGGTGGGCGGTGCGCATCGCGCCGGTGAAGCCGCCGCGCAGTTGGGTGGAGGCGCGGACGCCGAAGGTGGCGGCGCCGGCCTGGATGAAGTCGGCCGAGTTCATGTGTGCCCCGTCGGAGGTCTCGGCCACGAGGAGGGGAACGGCCACCGCGTCGGCGAGACGTTTGTACGCGGTGACGCTGAACTCCCTCATCGGCTCCTCGTACCAGAGGTAGTCGGCGTCCGAGAGGGCGCGCCCGAGGTAGATCGCGTCGGGGAGGTCGAAGCCCGCCGACCCGTCGAACATCAGTGGGATGTCGTCCCCCACATGTTCGCGCAGAGCCACCGACAGGCGGGCGTCGCGGCGGGCGTCGCCCCAGGCGTGGAGCTTGATGGCGGGGTAGCCGAGCTCCAGTGCCTGGTCGGCGATATCCAGGTACTCCTCGATGGAGGAGTAGGTGACGGTGGAGGCGTACGCGGGTATTGAGGTGCGGTAACCGCCGAGCATCTGCCAGGTGGGCCGGTCGGCGAGTCGTCCGGCCAGGTCCCACAGCGCGGTGTCGACCAGACCCAGCAGATAGAGCGGCAGTTCCTCGGTGCGGTCCAGCTCCCACATGCGGTGCCAGAGCCATTCCCGCTGCAGGGGGTCCTGCCCCACCAGCTCCGTGCGCAGTACGCGGTCGAGCAGGTCCGCCAGGATGACCCCGCTGCCCCGCCGGGGGGCCATCGCCACCCCTTCGACTCCTTCGTCGGTGCGGATGCGCAGTACCGAGGCCTCGCCCTCGGACGGGCTGCCCAGGAGTCCGTCCCGCCAGACGAAGGGCGGACTGGCTCCCGGCACCCGGACCGGATGGCACTCGACTTCGGTAATGCGCACGGCTTGCACCCCTTGTGGCGGGAAGTACTGCTGCGAAATTTTCGTGTAACGTAAGTCGTCATACGAATGCTGTCAAGAAGTCCCACGCAGTAGACTCGCCGCAATCCGCATCAGCAAGGGGGGCCCACATGGCCAAGGACAGCAACGGTCGAGCAGGAGAGTCTCCCGTTCTCAAGCCCTGGCCCAAACGTCCGGCCAGACTGGCACAGGCCGTCATGGAGAGCCTGACCGACTCGATCGTGTCGGGCGCCATCCCCTCGGGAGCGACCCTGCCGGTGGAACCCGAGCTCTGCGAGACCTTCGGCGTCAGCCGCATCACCATCCGTGAGGCGGTCAAGTCCCTGGAGGCCAAGGGGCTGGTCCTCGCCCGGCAGGGCTACGGCACCACCGTCACCGCGCCCGAGGAGTGGAACCTCCTCGACCCCGTCGTGCTCGCCGCGACCGTCCAGCATGACGACCAGCTCATCGTCCTCGACCAGCTGGTCGAGATCCGCTCGACGCTGGAAGCCAAGATGACGGCCCAGGCGGCGGAGCTGGCCACCGACGACGACCTGCGGGCCATCGAGCGGCTGCTCGCCCGGCTCGACGAGGAGACCGCCGTACCGGCACGCTTCCTCGAGACCGATGTGGCCTTCCATGATCGGATCCTGCAGGCGTCCCACAACAGGCTCGGCCGTTCCATCATCCGGATCCTCCACGCCCAGGCGCGCACGACCTATCTGTACAACGGCACACCGGACGCGATCGCGTGCGAGCGGGCCAACGAGGAGCACCGCGCGGTTGCCGAGCGACTGCTGGCCCGGGATGCAGACGGGGCCGCGCAGGCCATGGCGGCACACATCCAGACCGCCTGGAGCCGCCGTCGCCTGCCGAACGTCGGCTCGCCCGCCTCCTGAGAGCAGCCGCACCGACCCGCCCCCGACCCGCCCCCGAGCCGAACAGGCCGGGGGCGTTCGCATGTCCGGGTCCGGTCGAACCGGCGGCGCACAACCTATTGACGAAATTCATATGACGTCTAATGTTACATCGCTATTACCCCTTCCCCTCTTGCCGCTGGGCTCCCCCCTGCCCGCCAAGAGCACCACGGGCCCTCTGAACCTCCCGGAAGGTGTCACATGCGAACAACCCGCATCCGCCCCGCGGCTCCCGACCGTCTCAGATCATGGCTGGCCACAGCCGCCGTCCTCACCGCGTCGAGCGCGGCGGTCCTCACCCAGGCCGGCCCCGCCTTCGCGGCCGGCACGACGCTCTACGCCGCACCGAACGGCTCCGGCACCGCCTGCTCCACGAGCCAGCCGTGCTCCCTCACCCAGGCCAAGACCCAGGTGCGGGCGAGCAACGACGCCATGACGGGTGACATCACCGTCGAACTCGCCGACGGCACCTACCGGCTCTCCTCGCCCCTCGCCTTCACCTCGGCGGACTCCGGCACAGGCGGCTACACGGTGAACTGGAAGGCCGCGCTGGGCGCCCGTCCCGTCATCACCGGAGCGCAGAAGGCCACCGGCTGGACCGTGCAGGACTCGGCCAAGAACATCTGGAAGGCCGACGTCGGCACCGGCTTCGACACGCGCCACCTGTCCGTCGACGGCGTCCTGGCCACCAGGGCCCGCTCCTCGATCACGCGCTCCCAGCTGACCGAGACCACCAGCGGCTACACGTTCACCAACAGCTCGCTGAGCTACCTCAACAGCCTCGCGCAGCCCGGCCGGACCGAGATCCACGGCATCGGATCCTTCACCGACCGCTACGCCCCGGTGACCAACATCAGCAGCGGCACCATCACCATGGCCCAGCCCTCGTGGAACAACAACACGTTCGGCTACGACACCCTGACGAGCCCCTTCCACGACGGCCCCCTCTACATCGAGAACGCCTACGAGTTCCTCGACGCGGCCGGCGAGTGGTACCTCGACACCGCCACCGGCACCCTGTACTACAAGCCGCTCACCGGGCAGGACATGAGCGAGGCCGACGTCGAGGTGCCGAAGCTGGAGTCGCTCATCGGCGTCGGAGGGACGTACGCCTCCCCCGCCACCCACATCGCCTTCTCAGGGCTTCAGTTCTCGGGCACCAGCTGGCTGGACCCCACCACCCACGGCTACGCCAGCCAGCAGACCGGCGCGTACCTCACCGGCACCTGGGACCGCCCGTCGGACGCGCTGACCTCCTGCCAGAGCGGCTGCCAGCTCTTCGAGGCGACACGCCCCCACTGGGACCAGATGCCCTCCGCCGTCCAGGTCTCGGCCGCCGACCACATCACGTTCACCGGCAACCGGTTCACCCAGCTCGGACAGAACGGCCTCGGCATCGGCAACGACGCCAACGCCCACACCACCGGCGTGGGACTGGGCGCCGACACCATCACCGCGACCGGCAACGTCTTCACCCAGGACGCGGGCGGCGGCATCCTCGTCGGCGGCCTCCAGGAGGACGCGCACCACCCCAGTGACAGCCGGATGACCAACCAGAACATCACACTGAGCAACAACCTCATCCACGACGTGGCGCTGGAGTACCGCGACATGTCGGCCATCCTCGTCACCTACGTGAACGGCGCGACCGTCTCGCACAACGAGGTGTACAACCTGCCCTACTCCGGCATCACCATCGGCTACGGCTGGGGCGTCAACGACATCGGCGGCAGCCAGGACTACGTCAACCGGGGCCTGTACAACTACCAGCCCACCTACACGACCGCGACCACCGCCGCGAACAACCACGTCACCGACAACTACATCCACGACCTCATGCAGCAGATGACCGACGGCGGCTGCATGTACACCCTGTCGGCGTCACCGGGCAGCACCTTCGAACGCAACTACTGCCACGACAACAACGGTTGGTTCGGCTTCTACCACGACGAGGGCTCCCGGAACTTCACGGACACCAACAACGTCTTCCGCAACACCGGCCGCTGGGCCCAACAGAACAGCACTTCGGTCAACAACACCGGCGCCCTGACCCTGACCAGCAACTGGACGAGCAACAGTTCCTCGATCATCAGCAACACCGACGGCCGCGGTAACACGGTGAGCGGCACCGTCGTCGTCAGCAACGGCAACTGGCCGTCAGGCGCCAAGACGGTCATGAACAACGCCGGCATCCAGCCCCTGTACCGTCCGCTGACCACCGACCCCGTCAGCTCCCCCTACAGCACCCACTCCTCCACCCCCGCCAACACAGGCCAGAGCGGCGGCCACTTCACCATCACCGACGCGGGCGAGGACATCTGGGGCGCCGGCGGACAGCACGAAGACGAGTACGGCACCGTCTTCCGCAACGGAGCGGCCGTCGACGGTACCTCGGTGACCGCCCGGGTCGACAACCTGGACAACACCAGCGGCTGGGCCAAGGCCGGCGTCGTCCTGCGCAACGACCTCACGGACGACGGCTCCTCCCCCGGATACGCGGCCGTGGTGGTGACCCCGAGCAACGGTGTCAGCTTCCAGCGGGACTCCAACGCCGACGGCTACCTCGACCAGCTCACGAACACCGCCTCCACCGTCAAGGCACCGGTCTGGGTGCGGCTCACCCGCACCGCCACCCAGGTGTCCGCCTACTACTCCACCGACGGATCCACCTTCACCCAGGTCGGCTCGACGGTGACCCTGCCGTCCATGGCTGCGACCCAGGACGCCGGTGTCATCCACACCGCCCACGCCACCACCGCCGGCAGCGCGACCTTCAGCAACCTGCGTATCGTCACCTCTCCCTACAAGGCATACAGTTCGATCCCGGCCGCCGTCAGCCAGAGCGGCGGAGCAACCTCCCTGACCAACGCGGGCATCGACGTATGGCGCTCCGGCACGATGTACGACGACGACTATTCCGCCGCCTACCAGACGGGGGTCGCGGGAACCTCCTCGACCGTCACCGTCCGCGTCACCAGTCAGGACAAGACCAGCAGCTGGGCCAAGGCCGGCCTGATGCTGCGCAACAACATCGCCTCCGCCGGCTCGTCCAACGGGTACCTCGTCCTCGCCACCACCCCCGGCAACGGTGTCGCGCTGTCGTACGACTCCAACAGTGACGGCTTCCTCGACACCAATATCCTCAAGACCGGAAGCGCCACCGTCGCCCCGGTCTGGCTCCGCCTGGTCCGAAGCGGCACGTCGGTCACCGGCTCCTACTCCGCCGACGGCACCACCTGGACCACGGTCGGCACCGCGACACTGACCGGGGCGAACAGCACCCTGGACGCGGGCATGTTCTCCACGGCCCACGCCGGAAGTATCGGCACCGCGAGCTTCAGCCAGTTCTCCGTCAGCTGACGCGGCGGTTCGGGCACGATCTGCGACATCAGCTCCGCGTGGTGGTGCGGTCTCTCCCCGCCACCACGCGGAGCGCCGTCATGTCCGTGCCGAACTCCGCGCGGTGTATCGGCGCTGGTCCACAGTCACACCAACCATCCGCCGAACGCGGCGAGCAGAACGGCCACGACCGTGCCAAGCGTGACCAGAACCCGCGTGAGAGTATGGCGCCCATTCTTCTTCCCGGCCTTCTTCCTGGCCGCATTCCCCCGCCGCTCCCGCCCACCGTCCCTGCCGCTTCTGTCGTCCTCGTCCCCGATTTCGTCATGTCTCGATGATCTCGGTCCGAGGACGCCCCGGACCTCCGGGCACCGCCCTGATCCGACCCCGACCTTCCCCCTACGGGCCACCCGGACTCACAACCCGCACATGACGAGGGGCGGCGGACGGAGACCCCGTCCGCCGCCTCGCTCACCGGGTCAACTCACCCCGTCAGCGCCCCCTGAAGACAGGCGCCCTCTTCTCCATGAACGCGCTCATCCCCTCCCTCTGGTCCTCCGTCGCGAACAGTGCATGGAACACGCGCCGTTCGAAAAGTAGCCCGTCGCGCAGACCGGTCTCCAGGGCCCGGTCGACCGACTCGCGGGCGGCCGTGACGGCCGGGCGGCCGTAAGAGGCGATCGTCGCGGCGGCTTCCGTGCCCTCGGCGAGGACGCGGTCGTCCGGGACCACCCGCGACACCAGGCCCGAGGCCTCCGCCTCGCGGGCGTTCATCGTGCGGCCCGTGAGGATCAGGTCCATGGCCTTGGCACGGCCGACCAGGCGGGTGAGCCGCTGGGTGCCGCCGATGCCGGGGATCACGCCGAGCTTGATCTCCGGCTGACCGAAGACCGCCGACTCGCCCGCGATGACCAGGTCACACATCATCGCGAGTTCGCAACCGCCGCCCAGTGCATAGCCGTTGACCGCCGCGATCTTCGGCGTTCGGAATCCGGCGAACTCCTCCCAGCCCGCGAAGTAGTCCTCCGCGGCCATGTCCACGGCCGACTTCCCGGCCATCTCCTTGATGTCGGCACCGGCCGCGAAGACCTTCTCCGAACCGGTGATGACGAAGCAGCCGACGTCCGGGTCGCGGTCCAACGGACGCAGTACGTCCAGGAGTTCGGCCAGCAGCTCGCTGCTCAGTGCGTTCAGGACGTGCGGTCGGTGGAGTCGTACCGTGACGACGCGGTCATGACGTTCGATCTTGAGGGTGTTCATCGACTCTCCCTCTCTCCTTTCTCCTGACAGTCTGTTACGAGTCCCAGATCGCGCCGTACGCGGGAATGCCGCGCCGCTCCAGACCGTGAACGACCTGCCAGGTCAGCTTCTTGTTGGAGATGCAGATGACAGCTTCGGCACCGAAGTCGCGGTACGCGGTGTACGCGAGCCGCACCATGTCAGGTTTGCCGTGCTGCGAGGTGTCCCAGACCAGCGCGTTCGGCTGGACGGCGAGGATCTCGTCGACCAGGCCGTCGCCGTAGGTCCTGCGGGGATCACGCGTCGCCCACACGAGCCGTGAGGGCACCTCGGAGGCCAGCAGATGCGGCAGGCAGGGACCGATTCCGCTGCCGGTGGCGACGTAGATCACCTTGCTGAACAGGGTCTCGATATTGGCGACCCCGGCCGTGGTGATGCCCTTGACCCAGACCTTCCGGGGCGCGTCGTCGATGAACGAGCCCGTCCAGTCGCCCGCACGGGAGATGGTCAGCCGGAAGCCGGGTTCGCCGGGTGAGGGCACGTTGGCGAAGGAGTGCCACTCGGTGAGCGGGCTGCGGCTGATGGCGGTGGAGGACCCCGCGAAGGGGGTCACGCCATGGTCGAAACGGGCCAACGCGACGTGTGTGGAGGGTCGTTCGATCCGTACGTCCACTTTGCGCAGCCGCAGCCAGGGCAGGGCGACGCTGAAGGTGACCACGGCCAGCACCCCGAGGGCGACCGGCCCCTGCGCGCCCAGCAGCGAATGCGTCCAGAACAGTGCGAGGGCGCCCCAGCCGCCGACGCGGTGGATCTTCTCGAAGTGGTCGTGGAAGCGGGACCGGAAGGGAGGCAGGGCGGTGACGACGATGACGACGAGCAGGGCGACGAGTATCCAATTCACCGTGATGAGCGACAGGTTGGCGCCGTCGGCGGTCACCACGACCGCTCCTGCGAGGAACCACACCGCTCCGGCCAGTGCCCCGCCCACGTGCAGTCCGCCGAAGTGGTACACCTTCCCGAGCGTCCACCGCGCCTTCAGCGGCCAGCTCGTCGGAGCCCAAGTCGCCAGCCGGAAGAAGAGGTTGATGACGTACTGCTGCCGTACGACCACTGCGAGCGCGAGGTTCACGAGGGACGCGTAGCCGATGGTTCGTGCGTTCGGCTCCCAACTAATGGCCAGGAAGCCGATGTTGGCGAGTAACACCAGGGCCGCAAGGCGGTTGTAGTGCATCAGGCGGGGGTGCTTGAGGAGACGACGGGGCGCGGACGTGAGCGGAGGGAGTTCGGCGAGAGGCGTGGGAGGGGCGGAAGGCGCTGCGTGCGTGGCGCCTCCCCCCTCGGCGGACGGGTTCTCGACGGACGAGGCCTCAGCCGACGGGGTCCCAACGGACGGGGTCTCAACGGACGACGTCATCAGGCCGCCCCCTCTCGCAGCGCCGACACCGGCAGCAGGGGTGCTCCCTCGCCATGAACCGTCACCGCCCGCGCGGAGTGCCGCGCGGCCTCCTCCCGCTCCACCGCCAGCCGCAGCAGTGCCGCCCGGTCGACCTTGCCCCGGTCCGTCTCCGGCAGCGCGGCCACCGGGAGGACCGTGGCCGGCACGCAGTAGTACGGCAGTACGGCGGCCACAGCGCGCCGGGCCGTGTCCGGGTCGACGTCGGCCGGGCAGACGAAGGAGATCAGGCTGCGGGCGTCCCGCTTGAGGGTGACGGCGCGGGAGCAGCCCGCCACCGACTCCAGCACCGAGGAGACGGAGTCGAGTTCCACACGGAAGCCGCGGACCTTGACCTGGTCGTCGGTACGGCCCAGATGCTCGAGTTCGCCGTCCGGCGTCCAGCGGCCGAGGTCGCGGGTACGGAACATGCGGTGTCCGCCGCCGAGGAAGGGGTCGGGGGCGTACCGCTCGGCGTTCAGCGCCTCGTTGTTCAAGTAGCCCGCCGATACGCAGTCGCCCCCGGCCCACATCTCGCCGACCTCCCCGATGGGCAGCGCACGCCGGTGCTCATCGAGGACGTACACCGTGTTGTTGGGGGTGGGGCGGCCGATCGTGAGCAGTGCGTCGTCCACGCGGTGATGGCGCATCGTGTTGACGATCGTCGTCTCCGTGGGCCCGCAGGAGTTGTGGAAGGCGGACCGTCGGGCCCAGGTGTCCGCGAGAGGGCGCGGGCACGGCTCGCCCGCGACCGCCACCGTCCGCACTCGGGGGCAGTCCGCCGGGTCGATCCCGGACAGCACCGTCGGCGTCGCGATCAGCACGTCCGCCGTACGGGCCGCCGCCGCGACGTCCTTGCCGCGGATGACGAGCGTGCCGCCGTGGGCGAGACAGCCGAGGATCTCCCAGGCGGCCATGTCGAAGGCGATGTTGAGGAGCTGGGCGACCCGGTCACCGGGGCGGATGCCCAGGTCACCGGGCTCGGTGAGAAGGAGGTTCGCGACGTTGTGGTGGGTGACCTTCACCCCGTTGGGCTTGCCGGTCGTGCCGGAGGTGAACAGGACGTAGCACCCGTCGTCGGGGCGTACGGGCCGCTCGAGACGGACCGGCCCTTCCGTGGAGAGGCCGGTGAGATCGTCGTCGTCGAGCGTGATCAGCCGGTGTCCGGTGTCAGCCGGAGGCACCCGCAGTGTGTGCTCCGACTGGGTGAGGACGACCCGGGTTCCGGCGGTGCGGATGACGTGCCGCAGCTGGGCGGCGGGGGTGAGGCCGATGTCCTGCGGGACGTAAGCGGCGCCGGCCTTCAGCGTGCCGAGCAGTCCGACGAGCATCGGGATGGAGCGGCGTACGAAGAGGCCGACGTGATCGCCGGGCCGTACGCCCTCCCGTACGAGTCCGGCCGCGAGCCGGTCGGCACGACGGTTCAGCTCGCCGTACGTGATCGTCGTGCCCTGGTGCTCGGCGGCGACCGTGTGCGGCGCGGCGTTGGCCCGCCGTTCGACGGCGTGGTGGACGAGGGGGTCGGGGACGGGGACTTCAGGACCTTGGCCGAACTGCCAGAACAGGGCCCTGTCTTGGAGGGACAGATGGCTCAGGGGCATGCTTCACAGACCTCCTGGCTGTGTGGGGAGAAGATGCCTCGGGCGACTGAACGCTGACGTGCGTCGATATGTCGAGCATCGTGCGGAGGTGCAGGGCGACAACACCGGAGTGCGGTGGCGGCTCCCATAGCTTCAACGTTCAATGTGGTCTGCGTCACTGTGAAAACAAGTCACATGACTGGACTGGCAGCACATCGACAGCTTCCGTACGGGCAGACGACAGAATCCTCACGCGCAGCGCGTGTAACGGGACGCGTTGATCGAGTGGGATGCTGCCCACTCGATTCCTGATGTTCGTCGCCACTGGGTGGTGAGCGGATTGCCCGCGTCGCGCGGGAGTTGGGGGAGGACGCCGAACTGCCCCGACCGCTTCTCGCCGTCACCGACTGCGAGTGGGATCTCGGGCTCGCTGAGTGACGGAATCGGCGCACTGGTATCCACCCAGGCCTGCGTTCTGATCCGCTGTCATGGCCGGAAGCGCAGCGACGGTCTGGGGAACTCTCATCGGTGCCCTGGGAGGTCTGAGCGGCGGGTGACTCACAGTGCTGGGGCAAGGCCGCCGGCAACGCGCCGAGCACGCACGTTGGTGGGAGGAGGTCCGGCGCAACGCCTACACCACCTGCATCAGCGCATCCAACCGGCTCCCGGCGGCATGGTGGAAGATGGCCGACCTTCACGCTGACGACAGCAGCACCTCGGGACAGCGGCAGGCTGGGTTCGTCCGAGCGCATGATGCCTGGACCAGGTTCAGCGGTGCTGTGGCTGCGGTGGCAGTTGTTGAGCCCCGGTCTGTTGCCGACGCTGCGGACTCGTTCCGGCGAGCCCTCTACGAGACGGACATGATCGGCCCTCGCTCGGTGCGAGGCCGCCCGTTCGCGTGCGAGCGGTTGACGGCCTGCTGACCAGCGGACAGCGTCTCCCACTGTTCCCAGCAGGGAACTCGCACGGTGCCGTCGGCACCTCGGTAGGCCTTGTCAGCCCCGCACTCCATCCCGACCCCTCCAGGGCGTCGATGGTGCCGTGGGTTCGCGCGGCCTCGATGTCGTGGATTGCTTCGAGGCCAGGACGTCGACGGCCTCGGCGACGTACCGGTGGGCGGTGGAGGTGCCTACGCCGAACTCGGCAGTGAGGGGCGTAGGTGTGACCGCAGTGCAGATGGGCCCGGCACCGGCGGTGCCTGTCGTCCGGCGGGCAGGCGGCGCCGACGCGTGCCTTGTTCACGGCGACGTGCCGCCAGTGCAGTGGCGACGAAGCACAGGGCTGAGGTGGACAGATCGGCGCCGGCTGGGTGGACGAGCGCGCGGAAGCTCCTGGCAGGACGGCTTGGGTCGGCTGGATGGCACCGCGCGGCATCGTCGCGGCCGCAATGGCTTCGACGTTCTCGGCCGGCCTGGTGGGCCAAAGGATCGGTGGCGCCTCGAAGATCCTTCCGGCGACATTCGTGGTGATCGTCGCGACCGTGACGCTCTACGGACTGACCGCCTCGCCCATGGCCCGGGGCCTGGGCGTCGTGCGCCCCTCCCGCTCGCGTCCGCTGCTGGTCGGCGGCGACCCCTGGGTGGTCGACCCGGGGGTGGCCCTGAAGTCGGCCGGGCTGGAGGTGCTGATGTGGGCAGGGGAGGAGGAGCAGCGCGAACGCATCCGACAGGCCGGGGTCGAGCTCGCGCCCGGTGAGCTGCTGGCCGCAGCCGCCGCTGGGGCCGCCGAACTGGAGGGCATCACGGCGGTGTACTTCCTCACCGACGAGGACGACTTCAACGCCCTGGCAGTGGTGATGCTGCGCGGCAGAGTGGAGGAGGCGGTGCACCGCCTCAACGCACCGGTCGACACAGCCACGGCGTGGTGGCGCCGTTCATCGGCGGCGAAGTCCTGTTCGGCGCGGATCTGACCTGGCAGACGTTCTCCCGCAAGTACGAGGACGGGGCAGCCGTCCTGGCGCAGCCCTCCGGCGATGCCCTGCCCTCCGGCTGCGCTCTGCTGTTCCTGGTACGGCCGGACGGCCGCCTCGATGTACGGCCGGACGGCCGCCTCGATCCGGTCACGCAAGGCAGCGGACAGCTCCCCGGGCCCGGGGACACGGTCGTCCTGCCGGTCCCGGGCGGACCGGGTGCCGAGGGTCCACCGGAGTAGACCGGCCCTCGGCTGTCGGCCGCCCGAAGCCCGGCCGTTCCCAGCGGGCCGCACCCGGGACCCCGAATCACCCGGCCTTACTCGCCCGACTCACTGGTGGTCCGCGCACGTCACCCGCATGGACAGTCCCAGTGGCACATCGACGTACGGCGGTGCTTGCTGGTCTTGGTCGCCACCCGGGCCTTCGCGCGAGGTCGCAGCGCACCCTCCGACCCGCGACGCGTCGGGCGGAACTCGCGCCCTCGGATGCTGTCCACCGACACCGCCACCGGACGGGGGAAACCGCTGTCACCGCACGGGGAGCAGAACCGGCCGGGAGAGGGAGCGAAAGACCGCCCATGGAGACGAAGCTTCAGGCGCTGCGCACTCCACGAGCCGCGGGACTGGTGGGGATCATCTTCGCCCTGCTGCTCGCCGCGGCCATCATCATGGTCCGCGTGGCGATACCGGACGAGCCCGACTACGTGGGCAACAGCTGGGTCACCGACCCCTCGCGTCGGCGTACGGTACATACGGCGCTCAACCTCATTCCCTTCGCGGGCATCTTCTTCCTGTGGTTCATGGGCGCTGTGCGCGCCCGCATCGGAGCGGCCGAGGACCAGTTCTTCGCCATGGTCTTCCTGGGCAGCGGTCTGCTGTTCGTGGCGACTCTCTTCGGGGCCGCGGCGGCGGCCGGCGGCCTACTGGTCACGGCCGATGCATCCGGGGCCGGCTCCAAGCCGCCAGGGTGGTCATTCGGCAGTCATGTCACCTACAGCCTCCTGACCACCTACGCGATGCGCATGGCCGCGGTATTCACCTTCACGACCTCCACCATCGGGCATCGGCTCGGAGTCCTTCCGCGCTGGCTTGCCCTCCTCGGCTATCTCGTAGCTCTGACGCTGCTCGTCGTCTCGCGCAGCATCGCCTGGGCCGAGCTGGTCTTCCCCGTGTGGGCTCTTGTCGTCAGCCTGCACATTCTTGTGGCGAGTTTCCGCCCGAGGCCCGCACCTGTCGTGACGTCCTGATCGGTCCTTCCCCCGACGGTTCGAGCGAATCACCGTCCACAGGAGCTCTGCCCCGAGTTCCGGGGCGGTGCCTCTGCGCGTGGGGCGCCCTTCCGATCGCCGAGGGCCTCGGCATGCTTGCCTGTGCCCTCACCGTGCGTCGACGCTCCAGCAGCCGACACGGTCGACGACAGACGTGAGCTCCTGGCATCACGGGCGGTGGACGTGGTGCCGTTCTCGCCGCCCGTGGTCGACCGCCCGCGCACGCCGGCACGATCCGCGCGCGCAGGGCCAGCGCCTGAGCCGACGACGGCCGACGCGTCCACCGTTCCAACACCGCCCGCTCGTCATCGGACAGCAGCAACGGTTCCAGCTTCGGGCCCCGACGAGGAACTGACGCACCAGCAGCAGAAGTCACACAACTACTAACGATCAACTACTGGCGCAGGACGCTAGCGGGGTGCGGACCTCCAGCCAGCGGCTGACCTTGTCGTCCGCGGTGGTCACGGTCATGCCGACCTCCGCCCGGGGCAGCCTGGTGAGCAGATCGATGTCACGGGTGACGACGGGCGACTTGGTCAGGATGCGGACCAGACCCGGGTACTCGACCGCCTCCAGCTCGCGCAGGATGCCCCGGGTGAGCCGGTAGCGCGTTTCGTGCCCCTGGTAGGGGTCGGTGACCGAGCTGAGCAGCATCGTGCCGTGGCGTTTGTGCTCGGGCATCCTGGCCAGCTCCTTGCGGGCCGGGTCGACGGCGTTCTTCTTCACGTACAGGTACTCGCCCCACTCCTTCGCCGACCGGCCGAACTGCCGTCCGGCGAAAGAGGCGAAGCAGTACGCGCAGCCCAGAACGCAGCCGGTGTACGGGTTGATCACGTAGTCGTTCGACGGGGTCCTCGACTGCTGGATCAGGGTCTTCGCCTCGATCTCGACCGGTTCCACGAGGGTTCCTCTCTGCCGGGCCGCCCGTGCCACGGTCGTGCCCGCGTTCCTGGGCCGCCCGCGGGGCGACGCGACCGGACGTCCAAACTTGCATCACAAGAAACAATAATCCCTGGAAGTTGATTCCATGGAATCTAAATGGTTTGCTGGGCGGGCGGCCGATCCGGCGCCTTGGTTGCCCGCCCCAGCAGGTGTGCGCCGTGAGGCCGTTCCGGCGGAGTGTGGTCGTCACCCTCCGGATCGAGCCCGCCCTGGAGGGTTACCTTTGTCCCTAAATGGGGCTGTGAGGAGTGAATGTCATGACCGTTCCCGCCTTCAACTCGGTCGCCTGGTTCGAGTTCGGCACCGACCAGCCGGAGAAGGTCAAGGAGTTCTACGGAGAGCTCTTCGGCTGGAACTACGTCCTCAACACCAACACCCCGGGCGTCACCTATCACTCGGTGATGACGCCCGGTGCACAGCAGCCGGCGGGCGGCGTGTGGCAGTCGGAAGGCGAGTTCCCCAACTACGCGATCTTCTACGTACTCGTCCAGGACGTCGCCGCGACCGTCGAGCGCGCCGGCGCACTGGGCGCCGAGGTGCTCATGAAACCGGTCTCCGACTCCGCGGGCTTCACCTTCGCCCGGCTGGGGGACACGGCCGGCAACCATTTCGGCGTCTTCTCCGCACCCGCAAACTGACCGACCGCACAGGCCACCGCACGGCACTCGCACGATGGCCCGTCCCGCAGCATCACGGCTGACGGCCTTCTCGTTCCGCCCCTGCCGGAGCCAACCGCAGGGCCCGCGTCCTCACCGTCCCCGACCGGAAGGTCCCCGTTGTCCGGCGCCAGCACCAGCGAAAAGATCCCCGTCCACGTCTACGGCGGCCCGACCACCCTGATCGAGTACGGCGGGCTCAGGTTAGTCACCGACCCCACCTTCGACCCGCCCGGCGAGTACCCCATGCCTCTCCCCGGCGACCACAGGCTCGTCAAGACCGACCCGTCGCCCGTCATCGCCGCCGAACTGGGCGGCATCGACGCCGTCCTGCTCTCCCACGACACGCACGACGACAACCTGGACAACGCCGGCCGCGCCTTCCTGCCCGGCGTTCCGGTCGTGTTCACAACTGTCGGCGGCGCGGGTCGTCTGGGCGGCAACGCACGGGGGCTGGCCTTCTGGGAGACCGCCGAACTCTCGCGGCCCGACGGCGGCACCGTGACCGTCACGGGTGTGCCCGCCCGGCACGGCCCCGTCGGCTGTGAACCGGTCACCGGCGACGTCGTCGGCTTCATCCTCACCTCCGACGACCTGCCCCCGGTCTACGTCAGCGGCGACAACGCCGCTCTGGAGCACGTCAAGGAGATCGCCGAGAAGTTCGCTCCCGTCGACACCGCGGTCCTCTTCCTCGGCGGCGCCCGCATGACCTTCGCCTTCGACAACGCCCTGCTCACCCTGGACAGCGCGCAGGGCGCCCAGGCCGCGCAGATACTCGGCGCCCGCCGGGTCGTCCCCGCCCACTTCGACAGCTGGGCCCACTTCAAGGAAGGCCGAAACGAGATCGAGGCCGCGTTCACCGAGGTCGGCCTCGCCGACCGCCTCGACTTCGCCCGATAACCACCCCCCCGCACAAGAACCCAGGAGCAAACGACATGACCAGCGCGAACATCGACACCGCCCGCACCTACTTCCAGGCCGTCCAGACCGGAGACATGGCCGCTCTCGGAGAACTTCTCGACGCCGACATCGTCTGGCACCAGCCCGGCGCCAATCAGTTCTCCGGCGAACACAAGGGCCAGGCCGCCGTCTTCCAGATGCTCGGCAGCATGATGGAGACCAGCCAGGGCACCTTCGCCATCGACAAGCTCCACACCCTCATGGGCAACGGCGACCTGGTCGCCGCCACCATCCACTTCACCGGCCGCCACGGCGACACGTCGATGAGCATGGACGGCGTCGACGTCCTGCGCATCGAGAACGGCAAGATCACCGAGATGTGGCTCTTCTCCGCCGACCCGGCCGCCGAAGACGCCTTCTGGGGCTAGAACCCGCGGTGCCCGAGGCCGAACTCGGCCTCGGGCACCCACCAGTTGATCCATACGCACACGGAAGGCACCCGCATGCGGAAGATGACCGAGCGGCAGTGGCGGGCGTTCGTCACGCACGGCACCCGTACCGGCAAGCTGTCCACCGTCCGCGCCGACGGCAGCCCCCACGTGACACCGGTCTGGTTCCTCCTCGACGGCGACGACATCGTGCTCACCACCGAGAAGAACGGGGTCAAGGGCCGCAACCTCGCCCGCGACGGACGGTTCGCCCTCTGCGTCGACGAGGACCGGCCCCCGTACGCGTTCGTCCTCCTCCAGGGCCGCGCGACGATCTCCGAGGACCCGGAGGACATGGTGCGCTGGGGCGGCCTCCTCGGTGCCCGATACATGGGCGACGATCGCACGGAGGAGTACGGCGCACGCAACGGCGGTCCCGGGAACCTCCTCGTCCAGGGCCGCATCGACAAAGTCATCGCCTTCGGCGGCATCGCCGACTGAAGCGTCGGGCTGATGGGCCGGGGGCTGCGTTCCTCCGGCCCGGTCCATCAGCCCATGGGCGCTGCGGAGGCGTCGCCGCTCACGATCTCGGTCGGCCGGGCTGCTTCGGAGTCCGCACAGTCGGCATCGGCGTCCGAGCGGCGGCCTTCCGCTCCGCGTCCAGGGCGCGTCCGGCGGTCCGCAGCGTGCTGAGGACCGCCGTCACCTCGCGTACGGACTGCTCGGGAATCACCGACCCGATCCGCAGTTCCAGCTCTTCCTCGAAGATCTTCAGCGCCCCGTCCACCAGCTTCCGCCCTTCAGCCGTCAGCTCGACGATCGAGGAGCGGCGGTCGTTCGGATTGGCCCGCCGTCCACACAGGCCCGCCGACTCCAGACGGTCGACGACTTTGCTCGTGCCGCCCACCGTGATCGAGAACTCCTCGGCGATGTCCTGGATCCGCCGCTCGGGCCGGCGCAGCAGCAGGTGCAGCACCTCGAACGAGGTCAGCGCCAAGTCGTACTCGGCCCGCAACCGCCCCTCGATGCCGTCCCACAACTCGATCTCCAGCGAGACCAGCTCCCGGTACAACAGCTTCAGGTCAGCGTCAGCCATCACTCATCTTCCGAAATATTGTCTTCCGCAGCTGGAAACTGTACCTGTCGCTGCTCCGGGCAATCCGCGCTTGCGCACGAGCACGCCCGGTGGGAGGGCGCACGCGAGGCAGGCGACTTGTCCATCCGGTTGTCCATCCGGGACGTGGGCCCGGATCGCCGAGTGCACAGCGAGCCCGGCAGCCGACCGACCCGCTGACAGGTCCGTCCGGCCGGGGTTGGTGATGACGACGCCGATCACGCAGGCCCCGTACGACGGGGGCTCGTTCCCGGCCTTCACCGGGGCGGAGTTGCGGGTGATGGCGTAGCCGCCGCTGCACGGCGGTCAGCCGCGGTGAACTCCCCGTCATGGTCGGCCGGGGAACTCGCCATGACCTCATCCGGCCGGGTCTGACCCCCGCATGCGTGTGCGTCGTCGCCGTAGCGTCATGCCCAGGAGCGAAGGACGTCCTTCGTGCAGGTCCGGTGCGTCACGTTGGGAGGAGGCCGCCGATGCTGTTGCCCAACTCCTTCTGGATACACCCCGATTGCGGGATGTTTCCGGGACGCGTCTCAAGCCGGCCTCTCTCGTCGGACAGCTGCGTGCTCAGGAGTTCGGGGTCCGGTGGTCCCGGCGCACAGCCCCCGGCGGCTCGCTCGAGTCCTCCGCTCGGCGAGCCGCTGAGGAGCCCCTCGAAGGCGGTGCCGGCAGACATGGCGTCTCCCTGCTCCGCTCAGTCGGCGCCCGCGGCCTGTGCGGCGACCAGTGCCCCGACCCGGCTGCGGTACGCCTCGACCAGGTTTCCGCCGTTCGAACTGGGAAGTCCCTCCGCGCCGGCTCCGATCGACTGCAGGACCGTGTCCGCCCGGGCCTGAAGCTCCGCCACCTCTTCCGCGGTGTGCGGGTACAGCAGGTTGAGCCCGCGCCTGTCGCCGTCCGACAGGTTCTGCCCGTTGCCGGTCGGCGCGCAGCTGCTCGGGGCGGACTTGTAGAAGAACGACGGGAACCGGTACAGCATCACGGACTGTGGGTCGAAAGGCCCGGCGACCACATCCGGGTCGTCCTCGGTGCGAAGGTTGTGATCCACCTTCGCGCGCGGCCATCGGTTCGGCTCTCCCGCGAGGTACGTGTAGATGCCGGGGCGCCGACCTTGGGCGTCCGCCACGAAGACGCCGTCCGCATCTTGTATGGGAACATACCCGGCGTCGTCATCCCAACGGAACTCGACCTCGCAGGTACCGCGCATGTTCTGGTGGGAGTGGTGGAACGCCAGTGCGTGCAGGAACTCGTGACGCACGGTGCCCTCCCACTGAGCGGGCCTGTTCACCGCGTAGCGCCCGAGGTTCAGGCTGCGCTGGCCGGGATTGCCCCCGACCTGGCCGCCGCCCGCGCCGATGGTGCGATCCGTGCTGTCGGTGCCGACCAGGGAGAAGTAGCCCTGCAGGTCGAAGCTGACCCGGATCTCGGCGGCGAAGGCGGTGTCGGCCGTGCTCCATCGTCGGAACGTTCCGGTCGCCTCGTCGTGGCCGAAGTCGAGTTTCAGGTTGCAGGCGTCGGTGATCTGCGCAGTCGCTCCTGCGATGTCCGCGTGCAGTTGTTCGTCCCCGTCGAGGAACGCGACCCGCACGGTCGAACCGGGTGTCCACCGTGCGATGTCGGTGACAAGGAACTCCAGGCCACCGCCGGCCGATGCGCGCCTCCAACGATCCCGCACTTCGATCGCCGCGACGACGTCATCCGGGAGAGATTCGAGTTCCATGACGCATCCTTTCGGATCACATTCGAAACGGTTCCCCCGACCGCTCTGACAATGGATGGGCTGCTCGGCTCGACGCGCGAGAGTCGCACTCATGGCCGGCCGGCCGCCGTATGGAGACAGCGGCCCCCGGGCGGCCACCAGGTGTGTGACGGCTACCTGACCCGGCTGACCGGTCCAGGGGCGGAGAGGCGGAGGGTGGTCACGAGCGCTGGACCACCGCTCCATCGCTGACCGACCGTCAAGCCCGGCGGTCGTCCCAGCCGAATGAGGGGCAACGTGATCATGTTCCGTCACCGGTCGGGACCGGTGACGGAACGTCAGACTCAGCCGCCGAGGTGGCTCCCGATCGACCGGGCGACGTCGGGGTGGGCGAGGTACTCGACGATGTTGTGCGCACGGTCGCGGGCGTTGACGACGGCGAGGTCGGACAGCCCGTCCGCCCAGTCGTCGCCCAGAGGGCATCCAATGGCCACGGCGTCGGTCGGGCACCAGACGTTGAGCCAGTCCGCCACGACGTCCGGACGCTTCGGCCCGCCGACGAGCAGCTTGCTGTACACGCTGTCCAAGCCGAGGGGACTGCCCGCCGTGGTGAGATGGACGAGGTCCACCCCGGGGGACAGTCGTGTGGCGAGATCCAGGCCGACGACCGTGCCGAGGCTGTGACTGACGAGCACCACTTCCCCCGCGTCCGGCATCGTCTCCAGTACGCAGCCCAGGACCTCGTCCCGGATGCGCTGGTCGTCGAGGTACGCGGCCACGTCACGGAAGACCAGGGCGATCGCCCACGCATCGAGGTCGCTCCTGGCGGCCAGCCAGCTCAGCCGCTTCTGCAGGGCCCCGACCACATCACCCATGCCGATCCGTTCGGTGGCCAGCCGGCTCTCGTGCGGCATGTCCCACTTCGTGGCCGCCTCGCCGATGATCTCCTCGTACACCGCGCGGGCGGTGGGGGCGGTCGGTGCGACCGCCTCCGCCGCCCTGGCGGTCGGCGCCTCGACGAGGTGGGGGACGGCCTCATGCGCGGTCAGGGCCTGCACCAGCCTGTCGCCGTAGTACGGGAACCAGACGTCCGCCGGGTCGACCGGAGGCAGACCGGCGCGGACGAGCCCCTGGTTGAGTCCGGCCGTCCAGTCGCGGCGCAGATCCCCGGGCACCAGGCCTTCCTGGGAGCGACCGTGCAGGAAGACCAGATGCCGTCTGCCGCCGAACGCGCCCTCCCGGGCGCGCAGGCCCGCCCGCGCGGTGACCTTCTCGACGGCCGGGGGCGACGCCGCGACGGCGGGAGCCGGAGCCGCCACCGGGCCCTCGGCGGCCTCCGTGACGCCCAGCCCCGACTCCGGGCCCATCTCGGCCAGCAGCGCCTGCTGCCGGGAGGAGAGGGGCAGGGTGGCGAGGTGCTTCAGAATGGAGCTGATGCGTACGCCCTCGTTGGACACCCAGTCGATCGCGTCGTCGCCGTCACCGGGCTCCCAGACCTGTCCGTCACGGCGCAGGACGCGTCCCTGTCCGTCGGTCCTGGGGACACCGCTGTGGTGGAGCGCGACGACCTCCCACTGGTCGTTGAAGACGGGAGAGCCGGAATTGCCGGGCTCGGTGTCCGTCTTGTAGTGGAGGAAGTCGTCGAGGCGAACCTGGAGCGTGTTGTCGCGTACCGCGATCTCCTTCAACCGCCCCATCGGATGGCCGATGACGTTGACCGGCTCACCGACGACCAGTTTTCCCTTCTGGGCGCTGAGCCGGTTCCAGCCGAACGTCTCCCCCGCGGGCCGCAGGTCCGGGCCGGGGGCGACCCGCACCAGGGCGAAGTCGAGGCGTTGGTCCGCCGCGAAGAACCCGTCCGGGTCGAGCTCCAGCCGCGTCGCGGACTGGGGTGTGTTGTCGACGGTGACCTGGGCGTCGAACTCCACGAAGCTCTGCCGGGCGGCCTCCGCGTCGGGGAGCACGTGATGGTTGGTCAGCAGCAGGTTCGGCGACACCAGGAAGCCGGTGCCGACGGGCAGCTCACGGCCGTTCTCCCGCGCCGAGATCCGGGCGACGGTGCGGGCCGCCCGGGTGCCGCGCGGCAGGAAGCTCCAGGCCTGCAGGTCCCTGGACACCCCGAGGATGCGCTCGTAGGCGGCGGTCGCCTCCAGCGGTTCCGCCCGGACGGCCTCCACCGCCATGGAGGCGGGCACCGCCTGCCGGTCGAGCAGCCGGGCCGCGCGCGCCGCGAGTGCCTCTTCCGAGTCCGGGAAGGCGACCCCGGCGTCCTGCTGCCGCTCGGCGGTCCGCCGCTCGTCGCCGGTCTCTCCGTACCGTGCGGCGGCCGCCGCGACCTGGCGCTCCCGTTCGTCGTGGGACCTGTCCGTCGTTGCCATGTCAAGTCACCGTCCTTCCGGCTGTGTTCCACGGCACGAAGGCGTTCGTCAGCCCCGCCAGAGCCGTACGCAGCTCCGGGTGGTGGCGCAGCAGCACCGTGATCATGGAGTTGTCGTCGATCCAGGCCATACCGGCCTTGGAGTACACCTCGGGGGTGTAGTACTCGGTGAAGAAGCGGTCGCTGTTCAGCCGGCGTGAGGCCATCAGGATGAAGATGCGGAACGCCGTGTCGCTGAAGGCGAATCCGGTGGGCAGTTTCTCCGCGTACAGCCCGACCATCAGGTCGACCTTCTCGATGTCGCCGTCGTAGAGCCACTGGATCTGCTCGGCCCACGCCCGGTTCTCGGTCAGTTCCAGGAAGTCGGCGGCGGGCTTCAGCCGCAGCAGTCGGCGGAACTCGTTGTAGCGGGGGACGCCCAGCTCCCGGGAGCGCAGGATGTCGGTGGCGGCGAGGTCCTGCAGCTGTCCGTCGGGGCGCTCGAACTCCTGAAGGAACTTGGGGAAGTTGTGCAGGGTGACCAGTCCGGGGTGGAGCGTGCCGAAGCTGTAGAGCAGGTCGGGCATCCCGGTGGTCTCCAGGACCTTCAGCGCCCCGGGGCCCGAGATGTCGCGGAGGGTGCAGTGGCGCAGGCTCGCGTCGTCGGCGGCGGAGCGCAGATGCCACTCGTCGCGGATGAGCGGGTGCATGCGGTAGACAGCCACGAACTCCTCGGTGAGGGAGTACGGGACGCCGTAGTGGTCCGTTTCGGCGCCGGGGATGCCGCTGACGACCTCGCTGTCGCTGATCCGGCCGAAGAGGTTGTGGACACGCTCGCCCGCGACGCCCCACCAGTTGGCGCGCAGTGCCTTGACGGTGGTGGGGTGGCTGATCACGGCCGGTGTCCACTCCACGGTGTGGATCTTGGCGAGGAGCGCGGCGTTGACGAGCCGGGCCCGCTGGAAGAGTTCCTCGTCGTTCCAGGACGGGTACGCGCCGTGCAGGTGGTCGCAGATCGCGTTGTGCTCACGGGCGAACAGGTCGTGCATCATGGCCAGGCCCAGCCAGAAGCCGGGGATGTGCGAGGGGTCCCGGGAGGGGTCCGAGGGGATCGGGGACTGCTCGTCGTCCCACAGATGCAGCTTGCCCAGCTCACCGGTGCGCATCAGACGCTGCTCGGTCTCGTTCGTCCCGTAGATCTGCGAGGCGTCCCACCAGTGGGAGGACACGTTGACGCGGGTGTCGGGCGTTCCGGGGGGTGCCTGCGGGTCGCGGGTCGGGTCGTCCGGTGTCCGCATGATCCGCATGGGGTGTTCCGGCCATGGGTCGTCGTCCATGAGGGGGACTTCCCAGGGCCGTTCCGTGGGGCTGGTCCCGTGGCTGAACCAGTCGCGGACCATGAACTGAAGCCAGGCGGCGACCAGGGAGTTGACCGATTCGGCGGGGGTGAGCTCGTCGCGGCCGAGCAGGGCGCGGCTGACCTCGCGCGGGCTCGGCGCGGACAGGACGTCCTCGGGTGTGGTCGGGGCGATCCGGTCCAGCGGGATGTTCCGGCCGAAGCGGGTGCCCGCCATGCCCATGCGCGGCTCGTCGAGGTCGTTGTGGCTGCCGTCGGCGGTCCGGTTGACCTTGTGGGTCTCGGAGGGGGGCGCGGGATCGGGCAGGTCGACCGAGGGCAGTTGGCCGGTGTCATGGAGGTTCTTCTGTCGGAGTTTGACGCGCAGTCCGAGGAGCGTCAGCAGGCCCGGTATGACGGGCAGTCTGTCCCAGCCGATGCGCCGGTCCACGTATTCGGCGCCGGCGGTGATGACCCGCCAGGGCAGTGACGTACGGTATCCGGCCGCGGAACGTCGTGTGTCGCGTGGTTGCTTGCTCATCGCGGTACTCCTTGAACGGTTGCGAGGATGACGTCGCTCGCCTTCTCGCTGATCATGTAGATGGGGGTGGCGACGAAGAATCCGGGAATGCGGGGGAAGACCGAGGCGTCGACGATCCGCAGGCGGTCCACTCCGCGCACCCGGAACTCGCTGTCGACGACGGCCGAGGGGTCGTCCGCTCGTCCCATCCGGCAGGTGCAGGACGCGTGGTGGCCCCACGCCTCGTCCTGGACGAATCGGCGGATGTCGTCGCGGCCGACGATCTCCTTGCCGGGCCACAGCTCCTCGCGGATCACGGAGCCGGCCCTGCGGTTCATCCCGCGTACGAACTCGACGGCACCGGCCATGGCTTCGAGATCCACGGCGTCCTTGTCCGTGCCCTCGCCGAAGTAGTGGAAGTTCACCAGTGGGGTGTCACGGGGGTCGGTGGAGCGCAGCCGTACCCGACCTCCGGTGTTGTGGGTGCGGCTCTTGAGGATCGCCCAGGTGAAGCGGTCCCGATGGCGTGTCAGGTCCAGCGAGTAGCCGGGGCGGTAGCCCCGGAAGTCGAAGGGGCCGCCGAAGATGAACAGGTCGGGTGCCTCCAGATCCGGACGGGACTTGCGGGTGACACCGACGACGGCGCCGTTGGTCGTGTACAGACCCTCGCCGCGCAGCCAGGCCCGGTAACAGCGGTCCGGTTCGGTCCCGGACCGCGGAGCGTGGAAGTCGCAGTCCTTGAGCACCGGGAACTCGCGGTCCATCCGGCTGACCACGCCGACCTCGTACCGGTCCTGCAGATTCGCGCCCACGCCCTGGAGGTCGACCCGTACGGGGATGCCGTGGCGCCGCAGTTCCTCACGCGGTCCGATGCCCGAAAGCATCAGCAGTTGGGGCGTGTTGAAGGCACCAGCGGCCAGGATCACCTCACGGGAGGCGAGGACCCTGCGCAGGACCGGTGGCCCGGTGTCCGGCCGGCTCGCGGGGTCGGCCCGGTAGGCGTGCTCCCCGTCCAGATAGTCGACGCCGGCCGCGGTGCCGTTCGCGTCCAGCACGACTTGGGCCGCCAGGGCGTTCGTACGGACCACCAGGTTGCCCGGATGGCTTCGCTGTACGGCCTGGACCCGCTCGCGTACGGCGCTGCGCCGTCCGTTCGCCGTGGAGAGGGGGATCTGCCACAACCCCTGCAGGGCACGCGTCTGCGCCCGCCAGTCGTTGGGGTCGACGAAGGAGCCGAACCCCTCCAGTGGGGACAGCGGCCGGTCGAGGAGGTCGGCCAGCGAGTCCTCCGCGGCCGAGAGGATGACTTTCAGCAACTGCTTGTCCTCGACCACCAGTTCGGGGTCGGCGAGGGCGGTCGGCAGCCAGCCGTCGAATCCGTGGCGTGCGGCGTTGCGATACCGGGCGCCCGCGAAGGGCAGCACCTTCAGCAGCGTGGCGAGCAGCGTGGCCAGCAGCGGGTTGGTGGGCGGCTCCTTGGGCCTCGGCCGGTAGGTGCAGCGTTCCAGCCGCTGGAAGTACCGGCGCATGGCCGTGCTGTGCCACGTCGCGTCGCCGGTCTCCTCCGCGATAGCGTCCCAGTCGCGGTTGTACGGATAGACGGTGATCAGCGCATGGTGCGCGGTGCAGCCGCCGACCGTCCCGGCACGCGGGTAGAGGATGCCCCGGTCCGGGACGAGTTTGCTGTCACGCTGTTGCTGCCGCTCGTCGGCGTAGTGCTCCACGAAGTAGTTCCAGCACTGGACGGGGTCCTCGGAGGCGTCCGCGTGGAAGGCGGGCACCACGTAGTTGTCGTTCTCCGGGGCACCACCTGCGTCGAGCAGCAGGGTACGCATGCCCGCGGCGGCGAGGTTGGCCGCCAACGGTCCGCCTCCCGCCCCGGCGCCGACGACGACGTAGTCGAAGCCCGTCTCGGCCGGGGCAACGGCACCGGGCCCTCCGGTCACTTCCGCTTCCCCTTCACCGAGTTGGCGAGCGAGGCGGCGGCCAGGACCGTGTTGGCGGCCGAGATGAGCGTGGTCAGCGTCGCGGTACGCGGTGGAAGCCGACCGCTCAGGCCCAGCGTGGCCGCTGTCGCGGTGTCACTGCCGTGGATCAGGACGCCGTCGCGCAGGTACTCCCGCAACCGCTCGTCGCGGGGGGTCAGCAGATCGAGGCCGAGCAGGATCGTACGGATCCCGAAGAGCCGGAAGGCGTACACGGCCGCCGCACTGGGCGGCTCACGATCGGGGTCGAGGCGCCGGATGAGCAGTTCGGGTGCGAGCAGTCCGGCGGCCCCGTTGAAGAGCCGGATTCCGGCGAGTGCGTAGACCGAGACAGCGCGAGGAGCGGCTTTCCGGGTGGCCATCATGTCTCCTGACGGTGCGGTGACGGGAACTACCGCCGAACCCCCGACGAGGGAGAAGAACTCTAGGGAGGGGAACTCTAGGGAGGGGAACTATCTGAAAACACTCCAATCAGCAGATTATGGGATCCGCTGCTCCCCTGCACCTTGGGCCCGGGGGCTCACCGGTGTCTCCGACGCGCATGCGCGCGCCCCTGACGGCTTCGGAGGTGGGGCTTCGGCCGTGAAGGTTGCGCCGCTCACCATGTTGTGCAGGGCCGGCCGTCCCGGCTCCGGACGGCGAGACAGTGCGTCCGCTGCCCTGGGCCGCAACGGTGGACTCGGGCATCGTGGTCGCGGGAGCAGGTCGGCCATGCGTCGCGGCCGCCGGACCTCTCCCCGAGCCCGGTCACGACCGTCGAGGCGGGCGGGGCGATGCGGTGCGGTTGAGCCCTCGGTAGGTGGGGCGAGGTTGCTTCGACCGACCGGCTGCGTGACGAGGCCGTCGGGGCATGGTGACCCCGGCAGCGGCGGGAAATGAGGAGCCCGGCCGGTCCGCAGCGCCAGCGGCGCCGTACGGTCATCGGTCGGCCGGCCCTCGCCCGCGCCGGCGGCCCGGGAATGATCGACGGGTGTGTCCTGCCCCGGTCAGCGCTGAGCAGGGCGGCACCAACCGCTCACCAGCCCGTCAGCAGCAGATGGTTGAGGAGCAGGCTCAGGGCCGCCTGAGCCGTCAGCCAGACGCGGGGGCGGTCGAGGAAGGCGCCTGCCGCGAGCAGCCACATCGCGAACGGCAGCCAGATTCGTTCCGTCTCCGCCTTGCTCATCCCGGACAGGTCGGCGATGAGCAGCATGAGCAGGGCCGCGCACAGCAACACCCCCATGCGGCGCTCGGCGACGGGGGACGCGCGCCACTGGACGAGGCGGGTGCCCGTGCGGCGAAGGCCCGCCACCGTGGCGGGGCCCACGACGAGGACCGTGCAGGCGAGGTTGGCCCACACCCAGTAGCCGTACGGGCGGAAGCCGCCGGCACCCTGGTAGTAGCGCTCGACCAGCAGGTGGTACGCCTCCCACCAGTTGAAGCCCGCCATGGTGAACGCCAGCGGGACGACGGCGAGTCCGGCGATCACGTAGGGGAGGACCGGCAGCCGCCGGGAGCCGAGCAGCAGGACGATGGCGGCCATCACGGCGAAGAGGGTGAGGCCGTACGACAGGTAGACGGTCAGGCCGAAGAGGAGCCCGGCCGCGAAGGCGGTCACCCGTGGTCGGTGGTCCGTCACCGCCAGGGCGAGGAAGGCCACGGCCCAGGCGGCGACCGCCGCGAAGTATCCGTCCGCCGACGTGCCCGCCCATACCGCCGCGGGGGCCAGGACGAGGAACGGGGCGGCGCGGCGTGCGAGGGCCTCGCTGTTGAGCGTTCGGACGGTGACGAGGACCGCGGCCGCTGTGCTCGCCCCGATGGCGATGACGAAGGCGCCCGCCCATGCTCCGCCGCCCAGTCCGATCCGGTCGAGGAGGACGAAGGTGAGGGTGGCCCCCGGCGGGTGGCCGGCGACGTGCGGGGGCCATTGGTCGGGGGAGCCGAGCAGGATATGGCGGGTGAAGTCCCGCAGGGTGTGAGGGATGTCGTCGAAGCGGTCGATGACCTGGAGGTACTCGTAACTGGTCGTCAGCCGTCGGGCGATCCCGCGGTGCCAGCCGTCGACGAGGGCGAGGGAGAAGGTCCAGGCCGTGGCGGTGGCCCACGCGGTCCACAGCAGAGTCCGCCAGGGCAGCCGGGCGGCCAGTGCGGGGCCGTACGCCACGACGGCCACGGCGACGGCGATCGCGGCGGGGGTGCCGGGGCCGGCGTGGGGCAGCCAGTTGGCGTACAGGGGTGGCCAGCCGACGTGCAGGACGTCCTTGGCGCGCTTGACGGCGATGCCGACCAGCGCGGCCGTCACGACGAGCAGCGTGGCGGCGGCGACGGCGTACAGGTCGCGGCGGAGATCGCGGTTCACGCTCGGAGACGTTAGGCCGGAGGAGGGCCGGTGGACTCTCGACAGGCGCGGACGTCAGCCTTTCGTCATGAGTCGCGCACCCTCTCACCGGGTGTTCCGGGCCTAGCGTCGGGGCATGGCACGGACTCCTTCCTCACCCGCCTTCTGGCGCAGCCCGCTGCGCGGCCCCTGGTTCACCTCCGTCCTCGGCGTGGCGCTGCTCGCCGGGATCACGGCGCTGTTCGTGACGGGGCTGCTGTCGTACGCCGCCTACAACCCGGGTCTGTCCCCGGTGAACGACAAGACCCCGGACAAGGGGATCCTCGGCTTCTATCTGTTCCCCTGGCCGACGAATCCGCACTGGCTGTACCGGTTCACGCAGGGCCTTCACGTCACGCTCGGGATCGCGCTGGTCCCCGTCCTGCTGGCCAAGCTGTGGTCGGTGGTGCCGAGGCTGTTCCAGCTGCCTCCGGTGCGGTCCCTCGCCCACGCCCTGGAGCGGATCTCGCTGCTCCTGCTGGTCGGCGGCGTGCTGTTCGAGTTCGTGACCGGCGTGCTCAACATCCAGCTCGACTACGTCTTCCCGGGCTCCTTCTACCCGCTGCACTTCTACGGGGCGTGGGTGTTCTTCGCGGCGTTCGTGGTCCATGTGGTGCTGAGGGCGCCGACGGCCGTGCGCAACCTGCGTGAGCTGCGGGGGAGCGAGAGGGAAGGCGCTTCGCCGCCGGTTTCGTCGGAGGAGCCCTCGTTGGTGTCCCCGGACCCGGCCGAGCCCACCGTGTCGCGGCGCGGTGCCGTGTGGCTGGTCGGGGGCGGCTCGCTGCTGCTGTTCGGGACGACCGTGGGCCAGAACTTCGACGGCCCGCTGCGGCGGACGGCCCTCCTCGCCCCGCACGGTGGTGCCGAGCCGGGCAGCGGGCCGGGCGGCTTCCAGATCAACAAGACGGCCGTGTCGAGGGGGATCAGCGCGGTGGAGACGAGCGAGGAGGCATGGCGGCTGGTCGTCACCGGGCCTTCGGGGACCGTCCGGCTGAGCCGCGCCGAGCTGCTGGAACTGCCCCCGCACAGCGCGGAGCTGCCCATCGCCTGTGTCGAGGGCTGGTCCACCTCCGACCAGTGGTGGCGCGGCGTGAGGCTGCGGGACCTGGCCGGCCTCGTCGGGTACGAGCCCGAGGCGGCCCCCGACGTCCTGGTGGAGTCCCTCCAACGACGCGGCGCCTTCCGCCGGGCAGCCCTGCGCGCCAACCAGGTCCGCGATGCGCGCTCCCTGCTCGCCCTGGAGGTCAACGGCGAGCAACTGTCCCCCGACCACGGCTACCCGGCGCGGATCATCGTGCCCGCCGCGCCCGGTGTGCTCAACACCAAATGGGTGGCCCGGATGACGTTCGGAGAGCTGTGATGGCAACGTCCCGGCTGCCGTTGGGCAGCCCGTTCCAACTGCTGCTCCTGGCATGCTCGTTCGCGCTCGCCGGATACGCGGGGGTGCGGCTGCTCGCGGACGACTGGTTCGAGGTCGCGCTGTGGTTCGTGGGCGCGGCGATGGTGCACGATCTCGTGCTGCTGCCGCTGTACGCGACGGTGGACCGTGCGCTGGTCCGGGCGGCGGGTGCGGCCGGTCACCGGGAGGGGGCACCGCCCACGCCCTCAAGACGGTGGGGGAGGGCCATGTACGTGCGGGTGCCCGCCGCCTTGTCCGGGTTGCTCCTGCTGGTGTGGTTCCCGCTGATCAGCGGTCGGGTGGCGGACCGCTACGAGTCCGCCACCGCGCTGTCGGCGAGTGGCTTCCTCGCCCGGTGGCTGCTGATCACGGCTTTGTTGTTCGGCGGTTCGGCACTCCTGCTGGTGGTGCGGCTGCGCAGGGAGACGAAGGACCGGCCGCCCGTCGTCCACTGATCGGCGTCGCGCCAGCCGAGCGGGCCGGCGTGGCGCAGCAGGGCCGGGGTACCGAGCCGGGCCCAGGGGAACGCGACCTCGGCTCCGTCGTCGGCCTCGGCCCCGCTCACGAGGCGGACCTCGACATGCTCGTCCACATCCACGGGGACCGTCTCGGCGATCAACAGGCCTCCAGGGCGCAGCAGTTCCGCCAGCCGACGCAGGAGCGCGGACGGGGCGCCGCCGATGCCGACGTTGCCGTCGAGGAGCAGGGCTGTGTCCCACCGGCCCTCACCGGGCAGTGGGTCGAACACCGAGCGGGTGAGGGCTTGACCGCCGAGCCGGAGGGTGTGGGCGACGGCGGCCTGGCTGACGTCGATACCGAGCACGGGCCGGCCCGAGGTGGCGAGTTCGGCGACCAGCCGTCCCGGTCCGCACCCCACGTCGAGGACGGCTCCCTCGCAACGCCCCAGGACCTGAAGGTCCACCGCGTCGGCGCGGGCGCACCATCGCTCCACCTCCAGGGGCAGCAACCAGCCGTCACGACGGCGCAGGAAGAGCGGTCCCCGGCCGGTGCGCAGGGCGTCGGCGTACGGGTCCGTGGACCAGGGCTGTCCGACGGCCTCTTGGCGTGTGGTCTGCCGTCCGACGGTTTCCCCGTACGGGTCCGTGGCCCAAGGCTGTCCGACGGCCTCCTGACGTGTGGTCTGCCGTCCGACGGTTTCCCGCCGAGCGGTTTCCTGCTCGACGGTTCTCCGCCGCGCGGCCTCACGCTCGACGGTTTCCCGCCCCACCGCCCCAGGCCCCACCGCCCCAGGCTCCACGGCCTCCCGCCCCACGGTCTCCTGCCGCGCGTCGCTCATCGGGTGCCGACCGCCCGCAGCCGGGCCAGTTCCGCCGCGAACCGGCTGCGCGGCGCGATCGCTGCGACGGCTTCGGCGTCGGCGGCCGTGTCGACGTCCCTGAGGGGCGGCAGGTCGCGGACCCGTAGCCCGGCGGCGACGAGCCGGTCGCGTTGCACGGCTCCGGTGGCGGGCGTCGACATGGGCACCCCGCGCAGGAGTGCCGGGTCCGGTTCGGCCAGGCCCAGGGCCCAGAAGCCGCCGTCCTCGGCCGCACCGAAGTACGCGTCGTACTCGGTGAAGTCCACGGCCAGCAGGTCCGGGGTGACTTGTGGGGTGTCCATGCCGATGAGCAGCGCCGGGCCGTCGCAGCCGGCGAAGGCCGCGGCGAGCCGTTCGTCCAGTCCGCCCGCGCACTGCGGTACGACGTCGAAGCCGGGCGGCAGCCAGGGGCCGGGCTCCCCGGCGAGCACCAGGACGCGGCGGCGCGCGGGCGTCGCGGCCACCGCGCGCAGGGTGTCCACGAGGGCGGCCTCGGCGAGAACCGCCGCCGACTCGGGGTCGAAGGGCGGTGTGAGCCGGGTCTTCACCCGCCCCGGCCTGGGCTCTTTGGCGATGACGAGGAGAGTGGTCATCGGCGTACTCCGTCCGGCGCCGTGGGTGTGGCCGGTTCGCGCAGGACGCGGCTCATGTCCCGTACCGCCTGCCAGGTGCCCCGCCAGGTGCCGGTCACCTTGGAGACGCCGCTGCGCGGCAGATACGGCACGTCGTGCTCGGTGACGCGCCAGCCCGAGTCCGCGGCGCGCACCACCATCTGCAGCGGGTAGCCGCTGCGCCGGTCGGTGAGATCGAGGGCGAGCAGCGGCTCCCGGCGGGCGGCGCGCAGCGGGCCGAGGTCGCGCAGGCGCAGTCCGGTGCGGCGGCGCAGCATCCGGGCGAGCGCGAGGTTGCCGGCCCGGGCGTGCGCCGGCCAGACGCCCCGGCTCTGCGGTCGGCGTCTGCCGAGTACCAAGTCGGCGCGCCCCTGCGCCACTTCGCGTACGAAGGGAGCGAGGAGCGACGGGTCGAGAGAGGCGTCGCAGTCGCAGAAGCACACGATGTCGGCCGTGGCGGCGGTCAGCCCGGCATGGCAGGCGGCGCCGAAGCCGCGGCGCGGCTCGTGGATCACGGTCGCCCCGAGCTCGCGGGCGAGATCCGCCGAACCGTCGGTCGAGCCGTTGTCCACGACGAGTGCACGCCAGCCGGGTGGGATCCGGGCCAGCACCCAGGGCAGGGCCTCGGCCTCGTCCAGGCAGGGGAGCACGACGTCGACGTCCGGAGGTGTGGGAGAGGTCGTCACGGCTTTCACCCTACGAGGACGAACTTCATATACCGGACTTCGTGTCCTTACGAAACGAGGACGTCAGGGGTTCCCCACGCAGTGCGGACGGCCGGGCCGCCGGATGTGGTGCGAGGCTGACGGCATGCAACAGCAATCGAGTGGACCGGCAGCGGCGCGCGTCCTGGTGGTGGACGACGATCCCACGGTCGCCGAGGTCGTCGCGGGATACCTCGACCGGGCCGGATACACCGTGGACCGCGCCGGAGACGGACCGACCGCGCTGGTCCGCGCCGCCGAGCGCCGGCCCGACCTGGTCGTGCTGGACCTGATGCTGCCCGGCATGGACGGCCTGGAAGTGTGCCGCCTGCTGCGGACGCGCGGCCCGGTGCCGGTCATCATGCTCACCGCGCGAGGCGACGAGGACGACCGGGTCCTGGGGCTGGAAGTGGGCGCCGACGACTATGTGACCAAGCCGTTCAGCCCGCGCGAACTGGTTCTGCGCGTCGAGTCCGTGCTGCGCCGCTCGCGCCCCGCCTCGGACACCCGCCTGTTGAGCTCGGCCGGCCTCAGCCTGGACCCGGCCGCCCGCCGCGCCACCCGATACGGCGTCGAACTCGCCCTGACCCTGCGCGAGTTCGATCTCCTCGCCTTCTTCCTGCGCAACCCTGGCCGCGCCCACAGCCGTGAGGACCTGATGCGCGAGGTGTGGGGCTGGGACTTCGGCGACCTGTCCACGGTCACCGTCCACGTGCGCCGACTGCGCGGCAAGGTCGAGGACGATCCGGCGAGGCCGCAGCTGATCCAGACGGTGTGGGGCGTCGGCTACCGCTTCGATCCCACGCGCACCCCGGCCGACGGCGACGAACGGCCCGCCGGGTCCGAAGGCAGGAAGGACTGACGATGCGAGACACCCTGCTCATCGCTCTGTACGCGTTCCTCGGCGCCGGCGCGGCCGGGTTGCTGGGCGCGGTCGCGCTGTGGCCGCTGCGCCGCCGCTCGCTCACCGCGTCGCTCACCGTGGTGGCGGCCGTGGCGGTGACCGCGATGCTCGCCGGCACCCTCGCCGTGGCCTGGGCGATGTTCCTCTCCCCGCACGACCTGAGCGTCGTCACCACGGTCGTCGCTATGGCCGCCGTCGTCTCGCTGGCCACCGCGCTGCTGCTCGGCCGCTGGGTCGTCGCCCGCAGCCACGCCCTCCGGCTTGCCGCACGTTCCTTCGGGGACGGCGGCTCCTTCACGGCCCCCGACGGCCCGGCCACCGCCGAACTCGCGGCACTCAGCACGGAGTTGGCCATCACGAGCACCAAGCTCGCCGCATCCAGGGAACGCGAACGCGCCCTGGAGACCTCCCGGCGCGAACTCGTCGCCTGGATCTCCCACGACCTGCGCACCCCACTGGCCGGCCTGCGTGCGATGGCCGAGGCGCTGGAGGACGGGGTCGCCGCGGACCCAGACCGCTACCTGAGGCAGATCCGCACCGAGGTCGAAGGCCTCGACGCCATGGTCGGTGACCTCTTCGAGCTCTCCCGCATCCACGCGGGCAGCCTGACCCTCTCCTTCTCGCGGATGTCCCTGTACGACCTCGTCGGCGACGCCCTGGCGGGCGCCGACCCGCTCGCCCGCGAACACGGGGTGCGGCTCGTCGGCGCCCGCGTCGAACCCGTGCCGGTCGAGGTCGACGGCAAGGAGATGAGCCGTGTCCTCGGCAACCTGCTGGTCAACGCGATCCGTCGGACCCCGGCCGACGGCACGGTGGCGGTGGCCGCCGAGCGGTCCCCGGACGGCGTGCTGCTGTCCGTGACGGACGGCTGCGGCGGCATCCCCGAGGAGGATCTGCCGCGTGTCTTCGACACCGGCTGGCGCGGCACCCACGCCCGCACTCCACCGGCCGGCGCGGGCCTGGGCCTCGCCATCGTCCGGGGGATCGTGGAGGCCCACCGGGGGCAGGCCACCGTACGCAACATCCCCGGAGGCTGCCGTTTCGAGGTGGTGCTGCCCGCGGCCGCTTCATGAACGCGGGCAACACCACCGGTCCATGGGTCCTATGAGCCCCGCATTCCGGAACGCGCGAACTCCCCCATCCCTTCCGCGAAGCCGACCTCCGTCTTCCAGCCCAGCTCCGCCCGCAGCCGGGACGAGTCTGCGGTGATGTGCCGGACGTCCCCCAGCCGGTACTGCCCGGTCACGACCGGATCGGGCCCGCCGTACGCGGCGGCCAGTGCGCGGGCCATCTCCCCGACGGTGTGCGGCTCACCGCTGCCGGTGTTGTACGCGGTCAGCGCGCCCTGCGCCGAACCCGCCTCCAGTACCGCCACATTGGCCGCCGCCACATCGCGGACATGCACGAAGTCCCGCCGCTGCCGACCGTCCTCGAACACCCGAGGCGCCTGCCCGCGCGCGAGCGCCGAACGGAAGAAGGAGGCCACCCCGGCGTAGGGGGTGTCCTGCGGCATCCGGGGCCCGTACACGTTGTGGTAGCGCAGCGACACCGCCGTCCCGTCCGTCGCCCGCGCCCACGCCGCCGCCAGATGCTCCTGGGCGAGCTTGGTCGTCGCGTACACATTGCGCGGGTCGGTCGGCGCGTCCTCGCCCACGAGCCCCGGCGACAAGTCGGCCCCGCACCGCGGGCACAGTGGCTCGAAGCGCCCGGCCGCGAGATCGGCCACGTCCCTCGGACCCGGCCGCACCACCCCGTGCCTCCCGCACTCGTACCGCCCCTCCCCGTACACCACCATCGACCCCGCCAGCACCAGCCGCCGCACACCCGCCTCCGCCATCGCCGCGAGCAGTACGGCCGTCCCCAGGTCGTTGCGGGAGACGTACTCCGGGGCGTCGGCGAACCCCGTGCCGAGACCGACCATGGCCGCCTGATGGCACACGGCGTCCACGCCGTCCAGCGCGCGGGCGACCGCCTCCCGGTCCCTCACGTCCGCGCCGACGTCCGCCGCCACGTCGAACACGACGGGCTCGTGCCCGTGCTCCGCCAGCACGTCGACAACATGGGACCCGATGAACCCGGCACCGCCGGTGACCAGTACACGCATACGGCTCACGCTAGGACCGCACCACCGCGGAGCCCCAGGGCCACGCCCGGCACGTCACGCTTCCGTAAGACGACGGCCCGGCAGCCGACCCATCGGACCGCTTCTTCGCCCGGGCGGGTACGCCGGCGCCGGGACGTAAGCATTTCGTCATCACCCAACCCGGGCCGGGGAGACCGTCCTTTGCGTTGAATGGGAGGTGGCGACACGTACCGACGGAGCGAGAAGAGGGACGGAATGGGGCGCACACGGAGGGGACAGCTGACCGTCGCCCTGCTGGTGTCGCTGGTCGTGGGAGTGGGGGCCGGGCTGTACTGGTTCCAGCCGTGGAAGCTCTGGCAGGACGAGACGGTGACGGAATCCCTGCCCGGCGCCGTCGTGGAAGCCTCCCGGCCCCCGGGAACGAACCCCGGGACGCCTTCCTCGCCGTCGGCGCCGACCGGACCCGTGACCCTGGCCACCGGTGAGCTGATCAGCCACGAACACACGACGTCGGGCACGGTGACACTCGTACGGCTCGCCGACGGCACCCACGTGATCCGGCTGGAGCGGCTCGACACCAGCAACGGCCCGGACCTGCGCGTGTGGCTGACCGATGCCCCGGTGAAGGAGGGCCGGGCCGGCTGGCACGTCTTCGACGACGGCGAGTACGTCAGCCTCGGCAGGCTCAAGGGCAACAGGGGAAGCCAGAACTACCCCCTGCCCGAGGACATCGACCCCTACCGGTACACGAGCGTCACCATCTGGTGCGACCGCTTCGACGTCTCCTTCGGGGCCGCCGAACTTCTTGTGCATGGAGGTCAGCGGAGGTTCCGTCCCCCGGGAAGGTAGCGGGACGCTCGGGCCGGCCACTTTGAGCACCATGTCCGGCCGCAGGAGCGCCGTATGCCAGGCGACCGGCGCGCCCCTCATGCCCGACGACGAACGCCTGCTCCTCGCCCAGCGCCCGGATCAGACCGACGACACGGAAACCCGCGTCGACCAGAGGACCCAAGTGCCTGCTTGTGAGCCTGGCATGTCAGACCGAGGGGACGTTTGGCTGATCAGTCACCAGGAAACGTGGCAGCCCCGTCACCTGCACCGCCAGCCGGACAGCACGCAGATGCTGCGGCTGTGCAAGGTATCCCCATCTCAGCGTGCTGCCGGGCCGCGAATAGAGCCCTGATAGAGCTAATATGATCGCTTTATCACCCTTTCGGGTGGTTTCTAGTTGTGTCGCGATCCCTGTGCGTGTTCACCCGTCCGGGTGGACACGCTCCGGAGTGAAGCGGATACATAGAGTATCCGTCGATGGGAGGAGCGTACATGGCCGTCTCAACCACTCCGGGCACCAACTGGGGCACCTGGATCAATCTCGAAGGCAGCATCTTCGCCGAGCCCGCCCCCGTCCTCACCGCCGACAACCGGGTGCGGGTCTTCGTCCAGGGCGGCGGCAACACCCTCTACAGCAGGGGCGAGAACCGCGACCGCACCTGGGCGGCCTGGCTCCACCACGAGGGATCGAGTATCGCCGGCGTCCCCAGCGCCGTCCGGGGCAAGGACGGCAAGATCCGGGTGTTCTACCGCACCCCGGACAACCACCTCGACGTCATCACCCAGACCGCCATCAACAGCTCCTACAGCGCACCCGCGCGCATCGTGACCAACATCGGAGGGGACCCCGCAGCGGCGCTGAACGCCGACGGCCGCATCCAGGTGTTCTTCCGGGGAACGGACGGCGCCCTGTGGCACGTCCGTAACCAGGGCCTGCTCTACGAGGCGTACACGGGCCCCGTCTCCCTGGGCGGCGGCATCTACGCGACCCCCTCCCCGGTCCTCGACGGCTCCGGCCGCATCGTGGTGGCCGTCAGGGGAGGCGGCGACACCCTCTACACCATCCAGCAGGTGGCCGCGAACTCCCCGGACTCCTGGGAGTCCTTCCGGCAGGAGACCACCGGGGTGACCAGCCGGCCCACGGCCGTCCTGGATGCCGCCGCCCGGGTCCAGATCCTCTACCGGGGCTCGGACGGCTCCGCCTGGCGCGTGGGGCAGACCGACAACTACGACTCCTTCCACACCTCCGCGTCCCTGGGCGGCGGCATCATCGACCGGCCCACCGCCGCCCTCGGCCAGGACGGCCGTCTCAACGTCCTGGCCAAAGGCACCGACAACGCTCTGTGGGTCGCCGTCCAGAACGCGGAGAACGACACCGCCTACAGTGCCTGGCAATCCCTGGCCGGCGTCATCGGCGACGCCCACGTCAGCCCCGTCATCGCCAACCACGAACACCTCCTCTACGGTTTCACCCAGGGCTCCGGCACGGCCAGGCAACTCTGGCTCCAGCGCCAGACCTGGGCCTGACATCTGAGGTGACGGCTCCGATGCCGGCCGGATGTTGGCTCCTCTTGAGGACAGGCTGAGCTGGATGTATGCCAGATCGGTCATGGGTGCGCGGGTACACGATCGCCCATTGAGTTGTCGCAGGCCGGGCGCCCACAGGCCCGCCGAAGAGGCGGGCGGACCAAACGGTGGCCGCGAAGCCGTGTGTCCGCGCACCGAGCTGCTGAGTGACCAGGATGTCGACCGTGCCATGGAGGAGGCCGGGACGGGCCTGACCTTGGTGGCCATCAATTCGATCCATGGCATGTCGGCCGGCGTCGCCCGGCCTGCGGCCCGCCTCGCCCTGGAGGACGGCTCCAGACGACCCGACCGGCTGGTCACCGTCTTCGCCGAGCAGGACCTGGAAGCCATCGCCCGGATGCGCTCCTACTTTGGGGACACCCCGGCCTCCGAGCCGTCGTTCGCTCTGTTCAAGGACGGCGAACTCGTCCACTTCGTTCCGCGCCACCGCATCGAAGGACGCGATGCCGGGAGTGTGGCCGCCGACCTCAAGGCCGCTTTCGACGAGTTCGGCTCGCCGTGAGGCAAGAGTGCGGGGAGCCCCCGGTGGGGGCTCCCCGCAGCCAGTTCTGCTTTCTGCGGTGGCCGCATGGGAAAGAACGGTGTGCCCCGGCTGCGGCTGGTCGTGGTCGAGGAGAGCCGGCGGGTGGCAGTTCGACGCCGATGCGGCCGTCGTGCGCGGACGTGATGGCGGTGACGACATCGTGCGCCCCTACGGCGACGGCGAGGGCACGGACGCGACCGGCTCCGTGCCGTCCCCGCCGTGGCTCTGGCGGGCAGGGTGCCGTTCACATCCGCGGCCGGGGTGGCGAGGGCGGAGTCCCGCGTTCGGGGGTGCTGTCGGCGCGGCCGATGGGAGCGGGCCACCAGGTTGCTACAGGGGCCTGGAGGCCAGGCTCCCCTGCCGCACAGCCAGGGAGCTGTGCGGCAGGGGAGCGACGCCGGTGACAGCGACTCCTGTTCCGGCCGGCAATCGCGACCGGGTCGTGAGTCGGCGGCCATTCATCGGCGGGAAGTCGCGGTCGTGGAGTGGCGTTCACGGCGTGGTGGCCACCAGAGCACGCAAGACATGCCGTCGGCGTGTCCGGAGCGTTGAGGCTGCCATCAGGTCATGTCACGGGGTTACCCGGTGGCCTCCTTGGCGTCGCCGAGGCCGGTGCGGACGCCGAAGCGGTAGGAGCCCGACCCGACCTCGAACACGGCAGCCCCGCCCTCCATCCGGAGGAACCGGACGCCCTTGGCGGCCTTGGCCGGTCGGCCTCCCTCGGTGACCGCCCCAAGGGTCTTCGCCGGCACGTGAACTTCGGCGACGGTGTTGACCGGCACGGTCACCTTCAGGTCGAGCGCCCGGTTGTTCGTGCTCCACTTCGAGGAGAGAAGGCCGTAGACGGTCTTGAGGCTTCCGGAGCCCTTGGTCAGGTTCCCGCCGGGCACCGGCGCGATCCGGGAGCGCTTGTAGCCGGGTTCGATCGAGGAGATGCCGCCTATGTTCTGGAACATCCAGTCACCCACGGCCCCATAGGCGTAGTGGTTGAAGGAGTTCATGTCGACCGGGCCGAAGTCGCCGTTGGGCATGATCGAGTTCCAGCGTTCCCACATGGTGGTGGCGCCGTTGGCGACCTCGTAGCCCCAGGACGGGTAGTCCTTGTGCAGCAGCATCTTGTAGGCGAGGTCGTCCCTGCCTATCTTGCTCAGCGCGGGCAGCAGCAGCGGTGTGCCGATGAAGCCGGTCCGCAGGTGGTTGTCGGTGAGCGCCAGTTTGGCCACGAACTTCTCGCCGACCTTCTCGACCAGCGCGGGGTCGGAGACGAGGTTCATGCCGAGGGCCATCGCGTACCCGGTCTGCGAGTTGCGCTTGACGGTGCCGTCGGTTGCGACGTACGCCTTGGTGAAGGCGTCGCGGATGTCGGCGGAGAGCTTGCTGTAGTCGGACGCCGCCGCGTCATCACCCAGGGCCTTGGCCACCTCCGCCATCATGCGGGCGTTCTCGGCGTAGTAGGCCGTGCCCAGGATGCCCTGCTCGGTCGGGTCGTCCAGGTGCAGCCAGTCGTTGGTGAAGAAGGTGGTGCGGCCGGGTTCGAGAAGGTCCGGTCCGGCGCTGTCGCGCACGAACTGGAAGAACTTCTGCATGGCGGGGTAGTTCTCCCGCAGGATGCGGGTGTCGTCGTAGGAGCGCCACACGGAGTACGGGACGGTGATCATCACGTCGGACCAGCCGACACCGCTGTCGCCGAACTGGCCCTGTGGGGTCGGTACGACCGCGGGCAGGTCACCGTTGGCGTACTGGGAGTTGCGGACGTCCGCCATCCAGTGGGACAGGAACGCGCGGGTGTCGACCAGGTAGTTGGCCGTGGGCGCGAACAGGCTGATGTCTCCCGTCCATCCCAGGCGTTCGTCGCGGGCGGGGGTGTCGGTGGGGATGGAGAGGAAGTTGCCCCGCTGGCTCCAGGAGATGTTGCTCACCAGCTGGTTCAGCATATTGTCCGAGGTCTTCAGCTTGCCGGTGGACGGGAGGTCGGACCCCCACACGACGCCCTTGACGGCGGAGAGCGCGGGAGGCTCGCTCACCCCGGTGATCTCGATGTAGCGGAACCCGTGCTGGGTGAAGGTGGGCTCGTAGGTCACCGTCCCGGTCTTGGCGAAGACGTAGCGGTCGGTGACCCGCGCGCTGCGGAAGTTGTCGGTGTAGAGGGTGCCGTTCTTGTTGAGCACCTCCGCGTAGCGGATCTTGACCGTCTGTCCGGCGGAGCCGGTGAGGGTCAGCCGGGACACGCCGACCATGTTCTGCCCGAGGTCGTAGACATAGGCGCCGGAGGTGGGCTCGGTCATCTTCCGGGACTTGAGCACCTGGGTCCGGCGCACCGGCTCGTCGCTCTGCGGGACCAGGAGGGCGGTCCGGGACTTCAGGCTCGTGGCGGGTTCCCACTTCGCGTCGTCGAATCCGGGCCGGCTCCAGCCCGAGGGCTTCAGGCCGGCGTCGTAGGTCTCGCCGTCCTGCAGGTCGGCCTTGATGTAGGGGCCGTCCGCCGCCTTCCACGATCCGTCCGTGGCGATCCACTGGACCGAACCGTCGGTGTAGGTGATGCGGACCTTCGCCACAAGAGCGGGGGCGTCCCCGTACTGACCGCTCCAGCCGAGTCCGACCTTGCCGGCCCACCAGCCGTTCGCCAGGGATGCGCCGATCGCGTTGTGTCCGCGGGTGAGCAGCTTCGTCACGTCGTAGGTCTGGGACTGGATGCGCTTGTGGTAGTTCGTCCAGCCCGGGGCGAGCACCTGGTCGCCGACCGCCTTGCCGTTGATCTCCAGCTCGTAGACGCCGAGCGCCGACGCGTAGACCCGCGCGGAGGCGACCTTCTTGCCGGCCTTGGTCGCGAAGCCCTTGCGCAGCAGCGGCAGCGGCCGGACCGCGGGCTCCTTGAGGGCGTCAGTGGTGCCGGACACCACGAGGGCGGAGCCGACGATCTCACCGCCGGTGAACGGGTTCCGGTCGGAAGCGAAGTCGGTGTCGAGCAGCGTGCCGCCGTCGGCGCCGGTCACGACGGCGTCGTAGACGGTTCCCCGTTCGCCGCAGCATCCGTGGGTGCGGAATCCGATGTAGCCCTTGCTGAACGTGGCGTCGGTGAAGGTGTCGACCGGCTTGCCGTCCAAGGTCGTCCTGATGGTGGTACCCACCAGGTCGTAGCGGACGGTGTGGCGGTCGGCGAGGAGACTGGCGTTGGTGAAGCCGTAGGGCGCGAGGTCCACCTCCTTCACCACGCTGTAGTTTCCCTTGACCTGCTTGTGCAGTCTCAGCATCGGGGTCGGGCCCGTGACGTTGAACTGCCACATGTAGCCGTTGCTCGCGTCGGAGGCACGCAGGAACATGCCGAAGGCATTGCTGTCGATCTTGAAGTCGACCGTGGCGGTGTAGTCGGTCCACATGTCGAGTTCACTCGCGGCCTCAGGACGAGTGATCCACTGGGCGCCGTCCCAGTCGCCGGAGTCCAGCAGGCCCGTCTCGAAGTGCGCGTGCGCGCTCCACGGGCTCGCGGCCTTCCTGTCGTCCCAGGCCCGCACCCGCCAGTAGTAGCGGGTGGCCGCCTTCAGGGCGGGGCCGCCGTACCGGACGCCGACCTGGCGGCCGGATGCCACCTTGCCGGAGGACCACACATCTGCGGACCCCGGCGTGCGTCCGACCTGGATCTGATACGCCTTCTGCGAGGTCGCCCGCCGGGACGACGTGGACTGCCAGCCGAAGACCGGGTCCTCACCACCGATGCCCAGGGGGTTCGCCCTGCCGTTGGTGGTCAGTGCCTTCACGGAGAAGGGCGCGCCCGAGGCCGACCCGGCAAGAGACGCGGAGGCGGGCACGACCGCCGTGCCTCCGACCACGGCGAACACGAGAAGGCCTCTGAGGAGTACGAACAGGAGTGAGCGTCTACGGTGCATGGCATCCTCGTATGAATCGTTTCAGATCGTATGTGTCAGCGGCTGATTGCGCCGCGAACACGGTGTGCGTGGGGGAGGTCAGTCCGCCGTGCTGCTCAGCAGGGTCTCCAGAGCGGCGGCGGCGTCGGCGCCGCCGTCCTCGAAAAGGACCCTGTTGAGCAGCGTGGGCAGTCGGCCCGCCGGCAGGTCCAGGAAGGGCCCCAGCTGCCGGGCCAGTTGTGCCGAGTCCCCGTTCAGCCCCTGCCGGGTCAGGGCACCGACCGTGTGTGCCCACAGGCCGGGCTCGTCCATCAGGTCCCGCACGGTGACCACCTCGGACGGTGCCGGGGCGGGGCAGGGGTCGTCGACGCTCCACGTGTGCGTGCCGTGCGCCACGGTCACCGGAGGCTGCCCGGAACCGGGGAGGTGGACGGTGGCCCGTGTTCCCGCGGGCACGACCACCTTCAGGTCGAAGCGGCCGTCCTCGCGCTGCCAGCCCACGGACGCCTCGCCGTACGGGGTGAGGTGCACGGCCGTGGCGTGGGCGAGTGACCGGTGCGGCAGCGGGCGTACGAGGATTTCGCGGTAGCCGGGTGCGGCCGGGGCGAGTCCGGCGACGGTGCGGTGCATCCAGTCGGCGACGGCTCCGAGGGCGTAGTGGTTGAAGGAGGTCATCTGACCGGGGTTGACCGTGCCGTCGGGCAGCAGGCTGTCCCAGCGTTCCCAGACCGTGGTGGCGCCCATCGTCACGGGATACAGCCAGGACGGGCACCCCTTCTCCAGCAGCAGCCGGTGGGCGAGTTCCGGGTGCCCGGCCAAGGTGAGGGCGTCGGTCATCAGCGGGGTGCCGACGAATCCGGTGGCGATGCGGAAGCCGTTGGTGCGGACGAGGTCGGCGAGCCGGTCCCCGGCCACCGCGCGATGGCGCGGGGAGGCCAGCAGGTTCCACTGCAGGGCCATGGCGTACGCGGTCGGCGAGTCGCCCAGCACCCGGCCCGCCGGGGTGACGTAGGCGCGGGCGAACGCCTGGCGGGTCCGGTCGGCGAGTGCGGAGTAGTGGGCGGCGTCCGCGGAGCGGCCCAGTACCTCCGCGGTGTGGGCGACGACGTCGGCGCACCGGACCAGACAGGCGGTGGCGACGACATCGGTGGGAGTGCGGGCGGCGAACGGGTCGTCCGGCGGCGCGGTGGGGTCGAGCCAGTCGCCGAACTGGAAGCCGCCCGCCCACACTCCGTCGGTCGTGAGGGAGGCGGCCTTGTCGACCCATGCGCGGGCGCTGGTGAACTGCCGCCGGAGGACACCGAGGTCGCCGTAGCGTTCGTACAGCACCCAGGGCACCACCGGGGCGGCGTCACCCCAGGCCGCCGCGGTCGGGGCCGCGTCGTCCAGGACGTCGGGGATCACCCAGGGGACGGCGCCGTCGGGGTGCTGGTCGGCGGCGAGGTCGGCGAGCCAGGAGGACAGGAAGCCCGCCGCGTCGAAGAGGAAGGTGGCGGTGGGGGAGAAGACCTGGATGTCGCCGGTCCAGCCGAGCCGTTCGTCGCGCTGCGGGCAGTCCGTGGGTATGTCGAGGAAGTTGCCGCGTGTGCCCCGGACGACGTTCTCGTGGAACTGCTCCAGGTCCGGGTCGGAGCAGGAGAACCAGCCCGTGCGGCGCAGGTCGCTGCTGACGACGACGGCGTGCACATCATCGGCCGCCAGGTCCGGTACGCCGGTGACCTCGGCGTACCGGAAACCGTGGAACGTGAGCGAGGGTTCGAGGACGGTCTCCTCGGCGTCGGCCAGGAGGTAGCTGTCGATGGCGTCGGCCGTCCTCAGTGGCCTGGTGCACAGCTCCTCGTCCTCCAGGACCTCGGAGTGCCGGACGACGACCTCGGCGCCGGCCGTGGTGTCACGCACGCGCAGCCGGACCCAGCCGACGATGTTCTGGCCGAAGTCGACGAGCGTACGGCCGGACGGCGACTGCCAGACCTTCGACGCGGGCAGCACCTCGGTGACGCGTACTGGTGGCCCCTCCGGGGCGACCAGTCGCGCCAGGTCCGCCTCCTGCCCGGACAGCACCTCCACCGGACCGTCGGCCTCGCCCGGGGTGAACCGCAGATCGGTGCGCTGCCCCTTGTAGAGGTCGTCCGCGAGGATCCCGGAATCGCGGGCCCGCCACTGCTCGTCGGTGCCGAAGACCTCCACCGAACCGTCGGCGTAGCGGACCTCCAGCTGGGCCAGCAGGGCCAGCCGGTCGCCGTACAGGGCACGGGCGCCCCACCAGCCGAGGCGGCCGCGGTACCAGCCGTTGCCGAGCACGGCCGAGAGGGTGTTCTCGCCCTTCTTCAGCAGGGTGGTGACGTCATGGGTCTGGTACCGGAGTCGGTGGCGGTAGCTGGTCCAGCCGGGGGCGAGGATCTCGTCACCGACCCGGGTGCCGTTGAGGGACGCGGTGTAGACACCGTGAGCGGTGGCGTAGAGGCGGGCCGAGACCACGTCCTCCCGCAACACGACCGTCCGTACGAGCTCGGGGGCGGGCGCGTCCAGGGCGCCGTGGCGGTGGGGGGTGATGAAGCGGGCGGTCCAGTCGTCGGGGCGCAGCAGTCCTGTCTCCACGGTGACCGGCGCGCTCCAGTCGCTCCAGCGCGTTCCGCAGGCCACCCGGATCCGCACGCTCGCCCCGCTGCGCGAGGCCAGGGGTGCGAAGGGCCACGGCACCAGCACCTGCTCGGCGCAATCGACATGTGCCGTCGTACCGCCGTCCAGTTCTACCTCGTACGCCGTCTGCCGCCAGGCGGGGTCGTCGGTGCGGACCTGCCACGACAGGCGGGGTTCGGACGTGCCGACGCCGAGCGCGTCCTGTCGATGCTCGAACCGGACGGAGACCAGTGTGGTGTCGGGTTCGGGACGCTCAAGGCCCATGCCGGCCGCCTCGCTTCTCTGTCGTGTGCAACGTTCCACGCCTAAAACGACTCAACCCTGAGGCGGAGATGTCCGGCGCGTCAAGAGGAGAAGCTGAGGAAGTTTGCGGCGTCCCTCGCACGGGTTCGACGCTCGCCCGCTCAGGACACGGGTCGAACGCTCTGCGGCGAGGGAGCCGGTCGATCAGGCGCCGGGCGGCGGTGCGGTGGTGCCGCGTGCCACGAGGTGGGGCGTCGAGGCCATGACGACGGCGCGGTCGCGCCGCTTCTCGATCCGCTCCAGCAGCAGTCGGGCCGCGGTCTCGCCCATCATGGCGCCCGCCTGGTCGACGCTGGTCAGGTTCACCGGCGCGAGGGCCGCGACCGAGGTGTTGTTGTAGCCGGCGAGCGAGAGGTCGTCGGGGATGCGCAGGCCGAGCTCGGCGGCGGCCCGGAAGACGCCGGTCGCGGCGACGTCCGCGCCCGCGAAGATCGCGGTGGGCGGGCGGGTGGAGGTGAGCAGCTCCATGGCGCCCCGGTAGCCGCCCTCGTCCGAATACCCGGAGTGCACGACCCGGGCCAGGTCGGCCAGGTCGTGCCGGGCCATCGCCGCACGGTAGGCGGCCCGGACGTGGTGCTCGGGCCGCTGTTCCCACTGGGTGCCGCGCACCGTCGGATGCGACAGATGGGCTATGTCCCGGTGCCCGAGGGCGATCAGGTGGTCGACGACCAGGTCGACGCCGGCCCCGTCCTGGTTGACCACGCAGTCGTACGCCGGGGAGGGATCGTGGTGGCCGATCACCACCGTCGGCACCTCGGCCGCGAGGCGGACCACTTCCGTGCGGGGGACGGTGGGCGCGATCAGGATCAGACCGTCCATCTGGCGGTCCGCCATGGCGTGGATCAGCTTGGTCTGCTCCTCCATCTCGGAGGAGCCGCTGGAGCCGAGGAACAGTGCGTACTCGGTGCCTCGCAGGGCTGTGTTCACGCCGTCCAGGAGGTCTGCGTAGAAGGCGTTGCGGATGCTCGCGAGGAGAACGCCGATCGTGTAGGTGCGGCCCCTCATGCCGCGGGCGGCGGCGTGCGGACGGTAGCCCAGCTCGGCCATGGCCGCCTGCACCCGCTCACGCATCGCCGGACTCACCCCGTAGGCGTTGCGCAGCACCTTCGACACCGCCGAGGTGGACACCCCCGCGCTGCGCGCGACGTCGGTGATGGTGGCTCTCTTCGAACTGCTTGCCGGTCGCACTGGTGCGTACCTCCGTTGTCATGCACCGCCTCGCCCCGCCCGTCGGTGTTTCCGGAACGTTACTCGCGGATGACTTGACGGCTCCGGCCTGTTCGCTTCAACCTTTGGGGCACCCCTTCGTGGAACGTTACACGAAGGCAGTTCGTAAGACAGGGCCCACGACGGGCGGCTGCACCACGGCCGGGCCGCTCAGGGTGTCAGAAGTGGCAGATGGAGACCAGAGGGCCCAGAAGCCCTCTGTCGCATCGTTACCGGCCCACTTCCTTGCCTCGAAAAGTCGTCCGCCGGAGGGTTGGTCCGTCCAGTGCTCGCGTCCGCCGCAGGGTACGCAGTCTCTCGCGCCGCTGCCTTGAGGCGTCACCCCCAAGCCATTGAAACGATCCATCCCCGTTTGAACGAAGGAACATCCATGAGGTCAACCACTCGCGCCAAGAGAAGGACGGCCGTCGCCGCAGCCGCCGTTCTGCCGCTCCTGCTCAGCGCGTGCAGCGCGGGCTCTCTCGGCTCGTCCGGCGGGGACGACAGCGCGACGACGATCAAGCTGCTCGTCGACAACGCGCCCGACAACCTTGCGGCCGCCAAGCAACTGGCCAAGGACTTCCAGGCCAAGAACCCGAAGATCAGGGTCAGTGTGGAGACGCGCCCCGGCGGAGCCGACGGCGACAACCTCATCAAGACGCGGCTGCAGACCGACAGCATGGCCGAAGTCTTCTCGTACAACACCGGTTCGCTGTTCCAGCAGATCGACCCGGCGAAGACCCTCACGCCGATCACCCAGGACTCGTACGTCAAGAGCCTCGACAAGTCCTTCGTCCCCCAGGTCACGGTCGGTGACGAGACCTACGGCGTGCCCTTCGGTTCGGCTCTGGGCGGCGGTGTCCTCTACAACAAGAAGGTCTACGCCAAGCTCGGTCTGACGGTGCCGAAGACCTGGGCCGACTTCATCGCCAACAGCAAGAAGATCAAGGCCGCCGGCATCGCCCCGGTCATCCAGACCTACCAGGACACCTGGACCTCCCAGCTCCTCGTCCTGGGCGACTTCCACAACGTGTCCGCCGAGGAACCGGACTTCGCGCAGGAGTTCACCGGCAACAAGGCGAAGTTCGCCACGGACGAGAACGCCGTCAAGGGCTTCGAGCACCTGCAGCAGATCCACGACCTGAAGCTGCAGAACTCCGACTACGCGTCGGCCACGCTCGTCAAGGGCCTGGAGATGCTGGCCACCGGCAAGGGCGCCCAGTACCCGATGCTCTCCACCGTCATCGGCGCGATCAGGACGAGCAACCCCGATGAGCTCGACGACGTCGGCTTCTTCGCCCTGCCCGGGGACGAGGCCTCCGCCAACGGCATGACGGCGTGGTTCCCGAACGCCTTCTACGTCCCGAAGAGCACCACCGGTGACAAGCTCGCCGCGGTCAAGAAGTTCCTCGCGTTCACCGCGAGCCCGGCCGGTTGCACCTCCCAGGCGGAGGCGTCGACGCCCACCGGCCCGTACCTGGTCGAGGGCTGCACCCTGCCGTCGGACGTTCCCAACATCACCAAGGACGTCGCGGCGTACTTCACCGACGACGCACAGAGCCCGGCGCTGGAGTTCCTGTCCCCGGTGAAGGGCCCGAGCCTCGAACAGATCTGTGTCCAGGTCGGCTCCGGCATCACCGGGGCCAAGGCCGGCGCGGCCCTGTACGACAAGGACGTCAAGAAGCAGGCTCAGCAGCTCGGCCTGTCGGGCTGGTAGGAACGCACGTCAGTGTCTCCCCGCCTCCGAAAAGGGGTGCGGGGAGGCGCCCGAGAGAGGTCGACCGATGACCACAGTTGTACCGACCGGGCCACCGACGGCCGAGAAGCCGAAAGTGGCGGCCAGAACGCGTCGGTCCGCCAAGACGCACAGCGCCTATCCCACCTGGTTCTACCTGCCGGCCGCAGTGATCTACGGGGTGCTGTTCCTCGTCCCGACGTTCGCGTCGTTCTACTTCAGCCTGACCCGGTGGACCATCTTCAAGTCGACCTTCATCGGCCTGGACAACTTCACCGAGTTCTTCCAGGAACCCGCCCTCGTCAAGGGCTTCGTCAACACGTTCCTCTACGCGGTCGTCACCTCTGGCCTCAAGGTGGTCCTCGGCCTCCTCCTGGGAATCCTGCTGACCAGCCAGATCCGCGCCCGTGGCTATCTGCGCTCGGTGGTGTTCTTCCCCGTCCTGGTCAGCACCGTCGGCATCGGCATCACCTTCACCGCTTTCATGGACCCCTCCACCGGAGCGATCAACAGGGCGCTGGCGGTCGTCGGCATCGACGGTCCTGGCTGGCTGACGGACCCGTCGCTGGCGTTGTTCTCGGTGGCCCTCGTCGACGTCTGGAAGGGCGTCGGGCTGGCGACCGTCATCTACATCGCCGGCATCGTGTCCATCCCTCAGGACTACTACGAGGCGGCGAGGATCGACGGCGCGGGCCCGTGGCAACAGTTCCGCAACGTCATCCTGCCGCTGAGCTGGCCGGCGACCTCGACCGTCATCATCCTGTCGCTCATCGGCGGCCTGCGGTCCTTCGACCTCATCTGGGCGATGACACGCGGAGGACCGGGCTTCAGCTCCGACGTGGTGGCCTCCGTCATCTACAAGCAGTACCAGGCGGGTTTCTACGGCCTGTCGACCGCCGGAAACGTCATCCTCTTCCTGGTCGTGACGGCGGTCATCGTCCCGTTGTCCCGCTTCCTGGCGAGCAAGGAGGTGGAGCGGTGAGGAATCCCGCCCGTACCTGGCTCGGCGTCGTGTCGGTCGCCGTCAGCGTCGTCGTCTTCGTCGTCCCGTTCGCGTTCATCGTGCTGACGGCCGTGAAGGACCCGCAGCAGGCCTCCCAGCTCGACTTCTCCTGGCCGCACCACTTCCAGCTGGTGGACAACTTCGTCGAGGTCGTCCAGGCGCGGGACTACATCCTCGTCATCGCGTTCATCAACAGCGTGATCCTGACCGTCGCCAGCGTGACGGCGATGGTCGTCCTCGGGGCGATGGTCGCGTTCGTACTGCAGCGGCGGGTCACCCGCTGGACGGGACTCATCAACTTCCTCGTCCTGTCCGGGCTGATCATCCCCCCGGCCGTGGTGCCGACGATCTGGGTCCTGCAGAAGGCCGGCCTGTTCGGCACCCTCCCCGGACTGATCCTCGTGGAGATCGCGTTCGGTCTGTCCTTCTCCATCCTGCTCTTCCGCGCCTTCATCGCCACCATCCCGCGCGAACTCGACGAGGCCGCCATCATCGACGGCGCGTCACCGCTGCGGCTGTTCTTCCAGGTCATCCTCCCGGTGCTGCGGTCGGTGATCGTGACGGTCATCGTCGTGCAGTCGGTCGCCGTCTTCAACGACTTCACCAACCCGCTGTACTTCCTGCCCGGCGAACAGAACGCCACCGTCCAGCTGACCCTGTTCAACTTCCAGAGCCAGTACAGCACCAGCTACAACCTGCTCTTCATGGACATCCTGCTCATCACGATCCCGCCGCTGATCATGTTCCTGTTCTTCAACCGGCAGATCGTGGCAGGCATGACCGCCGGAGCGGTCAAGGGTTAGACGACCCCGCCCCCGACCGCCATCGCCGTTCGGCAGCGGCCTCAAGCCGCGCCGAGGCGGACCGAAAGCCCGCACCCCACACGTCCTCCCGGCGCCGCGATCCAGCAGAACCGCTGGTCCGGCCCGTGTCCGCGCCCCATCACCTCCCCGATGGGGCGCGGACACGGAGAACTCGGCGCAGCCCGGAACGGCCGACGCCCACTCGGGGGGTGAACTCCCGCCCCTCAACTGCGACACGAAGGAGTCTCGTATGCGCGTCCACAACCACCCGGGGCCGCGTCCCGGGATACGTGTGAGAAGCGGCCGGTCCGCACTCGGGGCGGTCCTGGTGGCCTTCCTGACCGTCCTCGGCATGGTCACCGCATCTCCCGCGCAGGCACTCAGCGGTGACGTCCGTATGCACGACCCGAGCCTCATCAAGGTGGGCAGCTGCTACTACGGCTTCTCCACCGGGTTCGAGAACGACTCGGCGAACCCCAGCGGATCCGTCACCATCCGCAGGACGTGCGGCGGAACCGCGGCGTCCGGATGGACGAAGGTGGGGAACGTCTGGGAGTCGACCCCGTCCTGGATCACCGAGAAGCTCGGTGCGACCCCGCCGAACATCTGGGCCCCGGAGATCAAGCAGTTCAACGGCAAGTACCACCTGTACTACGCCGGTTCCCGCTGGGGCACCTCGTACGCCGTGATGGGCGTGGCCACCGCCACGAACATCGAGGGCCCCTGGACCGACCAGGGCATGGTCACGGACGTCAACTACCCGATCGACCCCAACGTCGACTGGGGACCGGACGGCCGCCTGTACATCTCCTGGGGTTCCTTCACCGGCCCCGGCACCTACATGCACGTCCTGGACCAGTCCACCGGCAAGCTGTCCACCACCGACCACAACCTCTGGCACCTCGCCGTCGGCATCGAGAACCCGACGATCGTCCTCAACGGCGGCTACTACTACCTCTTCGGCTCCAAGGGGCTGTGCTGCAGCGGGACGAACAGCAACTACTACACCGTGGTCGGCCGGTCCACCAGCATCACGGGACCGTATCTCGACCAGAGCGGCACCAACATGCTCTCGAACGGCGGCACCACCGTCCTCAACGGCGCTCGCCCCAGGGTGGCCGCCGGCGGTGCCGACGCCTACGACGACGGCACGTCCAAGTACCTCGCCTACCACTACTACGACGCCGACCAGGCCGGGCGGGAGGCCCTCGACATCCGTCAGATGACCTTCTCGGGCGGCTGGCCCGTCCTCTCCGGTCCGCTCGGGGCCCCGAACAACCACCTGTGGAACCGGAACGCCGACAAGTGCGCGGACGTCTGGTCCGCGAGTACGGCTGACGGAGCGTCGGTGAACTCCGGGAACTGCAACTCCGGGACGAACCAGCAGTGGGTGCCCACCGCCGTGGGCTCCAACTACCAGCTGGTCAACGTCAACAGCGGCAAGTGCCTCCAGGTCGCCGGGGCGTCGACAGCCAACGGGGCGGCCGCCGTCCAGTCGACGTGCACCGGGGCCTCGCACCAGCTGTGGAAGAGGACAGCGGTGATCGGCGCCTACCTCACCTTCACCAACGTCAACAGCGGCAAGTGCCTCCAGGTCGCCGGGGCGTCCACCGCCAACGGGGCGGCCCTGGACCAGTCGACCTGCACCTCCGGCGCGAACCAGCAGTGGATGATCGTCTGAGGCGGCGGGGGAGCGTCACCGCACCGGACAGGTGAAGTGCCCGGGCCGGCCGAGATGTGACTCGGCCGCCCGGGCTCTTGGACCGTCGGGACCTCATATCAGCGAAGGCGGGCACGTCGTCGGTCTGTCCGGTGGTGAGGGCGGACAGGAACGTCCGGGCCTCCGTCGGCTCTGCATGCCGCGGAGGTGAACCCGCCGGGGCGGCCGGATCCGCCGTGTGAGGCACTTCTCTACGTCCGATCAGGCGAAAACGTCGTGTACGCCGCTCAAGCCGCGGCCGACTGCCTGACGTTGGGAGCCCCTGACCTCAACCCTTGAGGGACACCATGACGGACTCGGCCGACCACAGAACACCCTCGTTCATCCAGCAGGCCGCGGAACCGGTCCGCGCCCACCTGGCCACCTCGACCCCCTTGAGCAGCTTCCTCGAAGGTGCCGGCACTCTGACACTGGAGGAGCGCCGCCTCATCGTCGACCAGGCACTCGTCCTGCTGGAGCAGAACTACGTCCACCTGCCGCTCAAGGCCGCGATGCACGCCGTGAACCCGGTCCAGCGCCTGCGGGTGCTGCGGCGGCGTCTGGAGCGGCAGACGCAGCAGACCATGCCTCGGGAATGGCTCTTCCACGCCGAGGTGTCGGAGATCTTCCACTCCGTCAGAGACCTGCACACGAACTACCTGCTCCCTGACCCCTTCAACGGCAAGATCGCCTTCCTGCCGTTCCTCATCGAGCAGTACACGGACGACCAGGGCACCCACTTCATGGTCACTCACGTGGCCGAGGGCTTCTCCGCACCCGGCTTCAAGCCCGGCGTCGAGATCACCCACTGGAGCGGCATCCCCATCTCGTCGGCCGTCGACCTGAACGCGGCCCGGTTCGCCGGCAGCAACGCCCCTGCCCGGCGCAGCCGAGGCGTCCAGTCGCTGACCGTGCGGCCGCTGCGCATCCACCTGCCTCCCTTCGAGGAGTGGGTGACCGTCAGCTACCTCGACGAGAGCGGCACGCAGCGTGAGCTGCGCGAGAACTGGCGCATCGTGGAGAATCTGCCTCCCATGGTGGACGCGGACGCGATCAGCGCCGCGGCCCTGGCTCAGGGGCTGGACCTCGACGCGGACGAGGTGGGCCGGGCCAAGGTGCTGTTGTTCGCCCCTCGGGTCGTCGCCCAGGAACAAGCCGTCCAGGCCGACGAACCCGCGCCCGAGCTGCGCCAGGGTGAGATCGCCACGACGATGCCCAAGGTGTTCAAGGCCCAGCAGGTGGAGACGCCGTCCGGGACGTTCGGCCACATCCGGATCTTCACCTTCAGCGTGAACGACCCGATGGCTTTCGTGAAGGAGTTCGTCAGCCTCATCGGCCAGCTGCCGCAGAACGGGCTCATCGTGGACGTCCGGGACAATGGCGGCGGCCACATCCACGCCGCCGAGTTCGCCCTGCAGGTCCTCACCCCCCGCCGGATCGCGCCCGAGCCGGTGCAGTTCATCAACACCCCGCTCAATCTGCGCATCTGCCGCGAGCACCAGGACGGCTCCTCGGGCATCGACCTGGGTGCCTGGGTCCCCTCCATGGAGCAGGCGCTGGAGATCGGCGCCACCTTCTCCAGCGCCTTCCCCCTCACCCCCGAGGACGGTGCCAACGCGATCGGGCAGCAGTACTTCGGGCCGGTGGTTCTCATCACCAACGCCCGTTGCTACTCGGCCACCGACATCTTCGCCGCCGGTTTCCAGGACCACGGGATCGGCCCTGTGCTCGGCACCGACGAGAACACCGGCGCCGGCGGGGCCAACGTCTGGACCCACAAGCTTCTCTCCGACCTCCTGCAAGGCGACCGGGCCACGCCGTACGTACCGCTGCCGAAGGGAAGCGGCATGCGCGTGTCCATCCGCCGGACCCTCCGGGTCGGCGCCCTGTCCGGCACCCCGGTGGAGGACCTGGGCGTCATCCCCGACCAGCCGCACCGGATGACCCGCCGGGATCTCCTGGAGGACAACGCCGATCTCTTCAACCGGGCGGGCCGGCTCCTCAAGGACCGGGAGCCGCACGCCGTGTCCATCACGGACGCGATCTCCGTCAACGGCTCTCTGAAACTCAAGGTGAAGGCGACGAACGTCGATCGCGTGGACGTCTACGTCGACCAGCGACCGCGCGCATCAGTGGACCTCACCGATGGACAGGCGGACGTGACGGTCCCCGTCGCGGCAGCCGCTCACTCGGCTCGCATCGAAGGCTTCGAGGCCGGCCACCTCGTCGCCAGCAAGACGGAACAGCTCAACTAGCCACCCGGCTGAGCGGAGAGCCCTCGCATCGAGTGATGCGAGGGCTCCGGCTGTACACATGCTGAGCCTGCCGGAAGATCGCGTTCGCTCAGGGCGAGGTGGCACCGACCGCGAGGTCTCCTCGGTGAGGACCTGAGGATGTCCCGGCTGCTGAGTTGGTCACCACTGGGCGCTGCCCACCAGGTACTGCCTGCCTGCCGGCCGGCCCGGAGCGTCGGCCGTCACCACGGCCGCCGCTGACCGATGGCCTGGGTCAGGCGTTCGGCCTGCGGAACGGCCGCGGAGGCTCCGCCCGCGCACCGCGGGCGGAGCTGTGCGTCGGAAACGTAATCCGCTGCGCACCAGTTCCGAGACTCCTCTCCGAGCTGGTGCGATGGGTTCCCACTACCGGGGCCATGCGCTCTGCGAGGGCGCCGGGATCCATCCGCAGGCGACGCTCACCGCAGGGTCGTGCCGGTTCGTCCTACAGGCCGTACGCTGCGAGCGCCGCGTCCAGCACCGCCAACTGCCGCTCCCGTGGCCACGCGTGATGGTGCTCCACGGCCGACAGGACCAGCCCGTTGGCCAGCACCCGCAGCAGGTCGACGGTCGCATCGACCTGCTCGGCGGGCACCAGGGGTTCGACATGGCTGCGCAGCAGTCCCCGTATGCGTGCGTCCATGGTCGTGAAGAACTCCCCGATGCTCGGCTCCTGGTCGCGTTGGGCGATGAGGACGATGCGGCCCTTCTCCGCGCCCCACTCGTCCTCGGCCAGCGGGAGCATCCAGCGCATCAGGATCCGCAGCCGCGTGGGCGCGTCAGCGCCCTCCTCGAGGGCCGCGAGTTCGGTGTCGTAGCTGTCGATCATCTCTGCCACGACGGCGCGCATCAGCTCCGGGCGGGTCGGGAAGAAGTGGGTGACGAGGGTGATGGAGCCACCCAGCTCCTTGGCCACGGCTCGAATGGTGAGGGCCGAGGGGCCACCGCCGACGAGGATCCGACGTGAGGCGTCGATGATGTCGCGACGGCGCTGCTCATGGTCAACATGACGGGGCACGGCTCTCCTTCTGGGGCTCCAGCCTGCCATTCTCCGGCCCGCTTCGCTGCGGTGGGCCGGTATGGCGGATCGCCCATCAAGTAAACGTCTCGTGACGGCACAACTGATCAGGGCCGACCTATTGTCGAAGTGTATCCATGGATATACATTCACCGATACGCAACGCGGGAAGCCGTCGGCCTCCCGAAAGAACCCGGTCCTGTGCCACCCCGCCGACCGGCCCACCAACCGGCACCCTCCGCGGTCACTCACCGCTGAGCCGGACCACATCTGCTCCCTCGTCGCTTGCGTCCAACCCCCTGCGAGCCGTCGAAGCACCCCCTGAATCCGAGTCTGGAGTCACCGGATGACAGAGCCACCACGTCACGCTCGCGGCCTGAGCGCACTGCTGAGGCCGACCTCCGTCGCTGTCCTCGGGGCCTCGGCCAGGAAGCTGAGCGCGGGCAACCACGTGCTGCGGAACCTTCGGCGGCGGGCCTACGCCGGTGAGATCCACGTCGTCCACCCGTCGGCCGCGAGCATCGACGGCTTCGCGGCCGTTCAGGAGGTCGCTCAGCTGCCCGGCGGCATCGACACGGCCGTCGTCTCCCTGCCCGCTCCCGCCGTCATGGACGCCCTGCACCGGCTGGAGTCGGCCGGATGCCGGTCGGCGCTCGTGCCGACCGTGGGCCTGGACGCCCCGACCACCCGCGCGTTCATCGACTTCGCCCGCACCAGCGAGATGGCTGTGCACGGGCCGAACTGCATGGGGTTCATCAACCACACCGACGGCATCCCACTGTGGATCGACACCGCCAACGTCACCGGCGCCGAACCCGGCAACGTGGCCCTCATCGCCCAGTCCGGATCCGCCGCGATCTTCGTGGCCCGGTCCAGCGGACGGGTCCGGTTCTCCAAGATCGTCTCATCGGGGGGCGAGTACGGCCTGACGACCGCCGACTACCTGTCCTGGCTGGCCGACGATCCGGCGACGGCCGCGGCTGGAGTGGTCCTCGAATCGATCAGGGACCTGCCCTCCTTCGTCGCCGGGGTGACGAGGATGCGCCAGGCCGGAAAGGCCGTCGTGGTCCTCAAGGTGGGCCGCAGCGCCGTCGGCTCCGCCGCCACGATCGCCCACACCGGGGCGCTGGTGGGCAGCGACGCCGCGTACCAGGCGCTCTTCGAGCGGCTCGACGTACCCCTGGTCGCGGACTACGACGAACTGGCGTCCGTCCTGCAGTGCCTCACGGTGCCGGACCTGCCCCCGGCGGCCGGTACACGGGTCGGCGTGATCACCATCTCCGGGGGACAGGCCGCCCTGGCCGCCGATCTCGCCGAAGCCCGCTCGGTCACCACCCCCGCGTTCACCGATGCGACCACCCGCGCGCTGGAAGAGGCCATGCCGGGCGCGACGGTGAACAACCCCTACGACTCCGGGGCAAGTGTCCTCTTCACCGAGGAAGGCTACGAGCGGTCGATCCGGCTGGTGCTCGACGACCCGGCGGTCGACTCCGTCCTGGTCGTACTGGACGGCCAGGCCACGCTCACCGACGCCGAGGTGGAGTACGAGTCCGACGAATTCCGTTCGGTTCGTGCCGTCGCGGACCGGCGCCCGGCCAAGCCTCTGGTCGTCGCCTCCAGCAGCTCGGTGAGCGTCCATCCGGCCTGCGAAGCGTTCCTCGGGCCCTCGGTCCCGTTGCTGCGGGGCATCGGTAACGGGCTCGTCGCGCTGCGCTCACTGGCCGCGAACCAGCGGCCCGTGCCCGGCGCCCGGAAGGACGACGGGACCGACGGTCCGGACCGAGAGGCGGTGCGCGAGCTGCGGACGCGGGTCGCCCGGCACGACGGCCCCCTGACCGCGGCGCTCTCGCGGGAGCTGCTCTCCCTGTACGGGCTGCCGTGCGTGGAGTCGGCGGTCGTGCCGGACGCCGACGGCGCGGGGCGGTGGGCCTCGGCCCACGGGTACCCCGTGGTCGTGAAGGTCGCGTCGGCCGACGTCGCGCACCGTTCCGACGTCGGCGGTGTGGTCCTCGATGTCAAGGACGAGGCCGCGCTGCGGCTCGCGGTCGACGGTATCCGGGCCCGGGTCGGTGCGGCCCGCCCCGATGCCGTCATCGAGGGCTTCGAGATACAGCGGCAGGTCGGCGACAGCACGGAGGCCATGATCGGGTTCGTGTCCGACCCGGTCTTCGGCGCCGTCACCACAGTGGGCACCGGCGGTACGCTCGTGGAACTGCACAGGGACACGGCATCCGTGCTGGCCCCCGTCGACCCCCTCGAAGCCGCGCAGGTCATCGGCCGTACGCGTCTGGGCACAGTGCTGGACGGCTACCGCAACCTCCAGCCCAAGACCGATACGGGCCCTCTAGCGGACGCCGTGCACCGGCTCTCCCTGCTGGCCGCCGGCTTCGCCGACCTGCTCTCCGAGGGAGACCTCAATCCCGTCTTCGTGGAGCACGGCACCGGCCGCGTCCTGATCGTCGACTCCCTCCTGGTGGCCCACCATGCCTGACGCCAACGCCCCCACCGCCGTCCCGTCCCAGGACGGCGTGACGGTCATGTTCACCGACATCCCGGCCCTCGTGGGCCGCTCGTTCACCGGGGACTGGTTCGCCGTCGACGGCGACAAGCTGCCGCTGTTCGACGAAGCCAGTTACGTCGACCAGAACCCCGACGGATACGACCTGGCCATCTATCCCGAGCAACTGGTCGAGGGCTTCCACCTGCTCAGCCTCCTCGACCATCTGATGAGCAGGGTCCTGCGGCCCGCTCCCGGCGAGATCTCCGGCTGGAACTACGGGCTGGACCGCGTGCGCTTCGTCTCCCCGGTACAGGCCGGGGAACGCATGCGGCTGACGTTCGAGGTCCTTCAGGCCGAGCCGCGCGGCGACGGCCATCTGCTGCTGTTCGACTGCGTGATCGAGGTCGAGAACAGGACGCGGCCCGGGTTCACCGCCCAGTGGCGGGTGCTCTGGCTGCCTGCCGTAGACGGAGACGGCGAAGACGAGGAGTGCCGCAATGACTGACGACCTGCTGTGCGACATGCCGGCCACCGAACTGGCCCGGGCCATCCGAGAACGTGCGGTGTCACCGGTGGAAGCGGTCCAGGCCGTGCTGGCCCGGATCGAGCGGGTCGATCCACTGGTCAACGCCTTCGTGACGGTGACCGCCGAGCAGGCGCTCACCGCCGCGCGGGAGGCCGAACGACAGGTGACGGCCACGTCGGCCGAGCAGCTCGCTCCGCTGCACGGTGTGCCGATCACGGTCAAGGACCTGACGGACACCGCGGGGGTGCGCACCACGTACGGATCCGTGGCCTTCAAGGACCACGTGCCCCAGCGCGACACCCTGGCGTGGTCCCGTCTCAAGGCGGCCGGGGCCATCCTTGTCGGCAAGACCTGCACGCCCGAGTTCGGGGCGCTGGGCGTCACGGAGAGCCCGCTGACCGGGATCACCAACAACCCCTGGGACACCAGCAGGACCGCGGGCGGTTCCAGCGGAGGTGCCGCCGCCGCAGTGGCGTCCGGCCTGGCCCCGCTCGCCTGGGGCAGCGACGGAGGCGGCTCCATCCGCATCCCCGCCTCGTGCTGCGGGGTGGTCGGCCTCAAGGCGTCAACCGGCCGGATCCCCGTGTACGGGGAGGGCGACGTCTACGGCCTGGTCTCCACCTCCGGCCCGCTGACCCGCACCGTCGCGGACGCCGCCCTGATGCTGCACGTCACCGCCGGCCCCGATCCGCACGAGCCGATGGCCCTCCCGGCGCCACCGGTCCCCTTCAGTGAAGCCCTCCGCGGCGCGAGCGTCCACGGGCTGCGCGTCGCCTACAGCCCAGACTTCGGCCAGGGCCCGGTCGACCCCGACGTACGCGACCGGTTCGAACGGGCCCTGCGGGTGTTCGCCGAGGACCTGGGAGCCCACGTCGAGCCGGTGGACGTCGACCTGCCGGACGCCGTCCAGTACTTCATGGACTTCTGGACGCCCGCGTTCACCCTCGCTCTGGACGAGCTGACGGAGCGCGGCTGGGACCCGGTAGGCTCGGCCCCGGTCTTCAACCGCCTCGCGGAAAAGGGACGCACCCTCACCGCCGCCGACCACCTGCGGACCTCGGCGTCCGCCCGCGCCAGGATCGCGGAGGGCTTCGCGGCCGTCTTCTCGCGCTACGACCTCCTGCTCACCCCGACGATGCCTGCCGCCGTGTTCCCGCACCCGGGCCCCGCCGCAGGCCCCACCCACATCGACGGCCAGGCGGTGACCGAACCGGGCATCGCCTTCCACCGTCTGACCGAACCGCCGAGCCACGCCGGCCTGCCCGCCGTCTCCGTGCCGTGCGGATTCGACTCCCACGGCCTGCCCGTCGGTCTGCAGATCATCGGCCCCTACCACGGTGACGCGGACATCCTGCGCGCCGCCGCCTGCTACGAGGCCGCCACCGAGTGGTCCACCCGCCGCCCCCCGCTCGCCACGACCCGTCCCAGGAGCACGAGATGAACACCCACCCGTCCCCCGCTCCGGCGGCCCGCAGAGCGGTGGCATGCCGCCGGGCCGGCACCGCCGCCGCGGTGGCCGTGCTCGTTCTCGCCGCCGGCACCGCCTGTTCGTCCGACACGTCCGACACGTCCGGCCCCTCGGCCGACCCGGCCGCCGGCCCATCCCTGACCAATGCCCTGCCCAAGGCCGCCGCAGGCGACATCGACCACCTCGACTGGGGCCTGCCGCGCGGCGAGCCGGGATCCCTCGACCCGCTGAACGCGTACGACTACAGCGTCGACCTGGTGCTGTCCAACCTGTGCGACCCCCTGTTCCGGACGAACCCGGACTTCACCACCAGCCCGAACCTCGCCACCTCCACCTCCCGGCCCGACAAACTGACCGTGGTCTACACGATCCGAGAAGGCGTGAAGTTCTGGAACGGCCACCCCCTCACCGCCGAGGACGTCGCCTACAGCCTGGGCCGCAACCTCGACCCGCAGGCGCCCTCCCACTTCCTCTTCGACAAGGTGAAGTCCATCAAAGCGACCGGTACCCACCAGGTCACCGTCCGCTTCAAGACCTACGACGAACTGTTCACCAAGGAGCTGGCCAGCCCGATCGGCGGCATCGTCGAGAAGGCGTACGCCGTCAAGGCCGGCAAGAACCTGGGCACGGCCAAGGGCGGCCTCATGTGCAGTGGCCCCTTCAGGCTGAAGCAGTGGAACGCGGGCTCCGGCATCGAACTGGAACGCAACGACGCCTACTGGAACCCCGCCTACAAGGCCCACGCCAGGACGGCCACGCTCAAGTTCCTGACGGACTCCACCGCTCTGGCGCAGGCCCTGGTGTCGGGCGAGGTCGACGGCGCCTACGAAGTGCCCCCGGCCGTGATCCCGCGCCTGAAGTCCAGTGCCGACGGCACGCTGCACTTCGGCCCGTCGATCCAGTACGTCAACCTGGCGCTGGCCCGCTCGGGCGGCCCGCTCGCCGACAGCGTCATCCGCAAGGCCCTGTTCACCTCGATCGACCGCGCGGCGCTGGCCAAGGTCGTCTTCAACGGCGCGGGCGAGGCGAACTACACCAACCTTCCCACGAGCGGCTGGGACCCGGAGGCGCGCGACATCTACCAGGACGCCTACGGGGCGTACGAGAAGTCCAACGCCTACGACGTCGACGCGGCCAAGAAGCTCGTCGACTCCGTCGGCGCCCCGAAACAGCCGGTCAAGCTCGTGACCCTCGCGGGAGACGCCACCCAGTCCCAGCTCGCCCAGCTCATCCAGCAGCAGGCCAAGGCCATCGGGCTGACCGTGCGGATCCAGGCCCTGCAGCCACTCCAGTACGGCAGCACCTTCGTCGATCCGTCGGCGCGCAAGGACATCGACCTGCTGCTCAGCGTCGGCTACAACCAGGTCGCCGACCCGCTGGAACAGCTTGGTCTTTCGTTCCGGCCGGGCGCCACGTACAACTACACCGGTTACGACGACCCGAGCGTCAACAGTGCTCTCGCCAAGGCCCAGCAGAGCGACGACGCCACCGAACGGGCGAAGCTGATCGTGGCGGCACAGAAGGTCTACGAAGCGGAGAACCTGACCACCTCGCTGGTCGGACTCAACGAGGTGTCCTACCTGAGCAACAAGCTCTCGGGCGCCACGACCTCGTTCGCCTACATGTTCCAGCCGTCTCTCGCCCTGATTGGGCCAGTGAAGTAGCAGATCACCGCGTGGCTGCCCGGTACGACCGGGCGGCCACGGTCCCCGCCATCCATCGCCAGGTACGGACGGAGGAGATGCAGCCGGCACCCGGCCGTATCGCACGACATCATGACCCTCGCTCCCCCCGCCACCACCCCGAGCCGGCCCAGGTTCCCGGTACACCGGTTCGCCGTCGTGGCGAAGCGGCTGGCCGGCCCGCTCGCCACCCTTCTGATCTCGTCCTTCGCGGTGTACGCGGCCCTTTCCGCGGCCCCTGGTGACCCTGCGATCCAACTCGCCGGCAGCCACGCCACCCCCGCACAGCTCGCCGCGGCACGCCACGAACTCGGCCTGGACGACCCACTCCCGGTCCGCTACTGGCACTGGCTGACGGGCCTGCCGCAAGGACGGCTGGGCACCTCCATCACCTACCGTACGGACGTGGCCGACCTGATCGGACCACGGCTGGGCACCACCCTGCTGCTGATCGCGTACGCCGCCGTCCTCATCGCGGTGCTGGGCGTGACCCTCGGCATCGTCGGCGGCGCCTTCCGACGGCTCAGCCCGTTCGTGGTCACCCTGACCGCGGTCGGAGTGGCCATCCCCGGCTTCGTCGCCGCGTCCCTGCTGGTGAGCCTCTTCGCCCTGAAGCTGGGGTGGTTCCCCACGACAGGAGCCGGCTCCGGCGGATTCGGCGACCGGATGTGGCACCTCACGCTCCCCGCCGTCGCCCTGGCCCTGGGCTGGAGCGCCTGGGTCGCCCAGATCACCCGTACCTCGATCCGCACCGAACGCTCGCGTGAACACGTCGAAACCGCCCGCGGCAGGGGTATCGCTCCGGTCCTGGTCTTCCGCCGGCACGTCCTGCGCAACGCGTCCATCCCCATCACGACCGTGCTGGGCCTGACCGTGGCCGGACTTCTGGCCGGCGCGGTCGTCGTCGAGCGGGCATTCGGTCTCGACGGACTCGGTTCCCTGCTCATCACCAGCGTGTCCGCCAAGGACTACGACGTCGTGCTCGCGATCAGCCTGCTGCTGATCACCTCATTCGTGGTCGTCACCGGCCTCGTCGACGTCCTCCATGCCCTCCTCGACCCGCGCCTGCGCACGAAAGGCGGCAAGGCATGACCGCGCTCACCGGGTTGCCCGCCCCCGCACCCCTGGTCCGGGTCACCCGCCGTCTGCGCTCGGCGGACATGGTGCTCGTCGTGGCCATGGCCGTCTGTGTCCTGCTGGTCTGCGTCGCGGCGGCGGCGCCCCTGCTCGCGCCGTACGACCCGGCGCAGACCGATGTGCTCGCGGCGGGTCGGAGCGCCTCGGCCCAGCACTGGCTCGGTACCGACTCGCTCGGCCGCGACATCCTCTCCCGGCTGCTGTACGGAGCGCGGCTCAGCCTGCTCGGGCCCGCCCTCGTGGTCACCGTCGCCACGGTCGCCGGTACCACGCTGGCCATCGCGTCGGTCTGGTACGGAGGCTGGTTCGACCGGGCGATCACCCGCCTGTCCGACGTGCTGTTCGCCTTCCCCGGCCTGCTGTTCGCGGTCCTCGCCGTGGCCCTGTTCGGCTCCGGCCTCACCGCGCCCGTCACCGCACTGGCCATCGCGTACACCCCGTACCTGACCCGCATCGTCCGCTCCGTCGCGTACCGGGAACGCAACCTTCCCTACATCGAGGCGTGCGAGCTGGCCGGCCTGTCCGGGTGGCGGATCTGCACCCGGCACCTCCTGCCGAACCTGCTGCCGGTGATCCGCGCCCAGGCCGTCATCAGCTTCGGGACCGCGCTCGTGGAACTCGGCGCCATCTCCTACGTCGGTCTGGGCGTCCAACCACCCACTACTGACTGGGGCTTGATGATCGCCGACGGTCAGACGGCCCTGCTCAACGGCCGGCCCCAGGCGGCACTCGCCGCCGGCCTCGCGATCGTCGTCACCGTCGTCGCCTTCAACCTGCTCGGAGAGCGACTCGCCGACCGCGCGGAGGCCAACGCATGAACAACCCACGCATGGACAACCCACGCATGGACAACCTCCTCGTGGAGGTGGCGCACCTCCGCCTCGACATCCCCGTGCGCGGACACCTGCGACGCGTCCTGCACAACGTCAACCTGACCCTGAAGCCGGGAGAAGCCATCGGACTCGTCGGCGAGTCCGGGTCCGGCAAGTCGATGACGGCACGCACCCTGATGCGCCTACTCCCCGAAGGCTCCGTGGTGGAGGGCGAAGTGCGCTTCGGCGAAGTGTCCCTGACCGGGATGGACCGTCGTGCACTGCGCCGGTACCGGGCCTCCGAAGTGGCAATGATCCACCAGGACCCGCGCACCCACATCAACCCGGTGCGCACCATCGGCGACTTCCTCACCGAGGGCCTGCGCGATACCACCTCCGTGCCCCGCACCGAGGCCGCCGAGCGCGCCGTCGCCCTGTTGCGGGAGGTGGGCATCGCCGACGCCCCGCGCCGTATGCGGCAGTACCCGCACCAGCTCTCCGGCGGCCTCCTGCAACGCGTCATGATCGCTTCCGCGCTGTTGGCCCGGCCCCGGCTCATCATCGCCGACGAGCCGACCACCGCTCTGGACGTCACCACCCAGGAGGAGGTCATGGCCATCCTCGACGAGCAGCGTGTGGAGCGCGGCCTCGCCATGGTCTTCATCACCCACGACCTGGACCTGGCCGCCGCGGTCACGGACCGGATCGCCGTGATGTACGCGGGAACCGTCGTCGAGAGCGCGAGCGCGAGGGACCTCCACGACACGGCCCGGCACCCCTACACCGTGGGACTGCTCGCCTCACGCCCCAGCACCGTGGACGTCCAACGCCTGTGGGCGATCCCGGGACGCCCGGTCTCGGCCTTCGAAGCGGGACCGGGGTGCGTCTTCGCCGACCGTTGCCCCTTCGCGCAGGACCGGTGCCGCACGGAACGCCCGGAACTGCGTGCACTGGACGACCACCAAGTGGCGTGCCACCGGGCCGAGGAACTGCGCGGACGGATCACGTTCGACGCCCCGGAACGATCGGAGACGGTATGACCCCGCTGCTGCGCGTGGAGAACCTGCGCAAGGTCTTCCCGTCGCCCCGGTCCGGGAACGGAGAGGGCTTCGTGGCCGTGAACGACGTGTCGTTCGCCCTGCCCGCCGGCGGCTCCCTGGCCGTGGTCGGGGAGTCCGGATCCGGCAAGACGACCGTCGCCCGCATGATCGCCGGCATGGAGACACCCACCTCCGGTCTCGTCGAGTACGCCGGCACGGCCCGCGCCGGCGGCCGGGTCCGGCAACGGGACCGCAAGGCACGAGCCCGCGAAGTGCAGATGGTCTTCCAGGACCCGTACACCTCCCTCGACCCGCACCAGACCGTCGCCGCGGCCATCGAGGAGATTCTGCGCGTCCACTTCCCGGACGACACCGCGCACCACGGCGAACGCGTCCAGGAACTCCTGCGGCAGGTCGGTCTCGACGAGCGCCAGGGCTCCGCCCGCCCTCGGGCCCTGTCCGGCGGTCAGCGCCAGCGCGCCGCCATCGCCCGCGCCCTGGCACTACGGCCCCGGCTGCTGATCCTCGACGAGGCGGTGGCCGCGCTCGACGTCAGCGTCCAGGCCCAGATCATCAACCTCCTCTCCGACCTGCGTGCCGAGACCCAGGTGGCCTACCTGTTCATCTCCCACGACCTGGGCGTCGTCCGCCAGGTCAGCGACGAGTGCGTCGTCATGCACCGCGGCAGCGTCGTCGAAGCGGGCCCGACCGCCCGCATCCTCGATCACCCGCAGGACCCCTACACGCAGCGCCTGCTGTCCGCCGTCCCCCGGCCCGGATGGGTCCCGCGCCGCCGCGCCGCCACCGTGCCGGGCCACTGACCGCCGGGCCACTGACACAGGCCCGGCCGTACGCCCTGACAAGAGGCAGGCCCATGTGGTCGGCCGGCGACGGTTCTTCGGCCTGCCGTCGCCCTGCCGCACCGAATCGCTCGGACACTCCGGGAAGCCGCGGAAATCGGCCCCACCCGAGTCGGACACGGAACGCGTCACCGCGCACACGTCATGAACCTGACAGGGACTCTCCCATGCCCATAGCCACCGAACACATCGGCCCCGCCCCTCTGAGCGCGTCGGCCGAACAGCACATGGTGCCCATGCGGGACGGCGTCGAACTCGCCACCGACGTCTATCTCCCCGCCTCTCCGGGCCGCTGCCCCACGGTGCTGATCCGCCTGCCGTACGACAAGAACGGCCGCTACTGCTTCATGGAGCAGACGGCCGCGGAGTTCACCGCGCGCGGATACGCCACGGTCGTCCAGGACGTCCGCGGCAAGTTCCGCTCCCAGGGAGAGACCGTGCCCTTCGTCCACGAAGCCGAGGACGGCTACGACACCATCGAGGGGATCAACCGGCAGCAGTGGTCCGACGCCGTCGTGGGCATGTGCGGCGACTCCTACTTCGGATTCACCCAGTGGGCCGCCGTCACCACCGCTCATCCGGCCCTGAAGGCGATCGTGCCCCGGGTGACCTCCATGGAACTGGCCGTGGCGGTGCCGCACCGGGAGCCGGAGCGGATCGTCACTCTCTACGCGGCGGAATACCTCGCCGACTACTGGGCGTCCCGTGACATCGTCCACACCCCGATCGACCACGACCGCCGACCGCTCCTGGAAGCATTCGAAGAGGCGTTCACCGCCTCGAGAAGCAGGTCCGCGGCCTTCGACAGCTACGTACCGCACCCGCAGCCCGCCGAACCGCTTCCCCACGGCCACCCGTCCCAGGCGGCGCCGGTGCCGACGCTGCACGGAGTCGGCTGGTTCGACAACCTGCTGGGGGAGTCCATGGACGACTACACGGCCATGGCGACACACCCCGCCTGGGGCCCGGTGACCTATCTGTACGCCGACTCCATCGACCACGAGAACCACCGCCTCGCCCGCTCACCCGTACAACCGGAGAACGACCACAGCACCGACGACAAGGCACTGCGCCGGACCATCGCCCACGACGTCGCACCGGTGCTGGAGTTCTTCGACGTGTTCCTCAAGGGCGAGCGGCCCGAGGAGTCGCTTCCCCGGGTGCGCTGGCACCTGGGTCACGTGGGCTTCCGTACCTCCACGAACTGGCCGCCGCCGGAAGCCGGTGAGTTCGTGCTGCACCTCGCCGAACCCGACATGGCAGTACGGGACACGGACGGCGGCTCGCTGCACGAGAGCCCGAAGACCCCTGCCGATCCACCGCACACGGTGCGATGGACACACGACCCGCACGACATGGTGCCCAGCATCACCGGGGATCCCTTTTCGGCGCTGCGCGAATGGGTCGACGAGAGTGGGCTCCATCCCCGTCCCGACCTGCTGACCTTCACCGCGGCTCCGGCATCCGCGCCGCTGGACCTGGCGGGCCCGGTAAGGGCGGAACTCACTGTCGAGTCCACCGCGCCCGGAATGCATCTGTTCGCCAAGCTCTTCGACGTCTTTCCTGACGGTTCGGCCCACATGCTCGTCCGTGGACAGACGGTGCTTCCGCCCCGGCGCGGCGAGACCGTCGAGATCGACCTCGGCCACACGGGATACCGGCTCCGCCCGGGTCACCGCCTGCGACTCCAGCCGGCGTGCAGCGACTTCCCGTACCACCTCTGGCATTCCGGCACCGAGGAGAACCCGTGGCTGGCGACGCGGGTAGTCACCAGCACACAAACGCTGTCGGTCGGCGGCGGTCTGGCCGGCCAGGTGCGGTTGACCGTGCTCGGAGCGGAAGAATGAAGGCCATGCGGCCTCCGCTGTTGGCCGACATCGGGCGCTACCCGGTCAAGGGCCTGGGCGGTGAATCACTAGACGAGGCCTTCCTCGGTCCGGACGGCCTGCGTTTCGACCGCCTGCTCGGCCTGGCCAACGATGCGATCCCACTGGAGAGTTTCGGGAGTTGGACGAGTCACGAGGCCTTCCACGCCCTGGACACCAGACCGGACCTCGGCGGCTACTCGGCTCGCATCTCGCGCAAGGCCGGGGGAGTACCCGGGCCTACAGGGGGCGCCGAGCTAGTGCTCACGGCCCGGGACGGCGAAGAACTGCGAGTCCGGCTTCGGGAAGACTGCCGACTCGACGACGATCATTGCGTCACCTCCCGGATCCAGCACTGGTTCGGCTCCCCGGGCAGGACCGCGCGCCTGGTCTCCTCGGGCAGCCACCTGTGGGACTTCGCCGACGTCCCGATATCGATCATCAACCTCGCCACCGTCCGCGACATCGCACGGGTCGCGAAGACCCCACTCGATCCACGACGGTTCAGAGCCAACCTGTATATCGACGGCCTGGCCCCGTGGGCGGAGTTCGGTTTCCCCGGCGGGCGGCTGCGCATCGGCGAGGTCGACCTCGATGTGCTGCGCCCCGTGGAGCGGTGCAGGGCCACGGCCGTGGACCCCGTCACCGGCGACACCGAGGTCAATGTCCCAGGCATCCTCGTCGGCCACTTCGGACACCTCTACTGCGGGGTCTACGCCCAGGTCAGGACTCCGGGCAGCCTGAGGATCGGCCAGCACGTGCACGTCGGCCCGCGCCGCACGCTCACCTACGCGAGCCAAGGATTGAGCGAGGCGGAGATGGCGTCGGCCCCACGGATGGCCAGGGTGACGTCGGTCAGCCGGCCGGCCATCACTGCCACGAGCGTCGAGTTGGACGACCCGAGTCCCGCTCTCGCGGCGGCGCGTCCCGGCCAGTACCTGCGAGTGCACCGAACCGACCTGGACGCTCCGGGATGGCGCAACTACACCATCAGCCGCTCCGGTGACGGACTCGCACGCATCACCGCCGAGTACCGCGAGGGCGGCGTCGTGTCACCGTGGCTGTCCGGCCTGCGCGAGGACGAACGGGTCCTGGTCACCGGCCCGTTCGGGGATGCCGTCATGGACGCTGAGGAGGACCGCCGGCTCCTGGTCCTGACCGCCGGCATCGGCGTCACGCAGGCGCTCGCCATGGCCCACGCCCTGGTGGCAGCCCACAGCGAACGTCCGGTGGACTTCGTGCACGTCGTCCGCGACATCGAGAGCCTGCCGCACTGGGATGAACTCCAGCGAGCCGCGGCCCGGTTGCGCCGGGCCCGCCTGCACCTGTACGTGACGAGACCACGGCAGGAGGACGCTGCGGTAGAACACAACCCCGGACGTCCGGACGGCACTCTCATCGCCGGCATCCTGACCGATCCGGCCTCCACCGAGGTCCACATGTGCGGGTCCATCTCGTTCGTGACCGACATGAGGGCGGCCGCACAGGCGGCGGGCGTGCCGACGAGCTCGATCCGGTACGACGCCTTCTACTCCCCGAGGACCGTGGACCTCACCCCCCGGCCGGCACCGCACGCGGGACCGTTCCAGGTGACCTACCGGGCATCGGGAGTGACCGCCAAGTGGAGTGCCGAGTCGGGAACACTGCTTGAACTGGCTCAGTCCCAGGGACTGACGCTGCCCGCCGGTTGCCGCGCCGGAGTGTGCGGGACGTGCGCGGCGACGGTCCATGGCCGAACGGCGTACCTCACCGACCCGCTCGTCGAACCCCGGGGCGGACAGGTCCTGCTCTGCTGCTCGGTTCCGACGGCGGATCTCGTGGTCGACGAGAACTGACGGATCTTCTACCCAAGGATGGTGTCGTGATGGACCGTTGCGTCAACGCACACGAGGTCGAACTCGACCCGCTGCCACTGGAGGAGCACCACATCCTCGCGGGATGTCCGGTGGCAGCCACGAAGAATCTGGGCGACTTCCGGGGCACAGAACTCGGACTGTGGGCACTGACGGTCGGCGCGGTCCGCGACGTCGAGGTCGACGAGGTCTTCGTCGTACTTGCCGGAGAGGCGACCGTGCGATTCGAGACCGGGGAGAGCATCGAGCTGGCACCCGGCGTCGTCGTACGCCTGCACGCGGGGGAGCGGACCGAGTGGGAGGTCCGTTCCCCCTTGCGCAAGGTCTACGTGGCTGCCGGCTGAGACGCCGTCGGGGCACCGGTGGCCATGGGAAGCTCCGTCCCGCCACCGGGGGACTGCGTGCGTGGGAAGGGATCCGCTGGGCCATGGTCCGACCGCGGCCGGTCGAGGACCTCCCGGTGGACGTCCTCAAGGACCCCATTCGGGAGCGGACCGGCCACAACGACCGTGGCCGCGACGGTTGCCGCGCCCCGATCCCTTCGGCGGCGCCGGTCCCCCGACCGGAGCCAGGCGCCGCTCGTCGTACTCGTCCGGCAGCCTTGCCGTCAGTACCCGCGAGGATCCCGGTGGGGGTCGAACTGCTGAACCTTCCCGGCGAGATTGGAACCGTCGATGGCAACGTCGTACCGTTTGCGGACGTACCGCATCACGGCGGCGATGCATGCCACGGGATCGTAGACGTTCACAGAGGTACCGGGCGCGTGGCGCTGGGCGAACGTCTGCGGGATGCACTGCACGATGCCCCGGGAACACTGGAAATGTGTGAGCGCTCGCGCTGACCGCCCCTCTGGCCCTCGCGTCCACCGCCGCCTTCACCCAGGCTGCACCCGCGGCCGCCGCGCACCCGTCGGTTGCCGACTCCGACCAGCACACCGCCGCCCACAACCTGAGGACGATGTTCGCCACCGGGGTCACGGTGTGGAACGGCGATACCGCCAAGCAATCAAGCACCATCTCGCCCGACTTCCCGGTCCGTGCCGCCCTGCTCGACGGCACCGACGGCAGCTCCATCCGCGGCGTCGAGGGCCTGGTCGACCAGATCAGGTGTCGGTGTTCACCGACCTGCGGTTCGGCCTGGAGGTCGGCCCACTGGTCGACGGCCGCTACGTGTCCGCTCGCTGGGTGGCCACCGGGACCTACGCGGGGGGCTTCCCCGGAGCCAAGGCGGCGCCCGGCACCGTGATCACCTACGCCGGAACCGACACTTTGCGCGTGGAGCACGGCAAGTTCGTCGAGTACTGGTTCAACGCCGACACCCTGAGCCTGCTGCAGCCACTCCAGGCCATCTGAGCCACGGCCGGACCCGCTCACGCCCGTCGGACGATGCCCCGACCGTGGCCACGCTCGACCCGACGGCCGTGGCCACCACAGCGCCGCTGATATCCCCGCATCCCGACCGGACTTGGGGACCCTCTCGACCAGCAGTACCGCCCCGCCTGCGAAACCACTCCGCGACGGCCGCCCTCGACGTGGCCGCACGCATAGGAAGAAAGCGCGAGGCTAGGGGACAAAGGGCAATCCGCCCACGCTGGAGCCCCCTCTCAGCAGCTGCGAACGTACGGCGTCGTCGTGCTCAGCCGCTCGAAACCGAGCCGCTGAAGGATCGGGCGGCTCGTTGGCATCGCATCGACCTGGAGGTGGCGTACTCCCTGGGCGGCAGCGAGGCCGGCGCGATGGGCCACCAAGGCCCGGTAGAGACCGCGGCCGCGGAACTCCGAGACGATTCCGCCTCCCCAGAGGCTCGCGAAGTCGGCGCCCGGAGTGAACTCGATCCGGGCTGCCCCGACGGGCCGGTCACCGACCAGAGCCAGGGTCAGCACGAAGCTGCTGGGGTTGTGCGTGAGCCGGTCGAGCAACTGGCCGCGCAGCCGCTCGCCGCTGGCGCCGAACGCAGCCTCGTGCACCTCGACCGCGAGCCTGATGCCCGCCTCGTCGGTGGCGTCCACGAGCCTTACATCCTCGGCGGGTTCGACGACGGTGGACAGTTCGGAGACCTCGGCGATCATCAGGCTCTCGGGATCTTCGGCCGTGAACCCTGCGCGCAGCAGCCGCTCGCCGAGGTCGGCGGGCGTGTCGTGCGCATACGTCTTCCACTCGAACTCGACCCCGAGCGCGCTGTAGTGCCGCACCTGCTCGGCGATCGCGGCGTCCGCGTTCGACGCGTCGAGGTCCGACCACACGATGCCGTTCCAGTCTTCCGGCCCGCCGCTCTGGCGGACCACTTTCGCCACGCGCTCGACGCGCACCCCAGCGTGGTCCGGCGGGACGTCACGGCGCATCTGGCGATCGAACAGGCGTAGCACTTGGGCATGGTCCATGCGTGCATTGCAGCACCGGACACAAAAGCCGCACAAACGAATTTCCGCAGGGTGGGCGCGGTTCCGGAGTGTTGGTCCATCGAACCTGGACAGATGACGCGACCTCAACGGCTGATGTGGTCGGCGGTCAGCGGCAAACACTACCCACAACACCCCCCATCCCGGTCGGCGGCCCCGCGTCAGTCACTGTTCGCCGCCGGCGAAGACGGCCGTAAGATCACGGCGGCTCCTGCGACGGTGTGTCCATGAATACGACACAGGATGGACGACACATCCCGCCTGTACATGCTGACGAGCGCGCCATGCTGGAGGCGTGGCTGGACTTTCACCGTGCGACTCTCGCCCTGAAGTGTTCGGGCCTGAAAGATGATCAGTTACGACTGCCCGCAGCGGTACCGTCGTCGATGACGCTGCTGGGCCTCGTTCAGCACCTGGCTGAGGTGGAGCGCAACTGGTTCCAGCGTGTATTCGCAGGCCAGGACCTGCCGCCGGTCTTCGGGCAGAGCAATGGCGACGGCTTTGCCCTTCAGCCGGGCCGGGGACTGGACGAGGCGATGGCTGCCTGGCAAGGGGAGGTCGCCAAGGGCCGTGAGCTGATCGCTGACGCGTCGCTGGACGACTCCGGCCGCTTGTCTGAAGAGGAAGCGGGTCACGTCGGTGATCAGGGGGCCTCGCTGCGCTGGATCATGGTGCACATGATCGAGGAATACGCTCGTCACAACGGTCATGCCGACCTGATCCGTGAGGGGATCGACGGAGTTGCCGGCGTATGAGGCGTGCTTGCGCGGTCCCGAGGACCGCGCAAGAGGCCGCCTTCGCAGCACCACCTGCGAAGGATCACAAAACGGTACGAAGGTCCACTACCGGCAGCTTCTCGGTGGGGTCGGGAGTCAGGTAGGCGCGGTAGTGACCTTCAGCGAACAGGTCTCGCAGATACATTCCAGGGAAGTCCAGCACCTCACGTCGGCAGGCCAGAGCGATCCGGGCTCGGTAGGCGCTGTCACCGTCGAGGACGAGCAGGTCGCACCAGGCCGGCTCCGGTGCTTCAAGGCCGACCAAGGCGATGTGATCGTCGGCCATTTGCCGGACCCACGTGGCGAGGTCTTCCAGGAGGCAGGCCAGGTTCATCCACGACGGCGCGGCGGTCGCGGGCTGCCAGTCGTACTTTCGGCGGCCCTCGCGCCCCGGCTGTGGGGGCTCGCCCTCGGCGTAGATGGGCGGTTGTGCAGGACCATCGGTCTCGGTGAATGTGATCTGCCGGGACCTGAACCCTCTTGAACACCGCCACTTGAACACCGCCCCTTGAACACCGCCTGTTCACCAGCTGTCCGGGAACTCGCCCCCGACTGCGCGTTCATCGACAACGGCCCGGACGGCCCTATCCGCCACAACCCGTGCGGCAGGGTCCTCAAGGGCCGCCGGCTCATCGGCGACGAAGCCGAAGGGGTCGTGCTCGACGTCGTCCACCAGGCCGTCGCTCTGCTCACAGCCGTCAACGACGGCCGACCCACCTGTTCGGCCACAAGGGCATGACCAGCAACAGCCTTGTCCTGTTCGGCTCGGTCAACAGATACCCGAACGACTTCCGTGACCACCTCAGCGAGCTGCTCAGCGCCCCGGACGCCCGTTCGGAGTCGTGCTCACGTGGCTGGGAAATGAGTGGACGGGGTGATGCTCGGGCTTGTAGCTTGCCGTTGACCGTGACACCGCCCGAGGAGGTGAGACCCATGAACGCTGTAGCGATGTGGGTGCTCCCCCTTTCCGTAACGGTCGGGCGATTGACGTAGGTGTCGCCGGGAGTGCCTCGCCAACAAGGCACTCCCGAAAGGCAACACCTATGCACTCTTCTCGGTTCACCGCCGAGCCGTCGTCGAACGGCACGGTCGAGCGCGACTTCACCATGGACGACGTACCCGGACCCCGGTCGCCGGGCTCCGGCGCCGATCGCGCGCCCCTCATGTTCGACGTGATCATTACCGGGTGCGGGCCGACCGGCGCGATGCTGGCCGCCGAACTGCGGCTGCACGATGTGCGGGTACTCGTTCTGGAGAAGGAAACCGAGCCCGTCTCGTTCGTCCGCATCGTCGGTCTGCACATTCGCAGTCTCGAGCTGATGGCAATGCGCGGACTCCTGGATCGTATTCGGGAACACGGCAGACAGCGTCCGGCCGGCGGATTCTTCGCCGCCATCAACAAACCCGCGCCCCAGGGCCTGGATTCAGCGCACGCCTATCTGCTGGGCATCCCGCAGCCGGTCATCGTTCACCTGCTCGAAGAACATGCGACCCAACTCGGTGCGCAGGTCCGGCGCGGTTGTGCGGTGGACGATTTCGAGCAGGACGACGAGGGTGTGACCGTCGAGCTGGCCGACGGCGAACAGCTGCGTTCGCGCTACCTCGTCGGCTGTGACGGCGGGCGCAGCACGGTGCGCAAACTGCTCGGCGTCGGCTTCCCCGGTGAGCCCTCGCGGACCGAGACGCTGATGGGCGAGATGGAAGTGGGTGTACCGCAGGAGGAGATCACCGCCAAGGTGACCGAAATCAGCGAGACCAACAAGCGGTTCTGGCTCAGGCCTTTCGGCGAAGGGGCATATAGCGTCGTAGTGCCCGCCGCAGGAGTCAGCGATCGCTTGGAACCACCCACCCTCGAGGATTTCAGACAACAGCTGCGCACCATCGCCGGAACCGATTTCGGCGTGCACTCCCCGCGCTGGTTGTCCCGCTTCGGGGACGCCACCCGGCTGGCCGAACGCTATCGGGTCGGGCGGGTGCTGCTGGCCGGCGATGCGGCACACATCCATCCACCCACCGGCGGACAGGGCCTCAACCTGGGCGTTCAGGACGCATTCAACCTCGGCTGGAAACTGGCCGCACAAATCCGCGGCTGGGCGCCAAGAACACTGCTGGACACCTATCAGGCAGAACGCCGTCCGGTCGCCGAGGAGGTGCTGGACAACACCCGAGCCCAGATGGAACTGCACTCCACCGAACCGGGGCCGCAGGCCGTGCGCAGGCTGCTCACCGAGCTGATGGACATCGACGAGGTGAACCGCTATCTCATCGAGAAGATCACCGCGATCCACATCCGCTACGACTTCGGCGAAGGCCCCGACCTGCTCGGCCGCCGCCTGCCCGACATGGACATGAAACACGGCCACCTCTACGGTCTGCTGCATCGCGGCCGGGGCCTGCTCTTGGACCGCACCGAACGCCTGAACGTCGGCGGCTGGGCAGACCGGGTCGACTACCTCGCGGACCCCACTGCGGCACTGGATGTTCCCTGCGTCCTGGTACGCCCCGACGGCCATGTCGCCTGGATCGGCGACGATCAGCAGAACCTGGACGACCACCTCTCCCGCTGGTTCGGCAGGCCCGCCAACTGATTTCGCCCGAGCAACCGGAAAGAGGCCCGCGAGGAGGATCGAACGGTCAGTAGCGACTGACCGTCGGAAGGCTGGAGGCAGCATCAGCCGCGGTGCTCGGGCGCCAGGGTCGGCCTGCGAGGAGGGGCTGGCCTGCGAGGGGCGACCGGAATTCGGCGCAAGAGCACCGCGGAGTGGATCGGCGCAGGTGGCCGTACGTTCGTCCAACGGCCGACTGCCGAGCAGGACCCGGTTCAGCCTCCGAGGCGGTGTGCAAGGTGGAGCAGGTCCACCAGGTGCAGCACCCGTCCATCGAATCCTGGGAGGGGGACATGGAGTGGCTGGGTCCAGTGGGCGGGGATTGCCTCCAGCCCGTAGTACGCCCCAGCGAGGCCTCCGGTCACCGCGGCGACGGTGTCCGTGTCACCGCCGAGGTCGAGCGCCGCGCGTATGGCGTCTTCGAAACCGGTGGTGGTGCGCAGGGCCCAGACGGCGGAGCCCAGGCAGGGCCAGACGGCACCGTTGAACTCGGTCGCCTGATCGGGGTGCCAGGCGGGATCGAGGACGGTGGCATAGCGGCCGCGGTGGTCGGGGTGGACAAGAGCCAGGATGTCCGGGAGCGCGGTGAGGGGGTCGGTGTCCTCGAACGCGACGCGGATGAGTTCGTGGAAGATCGCGGTGCCTTCCCAGGCCGCGCGGTCACCGTGGGTGAGGGCAGCGATGCGCCGGGCCGCGTCCATGGTGGCTTCTTGGCCGACGGCCGCGAAGTGGACCGCGGAGGTCGAGGCCCGCATCAAGGAGCCGTTTCCCGCTGCTCGTTGGTTGACCTGGAAATGGGTCGCGGCGGCGAGGTCCCAGGGCAAGCCGTTGGTCAGGACGTCTTCGGTCTGCAAGCCGATGTCCTTCGGTTCTGACGCTGCCCAGCGCTGGAAGCGGGCGAAGATGTCCGGAAGATCCAGCTCTCCCCGCTCCATCAGCGACTCCGCGACCAGGACGGCCATCTGCGTGTCGTCAGTGGCCTCGCCGGGGTCCCAGCCACCGCCTCCGCACATCTCGCCACCGGCACCAGGAGTGGGAAATCGCGCGGTGAACGCTCCCTGGGGGCCGAACTCGAAGGGGCCACCCAGGGCGTCACCCACCGCTGAGCCGACGACCGCGCCGGCGGCCCGCTGAATCCGCTTCATTCGCGCAGGCTATCTGCGCCGTGCCGACGGCCGTGCGGCCCATTTCCTTCTTCGGCTCCCCGAATCATCGGCGGCGAACGCGTCTCGGCCACGGAGGTGCACCGCCTGAGACACCCTGGGTCTGAGACATCCGTACTGGTGACATCACCCCGTCCGGCGCCGTCGCGTCCGGCAGTTGCACGGCCCCGGCCACGACCTCCGGAGGGCCGGCGCCATGTGAGCGCCGTGCCTCGAACGCAGCGGCAGCCGCCCCGCGTCGACGGAGACCAGGGCCCGGAACCCGTCGTTCTCCAGACCTCGCCTTTCTCATGGGACCAGGGCGCTGTGAGGATCTCGGGTTCGTGTCCAGCCGCCGATCCCGGGTTCGAGTCCCGTCGTCTCGACGCTCTGCGGCGGGCGACCACAGAGGTTTACGGGCCTTGGCCCCGGGGGCCAAGGGCGCGCGCGACGGTCGCCGGGGAGGTGAGGCCCAGAGCGTGGTTGTCCTTGCCGTCCCGCACGTGGTCCAGTCGGCGTTCGTGCCAGGAAGGTGAGTTCTAGGAGAAGAAGACGTACCCGGGGTGGTGTGACAGCGCCCATGATTGGTCCATGGGAACTGTGACGGCATTACGCCGGTACCCGGTGAAGTCCATGCTGGGTGAGGCTCTGACCAGTGTGACGGTCGCCGAACGCGGGCTGCGCGGAGACCGAGTGTTCGCCGTTCTCGACGATACGGGCACGGTCGGCAGCGCCAAGCACCCCCGCAAGTGGGGTTCGTTGCTCCGCTGCCGCTCCAGGCTGAACAGCACCGGCACGGTCGTGGTCGAACTGCCGGACGGAGTCGTCCTGTCGGCCGGAGACCCTGACCTGGACACGAGGCTGTCCAAGCTGCTGGGCCGCCATGTCTGGCTGTCGGACACCCCAGGGGAGCACGGCGGCGTGCTCGAGCGGGCGGTGCCCGACTATGCGGGTGGTGTCCCAGACGACCTGCGGAGCACGGCGACCACCGACGCCACTGGTGCGGCCATCACCTCCGGCCGGGTCGCACCGGGGGCGTTCTTCGACTACGGCACAGTCCACCTCGTCACCACAGCTGCCCTGGCACGGCTGCGGTCCACGTACCCCACCGGAGACTTCGACCCGCGCCGCTTCCGGCCCAACCTGGTCGTGGACACGCCCGACGGGCCGGACTTCCCCGAGGACGCCTGGATCCATTCCCACCTGCGCATCGGCGAGGCCCTCTTCCGTGTCGTGGTGCCCACACCCCGATGCGTGATCCCCACGCTCGCTCAGGAGGAATTGCCACCCGACCCCGGCATCATGCGCGCGGTCGCCCGCGAGCACCGCATACCGGTCTTCGACCTGGGCCGGCTGTCGTGTGTCGGGGTATACCTGGACGTCCTGGAACCCGGCACAGTACGGATCGGCGACTCGGTCACAAGACTGGGAAGCTCGTGATCAGTAGCGTGATGGTTCGCTCAAGGTGGCGAGAAGCAGACTACGGTCGCCACACGGCCATGTGATGGTTGGCCGATCGATTTGTTCACGACGGTCGTCGAAGATCACTAATCGTGGCCACATGACTGGTTCCGCTGGGCCCATTCGACACGTTCGAGGCCAAGTGGAGGGAGACCCCGGTCAGGGGACCGCCAGAGCGACGTCGGTGAAGGGTTCGGTCCTCTGCTGCGGTGACAGCCGGCCCCAGCAGTACGCCCTCGCCTGGCGCTCGTCCTCCTCTGCCCGGGCCCGACGGGCCTACTCCCAGTGGACGCGGGACTCCCAGTGGTGTCGTGCGCGCGCATCCACGTTGTGCGGACCTGTCATCCGCGACCTGCCCGGCATCGCGCCGTACCGGGCGATGGCCGGATCTCTCATCAGTGTCTTTCACGACACCTCCGGGCCCGGTGACACCAGCCCCCAGGCCATCAGTTCGACGCGGGGGCAACAGTCCTGCCGGGCCCGGAGGCCGGCGGCCCTCTTGCAGGAGCGGAGCGGACAACGGGGACCGGCGTCCTCGTAACCGCCACGCGACCGAGCAGGGTCACCCTGCCCATCCAGGGCCGCCGGAGCGGAACCCACGTGAAGGAGCCTCCGGGTGTGCGAGCACACCCGATCGAGCCGCACGGACCATGAGCTCTCTGACCCCCGGTGGGTGGGCGGATCAGCGCAGTCCGGCGAAGAGGTCGTTCTCGGGCACGGCCGCGCCGGTGGTGTCCTGGACACGTACGAAGGTCTCGATGCCCATCAACTCGGTGAACCTTTCCCGGCCCATCCTGAGGAAGAAGATGTTCTCGCCCTGGCTGGCGTGCGCGGCCAGGGCATCGAACTTCTGGCCGCCGAAGGCGGTGGTGTCCACCCAGGTGGTGATCTCTTCGTCAGGGAGTCCGATCTCGGCCATCGCGGCGGCCTCAGCGGGATCCGGCTCCTGTCCGTCCCCACCGAACTCGCGCATGACCTCCCCGAACCGCTGCATCATCGAGCGCGGCGCCGTCGTCCAGTACACCTTCGGTGTCAGCGTGGTCATCGCCAGCGCCGCTGTCGTGATGCGGTTGGCCTGGATGTGGTCGGGGTGGCCGTAGAAGCCGTTCTCGTCGTAGGTGACGACCACATCGGGCTGGTAGCGCCGCAAGAGTTCCGCCAGTCGGGCAGCGCCCTCCTCCACGGGCGTCTGCCAGAAGGAGCCGGGGGCGTCGTTGGTCGGCCAGCCCATCATCCCGGAGTCGGAGTAGTCCAGGATCTCCAGATCACTGATCTTGAGGACTTCGCAGCTTGCCTCGAGTTCTTGACGCCGCATCAAGGCGACAGCCGCTGGATCGTGCCCGGGATCGCCCGGCTTGACACCCCCCGGTCCGTCACCGCAACCGCCGTCGGTACACGTCACGAGGACCGTGCGAATGCCCTCCGCCGCGTACCGCGCGAGGACACCGCCTGTTCCGGTGGCCTCATCGTCGGGGTGGGCGTGCACTGCCATGAGCGTCAACGGCCTGTCATTCATGAAACGGTTCTCCTGTGTGAAAAGTCTGATGCCGATGACCGGACGCACCGCGGACCTGGAGACCCCGGATCACATCGGGACGGCCTGTTGATCTCTGCGTTCCCTGCCCGCGCGGCGCCGGTCCTCTTGGCCAGTGCAACAGTGTGGGCAGGGCCGACTGTTCCCGCCGCACACGAGCGGCGGGCCACGTTGACGAAGGCGAGCTGTCCGGATGCGAGCTTTGCCATGATCCGCTGGAGGTCGTCACGGTTCTTCGGGCCACGGTCGGCGACCAGGAGCGCGCAACGGCCGATCGCGTCGGCCCAGGTCGTCGGCAGCGTCCACTTCTTCGCGACGTCGTGGGCGGCGACAAGACTGAGCGAGGTCAACGCGGAGTTTGAGCGTTGGCCAGTCGACGTGGTTGGACCGGTCGACGAGGCATGCGTCACGCAGCTCTGTCTCAGCTGCGGTCGACCCCGATCGTCTGAAGAACCCGACGCGCGCTGTCCGTAGATCCAGAGTCAGACGGCCAAGAGCCCGACAGCGAACAACACGGCGTACTCCCACCCACGCCTCCTCGAAGGCGTGCGAGACTGCGCCTGGCTGACGGCAACCATGAGGAGGACCGCCGAGGCCATCACCACCGGGTCGGCTGCGGCAACCCCCAGCCGCGGCCGTGAACGCGCCAATCCTCTGCCCGGTTCAGCCACCGCCCCGTCATCCCCAGCCGGCCCAGGTCGCAGGGCCCACGTCGCCTGGCATTCCCTGCGAGACCACACGGGCTCCAGCTCGGCCCGGCGCTGACAGTAGGACCAACTGGTGGTGTCGGTCTTCGTACAGTCGCAGGACATCGAACGCGACGAAGCGGGACGGCCGCTCACCCACGGTCCGGGCCGCACCAGCGCTGCGCTGCTGAAGCCGTTCGAAGGCGAGACGGCCCTCCCGTACGACCAGCTCGCCATCCGGCGTGGTCGCAATCCGGTGGCTGCGCAGCACTGGCGGTGCTCAGCAACACGCACTCCCACGCCGCGTCCGCGGCCGCCGACTCTGTTGCCGGTCGGGTCCCGGAATGACAAGCCTTCCGGGACCCGACGCCGGCTTTCAGGAAGTCAGAGCATCAGCAACAGCCGCGTGTTCGGTACGAGCTTGCGGTTCACGCTGGTGCTCTGTACGAAGATCGTGAAGTCGTCGTTGTGGTCCGGCTTGACGCGGACTTCCGTGTTCGGCAGCCCGAGCAGGGCTCGGGCCTCGGGCCCCGTGTACACCCGGTCCGTCTTCTTCTCCAGCACCGCGATCTGCTTCCTTGCCTGGACCTTCTCCGACTTGCTCAGCTGGTAGAACGCACCACCGGTACGGTAGGTGTGCCCGCATTCGATGACCCAGTCCCGGATCGCCGCGTCACGTGCCACCGGGATCAGCTGGTACTCCGACGGGCTCACCGGGGTGAGGCCGGCCGCCTCGATGGTGTCCTTGTTGACCGCCTCCGCACCGGTGGAGAACACCGCCCGCGATCCCCGGATGCCCTGGGTGCGGCCCACCATGAAATTCTCGGTTGCCTGCCGGATGACCTGCCCGGCCTCCTCCAGACCCTGCGTGCTCGTGGCGTCCCAGATGGCGATGTTGTCCTTCGGGAAACCGCACTGCATGGCCTCGCGCTTGCCCATCTGGTCCGGCACAAGGACGGCCAGCGTCCAGTTGTCCTCCTGAGTCGCCATCATCTCGGCCACGGCCTTGACCAGTTCACGCGGATCCCTGGAAGGGGCATCCAGGCAGCGATGACTCGCGTTCTCCTGTCCGTCGGTCAGTACGAACGTCAGGAAGCTGTGGTCGCCGTACAGTTGAGCTGTCTGCGCCAGCTCCCGCTGCGACTTCAGTGCGGCCGCCAGCAGAGCAGTCATTCCACCGGCCCGGTACAGCTGCTTCAGCGACGGCATCCGCAGCACGTCCTTGTCATAGATAACGCACTCCACCTTGTCCGCGAAGACGTACACCGTGACGCGGGTTTCCTGGTCCAGTTCCCCCGACCGGCGGGCAAGGTAGGCAATCTGCTGGTCGGCGACTTCGACGACCTTGCTGCTCAGATGCGACATGGACGAACTGGCATCCAGCACAAGAGCAACGTGATTGATGTAGTTCTGGGTTCCGGACATGGCAGCTCCCCCTCGTTCCGACTTGATGCTCCTACCGTCTCACCCACCACTGACAATCGATCATGACTCCCGGACCGGCCGAAGCGTCGCATCAGCCCTTTCGGCCCCTGGAGTTGGCAGCGGCCCGGCCCGAAGACGGCTTCCGCATCAACAGCGGGAAGATGTCGATCGCGTGGCCACCACGCTGGAACTGCCGCGCGAGAGCACGGCCCGACCGGACCCGCGTTCGGGCGCTTGGGCCGCGAGGACCGACAGAGCCTCCGGGACGCGATCGGAACCCCTCGCCCGGATGCCGGTCTCGCCCGCCGCGCCGAAGACGTGCGACGCCGCCAGGCGCAGGAAGCGGCCGAACGCGAGGCCCGGCGTCCGGTGTGCGGGGACTGTGGGACCGAGTTCACCGACGACCGGTGGAAGGCCGGCACCAAGGTCGACTGGGGCCACGGGGGACAGGTCACCCGCACCTGTGCGACGACTGCGAGACGCGGGCGGTGCTCGAAACGGAGCGGAACGCGGGGCAAGCCGAAGGCGAGCGCCGGGAGGCGGAGGAGGCTCAGGCCTCGAAGGCCGGCGGCTGGCTCGGACGCCGGCGCGGCTGGCCCGGGCAGCCCTCCCGGCAGCGCGGGCTTGCCCAGGCGACTGTGGGCAAGCTTGCGTTGTCGGCGGCGGCTGCAAGGCTGGACGACATGAACAGCGACGATGAGCAGCTGCTGCGCGGCCGTTCTACGGTCAAGACCCGAAGACTCCCACCCTCGCCCACGGCCCGGCCCTTACACCGGGGACCCGCCGGTCGTCATGGAAAGACCAGGCGGGTCCCGGTGCATGGAGAGACCAGGCGGGTCCCCGGTGGGTGAGCATGTGTCACCCGGTGCTGCAGGCCGTGCCGTTCAGGCTGAAGTCGGAGGGCTTGGCGAAGGTGCCGCTGGAGGTGCCCTGGAACCCGAAGGTCGCTTGGCCGCCGGCCGTCACCTCTCCGTTGTGGGCCACGTTGCTCGCTGTGACGGCTCCTGACGACCCGGACAGGTTCGCGTTCCAGGCATTGGTGATCCGCTGTCCGGCGGGGAGAGTGAACGCGAGTTTCCAACCGCTGACGGGGGAGGAACCGGTGTTGGTGATGGTGACGTCGGCGGTGAAGCCGCCCTGCCAGACGTTCGTCCCGTACGCCACCTTGCAGGCCGAAGGGACCGGGCCTCCGGGGCCCCCCGGGTCACCGGAGGAGCCCGTGTTGACGGTGGAGGAGAACGAGTTCACGGCGAGACCCGAGCCGTTCTGCCAGGGTTCGAACCCTGCCTGAACACTCGTCATGTACCAGTTGTTCTGTGCGAGTCCCCGGGAGACGGCCTGCCGGGCGAAGTCCATGACGTCGAAGGTCCAGCTGGTGATCGCCGACGGTGCGACGAACGACAGCACATCGTTCGAGCCGTTGCTGCCGGTCCACACCTGCCACTCGCGCCCTGCCACGGTTGCGCTGCCCACCGGGGAGCCGATGGGCTGGATGGAACCGACCCTGTTGAACCAGATCATGATCTCGGTCCGGTTCACGCCGTCGGTGCGGGGTGTGGGGTCGAGCCAGATGTCGTACGAGGCGTTGTACGCAGCGTCGTTCACGTAGCCGTAGGAGATGCTCGAGGGCGCGGAGGAGATGGTGCTGAGCTGCGCGGGGAGTCTGGTGCCGGGCGAGCAGTTGGTGTAGTGGCAGCCGTTGTAGACGGACGGGTAGGACTTCGGAGCGCCGTTCGTGGGGACGGATCCGTCTGCCTGGGTGATCCGGAACCCCGAGTCGGTGACGGCGATGCACTGGGTGGCGCTGGTGCCCCAGCGGTTGTTCTGAACCACGTAGCGGCCCTGGATGGTCGTTGAGCCGAAGGGTTGGCAGATCGTGGTGTCGGCGTGCGCCACTGACGCTGTGGTCAGTAGCGCGGCGAGGGAGACGAGAGAGGTGAGCAGCGCGCCGAGCAGGCCACGCGCGCTGTGGGCATGGTGCGGTGAAGGACGCATGCGGATCCTCTTCAGAGGGAGGGGGGGCAAAAGAAACGTTTCCATCACCTTGTGGATGGGAGCGCTCCCAGTCCTGGGTTCGGCAGGGACTGTAGGGATGGTTCGGGTCGCTGACAAGACGGCAGGCATGAACATGTCTAGATGTCTTCGGAGGCGCAGTTCAGACAGGAGTGTCGTGGCGCAGCGCGCCCACCCGGGAGCGTTCCCATGACGATTTTTTCGCCTGCGACGCCTGCGACGCCTGCGATAGTCAGGTCGACTCGCGTACGACCAGCTCCGTACGGAGGATGACGTGACGCCAGGCCACGGCACCCTCTTCCATCTCCTCCAGGAGCAGTCGGATCATGGCCCGCCCGATCTCCTCGATCGGCTGCCGCACCATGGTCAGCCTTGGTTCGGTCCGCTGAGCCAGTGAGAAGTCGTCGAAGTCGATCACGGCGACATCCTCGGGCACCTGACGTCCGGCCGTTCGCAGGGCCTCCACCCACGTCGTCGGTGTAGTCGGTGACGGTGACGGGAAGTCCGCTGTTGGCACCGGGACTCGACTTGTTCCAGGTGTCGGGCTGGCCCGACCACTTGAGGGTGGAGGGAACCTGGTAGCTGCCGTCCGGGTTGATCGTGGTCTTGGGCAGCGCCCACGTGACCCACTTGTCGGGTCGTGGTAGACCGGCTGTTCGTCGTAGTACATGCCGTAGAACGCCGACTTCCCGGACGGCGAGGTCGCGTAGCGGCCCGCCCAGCTGTTGGTCGAGCCGCCGGCGATCGCGCCCTCGTCCGACTGCAGCCAGCGGTAGAACTCCATTTGCCGCTGGGGCGACTTGCTCCAGTCGGCCGCGCCGGTCGACGACTTGGGCTTGAGGTCGGCGTGCGTCTGCGCGGCTGGAATGCCGACGGCCAGGTGCGCGGACGGACCGCACGACAGCGTGCGGGCCCGCCATGTGATCGCCGCCGACGGCAGCCGCAGCGGAATCCGTGAACTGCTCGGCGTGGAGCGCCAGGATTTCGGCTTCAACGAGCAGTGGGTCAACGTGGACACCGAGTGGCTGCGCCCCCAGCCCCCGGAAAATACCTGATCGGGCCTTTACGGAAACCTGTTCGAGCTCACGGGACGTCGCACTGCCGGGGAGGCGACCGGAGTTACAGGACGGGGACAACTCGGTGCAACCGTGTACCACCTGCCCGCGTCTCCGACCGTGCCCAGCGGGATGCGGGGCCACAGAGCACGCGGGAGTGACGAGTGAACCGATTGAGCAGATGCGCGAGACGGATGCCCCAGATGGTTGCCGCAGGGCTGATCGCGGGGCTGGTCGTGGCCTGCGGGCCGAAGGACCTGGCTCCGGGAGAGGCAGCCGCGAGCGGGAAGCCGGGCAAGGCATCCGAGCCCGCCACCGCCACGCCGGCGAAGACGCCCGCCAGTCCGGCGAAGACGCCAGGCGCTCCCACCAAGACCCCGGTCCCGAAGCCCAGTGACACGGCGGCCGAGGGTGTCGAGGCCCTGACCTGCGAGCAGTTGCAGAACGCGTCCCTGGAAGGCGGAGGGCTGGAGGGGTACGGCGTTTCGGAAGCCGCTCTCAGCGGAGGGCGCTGGGAGGGAGCCGACGGTGTCGTGATCGAGCTGCAGCCGCAGTGCGCCATCGGTGACGTCACCGGGGACAACGCGCCCGACGCCGTGGGCGCGCTGAAAATCACGACCGGGGGCACCGGGAGGTTCTACTCGCTGGTGACGTGGCGCAACGACGACGGCACAGCCGTTCCCGCGGCCGCCGCCGAGCTCGGCGACCGCACACCCGTGGTCTCCATCGACATCCCGTCCGCCGGGGGACTGCGGCAGGTGACCGCTGTCTACCTCACACGCGGAGAGGACGACCCGGCAGCCGTCGTCACCCTCACCCGTACCGCGGTGTACGAGGTCAGTGAGCCCGCCATGGTCGAACTGCACCACAGCGACGCCCCGTACTCGCCATAGGAAGACGCGCGAGAGGAACGATGCCTACACGGACGACGCTCCGCAGCCGGACCGTGAGGATGTGGACGGCTGGACGCTCCGCCGACTCCGCCACGGCGCCCTCACTCACGACGCCTCGGACGGCACCCCCTCCCCGATGCTGCTGGCCCGCCCCGGCATGGTTCCGTCCGGCCCCTGAAGCGGGCATGCACGGTCCCGGTGCCGAGGCGGTCGCCCGGGCACGTGCCCAGCGCGCCTCGTCCGTCCGTCGGCGGGGCTGAGCTGGGGCTTGATGTCCCGGCCGGTCTTATCCGGGGGCCTTGGCCGCTTGTCGAAGAAGGCAGACCTGCTCCGCGATCGACGGATCCTCCTCGGCGAAGCACGGGCGTGAACTCCCTGTTCAGCACCGGAATGGAGCCGTTCCCGTTCGTGTGAGGCATGGAACTGCCAGACTCCTGGAAGTCCCTGTTGTCGATCACTGCGCGGCGCACGAGGACGGCTTCGGAGCCCTCGATGCTTCATCCGGAGCCGGTGATGTCGAATCGGCTGGCGATGATCAGGCTACCGTCCCGCCCGCATTGCGGATCAGCTGCTGGAGCACCTTCACCGTGGTGACGTAGTCCGCGTCGCCGATGCCATCGTGGAGGGCGGCGCGGATCGCGGGGGCGTTGCGCGCGAGGTGGACGCGGGCTTGCTCCCCCTCGTTGGTGAGCCACAGCCGGTCCTCGGCGTCCCGGGTCAGCCAGCGGCGCTTCAGGAGTACCTCGGCCTCCGCCGCCAGGTCGTCCTCGGGTCGGATATAGGAGGTCATGGCCTCTCGCAGCTCGGGGAGCGTCATCCCCTCGCCGTCGGGCGAGATGTCGTTCGCCGACAGGTTGCGGAGCAGCCAGAACTGAGGCTGGGTGTAGCCCTTTGCGGCCTGCTGGGCCCGGGTGTACGCGATGAGCGCCTCGTAGGCGACACCGGTCCAATATGCGGCGGGCTGTCCGGCGAGTTCGGCGTCGGAGATCTGCTGGATCGTCATGGAGTGCCCCTTTGAGCTTCGGTTCGGCGCTTGTACGCCATGTACGCCATGCAGGTCATGCAGGGACCGTAGGACCTCAAGTGCGGTTGAGGACAAGCGCGTGATCTCCGGGCGCTGGCAGATCGATGGGGTCTGGGCGCACATTCTGAAGAAACCGCAGGTCAAGGAGGATGAAGTCGGGCATGTTGTGCGGGAGGTGTAGGTCTACTCCGCGATCTTCCGGGCCCACCGGCATGGGGTCGGGGCCTGGAAAGGGTGGGGTCACGATCAGGGCCGGCCACACCTGGGCGGCGCTCCACATCTCAAACACGCCTTGCTGGTGAACCGTGGGCCCGAAGAGGTGGGAAGTCGCGAACATCCCTGGGGCCCGGACCGGGTGGCACGCGGGTCAATGAGGCCGAGGCATCCTCGTCACGCGTGCGCCGACCGGTCTCCGGTCGTTCCTCGGCCTCCTGGCAATGCCATTCAGCGCGTCTCGCCGCTTGGGACCACACCTCACCGCCCGCACACGAAAATCTATCTTGGCCGGAGTAGACATTGGGTGGTGCTGTGGTTATGGTTTCTCTCGTAGCCCAGAGAGACAGCAGGGCCCGGCAGACACGAACTGCCGGGCAGCGGTACGCAGTTGCAGTTCGCAGGACGGTGCGGTGGTGGAGTTCCGAAGCCAGGGTTGTCGCAGGACGGCGACGGGGCTGACGACCGGACCGGGTGGCCCGCGGTGATCAGGGGCCGCCGTGAGCAGGGCCGCGGTCGACGCGGTGGCAGTACCCGTAGGTGCGGTACCGGTAGGTGCAGTGCGTAGTACCCGGCAGCGAAGTCAGTGGGCAGTACCTCGGTGAAGGCGCCGGCTGCGGGCGCGCGCACCGGGAGGTTCGGCAGTGGGGTTCCAAGCCAGAGCGGACGCAGGACGGGCGACGGGGCTGGCTGCCGAAGAGTGGCGCTGTCACAGGCCACCGAGCAGTACGCATCACCAGCAGTACGCATCACCAGCGGTGAGTCGTGCCGGCAGTAGGCAGCACCGCGCTTGACATGCAGTTGATCACCGAGGGAAGAACGGAGGGGCCGAGCGCCATCAGGATCGCCCGGGCGGACGTGTTGAGTCCGGGTACCGCAGGACATCGATAGTGAGGTGGTCTCCGGTCGAGCAACCGCGATCCCGGCGTCCCCGACAGAGTCTCGGTCGGGCGTGCGGAAACACAGGGTCGGCGCCGTTCCAGGGTCGGCAGATGGTGTAGCAGTTCCTTCGGGGCTCTGGTGCCGTACGGCACCAGAGCCCCTCCACGCGTTGGCAGAGAGGTGCGATGACAGCAGACGACTCGTACGGCCGTCTCGACGACAACTGCCCCACCTGCATCATGGGCCGGGCCGCGGACAGGCCCGGCACCGCCCCTGCCCGTCTGATCTGCGGTCCGCCGGGACGCTCTCTTCCGCCTCTTCCGCCAACATCTCAGAATATGAGCGCATGATCGCCGACGATGCTCAGCCGCCAGCACACGGACGACAGTCCCAGGACCACCCCGGTACCACGCCCGACGCCCTGCGCACCCCCGCGGTTGACGCCCCTCCGGGCACAACCGGCCAGCTGACTGCCACCGCGGGCCTGGAAGACGGGATGGAGCGGACGGCGGCTGTGCTGAAGCCGAGAATGCGCGGCTGGCTGCACGCCGGCGTGTTCCCGCTCTCGCTGGCCGGCGGCATCGTCCTGATCGCCGTTTCGCGCTCGGCGGTGGCAGTGGCGGCCTGCTCGTTGTACGCAGTCTCGGCCTGCCTGCTGTTCGGTACCAGCGCGGTCTACCACCGCGGAACGTGGGGTCCGCGCGGGGAGGCGGTCCTGCGGCGGATGGACCACGCGAACATCTTCCTGATCATCGCCGGCACCTACTCCCCGCTGGCGGTACTGCTGCTGCCCGCAGGTGAGCAACTGGTGCTGCTGGCTCTGGTGTGGACAGGAGCCCTGGCCGGTATCGCCTTCCGCGTGGTGTGGATCGGGGCTCCTCGGTGGCTGTACACCCCGTGCTACATCGTCCTGGGCTGGGTGGCCGTCTTCTACCTTCCCGACTTCGCACGCACCGGCGGCACCGCCATCGTCGTCCTCGTCATCGCCGGCGGTCTGCTCTACACCGCGGGCGCCGTCGTCTACGGACTCAAACGACCCGACCCCGCACCGGCCTGGTTCGGCTTCCACGAGGTCTTCCACGCCCTGACCATCGCCGCCTTCACCGCGCACTACACAGCCATCCTCCTGGCAGCCACATGACGGCGTGCGCGGCATGCCGGCACGCAGAACTCGGGGGCGGGCCCTGGCCGCGCTTGGCCCGAGAGCGACCGATGGGCCTGGAGGGCCCCGCATCCCGTGGTGCAATGTGACCTGTCCGGTCCGGGGCTCCCGCTCTATCGGGTATCCCGGGCGGAGTCCTGAGCGTCATCGAGCAGTAAGGAGCCGATGTGACCGCAAGAGGGCCGGACGGTGGGCGGGCCGCTCGTCTTCCCCGGGACGGGAGCGGCCGGGGCAGGGCGATGACCTTGGCGGGGACGTTGGAGGCTGCGGAGGCCGCAGCGCCCGTGGAGTCGCTCGACGTGGTCGCGCGCCTGCTCAAGGAGCACCTCGGGGCCGTGTCGGTGTCCTTCCTGATCACCGACTTCACGGGCAGTTCGGTCGTACGGCTGGGGGCGGCGGGCAGCGTCGATACCGATGAACCCGCCCGGCGCATCATGCTGCGGGGCACCCTGTACGACGACGTGATCCGCACCCAGCGGCCGAGCGTGGAGGACAAGGGCGAGGGCGCGCTGGTGCGCATCGTCGCCCCGGTGACCAACCGGGGAGACGCCATCGGGCTCCTCGAACTGTTTCTGCCCACGGGGCCGGACGCGGAGGCGATGAGGGAGATCGGCGAAACCGCGCACGCGCTGGCGTACCTCGTCATCGCGAACCGGTCCTACACCGACGTGTACCAGTGGGGACGCCGCACCGCCCCGCTGAGCCTGGCCGCGGAGATCCAGCACCGGCTGCTCCCGGCGTCGCTGGCGTGCGAGGCGGCACAGTTCGCGGTGGCCGGGGCGCTGGAACCGGCCGACCACGTCGGAGGTGACACCTTCGACTACGTGATCGACCGGGACACCGTCCAGCTCTCCGTCACCGATGCCATGGGTCACGATGTCGACGCCGCGTTGCTGGCCACCCTTGCGGTGGGTGCCCTGCGCCGCGCACGGCGGGCAGGCGGCGATCTCGCCGAACAGGCCCACCAGGCCGACCAGGCCATGCGGGAGCATGGCCACCAGGGTTACGTAACCGGCCAGCTCCTGCGCATCAGTCTGATAGACGGCAAGACCGAGTTCATCAACGCCGGGCACCCCTGGCCGCTGCGCATGCGGAACGGACAGGTGCAGGAGATCATGCCGAAGGTCGATACGCCGTTCGGCTTCCCTGCCCCCCACACCTACCGAGTCCAGTCGCTGGACCTGCGGCCGGGTGACCGGTTGGTGATGCTGACCGACGGCATGCTGGAGCGCAACGCCATCAGCGTCGATCTTTCCGACCTGATCGTATGCACCCGCGATCTGCATCCCCGCGAGGCCGCCCGCACCCTCATCGCGGCGATCGTCGACGCCAACAACGGCCATCTCCAGGACGACGCGACCGTCATGTGCCTGGACTGGCACGGCACCAGCCACTCCGAGCGTGACGCCGCCACCGGCGCCGACCTCACCGACGCCTCCGCACGGTCAGGGACGGGACCCACCACTTATGGCGCGGTGCACGACTGAGGTTGCCATGTACAGCCTGGCGGTTCGGCTATTGGGTGATGACCGCATGGCTGTGCGGTCAGAGACCAGGCCGACGATCGTCAGATCGGTGTCGTCGTAGCACTCGCGACGTCCGATGTACCGCTGAAAGGTCCGCCACTTGTTTGTGCTCGGTGTCGGCGTGCTCGACGCGGATCCGCTCTGAGGACTGCATCTCGACGGTCTGCTCCCATGCCGTGACGTCCGTGGCCGGGGCGTCCTTGCCCCCGGCCTTTTCGGCGGTGCCCGGAGCTGATCGGAAAACTGTTCGGCCAGGTCCCGTATCCGGAGTCGACTTTCGCCTTGACCGTGGGAAACCGTTCGAACAGGGCGCCGATTCCCTCGGTGCTCACCGTACTCTGAGCGTGCGTACGGCCCGGACGGGCGCCGGCGCCGGGTCGGTGCCGCGTTCGTCTGCAGCCGGCCGCCGGCTCGGGGAAGATGTGCGTACCGGTCGGCAGTCAGGCCGGGAGGGTCCCGCGATGGCAGGTTGCGGCGCTCCGCTCTCGCGACTGAATGCCGCCGGTCCCGGTAAGAATCACTCTCTACGCCTGATCGCACGCTTCCGGCACTGTCCTGCCGCCAAGACCTGGCCCGCTGGGATCCGGTCCGTCCCACCCTGCGGCGATCACCGCACGGCAGCCACCGCGTGCCCCGACTCGGTCGCGGATCCCTCCCACCACGTCGAAAGCCTGGGCCGCCCGCTCAGCCACCACCGATTGTGAGCGGATGGCATCGATCGCCTCGATCAGCCGCTCACGCAGCAGCTGGCGGCCAGACCCTGTCACCGGAGCCCAGCCTTTTCCCTCGAAACCGTTCATGACCACCTCGATCGCGCGCCCGGCACCAGTCCGCCCTGGACACGGACGCCGGTGCCGGAGCGGAGACGACCGTCACCTGAACGGACGGCCATCCGGCACAACGCACGGTCCCATCCGTGACAACGGCAGGGCCCGCCGCATCACACGATCGGCCCAGTCCGTGCCCATGAGCGCCCTCCAGGCACAGGGGCGTTGGCCGTGTTCGTGTGCCTTTGTGCCCCCTCACGTCGGACGGCGGAGCCATGGATGCGTGCTGGAATGTCATCCACCGTCAAGACGGTGGTCCAGGACTGCGGAGGTGACGTCGTCGGCCTTGGCCGCGTCGGCGACGGCCTTGGCCGCGGCTTCAGCGGCCTGCACGGCGTCGGTGGCGGCCTTGGAGGCCGTATCGTCCGAGGGCTGCTCGCGGGTGGCCGGTGACTGGGGAAGGGACTGGGTGAAGGCGCGGGAAACGCCCTGGAGCGCGGAGGTGACCTCGCTGGGGATCACCCAGAAGGTGCTGCCCTGGCCTTGTGCGAGTTGGGGCAGCATCTGGAGATACTGATAGGCCAGCAGTTTGGGATCGGGGTCGTTGCGGTGCACGGCCTGGAACACCTCGTCGATGGCTCGGGATTGGCCCTCGGCCTGGAGAATCGCAGCGCTGCGGTTGCCCTCGGCGCGGAGAACGGCAGCCTGCTTGTCGCCTTCAGCCGTGAGAATCTGCGATTGACGTTGGCCTTCCGCCCCGAGAATCGCGGCCCGCTTGTCCCGCTCGGCTCGCATCTGCTTCTGCATCGCGTCCTTGATGGACTGCGGAGGGTCGATGGCCTTGATCTCCACCCGGTTCACCCTTAGCCCCCACTTGCCGGTGGCCTCGTCCAGCACACCGCGGAGCTGGCTGTTGATGGTGTCACGTGAGGTGAGTGTCTTCTCCAGATCCATGGATCCCACAACGTTGCGCAACGTCGTGACGGTGAGCTGCTCGACCGCCTGAAGGAAGTTCGCGATCTCGTAGAACGCCGCTCGTGGGTCGGTGACCTGGAAGTACAGGACCGTGTCGATCTCGACAACCAGGTTGTCCTCAGTGATGACCGGTTGCGGCTTGAACGAGACGACCTGTTCCCGCAGATCGATCACCGGATGGACGCGGTCGATGTAAGGGATGACCAGATTCAGGCCCGGATTCAGCGTCCGGTGGTAGCGGCCGAGCCGTTCGACGTTGCGAGCACGGGCTTGGGGCACGATACGGACCGCCCGCACCACGGTGAATACCGCGATGAGCGCGATGATCAGGCCGGCGATGAGGAACGCGTCCATGGTTTCAGTCCCGGGGGTAGACGAGTGCGGTGGTGCCACTGATCTCGATGACGTCGACGGCCGTTCCGGGAGGAATCACCAGCGTCTCGTCGTAGGCGCGCGCCGTCCATTCCTCGCCGTCGATGCGGACCCTGCCACCCAGGCCCGTCACCTCCGAGACGGCATAGGCAACCCTGCCGACCAGCGCATCGATACCGAACCGCACCGCTGGGGGACGCTGGAGGTGTCGCAGTGCAATGGGACGCAGGAACACCACGCCGGCTACGGCGACGACGGTGAACACCAGGAACTGGAGAGGTGGTGGAAGCCCGACCGCCGCGAATCCCGCCGTGACCAACGCGGCCGCACTCAGCATTCCGAGAGCGGCAGTGAGGGTGAAGATCTCCGCCACCGCCAGCACAGCCGCGATGATCAACCAGATCAGCCATTGATCCATTGCGTGCCTCTTTGCCCGTGCGGTCGCGTGAACAGCCGGATAACCACCCCATGAGTGGCGATGCGAAGCAGTCGCGCATCTCGTTGAACGAGTTCGCTCTGCTGGCACACCGCACACCGAGGTGGGCTTATTGTCCCTTTGGAGTGATTTTACCCGTCTGAGGGATCGGGTGGACGTGTCACGCGGGGGCGTGCACATTCCCTGTTCCGGCAGGAGACCGTCGAGGTACGGTCACGATTTTCCAGCAGTGGGCGGGTCTGGTGGCGAGCCCTCCAGCCGGGCCGGAAGCGGTCGCGACGACCGATGTGGGCCGCTGTGGAGGCTGGTTCCCGGTGACGGGATGCGGCGCCACTTCTCGCTCGGGCCGAGAGCACTTCGGTTGCCTGTAGTCGATGTCTGCGTCTCTGGCACCTGAGGACTTGCGATAGGAGCACCGAGGTGGGCGCGGGACGTGCAGGCGTCGTACGAGGCGTGCGGAGGTGTCAGCCGGCCAGCCGGGCTTTCCTCTCCCTCAGTCGATCATGCTCCCGGCCAGCGGGAGTGCCCCACTTCCGGCCCACACCAGCCCCGTGACTGCGCAATCACGACGGCATTCCGTCACTGACCGGCTGAGCGGGCCTGGAGCTGCTCGACCAGCTTCAGAATGAGGGGTCGGGCAACCTCTTGGAGATCCCATTTCCCGTCCTGGGCAGCCTGGTTACTTATCCAGAACACCATCAGCTCACCGTGCACGGCGTGCACGTTCACGCCGTAGGACCAGTCGTTGCCGCCGGAGTGGGTCGCGAGGCTCCCATCGGGCATGATGATCCACCCGTAGCCGGTGGCGTAACCGTCATAGCCCGGCAGGTCGGTGGGGGCGTGGGCTTTGAACATCAAGGCCTGCGCGTCGCGGTCCAGGAGGGTGTCGCCGGTCAAGGCGCGGTGGAAGCGGTACATATCGCGGGCAGTTGACAGCAGACCGCCGTTGCCGCGCAGGTTCCAGTACGGGCCGTCAGCGGCCCATCCGTGGTCCAGCGGACGCCGTTGGGAGACGCCCTGCTCGTCGTACTCCACCGCGATCCGCTCCGTGTCCCAGCGCGGCAGGACGTAGCCGGTGTGCTTCATTCCGGCGGGAGCAAAGATCTGCTCCGCCAGGAAGCGCTCGTAGTCCATGCCGGAGGCCTTCTCGATGACGGCGGCCAGCAAGCTGTAGCCCAGGTTGGAGTAGGTGAACTTCGTACCGGGTGGGGTGATCAGCTTGGACTTGGCGACTCCGTCGATCATCTCCTGGCGGGAGATCGGATCGTAGTCGTCTCCCAGCGCCTCCGGCAGCCCGGAGGTGTGGGTGAGCAACTGGTGAATCGTGATGTTGCGCTTGTCCGACGTCACAGGCCCGACGAACTTGCTGATCGTGTCGCTGACCCGCAGCTTGCCCGCCATCTGCAGCTTTACGATCGCCACGGCCGTGAACGACTTGGTCATCGACATGATGTCGTACACCGTGTCGCAGCTCGCGGAGATGCCGTGGGCCCGATCGGCCATCCCGTAACCGGCACAGTGCGTGACCTTACCGCCGCGAGCGGCGATCATCGTGCCGCTCCCGCCGCGGGGCAGGGCCTTGTCGAGGATCGCCTGGATCGCATCATCCGTGAGATCAGACGTCGGTGAAGTGGAACCAGCGCCCGCCGAGCGGCCGGCTTCAGGAGTGCCGCTGCTGTTACTGCAGGCGGCCAGTGCCAGCGCGGAAACCAATGTGAGGACGACAGGAGCACGGAATGCGGACAGCCACATGAGTAGTCCTTGCGTAGCTGCCGACAGCGGGCCCGCGAGTTCGCCACGGGACGTCCATGAGGCCGACGTGTCGATCGTACAGCGCGACGGGCGGGTTTAGGTCGGCTCGTCCCAATCCTCGGAGGTCGCTACCGACCGCCACAACAAGATCTCCCAGAAGCTGCGTGTGGCCGGCCTCGGCCTGCCCTCAGCTGCCAGTTCCGTCAGAGCCTGGCCGAAGCCATCCCCGGCCTGTGCGCGAATGACGTGTCGCCCGCCACGAGAACCCACGCACCGGCCCCCGGCCACATGCTCTGTTTGGGCCTGCCGCTGCTGTGCCGTCACACGCACCTGCTCGCCACTCCTCGCCCGGGTCGGGGCCTCCGCCACGACAACGTCTGCATCCGGCACAAGGTCTGGGTCCATCGAAGCCCTCTCGAACCCTTGATCTTGCTCCGGAGATCGTTCTGTTGGAAGCTGAGCCATGCAGAATCTGCCGACATTTGTCCTTGTCCATGGGGCGTTCGCGAATTCGTTCTCGTTCGCGCCGTTGCAGGCCGAGCTCGCCTTACTCGGGCACCGCTCGGTCGCGGTCGACCTTCCGGGGCACGGATTCGAGGCGACCTTCCCCGCGGCCTACCAGGCTCCTCAGGATCTCGATGCACTCGCCACGGAACCGGGGAGCATCACCGGAGTCACGCTTGCCGACAACGCCGCCCGCGTGATCGAAATCCTCGAACGGGCCAAGCGGAACGGACCCACCATCCTCGTCGCCCACAGCAGGGGCGGCATCACGACCACCGCTGTCGCCAACGCCCGGCCCGAGCTGATCGACAGGATCGCCTACGTCTCGGCCTGGTGCCCCGTCGATCTGGACGTGAGCGACTACTACGCCCAGCCGGAGATGGCGGACGTCGACGCGGGAGCCTTCGCTGCCACGTTCGTCGGGAACCCGGCCGAACTCGGTCTGCTCCGGAGCAACTTCCGCACCGCCGACCCGGCGGCGCTCGCCGCGTTCAAGCAAGCGTTCGCCGCGGACCTCACCGATGACGAGTTCCGGATCTTCCTGAACACCTTCCAGCCCGATGAGAACCTGGATGTCGGTACGGCCGCCGACCGGGCACAGGCCACGACCTGGGGCCGGATTCCCAAGACCTATGTGCGCCTGGCCAACGATGCCAGCATTCCGCTCGCCATGCAGGACCGCATGATTCGCGAAGCCGACGCGCTCACACCCGACAACCCCTTCGACATCCGGACACTCGAGGGCAGCCACCTGCGCTGGCTCGTCCACCCGAAGTCTTCCGCCGAGCTGCTCGCAAACCTCGCAGAGCGCTGACCTTCCACCAGGCAATCGGCGGTGCCGCGCGGGCAGTTCCGCGAGTCTTCGCGGCATCGCATGAGCCGGCACAGGTCAGCGCACCGGCACGCCCGGGCCCAGTGGGAATGGGCTACCACGCCCGTGTGCCTGACTGCGACGGTCGAGCTCGGGATCCATGGGGCCGGAGGACCACTCCTCGATGGCCTCGACGATCTCCGCCAGTCCAGCCTCGAAGGCTGCCGCATCGATCCCGCCGTACCCATACGCCTGCCACAGCTCAACAAGCTGATCTTCCAGTTCACCGCGTCTGATCAGCTTGTCAGCCAGTGTGAAGCCGTCCAGGTGTGGTTTCCCTACCTCCAGAACCCAACGCGTCCCAGCCGCATCTGCGGTGATACCGCGTCCAGCCCATTCGATGACGCTTGGCGGCACCCTGGAGGAAGCGGCCACTGCGAGGAACACCCCGAGTGACACCGAGTTCCGAACCGCTATCGCTCGCGCGCCGCCGGACAGGTCCTTCTCCGCCACGCGTCAGCCCTCATCTCTCACGAGCTACAGCCTGCACATCCAGGGCAGTGATCACGGCTACGCCGTAGCCTACGGGTTACCACTGTGCTCGGATCCGCCTCTCGGCGACATCTCCTACGTAGACCCTTGTGTCTTCTGCTGCGGATTGCCGTGCGCGAGCCTCGCCGACGTGGCTGCGTCTGCGCAGGTCACTGCCACATCGGGCAGGGGGGATGCCCTGCGCCGCTCCGAGCACCCGCACCGCACGATCCGGGGCCTGGACGACGCGGCGCCCGCGAATGGACCGGTGGGACGGGCTGGACTTCGTTGTGGACGGCGAGGGAGGCCCGTGGGCCCGTCCCACCAGTGACGCTCCGCGCAACGGTGAGTGGCAGCTGTGTGACTGAAAGCCGCGGCTTCCCTCGACCTGGCGGGACGATCTCGGCCGGCGGCGTGGGTGCTGACGCCCGTGACGCAGCGGGCGTACGGCCGCGAACAGCCGACGGACCCCCGCCTCTCGTCGGGGGCCCGTCCAAGGTTCGGTGTTCGTCAGTGCCGGAAGACGTCCTTCGTCTTCTCCTTCGCCTGGCGTGCATCACCCTTCGCCTGGCCGCCGCGGCCTTCGGCCTCCATCTTCTCGTTGCCCATGGCGCGGCCTGCCACCTCCTTGGCCTTGCCCTTGACCTCTTCCTTCTTCGCCTTGGCCTTCTGCGCGCGTGCCACCGTTCATCACTCCCTAACGGTCTGACCTCGGTGTCACTTCGCCAAGTAGCCCTCAGCGTGGCGCCCAAACACCGCTCGGGCACCAAGGTCGCGGCGTTGGCCGAGGGCGTGGTGTCCGCTGATTCCCAGCGCGAAGGCGAAGGCGACGATGCGCGGACATCGATGCGGAGAGGTGCATCAGCGGCCAGCCGCACCTCGTCGTTGATCAGGTGGCTGTGTAACAGAGGTGGGGAGTCGTTGCGCTGACACCGGCCTCGTTGAACCGCACGGTAGCTGTGTGCGGCTTCACCTTTCGGGTCAGTCGAGTTTCTAGGATTTTCCTGTCGGCCGATCGCTGATTCCTCAGGGGCTGTCGGCCGCAGAGAGGGCCCAGATCCACGCTTACGATCCGTACGTCGCCAGGCGAGCGGCCGACGCCCAATTGATGGACTTCACGTCATGGTGAACGCTCTCCGCGCCGCTCTGGATGCCGGTTCGCGGCCCATCGACGCTATGTGCGCGCTTCGTGGAACGTCCGGAGTACGGCACGCCCGCCGAGCGTCGGGACGCGCGAACAGCGGTAGGAACCCTGGTGGACGGGGCCCCAACCGCTATTCGTGCCGTTGGCCCGGGTGCGGAAGGCGAAGTCGACGGGGAGGCCGGTCGTGCCGACGAGCGGTCAGGGCCGCACGATGATCTTGCGGCCCCGGCCGGCGGCGAACTGGTCCAATGCCTGCGGGTACTCCGCCAGCGGCATCCGGTGGCTGATGAAGACCTGAGGATCGAGCACCCCGGTGGCGAACAGTTCCGTCGCGCGCTCGAAGCTGTGCAGCACCGCCATGGAGCCGGTGATGGTGATCTCCTGGTTGTAGATGCGGTACGGGGAGATGGTGGCCGTCGTGGCGTAGTCGGAGACCCCGAACTGCAGGAACGTGCCGGCCTTGGCGACTCGATCCAGGCCGTCCTGGATGGCGGCGGCGTTGCCGGTCGCGTCGATCACCACGTCCCAGCCACCCGGCCGCCCCAACTCGTCCGCCGAGAGCGCCGACTGGGAACAACCCAGCTTCTCGGCCGTCGCCAGTCGTTCCAGGTTGATGTCCACGACGTCGACCGAGGAGGCGCCGGTGCGCTTGGCCGGCTCCAGCATCATCAGGCCCATCGTCCCGCTGCCGTAGACGAGCACGCGGGAGGCGAGACGGCTGCGCAGGACGTCGTAGCCGCGCACGGCGCAGGACAGCGGCTCGATCAGGGCCGCGTCCTGGACGTCCATGTGGTCGGGCAGCCGTACGCAGTTGGCGACGGGCGCCACGGCGTACTCGGCGGCGCCACCGGCCCGGGTCACACCGATCGCTTGCCACCGGTCGCAGAGGTTGTTGCGTCCGACTCGGCAGTAGCGGCACTCGTTGCAGTACAGCGAGGGGTCCACGGCGACCCGGTCGCCGATCTTGAGTTCGGTGACCTCGCTGCCGAGACCCACGACCTCTCCTGCGAACTCGTGGCCCGGCACGACCGGCAGGGTCGGTGCGAACTCGCCCTGCAGGATGTGCAGATCGGTCCCGCACAGTCCGCAGGCCGCCACACCGACCACGACCTCGCGGGGCCCGGGCGTGGGGTCGGGCACCGTGGTGACGGTGACCTTTCCGGGGGCTTCGACGACAGCGGCTTTCACTTGACTGCTCCTAGAGACAGGCCGCGGACGAGTTTGTCCTGGGCGGCGAATCCGGCGATGAGGACGGGCAGGGAGACCAGCGTTGCGGCGGCGCAGAGCCGGGCCAGGAAGAGGCCCTCGTTGGTGATGAAGCCGACGAGGAAGACCGGCGCGGTGGCGGCTTCGCTGTCCTGTTTGTGATCCGGTCACGCCTGGAATTGACATGCGTCGCGCACGGGTGGCTCGGCGGTGCCGGGGACGTTCCCGCGCGAGCCGCTCGGTGAGCACGCGGTGCTCTCGCGGGACCGGTCGGCCGCTTGGGCATCGGGCGAGTGCAGTCTCCCGGCCGCAACGTCCCTTTGGTGTGAGGGAGTTCGGCCGGGGGTGGGACGTGACGGGCCCGCGTGATCGGTCAGCGGGTCGGTGCTTCGACGCCCGTCTGTGCGAGGACCGGAGGCATGAGCCGCGCGCCGCTGATGGTGCTCCGCGCGACGGCGGCGTTCAGCTCCTCGAATTCGTCGCGGCTGAACCGGACTTCTTCCGCGCCGATGTTCTCCGGGAGGTGGGACAGCCTGGAGGTGCTGGGAATCGGCACGATCCACGGCTTCTGGGCCGGCAGCCGGGCGAGGCCGATCTGGGCGGGCGTGGCGCCCTTGCGTACGGCCCAGTCCTGGAGCAGCTGCACCAGTGCCATGTTGGCGGGCATGTCGTCCTGGCTGTCGCGTGGCACCGAGGCCCGGAAGTCGCCCTGCGTGAACCGGGTGTACGGATTGATCATGCCGGTCGCGATGCCCATGCCCAGAGGCGCCCAGCACACGAAGCCGATGCCGAGTTCCTCACAGAGCGGCAGGACCTGCTCCTCCGGTCCACGGCACAGCGTGGAGTACTTGTTCTGGATCGCGGTGAGCGGCCGGACCGCGTGGTGCGCACCCGCCGTGTGCAGGAAGGGTTGATTTCGCGCCCATTGTGACGTGCACCTGTCGAATTTTAGGGTGGGCTGGCACTCTGCGTTGCGCGAATTCGTCCTCGCCCCCCACCGCAGAAGGAGTACGCGTGAGAGACATACGCTGCGTGTCCCGCCCCCTCCGCAAGTCCCGCTCCGTCCTCGCCGCCCTGCTCGGCGCCGCCGCGTTGCTCGGCACCGGCGTGTTCGCCTCGCCTGCCGGGGCGGCCACGGCCGCGCCGGACCCGGCCTCGTTCTGGACCGCGGAGCGGATGCGTCGGGCCGCTCCGTTGGATCTGCTGCCAGTAGACCGCACCCAGGTGAAGGCCCCCTCGCTCGCCAAGGGCAAGGAGCGGACCATCGCCCCGACCCTCCCGGGCGCCCTGAACGATGTCGGGGCGCTGGCCTTCCCCAACAGCGGTGGGCCCTGGACCGGTGGCGGGGCTGTGGTGTCCACGGCAGGACGGGTGTTCTTCACCTATCAGGGACGTACGGCCTCGTGTTCCGGCAATGCGGTCACCAGCGCCAACAAAAGCACCGTCGTCACCGCCGGACACTGCGTGAAGCTGGAGGGCGCCTGGCACACCAACTGGGTCTTCGTACCTGGCTACCACGACGGACAGGCCCCGTACGGCAGGTGGAGCGCCACGAAGACGCTGTCCACGCCGCAGTGGACCGCGAGCGAGGACATCAACTACGACGTCGGCGCGGCCGTCGTCGCCCCGTTGGACGGGAGGCTGCTGACGGACGTCGTCGGCGGGCAGGGTCTGGCCTTCAACACCGGCTACAACCAGGCGATGTACGCCTTCGGGTTCCCCGCGGCCTCCCCGTACGACGGGGAGAAGTTCATCTACTGCAGCGGAACCACCAACCGCGACTTCCTGCTCTCCAACGACCATGGCATGAACTGCAACATGACCGGCGGCTCCAGCGGTGGCCCCTGGTTCACCCAGTTCAACGAGTCCACGGGCACCGGCCTGCTGTCCTCGGTGAACAGTTTCAAGTACAACTTCCTGCCGAACCGCATGTACGGGCCGTACTTCGGCACCGACGCGCAGAACCTCTACCAGACCGCGCAGACGTCCTGACCATCGGCCAGATCGTGCCGGCCACGCGTGGGCCGTGAGATCCCTGGCGTCCCGCATGAGATGACCGGGCGGCGGTGCCGTGGGCTACGGCGCCGCCGCCCTGCAGCCGACTGTCCGAAAGTCGGCTTCCGGCTCGTCTCATCCGGTCACGCGTCGCCCCGCTCGTCCGCCGCCAGAGCCACGACCCGGCGCGCACCGGCCGTGGAGCCCCGTTGCTCCAGCGCGGAAGGGGGGCGATGATGTTCGGGCCGACACGGTCTCGCTCGGTTCTCATGGGTCTCGACAACCACATGATCACCAGCACCGTACCTGCTCTGGTCTCCAGGCCCCCTGCCGCACAACGGACATGACGCCACGTCACTCATGAGACCGGCGAACCGGGTCGGGGCCCCAGGATCAGCCACCGCGGAAGGTGCCGACCGCCGCTAGTTCTAGTTCCGGTACCGGAACACGATCCGGCCGCGCGTCAGGTCGTACGGCGGGAGCTCCACCAGCACTCGGTCTTCCAGCATGATCTTGATGTAGTTCTTGCGGATCTTCCCGCTGATGTGCGCGAGTACCTGGTGGCCGTTCTCGAGCTCCACGGTGAACATGGCGCTGCGCAGGCACTCGACGACCTTGCCCTCGACTTCGATGACGTTCTTGTTCTTCGTCATCGCACCAGCTCCAGGTTGCTGCTCATGGGTCGGGCGCCGATGCCCTCGAACAGCGTCGAGGCTGCTTGGTTGGACTCGTGGACTTCGGTCCAGGCCGCGGCGAACCCGGAGCGGTGCAGCGTTCCCAACGCATGGGCCAGCAGCGCCCGCGCGATGCCGCGGCGCTGCTCGCCGGCCCGGACCGCAACCAGCCCGATGCGCGGCCGGTTCGCCGTCACCACCCGAATCAGACCCAGGTAGCGGTCCGGCGCCGCGGCCACCGCGTACTTCGACGGGTCGACGACGGTGTCGCCTTCGGGGCGGGGAATCACCTCCGCGGGCATCGACTGCCACCCGACGGTCGCCTCGACTTCGTCACGGACCGCCCGGTCCACCGCCCGCAGCAGACTCTCGTTTGCCTGACCGGCGGGCACGATTGTCACGCCCGAAGGCGGCAGGACTGCTTCGAGCCCGGTGACCCGCGGGTCGGTCGACACGACGTACTCCCACTCGCGGCGCCGGATCGTGAACCCTGCCCGCCGCCAGCCGGCCGTCCGCTCGACGTCGGCTTCGTCGACCACCGTGTACAGCGGCGCCGGCAGTTCCGCCAGCATCGCCTCGGCGAGCCGGTCGAAGGTGGCGTCGTGCCAGGCGTCGACGCTGACGAACAAGCGTCCGTCGGGCCGGTGCTCCGCATGCCCGCGGCCGACCACCAGGTCGTCATCCAGTGCATGCCATTGCCTGTCAGCGACACGCGTGATCATCACCGCGTTCTCGCTCATGTCAGACGTGAAGGGCTTCGTGTTCATCGGAGTTTCCTTCCAGGAGTGCCTCGATCTCAGGCGCTCCTGGCGACACCGAACGTCAGCCGCCGGACCGTGACGGGTTGAGGGAGCACCCATGGGTAACTGTGTTCACGGGGCTCACCTCCATACGACGACTTCACGGTCCACCACGAAAGTAGCAGCGGTGCGCCACCTCGCTCAAATCTTTTCCCTCAGGGCCGCTGCGGCGACCAAGGCGCCGACGACGGTGCTCGGGCGCTTCGGCCAGGAGGGGTGCGGGCGGGGCGAGTGGCGGGTTCGTCACCGTAGCCTGCTGCGCCGATCATGCCGAGGCCCAGGCGCAGATGATGCTCCTCCGAGCCGGTCAGCCGGGTCGGGTCAGATCACCTCCACTTGGCGCAGCAGCTCCGGTATCGCCGCGTGGACTGTGTGCAGCCGCCGCTGTCATCCACCCGGTCAGGCAGGGTTGTTGCAGGGCTCGACGCGCTGCGCGAGGTGTCCCGGCGCGGCACAATCCCGCTGCTGAGGGTCTCGCAGGCGCTGATTGGCTGCCCCGGTTGGCGGGTCAGGGGCTGGAACCGGCCGTGCAGCGGATGCGTGTCAGGGAGGGTGCCCAGGATCGGCCCGGGTAGGGCGCTCAGGGGTTCAGGGCCTGCTCGGTGGTGGGGTGACAAGAGATGAAGGTGTCGACGCCGACCAGTTGCAGGACCCGCAGAACGGACTCCTGCGCGCCGGCGATGCGTAGCCAGCCCTGCACGCCGCTTACCTGTTGATAGGCGGCGACGAAGACGTTGATGCCGCTGGAGTCCATGAAGGTCACACCGCTGAGGTCCACCACGATCCGCGGCGGCACCGTGCCGTCCTCGGACAACAAGGCCCGAGTGAGGACGTCCTTGACGGTGTGGTCGATCTCGCCCTGCACGGTCACGACCCGGACGTCGTCCACCATTCGGTGTTCGACGGAGAGCCGGCCTGGCCGGTCCGCATTCTCGATGTCGGTCACCGTCTCCTCGACTGCGTTCGGGCTGGCCCTTCGGGTCAGGGCATGCGCGGACGATTCTGCCCCAACGCCCCAGCGGGATGCACCCGGGTGGCGATGCCGAACAACACCGTTCCTAGAAACTGAGCGGGTGTGAGTCCTTGTGCCAGGTCTCATGCTCGGCCGAACGCCCCGAACGCCCCGAACGCCCCGAACGCCCCGAACGCCCCGAACGCCCCGAACGCCCCGAACGCCCCGAACGCCCCGAACGCCCCGAACGGTGTTGGACGTTTTGGTTGCCCGCGTTCACCTCGCAGTCGGCCGGCACGGATCGTGTCCGTGGTCCGGGGATGCGGGGGCGGGGTTCCTCACGTTCGGGAAGACTCAATCTGGCCTGGCCGGTCCGATGCCTCACCGCATCACTCCGGTGCTGTGAGGGTGGTGTCGTCCGTCGCCGGATCGGGTGTCCCTGGGCGCGCCTTCCGATCGCCACGGCGGCAGCATCATGGCGGGTGGTCTGACGAGTCGTGCTGGTCAGTGGTTTCTGCCAATGCTGGGCACCCCAGCGGCTGCTGCAGGCCGGGCCCACGGCGACGACCGCGATCCTCGTGGCGTCGGCCATCGAAGCGAGCCGGGCGCGGAGCCTGCCCGTGGGTATGCCGGAAATCGGCTTGCGCACCCACCGGACGCAGCACCTCCTCACGATTCAGGCGGTCGAGTCAAGGCCGTACGCGTTACGAAAACTCTCCAGCCGTCGACGGCGGCCGGGAGGCGCCGGGTAGCGCAGCCAGCGCAAACACTCGGCGTCTTCGCGGAACGGGGCGACGTACTCCAGCGCGTAGGCCACGTCGTGAAGCCGCGGTGCCGGGCGGGCGCAGTTCCAGTCGATGATTCCCACCGGTCGGTCGCTCTGCCACACGACGTTCCAGGGGGCCGAAGCCCCTGGCGGACGACCTCGTGGTCGCCGGGGCTGCCCGCGCCTGCGGACCAGGTCGCGCCCGGCGGGGGCGAGAAACCGGCGTAGGCGTCGCGGTAGTCACGCAGCAGCCGGGCGAAGTCCCTCAGACCCTGGTCATCCACGCCCTTGGCCCAGCCCGCAGCCCCGGAGCCACCCTTGATGAGGGGCAGAACTTCACGCCCTCCACCGTCGATTCCCAGAGGGCGGGGCGCATGGGCGAAGCCGACCTCCTCCAAGTGCCGCAGTAGCGCGTGGATGCTGGTTGTCCACGGCTGGACGGGCCTGCGGACAGCGTCACCGATCCGCACCACTCGACGATGGGCATCGTCCTGCAGCACTTCCTCACCGGCCACCCGATGCACGCTACCCAGCCGCCCGAGCTCACGGCACCTCGATTGCCCTCAGCGACGGCTGACGGCCAGTTACCTCCCCGGCAAGTGGCCGACAGTGGGAATCCCAACTGGCCACCAGTACCCGTTCGATCGACAAACCCCAAGATCGGTACAACAACAGCTACTCAGCTTCTTGTTTAACCTCGGCCGTTCACCTGACCCGCTGATCTTGGTTCGTTCCCGGGACAGCGGAGCGGCCGTTCTTCACGCTTCGAGGTGCAGAGCAACGGCACCTGAAGGAACGGCCGCTGGTGAAGAGTCTCACCGCTGAACAGTCCGCCGACGCCGCGTTGGGCGTCCTGTCCCACTTTCGTGTCCAGTTCTACGACTGCCTCTACACCCGGGCGGATGCGCTCTTCGAGCTCACCGACGCGGTGCTGTGCTCGGACGGCCCGGTGACGTCGCTGGTCGAGCTGACGCTCACGGCCGAGCACCGGCGCGGGCACGGAGCGATGTACGACGCGGTCAACCACGGCTGACTGGAGCCGCGCCGCCTACGCAGACTGCTGGCCTCCACGCCGCTGCCGCGTGCCGCCGACGGGCGGACCGTACTCGCGGTGGACGTGAGCAACTGGCTGCGTCCGGACGCCCCCACCAGCCCGGAGTTGCTGTTCTGCCACGTCTACGGGCGGGGCCGCAGCGCGGATCAGTTCATCCCCGGCCGGCCCTACTCCTTCGTCGCCGCCCTGGAGACGGGACGCACGTCCTGGACGGCCCTGCCGGCCGCGATCCGGCTGGGACCGTGTGACGATGCCACCGCAGTGACCGCCACCCAGCTGCGGGAGGTGGTCACCCGGCTTGTGCACGCCGGGCAGTGGCGGCCGGGCGACGCGGCATCCTCGTCGTCATGGACACCGGCTACGACGTCACCCGCCTCGCTTACGTCCTGGCCGACCTGCCCGTCGAGCAGGTCGGCCGGCTCCGCTCGGACCGCGTCATGCTCCGGGATGCCGGCCCACACCGCTCTACCCCACGCAGCGGACAGCCCCGCAAGCACGGCGGTGTCCTCTCCTTCTCCAAGCCGGAGTCCTGGCATACCCCTGACCAGGCCACGACGTGCGACACCACGCGCTACGGCATGGCCGAAGCTCGCCTGGGACCGGATGCACCCCCGGTTGCAGGCCCGTGGCCCCTGGCTCGATCACTGCGGTGAACTCCCTTTGATCCATGACACGTTGATCCGGCTGAAGGTTGAGCACCTGCCCGGTGACCGCGACCCGAAGCCGGTGTGGCAGTGCTCCTCGCGCACCAGCATGACCGGCGAAGACGTCGACCTGCGCCGGCAGGCGTTCCTCCGCAGATTCGATCATGAACATACCTTTCGGCTGTTCAAGCAGACCGACTTGTGGACGTGGCTGATCACCGCCGCCCACACCCAACTCCGCCTTGCCCGGCCCCTCGCCGAGGATCTCCGTCGGCCCTGGGAACGGCCGCCGCAGCCTCTTCGGCTCACCCCTGCCCGGGTCCGCCGGGGGTTCCGCCACCTCCGCGTGAATACCGCCCGTCCCGCCGACGTGCCCAGACCCTCCAAGCCAGGGCCCGGACGCCCACTCGGCTCGAAGAACGCAGGCCCGCCCCACGTCACGAGCCGGGGAAGATCGTGGAGCGAATCGAAACCCGCACCGAACACGTCCGCCTGAAACAGCAGCGAGGCTAATGATCAAGCTAACGGGTTGTCCGTCCAGAACACCCACTTGACCTCGGTGAACGTCTCGGAATCACCAAGGATCCCCAGCGCACAACCCACCAGGAACGCGGCACCGTCCCAGTCCGTCCACTCAGCCAGTCCCTCAGACAGATCCACGAAGCGATCGTGTCAGCACAGCATCAGAACCGGTGAACGTTCCCGGTCACAACGCCTGCGGCGACCCCCTGCCGTGATCGCTGCCCTGTAACGGCGGTGGCCTGGCGCGCCGTTGACCCCGCTCAGCTCGCGAGAGGGGTCCAGCCGTCGTGCGCGTACCAGTACTGAGGCAGGCCCTTGGTGCCGCTGGTGCGGAACGGGAGGCCGTGGTCGTCGATGCGCTCGGTCCCGGTACGGCCCTGTGAGGACCAGTCCAGCTCCAGATACCAGAGGCAGTCGCAGTCGACGGTCCGGGCGTCGACCATCAGCACCTTGGGATCCTTCGCGGTCACACGGTAGGGCATGCGCACCGCCGGGGTCCTTGCTGAGCCCTCACCGCCCTGGACCGTGCGGGCGATCGGCTGGTCCATGTCCAGATTCACGGCGAACGAGCGGGGGTCCAGGTCGGCACCGCAGCCCTGGCCCGTGAAATAGACGGTGCCCTTCACCGGGGTGGCCCGTCCCACGACGCGGACCCGCAGCGCTTCCAGTACGACGGCCGCGTCGGTCCGCCCCTGCACGGAGATGTCCACGAGTGTCTGGCCGCCGTGTACGGCGCCCTGTGTACGCGCCCACGGTGTGGCGTCCTGCGGGGCCGGGGGAGGCGGCACCTGCTGGGGTGCCCTGTCGATGATGTAGTCGTGATCGCAACCGGATGCCCAGAGCTGGGAGTTCACGGTCCAGGTGAGGGGCGGGACGGCGGGAACGGCCTTGGCGGAGGGGCTCGTGGACGGGCTCAGGGATGGGCTCGTGGACGGGTTCGACGAGTGGTCGTCCGTGGGGGGAGCCTTCGGCGAGGGAGTGCCGGGTGGTCGGCCGCGCGTGGGGGAGGCGGGTGCGGACGGTGACGGGGAGCCCTGCCGTGCGCCCGCGGTCGTCGTGCCGGACGTCCGGTCGTCGGCGGTGGCCGAGGAGCGCCCGGACGGCAGGGAGGACAGGCTGCCCAGGGTGGCGATCAGCGCGGTCGCGAGAGCCGCGGTGACCGCGACGCGGTGCCTGTACCAGGGCTTTCGCGAAGCACGGCGCGACGCCGCGTCGTGCTCGCGCGACGAGTCGGGGAGGCTCTCCGCAAGGGGCTCCAGGGGACCGGGCAAGGGGCCGGGCACGGAGTCGACGGCAGTCGCGGCGACGGAGTCGGTGGCAGTCATGGAGACGGAGTCGGCGGCCACCGAGGACACGAGTTCGGCTGCCCCGTCGGCCAGGGGGCCCTCGCTGCCCGCCGAGGGGGCTCCTGCGGCTTCCGGCGCGGACCCGGTCGTCGTCCGGGAACGTTGTCGTGCCGCCGCTGCCAGGACCCACCGACGGTGCAGCTCGATCCGTTCGGCCGGACTGGCCTTGCACATCGCGGCGAACCGTTCCACGGAGGCGAAGCCGAGCGGCACGGCGTCCCCCGCGCAGTACCGATGCAGCGTGGAGGCGTTCATGTTCAGGTGCTGCGCGAGTGCCGCGTAACTGCGGTCCGTGCGGGCCTTCAGACGCCGCAGCAGCGCCGCGAACTCCTCCACCTCGTCCTGGGACGACACCGATACCTCCTGCCTCGCATCCCAGGACGGCATCCCTGGAAGTCCGTACAGGGAGAGGTCAGATGGCCTGGGATGGTTCCACGGCTGTGGGTGGGGCGGGGTCGGCTGTGCCCGCAGCGCGGGGTCGCCGATGCTCTTGGGGTCGCCGGAGCCGTCTGCGCGCCGCGGAAGGTGTCCTGCCGACGCACGGCGCGTGCAAACGGCAGCACGGTGTTGAAGCCCCGGACCGGCCCTGCGAGGCGACGTGCAGGGCGAGCGCCCGATGCGAGTGGCCCTGCCAGAGCAACTTGTAGGCCGGGGTGTGCGCGGGCCTTATCGCGTTCAGCCTGTCGGCCGACAGGATCCGACTCGTCCTGCGTCCGGTCGGCTCGTCCTCCGTCCGGTCGGCGTCCGGGCGTGCCGCCGCCGACAGCGTGTCGCTGGTCGCCGGTGCGGGCCATGGGGTGTGCAGACAGGCGCGATGGGTGGCGGCTGAGGCCTCCACCGCCCGGCCGAGGAGCCGAGGACCTGCCACGGCCGAGGAGCCGAGGACCTGCCACGGCCGAGGAGCCGAGGACCTGCCACCAAGGAAGCCTGTCCGCGACCCGAGGGCGTCGGAGGCACCGTCTGCGTCACTTTGAGTGCCCTATTCCGGTAACGCGGCTTCCGCCCAGGTCAGGTCGGCGGAGTCCTCCAGTGTGTGCGGCGTGCCCATCAGTGCTGTGCCGAGCGCTGCGGCGCGATGGGAGTCGCCCGGTACGGTGACCAGGCTGAGGGTCGGGCCCTCCGGTCCGTCCTGTACGCCGAATGTCAGCTCCTCCGGGGCTTCCTGGTCGGTCAGGGCGGCCGTGAGTACGGCGCGCAGCAGGGTTGTCCGTGCGGGGCTGTCGGCTGGTGGGGTGGCGTCGTCGGCCTGGGCGTGGATCGTCACTTCACAGCCTGCTTCCCGGGCACGGCCGACCAGGTCACGCAGGGGACCGTCGAGGACGCCCGGCAGGTGCAGTTCGTCGCGGATGGACTGGGCCAGCCGGTTGGCCCGGGCTCGGACAGCGACCGGGCCGGGTCCGTCGTCGCCGCGGTCCGTGGCGATCGCGTGGAGGAAGGGCACGATCTGCGTGTCGATCTCCCGCAGCCGACGGTGGTGCTGTTCGGCTCTCGCGCGTGCGGCGGACTCGGTGGCGATGACGACCATGCGGTGCTGGTGGGCATCCAGTACTGCCCCGCCCAGAGTGACCAGCGTGCGCCGGATGACCATGCCCATCACCACCCCCGTCGCCGGAGCGAGCATCGCGGGAAGCGTCATGGCGACCGTGCTCGCCGCCGAACCGCCGCCCGGGGGATCCATGGCGGTCAGCGCGGCGATGCCCGCTTCCTCGCACAACAGCGCGAGGACCGCCTGGCGGACCGGGCGCACGATGACGAGCAGGGTCAACAGCGGTGTCACCGCGCCGATCGGCCACGAACGGTAGTCCGTGACGGCCTGCGGTGGGATCACCAGCAGGCAACTCACCGCGCCCGTGACCGCAATCACCAGCAGTGGAACGGCCACCCGTGCGCTGATTCGGCGGTGAGCCCGGGTCAGCAGTACGCAGGTGGCCCCCGCCAGCACCAGGTACCAGAGGAGGTGTCCGAGCAACGCCGGCGTCCCCACCGTCTGGATCACCGCGACCACGGCCATGACCACCAAGTACGGCAGGCACACCGCCGCCAGTGCCCCGCGCACGTCACCCACGGCGGCGCGCAGCGTCTCCCGCTGTCCGCGCGGGCGCCCCGGCGCACCGCCGTGAGCGTCCGGCGCCGGGGCGCTCCACCTCAGGCGTACCGTTGTGCCGTGTCCGGGACGGCTGCGTACGTCGGCCACGCCGCCGATGTCGGCCATGCGCCGGCCTATGGAGTCGCGTAGGCCCAGGGCGGTCCGGCGGACCTGGGACGGCACGAATCCGCGGCCGTCGTCGGCCACCGTCAGCTCCAGGTCCCGGTGGTTCCCGCGCAGCCGGACCACCACGTGGGCGGCACCGGCGTACCGTACGTTGCGCAGCGCCTCGACGGCCGCTCCCGTGCACGCTGCGGCCACCTCATGGGGCACCGCCAGTTCCGCCGGGAAGTGTGTCGTCACCCGCGGCCGTGGGACGCCGCCCACCGCCGTTGCCGCCAGCCCGGTCAGCAGCGGTACGAGGTCGGTGTCCGCGCCGCCCTCCGCTCCGGCCGAGCCGACCGTCAGCGCTGCCACCGCGCGGCGCGCCTCGGCACGCCGTTGTTCGGCGGGTACGCCGTTCATGCCCGCTACACGCAGCGCCGACCCGACGTCGTCGTGCAGCAGCCGCTGGAAGTCGCGTCGGCCTCGCCGGGCGGCCCGCTCCCGAGCGGCGGCCTCGCTCGTGTCCTCGTCCTCGCGCATGGCGGTGTCCGCGCGGTCCCCGGCGGCACGCAGGACGGGGGCCAGTACCGCTGCGGCCACCCCTCCGGCGAGCGCCGGCCACACCCCCTCCAGAGCGGTTCCCACGCCCTCGTGCCACGCGGCTGCCACCTGCGCCGCCAGCGCGACCACCGCCGCCGAACGCCCCCAGGCCCGAGGTAGATAGGCCACGGCGAGAAGGACCGCGGCGGCCGTCGCCATGCAACGCAGGCCCACCACCAGCTCGGCGGACCGCTGCACCGCGTACGCCGTGTGCACGGTCACGGCCACCGCCACGGCGGACCAGGCATCCACCGGACCGATGCGGACGAAGGCCCCCCGGTAGGCCCAGGCCGTCGCGGACGCGGCGAACAGCGCTGTGACGCCCAGGGACAGCGGATGCCGATGATCCGAGACGGCCAGCGAGACGGCCGTGAGCCACCAGGCGAGCGCGAACAGCAGGGACAGCCCGGCGAACGAGCGGCGAAGAGCGCTTTCCACTCCGGATCGATGGGTGCCGCGTCGGGTCACCCGGCGTCATCCGGGGAGGATGTGCCGGGCCTTCCGGTACCGGTCGGGTCCAGGTCGATGTGGCCGTCCACCATCGAGCGGTACACCAGTTCCGAGTTGTCGGCCAGCCGGGTCCCCTCGTCCTTGGCGAACGCCTCGATGGCCCGCCTCCGGTGAGTCCTGACCGTCTCCTCGGTCATGTACAGGCGGCGGGCGATGACCGCCGGCTTCAGTCCCCGGGCCAGCAGCTCCAGTACTTCGAGCTGGCGGGGGCTCAACCGCACCTTGCCGCGCCGGTCGTGGACGATCTGGTGGGCCAGCCGGCTGGACACGTACGCCCTCCCTGCGTGCGCCGCCCTGATCGCCTCGGCGAGTTGGGCGTCCGGGTCCTCCTTCAGTACCAGTCCGAGCGCTCCTGCCTCGATGCCCCGGCGCACCACCACGGGGCGGTGCTCGCGGCTGAACAGCATGACCTGCGGACCCCACTGGCGCAGGCGGTGGACGTTGGCGGCGATGTCGCTGCCGTCGTTCAGTTCGATGTCCAGCAGAACGACCGACGGGAGCGCCGATACTCTGGACGGCAGTTCATCGACGTTCTCGGCGCTGCCCACCCAGTCGATCTCGGGTGCCGACCCCGCGAGGCACGCCTGGATGCCGTGCAGGATCACCGGGTGGTCGTCGACCGCCGCCAGGCGCGGTCCGGTCGCGGCGTCGTCGCCGGTGCGCGATTCCCGTGTGTCGTTCATGCCGTTCTCCCACCCCCGCGGCCCGCCGGCCACCTGGCCGGGCTCAACGGCCCCACCAAGCAGGTCTACCACTCGTGGTAGCCCGGCGTCTGTCCCCGTGGCCGGGGACAGACGGGCACACGGCTCCGGGGCGAAGGTGTGAACCGGCCCCACCTGGAGGCCTGTTGGCCCCGCAGCAGCGGACCGCGGGGCGAAGCCGAGGGCGTACGGCATCACATCAGGAGGACGTTCATGGGCAGGTTCACCAAGCGGGTCGGCAGCTTCGACTCGCCGCACTCGGTCGAGGACACGTTGGAGGTTCTCTTCAACGGCGTGGCCGAGCAGCTCAGTACCCCGTCGCCGACCGTGTCGATGCCCGGGGTGGAGGCGGCGGTCTACCTGAGCCGCTTCGACACCACCGGCGTGACAGTGACCGCGGGGAACAAGATCGACACCTATTTCACGTTCTACGTCGACCTCACGCCCACCACCAGCGGCTGCACCGGTGAGGCGTACTTCGACCGGCGGATGGGAGCGATCAACCGCTGGATGGGCAACGCCATGGGCATGACGGGCGGCCTGTCGCTGGTATTCCAGCGGTGCAGTGTGCGCACCCGCGGCTGGACAATCGCCTGACGCGGAGGAACGAAGAGCGATGAGCCAGATGAAGTGCAGGTGTGGTCAGCAACTGGAGCGGTGCTGTTCCAGGGGGTGCAGCCGCTGCACCTCGGGGCAGCGATGCCCTCGGCACGGCAAGGACTGGGCAGTCACGACAGGCGGTGGGCTGTTCAGCGCAGGCCGGTCGGGCAGCGGCGCGAAGTGCCGCAAGGACCAGGTTCCTGTCGTCAACTGCCCCTACTGCAGGGGGCAGCGGGGCAGGACCTGCAACACCTGCGGCGGTACCGGCCAGACGTGCCCGAACCATGGCCGCTTCTGGACATGACCCTGGGCAGGTCCGAGGGGACACGGCGCGGTGCGGCCCGTACCGGCCGCACCGCGCCGCTGTGCCAGCTCCACCACCGGACCCTGTGCGGACAACGCCGCCGTTTCCGGAACGTCCATCCTGACCGGCTGACATGGGACCGCCCTGCACACACAGTGTCAGGTTGCCGCCCCTTGAGCGTTGTTCAACCTGAATTCGCTGGTCGTGGGACTGGCGTGGGCGGGGGCTGAGGTACTCGTGCCGGTCGGGGGCGTGATCGACAGGGTGATCATCCGACGCATTGCCGGTTCGCCGGAATCGCGGTGCCGGGTGGGGGAGGTCCCCAACGGCGGGCCGCGGGAGCAGGACACGGTGGATGAAGAGATGGAGCAGTGCTGATGGGCTGCTCGGCTGTCCTGCCAGGACGCCCTCGCCTGGTCACGTATCCCTCAGCGTGGCTCCTCAGCACCGTCGGCGCACGCGCAGCACCAGGTCGTCGGTGTGGTGCGCGCCGGCGCCGCCGTCGGGCGCCACGCCTGGCCGTTGCTCGTCCACCTGGACCTCCCAGTCGTCGTTCAGCAGATCGGCGACCATCGACGGCCAGACGTAGTCGGCCGGGTCGAAGCCGCCCTCGTGTGCCTGCTGGGTGTCCATCCCCGCGTGGTGTACGAGCAGCAGTACGCCGCCGGGCGCGACGGCCGCGAGCAGCGCTCGCTCGGCCGCGGCGTCGGGGGTGCGCAGCAAGGCCGGGTACTGCGCGGAGACCAGGTCGAAGGAGGCCGGCGGGAGGCCTGCTTCGGATAGTGCGGCGTGTATCCAGTGAACGGTGAGGCCGGCGTCCCGGGCGTGCCCGGCCGCCCGCTCCAGCGCCACGCCCGAGACCTCGAGCGCGGTCACGTCCCAGCCGCCGCGCGCGAGCCAGAGGGCGTCCGCGCCCTCGCCACAGCCGACGTCGAGCACCCGCCCGGGTGTGAGCCCGGCGACCTCGGCCACGAGGGCGCCGTTGGGCCGGCCGCTCCACAACTGTTGTCGGTCGGCGTACCGGTCGTCCCACTCCGCCCGCACCGCGGGGTCCCCGACGTATCCGTCGGTGAACGAGGGGATGTCGGACGCGGGCGATCCCGCTGCGATGTCGTCGGTCACAGTCCCACCCTCGCCCCACCGCGTTCCGGTCGGCCACTCCCGTTGCCGATCCGGCAAACCGGCGTCAGGGCCTGGGGCTTCGGGGTGCCTGGGGTCGGCGGTCCCTGGGCGGGGACCGACCGGCCCAATCAGGGGACGCGACAGGGCCGAATGGTCCCGGCGCGGTCGGGCGGCACGGCGTTGCGGGCCGACGGTCACGGGGTGGCTCGTGCCCCGGTGAGTTCACGGCCGGTGACCACTTCGGATTCGATCCGCACGAAAACCTCGTCGTGCATCGGCATCCAGGAACTGGGGCCGCTGCGCGACAGGCGTTCGTGCTCGGCCGGGTCGGTCACCACGGCGGCCCGCCCGGTGACGACCACGCTCCAGCCGGACCGGGTGACCGGATCGAACTCGTCCCCCTCGAAGGCGACGACGAAGCCGTCGATGGCGCGCACGAGGTCGGAGGCGGCCGACGTGCACAGCAGGACGGCTGCATCGGTGTCGAGGACGAAGTTGACCGGGAGGACCGCGGGCAGCGCCTGCCGGGTGTACACCACCCGGCCGACCGGCACCTTGGCCAGCAGGCGGATGCACTCCTGCCGGTCGAGTGCGCGAAAGGCATCGTTCTGAACCATCAGTCCATAGTCAGTGCGGCAATCGAACATGAGTAGGGCCGGTCGGCCTCTTCTGCGGCCCCGACCGGCAGAGGGAGGAGCGCGGCCGTGCCGATCGGGGCCGAACCGGAGACCGTCTGCCCGGCGACAGGGCCTGATGGCCCATGCGGGGGAGAGATCGACGCGCGGACAGTGGGTGCGGGTGCGGGCCGTTCCCCAGGCCGGAGCCTGCGACTCAGAGGTGAGCCCGTATCGCCGTGCCGGCGCGCGAGGTGAGCCCATATCGCCGTGCCGGCGCGCACGGGAAGGGACGGACAGCATGGTCCAGTCGTCGACGACGGAGAGCCGCAGTTCGGTGTCGGACGGGTCGGTGCCGGGAGGAGCGTGGCTGATGCTGATGCTGGTCCTGGTCCTGGTCCTGGTCCTGGTCCTGGCCACGGCCGGATTCGGTTGGAACTTCTGGGCCAGGACCCGCTCAGCCCACTCCTTCCGCTCGGCCCCCGGTTCGAGGACACCTCGCTGCTCAGCCCTTTCCAGCGCACCGGGGTTCGCCATGCGCTGAACCGTCCGGCGCCTGCGGCGGTCTCCCATCCGCCGAAGCCCTGCGACACGACGCACCGACCGACACCCCGCACCCCCGCTCGGATCGAGCGGGGGTGCGGGGTGTCGGTGATTCAGGCTGTGCGCGTCGTCGTGACGTAGAGGGTGCCTACAGGGGAGTCACCTCGGTCGGCGCTCGTCCGTCTCCGGCTGTTCCAGATGGGAGGCGAGGACCGCGGCCTGGACCCGGCGCTGTACGCCGAGCTTGGCCAGCAGGCGGGAGATGTGGTTCTTGACGGTCTTCTCGGAGAGGTAGAGCTTCTTGCCGATCTCGCGGTTGGTGAGGCCTTCGCCGATCAGTGCCAGGATGTCCCTCTCGCGCGGGGACAGGCTCGCCAGCTCGGACGGTACGGCGGGGGCGTCGACGGGTTCGGCCCGCAGCGAGCGCATGAGACGGGCCGTGGTCGCGGGATCCAGCATCGACTGGCCCGAGGCGACCGTGCGCACCGCTGAGACGAGGTCGGAGCCCTTGATCTGCTTGAGGACGTAGCCGGAGGCACCGGCCATGATCGCGTCGAGCAGGGCCTCCTCGTCGTCGAACGAGGTCAGCATCAGACAGGCCAGCTCCGGCATCTGGTTGCGCAGCTCGCGGCAGACCGAGATGCCGTCACCGTCGGGGAGACGCACATCGAGGACGGCGACGTCGGGGCGCAGCGCCGGGCCGCGTACGAGGGCGTGTTCGACGGTGCCGGCGTCGCCGATCACCGAGATGTCCGGTTCGGAGTCGAGCAGGTCGGCCAGGCCCCGGCGGACGACCTCGTGGTCGTCCAGCAGAAACACGCGGATCGGGTTCTGCTCGGTGAAAGTGCGTGGCTCAGGCATCACGGCCCCTCGTTCCCCGGTGGAGGACGGACAGCGGGTTGTCCATGATGACGATCATCACCCGCCCGGACCGAACGCACCAGGGCCGATCGGCCCCACTCACAAGGGCCACCTGGTGATGGCGGCCGTACGGAGGGGACCGACCGGTGCCACGGAATCGGCCGCGGTCCGGCGGTCACGTGGGACGAACGCGTTCGGTGCCGCCTGTGGGCACTGGTGTCGGCTCGCCGGGGCGCGTGAGGTCGAACGTCACGTCCACGACCCCCTCGACGGCGCGCACCAGCCGCGCGGACGTCGGCACCAGCGAGGTGTCGCGGACGTGGCCGACGAGCTTCACGACGCCGTCCCGCACCTCCACGCGCACGGATGAGGCCGGTGTGGGGAAGAGGTAGGACACGATCTCGCGGCGGACCTCCTCGGTGATCTCCTCGTCGGTGCGGAGGAAGACCTTGAGCAGGTCGGCACGGGATACGACGCCTTCGAGCATCCCCACGGCATCGACCACCGGGAGCCGCTTGACCCTGGCCCGGGCCAGGGTGCGGGCCGCTTGGGCGAGCGTGGCGTCCGGGCGCACGGTGAGGGCGGGGGACGTCATGAGATCCTCGGCGGTCACCCCGCCCGCCTTCGCCAGACCGGACAGGCGGCGCAGCTGGGTGTACCTGTCGGGGTCGCTGTCGCGGAACTCCTCCTTGGGCAGGAGGTCCGCCTCGGAGACGACGCCGACGACCCGGCCCTCGCCCTCGACGACGGGCAGGGCGCTGACCTTCCGATCCTGCATGAGCCGCACGATCTCCTTGAAAGTCGCCCTGCGACCGACCGCGGCGACCGTGTGGGTCATGACATCGCTGACGATGTGCGGGGCGCCGTGCATGGCCACTCCTTCGTGCCTCTTTCCGGGCGGGGTCAGATGGTGCTGCCGGCGCCGTACGGGGCGTACAGGTCCAGCAGACGCGTCCGGGCCGAGCGCAGACGGTGCGCCAGCACCCGCCCCACCCACTGGCTGATGTCGTTGCCCAGGGTCGGGTCGTCCCGGCACATGGACCGCACGGCGACGGCGTCGAACTCGTAGGCCCGCACCGGTGTCGTCGCCTCGGCTCCCATCTGCCAGGCGTGCGGCGGGAAGAGCCAGGACCAGCCGACCAGCTCGTTGTGCCCGAGACGCTCGATGACCGCCGCGCGTCGGCCCGGAACCCGCATGTCGAGTTCGATCGTGCCGGTGCGGATGATCCAGAACCGGTCGGCGCGTCCGCCCTCCTCGAACAGACGCGTTCCCTGAGGGACGGACACGTCCCTGGCCAGGCGCATGAGCCGCTGACGGTGCTCGGCAGTCAGTGTGCGCAGCATGCTGGGGGTGGGGGGAGCGTTCATGACGTGCCTCCGCTGCCGGGTGTAGGGACTTCCCTCACCAGGGTGTTCCGGGGCGTCGGTGAGGTCCATGGGCCACCCGGTCCATCGCACGGGCCGTTCGGCACCGGCGGCGGGCTGCGGGACACCGGCTCGGTGGGTGGAGGCCGAGGCGTTGGGGCTGAACGGGCCTCTCGGTCCTGCGCTTCAGGGGCAGGGCGTACCCGCCTACTGACGGGCGAGCCACGCGCGGTACGCGGCCACGGCCGTCGGGAGCGTCGGGAAGATCCGGTTCTCGCCGACCGAGTCCGCGAGGCCGTACGCCTCCAGTTCCTCCCGTAGATCCTGCTTCACGCGGGCGAGGGCGAACACGATGTCCCGGTGGGTCAGTGCGCGCCGCAGGTCGTCGACCGCGTCGAGTGCGGTGATGTCCACCTCGACGTTGGCCTCGGTGTTGAGGACGAACCAGCGCACGGGGTCGCCCTGTTCGTCGACGGCGGCCAGGGCACGGCGCCGGAAGTTCTCCGCGTTGGCGAAGAAGAGCGGGGAGTCGTATCGGTAGACGAGGAGCCCGGGGATCGTCCGGGCCTCGGGGTAGTCGTCGACGTCGTGCATGCCGGCCACGCCCGGGACCAGTCCCTCCACGGCGTCGTGCGGGCGCGCCACCCGGGTCAGCAGCTCGGCCACCGACAGACCGACGGCCACGATCACCCCGTAGAGGATGTCCAGGGCGAGCACTCCGGCCAGGCAGCCGAGGGCCAGCAGCAGTTCCCGGCGGCGGAACGACGCCAGCCGGCGGAAGCCCGCTAGGTCGATCATGCGGACGGCGGCGTAGACGACGAGCGCGCCGAGCACGGCGGACGGGGTGCGCGTCAGCAGAGGGCTGAGCAGGAGCAGCACGGCGAGCACCGCCGCGCCGGCGACCAGCGAGTAGGCCTGGCTGTGCGCGCCCGCGGAGGAGGCGAGCGCGGTGCGGCTGGCGCTGCTGCTCACGGGAAATCCGTGCAGGACCCCGGCGCCGAGGTTGGCCGTGCCCAGGGCGAGGAATTCCTGGTCCGGGTCGAGCCCGGGACCTGGGCCGTCGCGGTCGTCGAACGCCCGGGCGGTGAGGATGAAGTCGGTGTAGGCGACGAGGAGGACCCCGAGCGCGGGCAGCACGAGATGCGGCAGCTCGCTCAGGTCCGGGACGGCGAACCCCGGCAGTCCCGACGGGACGTCGCCGATCACCTTGAGTCCGTACCGGCCGTCGAGGTCGAAGACCGATACGGCGGCGGTGCCCAGCACGACGGCCAGCAGCGGGCCGGGCACGGCACGGGCGTAGCGGGCCGTCACGAAGAGGAACACGAGTACGGCGGTGGAGAAGACGACGGTGGGCAGGTGCGCGTCCGCCAAGTGGCTTACGAAGAACCACAGTTGAGGAAAGAACTCTGCCCCGGTGGTCCGCACGCCGGTGAGCTTGGGGAGCTGGTCCGCCATCATGATGAACGCCACGCCCGCGAGATAGCCGACCAGGACGGGACGGGACAGCAGGTCTGCCAGGAAGCCCAGCCGCACCACCCGGGCCACCAGGCACAGCAGTCCGACCGTGACCGCGAGGGCCGCCGCCAGTGACGCGTAGCGCCCGGGATCCCCGGCGGCGAGCGGCGCGACCACCGTCGCCGTCATCAGGGCGGTCGTGGACTCGGGCCCGACCGACAGCAGTCGCGAGGAGCCGAACAGGGCGTAGAGCGCGAGAGCCGGGAGGATGGCCCACAGCCCGGCGACCGGCGGCAGTCCGGCCACGCCCGCGTAGGCCATGACCTGTGGCACCAGATACGCGGCCACGGTCGCGCCGGCGAGCAGGTCACCGGCCAGCCACGCACGCCGGTAGCCGAGAAGGGCCGAGGCCCCGGGTGCCCACCGACGCCACCCCGATCCGTTCCCGCCCGCCTTGAGGGCCATGTGTCACCTTTCGCCGGTCCAACGATCCGTGCGTCCACGGCATCGCGCGAGACACGGGTACACAGCATGCCCGGACGGCGGGTCGTGCCGGGACCAACGGGTCTGGCGGGCAGGGCCGTTCGGCCCCCTGGCCGCAGGCCTTCGGCACCCGGCGCCACCCGGAGCGCGGGACGAGGGTGAGGGGGGTCGGGCAACGACCGGACCGCCCCTCGAAGGGAGTCACGACCATGGCCGTGCACGAGCACCCGCACCGGAGCTACCTGCACCTGCCGTCGTTCCGCAGGAACCGGGCGGCCTTCGCACCCGGGTCCGCGGTGTCGGGACACACCGGGACGCACACCGCGCGGGTCCACGTCTTCGTGTCGCTGCGTCTGCTCACGGGGTTCGTCTTGCTGTGGGCCTTCCTCGACAGGACCTTCGGCCTCGGCCACGCCACGCAGTCGGGCAGGGGCTGGATCGAGGGCGGATCGCCCACGAAGGGCTTCCTCGGCGCCGGCGCCGTCGCCGTCGGGCCGATGGAGTCCACCTTCGGCTCCTGGGCCGGCGACACCTGGGCCGACCGGCTGTTCATGCTCGGTCTGCTCGGTCTGCTCGGTCTGCTCGGGATCGGCGTGGCCCTGGTCGCGGGCGTCGCGCTGAGGCTCGCCGCCGTAGCCGGCACCGTGATGACGGGGCTGATGCGGGTCGCCGCGTGGCCGCCCGCCCGGCACCTCTCGGACGGAGCGCCGAGCATGTCCACGAACCCGTTCGTCGACCACCACCTGATCCACGCCGTCACCCTGATCGCCCTGGCCGCTGCCTCGGTGCGCAACACCCTGGGCCTCGGCAAGGTCTGGGCCAGGCTCCCGCTCGTCCGCGACAGCCGCTGGCTGCGCTGACCACGGGAGGCGCGGCGGGCACCTCCCGCGGGGTCCGCCGCACCCAGCCGCGTGCTCGCGGGGTCCGCCACGCCGAGCCGCGCGCCCACGGGGCTCGCCGCGCCGAACCGCGCGGAGGGTCACTCGGCCGGATGCGGGACCAGTGGCCCCTGCCGAACAGCCCCCTGAGCACGACGCTGGAATCGAACTCCTCTCCCCCTGGAGGTGAGCAGCGTGCGGGGAGCGGCCAGAGTGCGGGTGGCCGCGAGACGATCGCCTCGCTCGTCTCGCGGACCTACTGGAAGAGGCGGTGTTCGGAACCTGCGCTGTTCGTCGCGACGACTGAACCGGTCGGCCGGCTCTCCGCCTGCCTGTGTGTGGGGCGGCCGTCGGTGGTTGCGTGAGCGTTGCAGTGCGGCGCGCCGGGCGAGGCTCAGAACATGGTGTTGTCGTTCCTGGAGGTGGGTGGGATCACCTGGAGGACGTCCCAGTGTTCGACGATCTTGCCGTCTGCGTCGAAACGGAAGATGTCGATGCCGGCGTACTCCTCGTCGGGCCAGGTCTGGTGGCAGTGCAGGATCACGTGGTCGCCTTCGGCGAAGGCGCGCTTGACCTCCACGCGCTTGCCCGGGTACTCGGCGGCCATGCGCTCGAAGTAGTCGATGAACGCCTTTTTGCCGTCGCCGACATGCGGATTGTGTTGGATGTAGGTGTCGCCGGCGTGCTGGGCGATGGCCTCTGCGGGGCGGCACTGGTTGAACATCAGGTCGTAGAACGCCTGAGCCGTTGCCTTGTTCTTCTCCGGGTCGCTCATGGTGCCACCGTAGGGTCGGGTGCCGGGTGCGGCACGGTGAGGGCGTCGATCAGGTCGTCGGCCCCGACCGGGACGGACAGGGTCCGGCCGACGAGGTCGGCGGGGGTTTCGGGGTGGGTGGGGTTGACGCGTACGAGGCGTGCGTTGGGGATCTGGCGGGTGAGCTGTTCGCCCGGCCACCGGATGACGCCAGGGGTGTTGAAACCGGCGCCGAATTCGAGGATGAGCAGGCGGGCGCCGGCGGGGGCGGTCGTCAGCCAGTCCTGGAGTCGGCGGCCCGCGGAGAGATAGCGGCCGTCGACGAACTCGGGACCGATGCGGACGTTGATCTCGACCTCGCCGCCGCAGTTCGGGCAGCTGGGCAGGGGGCCGGTGACGGCGCCGGTGGCCGGGTCGTACGCGGCGAGGAGCTGTGCGACGAGGGGGCGGCTGTCGAAGGTGGCCGGGGTGCAGGGGGTGGTGCACTGGTAGCGGCCGTAGTCGCCCTGCGGGGTGAAGACTCGGTCGGGGGCGAAGCCGCCCCGGGCGAAGAGGGCGTCCACGTTGGACGTCATCACCCAGTGGTCCTTGTCGCCGACCAGTGAACTCAGCCGCTGGTAGAGGGGGTTGGGGTCCGGGGAGAAGCGGATGTCGTCGATGTGTACGGCCCAGTAGCCCCACCACAGCTCGGGCGGCAGCGGTACGCCGACGAGGTAGCGGGAGCGCAGGCCGAGGCGGTGCAGGGCGGGGAAGAGTTCCCGGAAGCGGTCCTCGTCGCCGTAGTCGTATCCGGCGGCGGCGCTGAGTCCGGCCCCGGCGGTGATCAGGACCCGGTCGGCCTCGCCGAGCCAGGTGCGCAGTGTTCCGGCGGCGGCTTCCAGGTCGAAGGCGGACTCGTTCATCGGGGCTGGGTTCCTTCGGTCAGTGCCTGGAGGTAGGCGGCGCGGTCGTCGTCCGCGTACACGTTGAAGATCACGCGGTCGAGCCGTCCGGGATGCAGGTCGAGCCACTCGGCCACGGAGTCCAGGGCGATGCGGGCGGCGGGCGCCTTGGGGTAGCCGAAGACGCCGGTGCTGATGCCGCAGAACGTGAGGCTGCGGATGCCGCCCGCTTCGGCGGCGAGGTCGAGGCAGGCACGGTAGGAGGCGGCCAGCGCCTGCTGGTGCTCCGAGAGCACGGGGCCGTCGACGATCGGGCCGACGGTGTGCAGGACGTAGCGGGCCGGCAGGTGGTAGCCGCGGGTGATCTTGGCTGTGCCGGTCGGCTCCGGGTGTCCCTGCAGGGACATGATCGTGTGGCAGTCGGTGCGCAGGCGGGGGCCGGCCGCGGCGTGCAGGGCGTTGTCGATGCACGGGTGCATCGGTGCGAAGCAGCCGAGCAGGGCGCTGTTGGCGGCGTTGACGACGGCGTCCGCGCCGAGGGTGGTGATGTCGCCCTGCCACAGCACCGTACGGTCGGCGGCCCGGTAGGCGGCGTGGGGAAGCGTGTCGCGGACGGTGGGCAGCGAGGCTGCGTCGGTGGTGTCGCGTGCCAGGCGTTCGCCGGCCAGGAGCGCGTCCAGGACGCGGGCGGCCCGGGTGGGCAGTGGGTCCGGTTGCCGGACCGTCAGCACGGCGCGCAGGAGCCGGCGGGCAGCGGCATCGTCGATCCGGTCCGCTGCTCCGGGTCGTGGCCGGCGTCGGGCCCGAACGGCTCGTCCAAGGCGATGGCGGCGCGGTAGGCAGGCAGTGGCAGCGCGGCCGGGGCCGGGGGCAGGGTCGGGGTAGGGCACACGGTGGTCCTCCGGGCAGTGGGCACGTGACAGGTCGAAGGGGATGGGTTCGCCGAACGGCACGCCGCCGCGCCCCCACTCCCGGGTCGGTGAAGGCACGGCGGCGGGTGAGGGCTCTCAGACGGGTTCGAGGGTTCCGGTGTGCAGTTCGGCGACGCGGCCGTCGCCCGTCTCGTAGGTCCAGAAGGCGTGGACCGTCAGGGCGTCGAGGTTCAGGAGGTGGGTGACCGTCATGCCGGACTTCTCGACCCAGCCGACCATGAACAGGCCGGGGGCCACTTCGGCGGGGTGGAGGGTGACGGTCTCCTCGGAGCCCTTGGTCGGGCCCTCGACGGTCTCGTAGTGGAGCGTGGTGCCGTCGGCCGCGTAGGTGTTGCGGAAGACGTCCCCGTTGTCGACGCGGAAGACGAAGGTCTTCCCTGCGTAGGTGAGCTCACTCATCGCGTTCTTCTCCGTGCTGGCGGTGTGCGGCTCTAGAACAGGCCGTTGCCGTGGGGCAGCTCGGCCGGGATCGGGGCGATGACGTCCCAGTGCTCGACGATCTTGCCGCCCTGGACGCGGAAGAGGTCGTAGTACGCGACGGCTACGCCGAACTCGCCCTCGGACTGGAGCAGTACGAAGTCGCCCTCGGCGATGACCCTGTGGATCGTCTTGTAGACGAGGTTCTTGCCCTGCTCGGCCCACTTTCCGGCGGCGGCGCCGAAGCCGTCGAGGCCGTCGGCGGCCTCCGGGTTGTGCTGGTGGTACGTCTCGGTGGAGATGTAGTCGGTGAGCACCGAGTAGTCGGCGCCGACCAGGACCTTCTGCGAGAACTCGGCGACCAGGGCCCGGTTGGCCTCGGTCTCCCCGGGCGCGGCGACCTCGGTGGGGCCGTCGGTCTGCGAGCGCCCGGAGGCGGTGTCGGCGACCAGCGGGGTCAGGGCGTCCCAGTGCTCGGCGAGCTTGCCGTCGGCGTCGACGCGGAACACGTCGAAGGCGATCAGCGGGTCGGGGCCGAAGCCGTGGTACGTGCCGTGCAGGGCGACCAGGTCGCCGTCGGCGATCACCCGGGCGCCCTCGTAGCGGAAGCCTTCCGGCAGGCCGGCGACCAGCTGGCGCAGGGCCTCGGGGCCGTCGGCGGCCAGGGTGCTGTGCTGGGTGTAGTCAGCGGCGACCCAGCGGTCCACCGCGCTCGGGTCCTTGTCGCCGAACAGTTCGCCGGCGGCGCTCAGGACGGTGTTCTTGGCGTTGCTCATGACGGTTCTCCCTGTGAGGGCAGGTCGTGGATGGGGACTTGGGGGACGGTCGTGGTCAGCCGCTGGTCGAGTGCGGAGGTCAGGGAAGCGGCTGTGGAGCCCGCGCCACCCATCTGGTCGGCGCCGTGCGCGGTGTCCAGCAGCAGAGTCGGATAGGAGCGGACGCGCAGGCGGCGCAGCGCACGGAAGTCGGCGCGGGCCTTCACCCGGCCGGCCGGGGCGCTGTACGCCGCAGTCACGGCGTCCGCGTCCAGGCCGAGTTCGCCGGCTATGTCCCGGTAGACCTCGGCGTCGGACAGGCTGCGGCCGTCGACGAACCACGCCCGCTGCATGGCCTCGGCCGCGTCCAGTTCGCTGATTCCGGGCTGGTCGCGCAGCGCTGCCAGCCCCGCCGCCGAGGCGGCGGAGTCGAGCACGGTCGTCCCCCGCGACAAAGCACGGTCGTGGCCCGTGCCGAAGGCGACCCCGGTCAGCCGCGCGATGTTGCCGCGTTCGGCCGACAGGTGCGGATAGGCGGACACCGGCAGCGCCCGGGCACCGGTGTAGAGGCCGGCCGAGACGACGCCGATCCGGATGCGGTGAGCGTTGTCCTCGGCGAAGGCCCGCAGGGTGGGGCCGAAGCCGTAGCACCAGGCGCAGTACGCGTCGAAGGCGTATGTCAGGGAGGCCCGTTCCGCCGAAGACATCACATGCCTCCTCTCTTACTGCTCGCTTACTGCTTTCCGACATCGATTGATGCCGGACGGGCTGGCATCTCCAAATTAAGGTGGTTGAACAGGTTGAATCAGATACGCTGGCGACCAGTGATGGTCAAAAACCGACATGATCTCGACCGGGGCATCCGGGAGGTCTCCTTCGCGGCACCCGTCGGCACCCCCGTCGGCGTCGAAGTGCTGTCCCTGGCCGACCTGCGCCACCGCGTACCCGGCGAGCGGCTCTCGGCCCCCCAGCGCCCGGACTTCCACCACCTGGTCACCCTCACCGGCGGAACCCTGTGGCACACGGTCGACTTCACCGCCTACGCCCTCGAACCCGGCTCATGGCTGTGGGTTCGCCCCGGGCAGGTTCAGCAGTGGGGCGACCTCACCCAAGCCGAGGGCACCCTGATCCTGTTCCGCCAGGATGTCCTCGACCCGGCCACCACTGCCGGCGCCCGCACAGAGGACCCGCACGCGCCGATCGTGCGCAGGCCCCTGCCCGAGGACGCCCAGGTCCTGCGACTGGCCGCCGACCATCTCGCCGCCGAGTTCCACGCCCTGGGACGCCTGCCCCTGGAGATCCACACCACGGCGCTGCGCCACCTTCTTGCCGTCCTCGTCCTGCGACTGGCCCACCTCACCGGGCCTGTCGGCAGCCCCGCCCCCGACCCCGACGCCACCTACCTGCGCTTCCGTGACGCGGTGGAAAAGGACTTCGCCCGCACCCGCCGGGTCGAGGACTACGCCGAAGTGCTCGGCTACTCGGCCCGCACCCTCGCGCGCGCCACCCTCGCCTCGGCCGGCCTCGGCGCCAAGGAGTTCATCGACCGCCGTGTCGTCCTCGAAGCCAAGCGCCTTCTGGCCCACAGCGATCAGAGTGCCGCCCGAATCGCCGACCGTCTCGGCTTCTCCAGCGCCACCCATTTCAGCAAGTACTTCCATCAGCGCACCGGCCAGACCCCGATCACCTTCCGCGACACGGTCCGCGGGCACACCCCGAGGTGAGACATCCGTTCCGCCGTACTCGCCGTTCTCGACACCGATGCGCTGCCGACCCACGCCTGCCGGCTGCAGGGGACGGACACCGGAGCTGCAGGCCGGCGGCTGTCGATGCCCTGCCCAACGGCCCACGCCGGCCGACGCTGCGGCCAAGGTTCTGCGAACCACGCAGTGGGGGAAACGGCTCTGTGCCGGTCGCAGGCGTGGGCGACGTGACCGGGGCGAGGCAGCCGTTGTGACGGTCGGCCGAGCGCGCAGGCGAGGGGGCCGGTGGCGCACGGCCGACCGGACCTGGGCGCTGTCGCGGATCAAGTCACGGTTCACCGACCCCGACCACCTGATGCAACCCCTTCGGCAGGGCCTCCGCCAGATCCAGTACCGCAGCAACGGCAGGGACGGCTGTCACGCCGGAACCGGCCTCACCATGACGCCGTGGCCGGGCGGAGTCAGTAACCACAGCCGCGCGCACGTGAGTCAAGCGTCCTGGATGACGGACCCACATCTCTTGGGCCGGGCACCTGCCCACCGCTATCCTGGCGGGCGAACCCGCAGGTGAAGAGAGGAGAGCGAGTGCCCCGCATGGCGGCGAGCGACCGGAGGGCCGAGCTCCTCGAAGCGGCGATCCGGGTCATGACACGGGACGGCGTGGCCAAGGCCACCACCCGCGCGATCGTGAATGAGGCCGGCATGCCCCTCGGGGTGTTCCACTACTGCTTCGACTCCAGGGAGCAGTTGCTCGAAGTCGTCACGCAGACGCTCACCGAGCGGTACGTCACGGAGGCCCGCGGCCTGTTCACGCCGCACCGGGAGATCCGCGACAGCATCCTCGACAGCCTGCACGCGTTCTGGAAAGGGTTCGAGGCGAACCCGCGGGAACACCAGATCAGTTACGAGCTCACGCAGTACGCGCTGCGCAATCCCGGCTTCGAGAACGTGGCCAGACGGCAGTACGAGATCTTCCTGAGCGCGTTCGCCTCCCTCCTCGAACTGGCCGCCGACAATGCCGGGATCGAGTGGACGGTGCCTGTACCGGTGCTCGCGCGGTACCTGCAGTCGACCATCGACGGCCTCAACATCACCTGGCTCGTCGACCGCAACAGCGATGACAGCCGGGCGGCCCTCGAACTGCTTGCCGATCACCTCCTCCAGCACACCCGGCCCCGGGAGGCCTGAGCCCAGCGACCGCAGCCTGACCTGCACGGTCCACCTGCGCAAGGTCACCTCCTCCATGGGACGGCGGGGCGTCGGGAACCCGCCGCCGGCCACGCGGCGGACGACGGCCGGCCGCCCCGCAGCGCCGTCTGCCCGCGGGACCCCCGTGCAGTCAAGTCGGGCGGCGGTGAGGATCTCGCACTCCCGCCGCCGCGTGGGCGGCTTCGTCGCGTATCGGGCCAAAGGCTCTGTCAGTAGGCCAGTTTCCGCAGTATCAGGGAGGCGAGAGGCGTCGGCAGCGTACGCAGGGTGCGGACCAGGGTGGCTGTGGGCCAGGGGAAGTGCGCCTGGGCCGGTTCCTTCTCCAGGGCGCGTATGACATGCCGTGCGCCGCGTTCCTCGCTGATCTCGAACGGTTTGGGCAGTCCGTCCTCGCTGATGCGTGTTGTGGCCACGAAGCCCGGATGGATGTTGGTGAACCGGATTCCTCGGGGTTCGAGTTCGACACGCGCCGCGTCCAGGAGGGTGCGTGCGGCGGCCTTGGCGGCCGAGTACGGGCCCTGGCGAGGAATGCCCATGAGTCCCGCGAGGGAGTTCGTGTGGGCGATGAGGCCGCCGTCGCGCTGCCGCAGCATCTGTTCGGTCAGCGGAATGAGGTAGTTGACGACGACGTCGTAGTTCAACGCCATCATGCGTGAGACGTCGGCGACGGATACCTGGTCCATGGGCATGTCCGGTCCGTCACCGGCGTTGAGCAGCGCGATGTCGACGGATCCGAACTCCACGGTGGCGGCCGTCACCACGTCGGCCGCCGCCCGTGGGTCGAGGGCGTCGGCGGGGATGTCAAGGCAGCTGCTGCCGGCGGCCCGTACCTGCTCCGCGATGCCGGCCAGTTCGGGGGCGCGCCGGGCCGTGACGACCAACCGGTTGTTGCCGGGAGCGAGTTGGCGCGCCACTTCCGCGCCGATACCCGAGGACGCGCCGACGATGAGAATCGTACGATCGGTGATCTTTGCCATGGTTTTCCTGTTCTCGAAGGTACGGCGAGCGGCGCGGGACGCGGGAGAAGGGGAAGAGGGCCGGGGGCCCACGGGTCCGTGGTCAGGACGGCAGTACGTACGCCTCGATCCGTGAAGCGTTGAGTCCCGCGCGCGAGGCGGGTCGTCGGTCGCTTATGGTCGCTGCGTAAAGGGTGTCGCCCTTGGGGCCCGCGACCAGGCAGCTGAGCGTGCGCTGGCTGGTCGCGACGCGGTCCAGGATGGTGCCGCCGGGGCCGACCCGGACGCATTCGCCGCGCAGCGCGTTGGCGACCCAGACTGTACCGCCCTTGCCCGGGGCGATGCCGTCGGATGCGATGGGGCTGCTGGAGCGGTCGGCGATGGCCTGGTGATCGAGCAGGGCCGGGACCCGCCGCGTGATGCTGCCGACGATTCCCGGGGCGGTGACCGCCTTCCACAGCCAGGGCTCGATCAAGGGGGCCCAGGGGCGCGGCGGGCCCAGTCGGCCGTCCGCCAGTACCGGCAGCGCCACGAGCCTCATCGCCAGCGTCTCGGCGACCGGCATCGTGCGGCCGTCGTCGATGGGGAAGTGGCCGTTGGCGAACGCCAACGGCTCGCTCAGGCCGATGAGTTCACCCTCGGGGGAGAAGCAGGCGATCGGCGTGCGGGGCGGCCCGGGCGGCGCGTAGAGCATGGCATTGGGGTGTCGCTCGATGAGGGCGTGATAGTCGAACCCGAAGTTGCCCACGTAGGCGCGGCCCTCCTGGTCGACGTACATGTCGTTGACGAGGCCCTTGTAGGACAGAATGTGCCGGTACGAGGGGTAGTCCGCGAAATGGTCAGGCATCGGCCGGCCACCGAAAGCCGAGAGCGTCTTGCTCGAATCGAAATGGGCCGACTCGTACATCGGACTTCCGGGGCTGTCGATATCCCACACCGCCGAGCGCCGTATGCCGCTCAAGATGCGTATAGGGCAGCTGCCGCTCTGTCGGCGCCCTGGCGACTGCCAACCCAGCAGGTCCCGCCCCGACCACGCACGTGTCAGGGGAAGTACTGCTCACGATTCTTCCTCCCTTCATACCAGGATTTGCCGGCGCTGAGAGGAATCTATTCATCCAACGCTCAGAGGACACTGACCAGCGCGGCCACGGAGGGGGCCTCTGCGGCCACGGGGTCGGGTTAAGCGGTTGTCGCCGGGCACGAATGCACAGGGCCAACTCGCCGCCCTGCTCTGACAGAAGGCGAGCGTGAAGTTCTGGGACCGCACCGACGCACACGGGCACCTGGAAACTCGCGTAGTGCAGGCCCTGACCATCACCGACCTCGGCGTCGGCTTCCCCCACGCGGTCCAGGTCGCGAAGATCGTCCGGCACCGCCCCCCACGCAAGACCGGCAAGCACAGCCGCGAGACGGTCTACGTCATCACGGACCTGACCAGCCGTGAAGCCACCTTCGACCGCATCACGAAGATCGTCCGCTCGCAGTGGATCATCGAGAACCGGCTCCACCTGTCCGCGACTCCACCTTCGCTGAGGACGCCTCCACGGTCCGTACCGGACACGGCCCCGACAACATGGCCAACCTCCGCAGCTTCGCCATCAACACACTGCGAGCCGCCGGCCACACGAATATCGCGGCCGGCCTCCGCGAGATGTCCTACGACAGCTTCCGTCGACCACTGGACCTCCTCGGCCTATCCCGACCAGCACTCACGCAGGATCAAAAGACGTTGCAACAACCCTGGCGGACGGCCGACTCATGGCGCCATGGTGCGAGAGTGATGCTGGACTCGCGGACGTAGCCGGCGGCCCGGTGGACGTGATTCTCTTGTCCGCCCTCCGCCCTCCGCCCTCCGCCCTCCGCCCTCCGCCCTCCGCCCTCCGTGCGTGGACAGTCCCCGCCCTGGGGGAGGGGTTGGGCGATGCGGTCAACCTAGATCGAAGAGATTCGGCAGGCGGAGGAGGTAACGGGTGCGGTCGTGGCGTTTGAGTGCCTCGAACTCGGGAGCTCGATACAGGGGGGTGATGGTGCATCGTTCGGCGGCCGAACCGATCTCGTCCAGCAGGGCGTTGACGGCCTGCCGGGCTGAGGTGTTGGCGCCTTCCATGGTGGCCAGATCGATGGGCACGGCCACATAGTCGCCGGACAGGAAGAGGTTGGGGATCTTCGTGGCCGACCGTGGTCGGTGGTGAAAGGTTCCCGTCGGGTGGATGAGCAGCTGTTCCTCGTTGACCGGGTTCGCAGTGCCGAGTCCGGACACGGCCGGATCGAGGAACCAGGAGTGCAGCACGGAGTCCTTGAGTACCGTACGGCCGCTGTCGTTGAGCGCCGCCTTCAACTGCGCCCACACTTCGCGGGCGACTTCGGCGCGGGTGCACTGCTTGGCCGTCTTGCCGTACAGGATGCCCGGCCGATCCCACTCGGAGACGTCGACGGACAGGCAGTCCCTGACCGTGCCGTCACCGAAATCGGCAGGGAAGTCGTGGCCCGGCCAGTGCTGGGCCTGGGCGATCGCGGTCAGTGACCAGGGAGAGTCGATGAGGTCGAGATGGCCGTGCAGGATCGGCGTACGTTCGGTCAGATAGAACTGGATGCCGGTCATCCAGTCCGTCTCCAACCGGTCGCACTCGGCCAGTTGGGGATCGGCGGCACGCACGGAGGAGTTCCAGGTGCGGCGGGCGTGTTCGACCGGCATGGCCGAGATGTAGTGGTCGGCGGTGACGGTCCGGCGGGCACCCCCAGGATCCTCGATGACCACTGCGGCGATCCGGCCCGCGTCCAGGGTCAGGTCCCGTACGGTCCAGCCGATGCGGAACTCGACCCCGAGTGACTTCAGGCAGGTCACCCAGGGGTCGATCCAGGCCTCGTTGGTGGGGGCGTTGAGGATCCGGTCCAGTGGTCCGTCCGCGCCCCGCCCCAGGAGGTTGAAGGCGAACGCCTCCAGGAGCGTGCCGACCGTACGGGTGCTGGCGTTCTCCGCCTTGGTGGCCACGATGTTGCGGGTGATGCCGACGGCGAGGATCCGTTGGTAGTCGTACGACATCCGCCCGGCCCGTACGAACTCCCACCACGGAGTCCGCTCCCAGGTGTCGTCGCGACGTTCGTCGCAGCTGGTGAGGAAGACCAGGAAACGGTTGGCGAAGTAGAGGGCCTCGTGGAGGGGGAGGTTGAAGGCGGTGTCCAGGACGGAGATGAGGGCCCGGCGGATTTCGTCGGGGGTGAGCTCGGCCGGGGTGCTGTCGGGCCAGGGAAGCGGGATCCGGATGTCCTCACGGCCGCCCGAGCGGGCGAACAGCATCTCCTTGGGGGCGACGAGGTTGTCGTGGACGCCGTTGGGATTGCCGGGGAAGGGGATGCGCCGCATGGTGTCGGGCAGGTTGTGATAGATCCCCGGGATGAAGCGGAAGCCGTGCTCTCCGGGCAGGGCATCGCGCCCGCCCGTGCCGCTGTCCGGCACGTCCATGCTGCGGGCCTTGCCGCCAAGCGCCTTACGTTCGTAGACCGTGACCCGGAAGCCGCGTTCGGCGAGCTCGTGCGCCGCCGTGAGCCCGGCGACGCCCCCGCCCAGTACGGCCACGGTTTGTGGGGCGGCGTCGCTCCGGGCCGCGGCCTGCTGGGGTGTTCCGAGAGCGACTCCGCCGCCGGCGGCCGCGGCCGTACTCAGGAACCCTCTGCGTGTGGTGCCGCTCATCGCCACCCCATACCGTCGGTAACCGTTGGCGCACGAGGATAGGAGCGACACACCGATCTCGGAAGGCGACCGACGGAGCGTAGGTCACTTTGGCTTGATGCCGCATCACCTCGACGTCACCCGACGGCGTGCGGCGAAGGCATTTCTGGTCCGATCTGGTCCGACCGGGGCCGGTCGCGTGCCGGAAGGCGGGGAAGTTTCTCGGTGGACCGGATTCCATCCGCTACACGATCTTGGAGAAGCAGGACCGCAAGGCTGCACGCCTGCGCCGGGGTTCACGCGACGGACGGCCGCCGGGCTTCGGCAGGGGCTGGTGCAAGGATCGCAGCACAGTGGAGCGGGCCATCGGCAAGCAGGAGTACTTCAGTGCCGTGGCCACCCTCTACTACACAGTGCGGAAACATCTACCTCGTCACCTTCACCGTCACTGTCACCGCCGCACTTGAGCCTCCATCGATCCGATCTGGAGCGGTTCACCCGTCAGGACCGCTCATGGGTTTCCTTCGGATGCATGCGTTGACCCGGCGTGACGGAGCGGCGTTCCTGCGCGGCAGCGCTTGTCTTTTCGCTTTCGTCGGCTGTCGGTCGCATGCATTCGATGAGGTAGTCGCCGGTGTCGGGATCCAGGGTCACGCCGTGGGTTTCGCTGCGGAATCCGGGAAAGCGACGGTCGAAGGATTCGAGGGCGGTGAGGTAGCGCAGCAGCGGGCCCTCGGGGGCCCCGACGCTCTCGCCGGGCATGAGGACGGGGATGCCGGGCGGGGTGACGGTGATCATGGCGGCGGCCACCTGGCCCGGCGCCTCGGCCAGCCGTACGCGATGGGTGCCACCGCGGATCAGGCGCTGATAGCACAGCTGCGGTGGAGCGACCGGTTCCGGCAGCTGCTGGAAGGCAGTGTCCAGCAGGTCGACGAGGCGGACTGAGCGCAGATGGTCGTGCATGTCCTGGCACAACTCGCGCAGGGTTTGACCGGCGTATCGTCTGGGGTGCTCGGCGACCAGCGCCGGCAGGACCTGGTCCAGGGGGGCGTCCTCGTCGTAGAGGGCCTTGAAGTCCATCAGGGCGTCGAGGAGGGTGCCCCATTTACCCTTGGTGATGCCCATGGAGAACAGGACGAGCGTCGTATAGCTGTCGGTCTTCTCCACCACGATGTGCCGGGTGGCCAGGTACGCGGTGAGCACTCGTGCCGGGATGCCCCAGTCGCCGGTCGCGCCGGTCGCCTCGATACCCGGGCAGGTCAGGGTGACTTTGATCGGGTCGAGCATGCAGTAGCCGTCGGTCAGTCCCGGGAAGCCGTGCCAGGCCGCGCCCGGCTCCAGATGCCAGCATGTCGGCTCGGTGCGCAGCAGGTCGGCTGGGGCCGCGTCGAACGGCAGTCGGGTGCCGGTGGCCGGGTCGGTGACCGTCTCGGGTTGCCACACGCCGAAGAACCATGGCGGTCGGTCGCCGGCCTCCTCGATACGGCGCCGGATGCGGACCATCTCCTGACGGAAGCGGACCGCCTCGGTCACGGCCTCGTCGATCAGCCACCGGCCTTGCGGCCCGTCCATCATTGCTGTGGCCACGTCCAACGAAGCGATCATCGGATAGAGCGGGGAGGTGGTGCCGTGCATCATCAGCGCCTCGTTGAACCGGTCGTGTTCGACGGGCGCCCTCGGGGCGGGCTTGACGTGAACCATCGCGCTCTGGGAGAGCGCGGCCAGCAGCTTGTGGGTGGACTGGGTCGCGAACACCGTCGGCCGGTCCGGGCCGGGGAAGGTGTCCTCGTCCACCGACATGCCGTACCGGCCCCTGTAGAGAGGGTGGAAGCGGGCGTACGCGAACCATGCCTCGTCGAAGTGCAGTCGGGGTGTGCTCGTCGCGAACGCCTGCGCCGCCATCGCAGCGTCGTAACACAGACCGTCGTAGGTGGAGTTGGTGAAGACGGCGTACTGAGGGTGGGGCGACACGGCATCCTGGGTCAGCGGGTTCGCGGCGATCCGGGCCACGACGGAGTCCGCCGCAAGTTCCGCCGGGGGCAGGGGGCCGGCCAAGCCGTAGCCGTTGCGGGTGGGGATCAGGTAGACCGGGCGGGCGCCGGAGACGACCAGCCCGTGCAGCACCGACTTGTGGCAGTTGCGGTCCACCAGCGCGATCTCGTCGCGGGTGACGCTGAAATGGCCGACCACGCGGTTGCAGGTGGAATCCCCGTGCAGCACGAAGTAGGTGAGGCCGGCGCCGAAGACCCGGGCGGCGTTGCGCTCCGCTTCGCCGATCGGGCCGGTGTGTTCGAACAGTGAGCCGAGTTCCCCCACGGAGATCGACAGGTCGCTGCGCAACAGCCGTTCACCGAAGTAGTCGTGGAAGGCCCGGCCCGCAGGCGACTTCAGCAAGGCGACACCGCCCGAGTGGGCCGGGGTGTGCCAGGAGTACTCGTGCGCGTCGTCGAAGCGGCGCAGCGCCCGGAAGAAGGGCGGCAGAACGGCATCCTGGTAGGCGCGCGCGGCGGTGGTGATCCGGCCCGCGACGAACCCGGGAGTGTCTTCAAGCGGCCACACATAGCCCACGACCGACTCCGACACCCACAGCGGCAAATCCTGTACGCCGTCATCGGTCATGACCAGGAAGACCGGCAACTTCTGAAACCGCCGGCCGATGGAGCGCAGCACCGCGGGGCCACCGGGCTCTCCGGCCGCACCCCCTAGGCCCGGAAGTTCCCAGGCGACCAGTGCCGCGCTCAGCCCCGCCTCCGTCCGCAACACAGCCTCGGCGTCCGCGACGCCTACCGCCCATCGGACGTCGAACCCCCGCTTCTCGATCGCCTCACCAATGCGTACCAACTGCTCGGCACCGGCACCGGCACCGGCACAGGCACCCGCATCCTGTGGACGTTCCCGTACCGCGACCAAGATCCTGCTGTCCGCCATGAGACCCCTCCCGGCGGCCCACGCCGCTCCCGCTCAGTCTCCGAGGGGACCGGCCGAGCCCGCAGCTTCACGGCCGTAAACCACCCGCAGGACGGAACAACCCCAGCTTCACCCGCCCCGGCGATGTCATCTCCGACACGGCAACCCCGTACGACACCACCACCTGGGCCGCCCTGCGAAGCGGTCCGGTGCCTCGCCGACGAGGGGCGGCTTCGGGTTCGGTCGTGTTTCGAGCCCGTCGGTCGGCTTTTCCGGTCGGGACCCTGCTGGGCGCGCGTGGGCACCATGGCCCAGGCGTGCAGCTGCGCGCGGAGGAGCCCGCGAGGGGGCGCGCCTGCCGACATCTTCACGCTCCGCAGGAAAGCCGTCCAAGTCGGCTTCGTGCGCGGCGAGTTGTGGCAGTATCCAATGGCATGTCGCTGTCGGTCATGGGGTCGCCCGAGTCCGGTCGTCGTCTGACGGGTGTCCTGCTCGTGCTGCTTGTGCTGCTCGCCGCGGTGGGCCCAGGTGCGCACGATGCCGGCGCGGCGGCCGGGCGGGGAGCGGCCGGGGTCGCGACGCCGGATCTGGCTCGCTACGACGTGTACCTGCGCTCCGACACCGACGGCAGTCAGTGGACGGGACGGCAGCGGGTGTCGTTCCGCAACGCCTCCCGTCAGCCGCTGCGTGAGGTGTACCTGCGCCTGTGGGGCAACGGTGAGGACCAGTGCGGCACGCCCGGTGCGCCTTCCCCCGTGGCCGTGTCGAACGTCGACGGTGGCACGCCGGACCGGCTCGCCGTGCAGTGCACGGCTCTGCGCATCGCCCTGCCCAGGCCGCTCGGGCGCGGCGAGCGGACGTCGGTCGCCTTCGACGTCTCCCTCACCGTGCCGGACCGCACTGCGCGCTTCGGTCGCGAGGGCGCCTACCGCTTCCTCGGCAACGCCCTGCCGGTGCTCGCCGTGCACGACGCGCAGGGGTGGCACCTAGACCCGTACGTGGCGTTCGGAGAGAGTTTCTACGCGCTGACGGGCGACTTCCGGGTCCGTCTCGACCACCCGTCAGCACTGAAGGTGCCCGCGACCGGTCGCACTCGTGCCCTTCCCGGTGGCCGCGGGCGTACAGTCACGCTGAGCGTCGCGCACCGCGTGCGGGACTTCGCGTGGGCGGCGGGCCCGTTCCGCACGGCGACTCAGACCACGCCCGGGGGCGTACGCGTGAAGTCGTACTGGGCGATCGACACACCTGCCGAGGGGGTGCGCCTCAACCGTACGGACGCCGTCGCCGCGATCGACCGCTTCGGCAGGGAGTTCGGCCGCTACCCGTACGGCGAGATCGATCTCGTGATGACCAGCCGATTCGGCGGCGGCATGGAATACCCGGGCCTGGTCCTGGTCGGCACCACCGAGGAGGGCGGTGCCGTCGTCCACGAGGTGGCGCACCAGTGGTGGTACGGCATCGTCGGCAACGACGAGTACACCTCACCGTGGCTGGACGAGAGCTTCGCCCAGTACGCCAACGCCCGTTTCTACGGGTGGGAGACCCGCGACTGCTGGTCGGATGTCTACTGGCCCGACGACAGCACCGTGCTGACCGACTCGATGGGCTACTGGTCCCAGCACCGAGGTGACTACCACCTCCTCTACACGGCCGGGCCCTGCGCCCTGGCCGACCTGGAACGCACCCTCGGCGCCGGCACCATGGCCCGGGTCCTCAAGCGGTACGCCCAGGATCACTGGTACGGCGTCTCCACCACGGCTGCCTTCAAGAAGGCCGCACAGGCGGCGACGGACAAGGACCTCGGCCCGTTCTGGGAAACCCACCGCATCCGGTGACGGTGCATCCCGGTGCCTGTCGGGTCGCCGGCTGCGGAGCCGACGAGGTCGGCCCGCAGGACCGTCCCTGTGACGCCCCCGCCGACAGGTCCACCCGGTGTATCCCGGGCACGGGCAGCGCGGAGGTTCAGGGTGATCGCGCTCGCGGTCCAGGGACCGTGCAGCAGTCGGAGCAGAACATGCGCCGGGAGGGCGGGGTTTCGGGTGGCGCGGGCCCGCCCGGTTCCGCTGGAGAGCGTTGTACCTGAGTTCTCGCAACACCCGGGGCCTTGCGCTGGGCGCCTGGAGGCGCTCTGTGGGAAGGGCGTAGTACTGCAGCGGCACTTGTCGCGGGGGACGTTGGGATCGAGGCAAGGGCTGAGATCACGAGGACAATGCGGCCCGCTCGGATTCGGCCAGCAATATGCAGAACTCGTTGCCCTCCGGGTCGGCGAGAACGACCCAGCCCCAGCCGTTGGGCTTGCGGCGATCGGCGACCAGGGAGGCACCCAGCCTCAGCAGCCGCTCAACCTCTGCGTCCCGCGAGGTGTCCGGGCGCAGACACAGATGGAGCCTGTTCTTTGCCGACTTCGGCTCCGGAACCTCGTTGAAGTGCAAGGCCGGGCCGCCGGGCAGCATGATTTCGGTCTCGTCGTCACCCGGTTCGTCCTCGGGATCGAGCGGATGTCCGGTCACACTGCTCCAGAACCGCGCCAGTCGGTATGCGTTCGCACAGTCGATCGCTATGTTCGTCACCGTTGAGACCATGCGCGCGATCATGTCCGAGCGGTGCCCCGCCCGCCACCGGAATACAGCCTTCCCCGCGGCCTTCTTCTGCAGCCGCGCTTATGGGGGGCGGTGGCCTCGGCGGGGGTGGTGGCTGAGACGGGCGCGGTGTCGATGGCGTCGGCGCCAGCGTGACCAGCGCAGGATGTGGCCGGCCTCGTGCCGGACGGTGAGAGCGAATCTACTCAGCAGCCGGCGGATCTGGTGCACGCTCAGTCGGATCAGGTCTCGGCCGGCTCCCCTTTCTCGTGCGCGGTCACGCGGATGGCGGCCAGGTAGGCGGCGGCGGACATGGCCAGGGTGATGTGCCGGTACCAGGCCGGGTACCTGCGTACTTGGTAGTGGTCCAGGCCGGCCTCGTTCTTCGCGGCCTGGAAACACTCTTCGATCGCCCAACGGGCGTCGGCGGCCCGCACGATCTCCGCCGGCGGAGTACCCGCCGGGGCGTGGGTGAGGTAGTAAGCACGCTCACCGTCGGCGAGGCCACGGCGGATCAACAGGGCCTCGTCGAAGCCGTCGTCGCTGTCGCCGGGCAGCTGGACCAGGGCCCAGGCGTATTCGCGCAGGCCATGGGCGCCGTGGCCGGCGGAGCGGAGCGTGAAGACCTCTACCGGCGTCCGGCCGCCGGGCAGGGCACCTACGCGGCGAAGAAGATCGTGGGTCGCAAGCGGAGCATCGTCACCGACACCCTCGGACCGCTGCTCGCGGTGCTGGTCACGGCCGCGAGCCTTGCAGGACTCCGCCGCCGGCACCCACCTGGTCGACCAGGTCGTGGCCGCCCGCCCCTCGGTCCGCCAAGTCTGGGTCGACGGCGGCTACCGCCAGCACCTCGTCGAGCACGCCGCCCGGCTCGGTATCGACATGGGAATCGTCCAACGCGCCCCCGGAACCAGGGGGACTCACCCCTCTGCCCAAGCGCTGGACCGTGGAGCGGACGTACGGATGGCTGATGTTCCACCGCCGCCTCACGCGCGACCACGAAACCGTGCCCGCCCGCTCCGAAGCCGTGATGCACCTCGCCATGACCGACCTGATGGCCCGCCGCCTCACCGGCGAAGCCACCATCTCCTGGCGCAACACGACATCACTGGATTAAACACCAATAACGGGATGAAAGATCGGGAGAAAACAACCTCCAAGCTGATCAGAGACGCTGCTCACCACCGCCGTGATCACCATGCGGCGTCGCTTCGGCGGGCCGGTCACCTACTCTGCGGCCGGGTGGGAACACGTCGACTGGTCGCTGTTCGACCTGGCCGGCGTCAGCCTCTACCGCTCCGGCCGCAGCCCACCGCCTACACGGACCGCCTGCGCGGCCTGGTTCGCGACCAGGACAAGCCCGTGGTCATCACCGAGTTCGGCTGCGGTGCCTTCACCGGAGCCGAACAGCGGGGAGCCGGTTCCTTCTGGATCGTCAACTGGTTCGCCGTACCCCCACGCATCCGCGGCGACCATCCCCGAGATGAGGCCGTCCAGGCCCGCTGCCTCGGTGAACTCATCGACCAGTACGACGCGGAGGGCGTGCACGGCTGATTCGTGTTCACCTTCGCCATGCCCGACTTCCCGCATCACGATGATCCTCGTCTCGACCCGGACAAGGCCGGCTTCGGGGTCGTGGCGGTGACCGGCGACGGTGGGTGCAGGCCCAAGGAGGCGTTCCACGAGGTCGCGCGGCGCTACGGCGACATGGCTGTGGAGGAATGACCGAGTGAGATGAGAGGCCGGGCGGCCAACACCAAATCCGCGAACGAGCCACGGAGACACCACACCTCAAACCAGCGACGCGGACCCAGGACCGACCTCGCAGGGCATCTGGAAGCCTTGCACAGCAGATACACCCGTCCGAGTTGTCTTTTCCATGGATTCATCAGCATTTGCATGGCGAAGTCATCTGTGGAGCAGCATCCGTGCATGGAGAATCCTGCATGCGACGGAACACCGTCGGCAGAGGAGATTTCGTCTGGGCCTGAGGTCGTCTTCACAGCGGACTTCGCGTCTACCCGTCAATGGGTGGCAGGGCGTTCGTGGGCGTATCCAAACGGCGGACCGGTCAACCCTGGCGACAACAAACTGGATTACCTGACGGCGGACCCCGCGTACAGCCGCTCGGGCACCTTCCGTGCCACCCTCCGCAAGGACGGCCGGTGGGACACGGGCCTGCTCACCACAGAGGGGAGCGAGGAGGCCTTCACAGTCCGCGCGGGGGACGTGCTCGAGGCACGGGTCAGATTGCCGTACGAGGCCGGGGCGTGGCCGGCCATCTGGACCTGGCGGGACGGCGACCAGGAGATCGATGTCTTCGAGTACCACCCCGACAACGCCGACCTTCTGGAGCTGACCAACCACGTCCGTGGCGGCAACCTCTACTACCGCGACCCCGCTGTCCGTCCGGGCGCGTGGGTCGACCTGCGCGTCGAGTTCGGTCCGAGGTCCGTGATCTGGTGGGTGAACGGCAGCCGGGTGTTCGCCGACCGCCGAGGTGTGGGACGTTCCTGGCACGCCTACCTCATCGTCAACCTGTCGGTGTGCGCGGGCCGTTATCACCCGCCACCGGATCCTCACGTCAAGGAGATGTCGTACGAGGTTCAGCACCTTGTGGTGCGGCGGCCGGCCGCGCTCTTGGAGGCACTGTCCGACGAGCCCGAGGCGGTGGCCGGCAGCGACGTCCCGTGAGCCTGTGGGCGACGGCGTACTTCGCAGCTGCTGGGGTCGTGAGCCGCCGTGCTTCTTGTGCTTGCCCGAGTGGTCGAGAACCCATCTACCTGGGGGCTTCATCCGTCCGTCAGGCCAACTGCCCATCCGATAGATGAGGTTGGAGACGGCTCAGTGTCCGACAGAAACATCAGAATGCGCGAACAGCGGGCGGAGACGCGCTGATGTTCCCGTTCGTCGTCCCGGCACACCTCCCGCCTGCCTCGCCCTCCCAGGGACTGCCGTCCGACATGACCGGCGGCGGTCAGCCATGGCCGCGATCAGCTGAGCAGGAAGGTTGCAGACTGGCTGCTCGACGGCACCCGGATGAGCCGGGCGGACGGACCCTGCCGTTGCCCCGCGAGCAGGGCGCCGTAGGAGAAGTGTGTGCCCTGCGAACCGCCAGGCCGGTCACCGGCTTTTTTTGTTGAACCATCCGAGCGACTGGACGACGGACGCGCCGATAACGAGGATGCCGAGAGGAACGATCGTGAACCAGGTGGCATCGGCTTTCATGGCCGCGAGCAGGGCGATGGCGCCGAGGGCCAGTGCGAGGAGCACGAGCATGCCCAGAAGGACACGAATCTTGGAAACCAACGGAGGACTCTCCAATGTTCAGCCGGGCTCTATTGACCAGACAGCGTTCGCTCCCCGTTGGACAGCCGGCGACGGTTGCCCAGTAGGGAGGCAGCAAGCTCCCCGGCGTGACACCACGGCTCCGTCAGGAAGCTCATGGGGGGAGTCTCCCAACGCTGCCTTCCCGAGGCGCCAGTAGAACTACGTAATCGAATACGTAGGTTCACCGGCCGGGGCGGGGCAGCGGCCGGCCGTACAGTGAGCCGTTGCCAATCTCGTCTGTCGGATGGGCAGTTGGCCTGACGGACGGATGAAGCCTCTGGTAGATGGGCTTTCGACCAAGGGAACTGTCTCCATCGAGGCTTCCTGTGCTTGTCTGCCCGTCCGGCGTCGACGTGTCCAGCTCTGCCCTGTGCTTCCTCACTGCCCGCCTGAGGGAACACCGTCGTGTTCTCGGCACCCGATGGCTGCGCCTGAGCGCGGGCCGGCAGACCCTGCTCACCCTCACCCATCATCGACGCTCTCACCGAGGCCGGCATCACCTGCTGGGCGGACAAGGGCTACCAGGGCCCAGGAGGCACGGTCCGCCTCACCTACCCCGGCCGGTGGGACCGCCTCTCCGCCGGTCAGCGGGCCGTCAACCGATCCCACGCAAAGGTCCGGGCCCTCGCCGAACAGGCCATCGCCACCCTAGAGCCCTGGCGGATCCTCCGCAGGGCTCCGCTGCTCGACGACCCGAATCACCAGCCTCGCCCAAGCCGTCCCTCACCCTCCATCGGGCCAGCTCAAGCCGAGGAGGGATAAAGCTCGATGGCAACTTGAGCTGCGGAAGGGCTGCGGCGATGTGTCATGATTGGGGCACATGCGCGAAATTCGTGGCGGGAGGATGCCGTGGCCGCCTACGAACTCAAGGACCGCCTGGTTGTCGGTATCGCCTCCAGCGCACTGTTCGACCTGGCGGAGGCGGATGCCGTCTTCCGTGATCAGGGAGAGGAGGTCTACCGCGCGTACCAGGAGGAGCACCTGGACGACACGCTGGACAAGGGTGTCGCCTTCCCCTTCATCCGCAGGCTGCTGTCCCTGAACGACCTCTCACCCGGGGACCCTTTGGTCGAGGTCATCATCCTTTCCCGCAACGATCCCGACACCGGGCTGCGGGTCATGCGGTCCATCCAGTCCCACGGTCTGCCGATCAGCCGGGCCATCTTCATGCAGGGCCGCTCGCCCTACCGCTTCATGCCCGCCCTGAACATGTCCCTGTTCCTGTCCGCGAACGAGGACGACGTCCGCGAGGCCGTCGCACTCGGGCTGCCCGCCGGCCGGGTGCTCGGCCCGGCCGTGGCAGACGAGGGCGATGACCAGGATCTGCGGATCGCCTTCGACTTCGACGGGGTCATCGCCGACGACGCCTCGGAACAGGTCTATCAGGCCGACGGCATCGAGAGGTTCCGTTTCCACGAGGCGGCGAACGCCGCCACCCCCCACGACCCGGGGCCCCTGCGGGACTTCCTGGCCGGCGTCAACCGGCTCCAGCGGCGTGAAGAAGAACAACGGGCAGTAGACGCCGAGTACAAGATTCGCGTCCACGTCTCCCTCGTCACCGCCCGCGACGCACCCGCTCACGAACGCCCGGTGCGCAGCCTGAAGAACTGGGGTGTAACCGTCAACGACGCCTTCTTCCTCGGCGGCATAGGCAAGAGCACGATCATGGAGGTACTCAAGCCGCACATCTTCTTCGATGACCAGGTCGGCCATCTGACCGGCACCGCCCGCAGCACGCCCAGCGTGCACGTCCCCTTCGGGAAGATAAACGAACCGGCCCTCCCGACGCCCGGGCAAGCGCAGCAATGAGCCTCGCCCCGGACCGAGTCCGAGCCGCGAAACGCCCACGACGGCAAGGCCGGCTCGCACTGGTGCGTCCGCGATGAGGGTGGACCTGCCGTTCACCCCGTGCAGGCGGCCGCCTCGATCCGTTGGCCATGCCACGGCCGCAGGGGTCGACAGATGACCGACGCGTGGCGACGTGCCCCCTCGGTGGGGCCTGCCGCTTGCAGGGGGAAGAGGCAAGGCCGGGGCCGAGATCGTGGATGAGACCGCTGGCGGCCCACCAGCCGTATGCCCGAGGCAGGCGGCGCGCTTCGTTGTTGCCACGTCGTCCGCATTTCGGTCCTCGGGCCACCCGGTAGCGTGGATGGCGTGTGTTCCGCCAACACCGCCTCGGCGTCGCCCGGGAGGTCCCGTGGCTGTCGGGAGGGAACGGGATCACATGGCAGAGCGCAGCTTCCCTATCGGGGCGTCGGCTGCCAGGGCGTTGTGATCCTTTTGGCAACTCGGCCCGGTGTCGGCCGGCGCCGCATCACGGCACGCCGGCAGCGCACCCGCGGCGGACTTGACGACCTCAACCCTCCGAAGTTCGAGATGACACCGAGCCGATCTCGTTCCAGGTGGCGAAGGCAGGTGGTGTCCGTGAGTCGGAGCCCGGGCTGTGCGGCAGTCGTCGGCGTACGGAGAAGCGTTGTCTGGGAGGCGGGGAGAGGGAGAGCCGATCTGACGACGGGGCGCGCCCCCACCTCGAAGTCGATGTTCGAGATGGCTTCCAACTCCGAGCGATTCGCCGCAGACGCGGTCCTGTTGCTGGCCGGGCGGCGCCAACTCGCGCTGAACGAACCCCTGTCCGACTACCTCGACAACTCTCAGGCGTGGGCGCGCGAGGTCACACTGGGCGACCTGATGCGCCACACGAGCGGCATTCCCGACTACCAGGATCTGCTGGAGGCCAAAGGCATGGAGCTGATGGATCCGGCCGGCCAGGAGGAAGCGATCGCGGCCATCCTCGCCTCACAGTCACAGGATCCGCCAGGTGAGGCCTTCTCCTACTCCAAGGCAGTGGACGTACCCGGCAAGGCGAAGTCGTACGACGAGAAGGACGGCTCCTTCATTCGGCGAGGGCCTGGTCTGGCCCGGCCTCGCCTGGATGGCCGCCACCCTGTTCGCCCTCGCCGCGTTCCGTAACACCGCCCCCGGCACACCCCCGATCGGCTGTGTGCTGGACTGGTTCGCCTTCCTGTGGGCCGAGACCATCATCGCCCTCTGCCTGATCACCGTGGTCATCACCGGTGTCAACAAGTCCCTCCGGCAGGACGCGCCGCCCACGTAGTGGCTCCGCCGCACTGGGCCGCCCACGCCCACGGTCGGGCGCGTATGGAGGCACGCCAGGACCTGAGACGGGTCCAAGGGATTCTCCTGGCCCGGTCGTGGTGAGGGTGCCGCCAGGCGTCAGGGTGTCGATGAGGTGGTTGCTGATGCGGCCACCGGGGACCCGGCGGATCGTCAGGTCCCAGTGGCCCAGGCGGGCGGGGCTGGAGGAGAGGGCGTAGGGGCGGTTGGTGCCGTCCGCGAACACGCTCACGTACTGGCCGGCCAGGAAGGGCGGCAGGTGCGCTCCATCGGGTCGGCGCAGCCGGAAGGTTCTCGTGGTGGCGGTCTCCGTGATGACCTCCGTGACCCTGAGGGTGAGCCTCCTGGGGTGGTAGGTGTCGATGGTGTGGCGGGTCTCGGCGGCGATGTTGGTGTGGCCGTCCTGGCGGTGGACGCCGATGGCGAGGTTGCGCGGGCCGGCCACGATGCGCGGGAGACGACCGACACGGATTTTGGAGTCGTCCTCGCGGAACGTGCGGTCGCGGACGTGGTGCAGCAGGTTTCGATCTTCCGGTGCCCTCTGGTCCAGTCGGCGAGCCGGGTGCCGGTAACCGCGCCGGGCGGCAGGCTGGTGATCAGGCAGACGCGCTCGACGGTGAGCTTGCCGCTCGTGAAGTCCTTCCTCCAGCGCACGACTTGAAGGGCCTGGCGGGCATCGGCGTTGTCGAGGTGGGCGAAGGCTGCGGTCTTCAGCCATCTGATCTCCAGGCGATGGTGGGCCCGGGTGCGGTCGTAGTGGTCGAGAGCGACCTCTCGTTGCTCTTGTCCGGCGACCTGTCCAAAAGTGCCCGTACCCGCCTCACCCTGTACCAGATCCTCGGCACCCTCCAGAAACATCCTGAGGTGCTGGACCGGCATCTGCACAACCTGCCACCAGCCCCTGCGTGCCAGAACACGCACGACACCAAGATCAAGACAGACCTGACGGAGTCCTTCCTACTCGGCCGGAGGGCGATCACCGAGGCCGGGATAACATGCAGATCTTTCTCTTCTCTGCCCTTTCACCGGAGCGTGTCCGTGAGTGCGACAACCGTCCTGTCGGTCCTGCTCGGTCTTCTCTTCGTCGTGACCGGAGGGGTGAAGGTGCTGGGCGTTCCACAGTCACTGGCGATCCGTGACCACTTCCACCTCCCGCCGCGCCTGTGGCAGGCGGTCGGCGCACTCGAAACCGCGGGCGGAGTGGGAGTACTCGTCGGTCTGGCCATACCGGTGCTCGGCGCGACAGCGTCCGCGGGTTTGGCTGCGTTGATGGTCGGCGCGACCGTCAACCGCTTGCGGGTGCACGATCCCGCTGTCATGGTCGTTCTGGACCTGACGGTCCTCGGGCTCGTACTGGCGCTCGCCGCGCTCCGGACGTCGGCATGAGCCGATTCCGATTGACAGGGAGCAAAGGGTCTCGCGCATTCACGAGTGGGCTTGTCCCGGTCTTGATCAAATAAGTGTGGAGAGTGGTGTTGGCCTGTCATGCCGGGCCCGGAGGCCAGCAAGCCCTCTTGGAGGATCACGGAAAACATGACGGGGCGTGCGACCGTCGGTACGGTCAGTCCGCCGTCTGTACCGGGCCCGCCGTCACCGTCCGCAGCAGCGGCCTGCTGCCGGCGATCGCGGCGAACATGGCGAGCGCGCCAGCGCCCACGCAGAGCACCAGTTGCACGGCACCGGAGGTGTCGATCGTGGTGCCGGCCGCCTTGTTGAGCTGCATGGCGCCGAAGACACCCATCGCGGTGGTGCCACCGGCCAGGACGGCCAACGGGATGACGGTCTCCCGGACCCGGGCCCGGTCCAGCACCTTCAGCGGGGTGCCGGCCAGCCGCAGCAGACCGTACACCCGGCGCCGGTCGAGGACGTTCGCGGCCGCCGTGAGGCCGGCGGAGGCGGCTGCGACAAGGAAGCTCAGCATCAGGGTGGCGGCGCTGACGGTGGCAACGCGGGCGATGACCGTGTCGTCCGGCGCGGAGACGTACTCCTGCGTGAACGGATACCTGCCCGACCCCACGGGCGTCAGAGCGGTGACAGCAGTGTCTATGTCCTCCTGCCCGCCGGAGACCTGGGCGATCACGCCGGTGGCACCGCTCAGCAGGCTGTCGTAGTCGTCCTCCCTCACGCCGGAGACGGTCGCCGTGACGCCCACCCGGTGCAGCACCGTACGGGCCTCGGCGGCGGCGTGTCGGGCATCGGCAGCGTTCGCGGTGATCACGGCCACCTGTCCCTCGTGGCCCGGCCCCTCAAAATTGAGCGTGCTGACGGAGAAGAACCCGGCCACGAAGCCCGCGAGTACCAGGCCGCTGACGGTCCGCCAGGCCCCGCGCGGATCGTCGCTGAGCCGGCGCCCGGCCAAAAGCGTGGCCGGGCGGATGGCGCGGCGGCCCACGATCCGGCCCAGCCGGTCCACGACCCAGGGACCCAGCAGCCAGAACGCGCCGTAGAAGAGCACCAGCATGGCGATCAACTGCCGGGGCTTGAGCTGGCCGCCGTCGCCCGTGGTCGCCCAGATGTAGCCCAGGACCGCGACGAACAGCACCAGGCGGATCACGCGGGTGCGGCGCGGGTTGGCCTGCTGGGCCACGCCCAGAGGCGAGGTGGCCACCTGGCGCAGCGTGGTCACCGCGCTGACGGTGATCAGCGCGGTGATGCCCAGCACCACCGCCGCGAGCCACGGCAGTCCCACCCACAGCTGACCGGTGTACCAGGCGCCCACGCCGTACGGTAGCTGGGCGAGCGCAGGCAACAGTGCTGTGTAGGCGAGCGCGCCCGCCAGGGCACCGGCCGAACCGACTCCCGCCGCCTCGACGGCGGTCATGGCGAGGATCTGTCGTGGAGTCGCCCCTGCCAGCCGCAGTGCGGCGAGCCGCTGCTCGCGCCGGGCCGCGCCCAGCCGCCCCGCGGCCGAGGCCAGCACGACGACCGGAACAACCAGAAGCACCACACCCAGCAGCACGGTCCCCTGGTCGGAGCCGGTGAACACGCTCGCCTTGGTCCCGGCGAACCCGGAGACCGGTGCGCGCTCACTCATCCCCTCGTCGTAGTAGCTCTGCTCCCCGGCAGTCTTGGAGACGGCCGGGTCGCCGGGCGCCCGTCCGACCACCGCGACCAGCTCGTCGGGGGAGGCGAGACCGGCGGCGCCGATCGTGCCGTAGGACTTCGTCTTCGGGAAGCGGTCGGCGAGTTGGCTGGAGGGGAGCTTGTGCAACAGCTCGGCCAGGGCGGGCGAGACGTACACCTCGTCCTGCTTCGGGAAGCCGGTCAGGCCGGGCGGCGCGGGCGTCGCCTCGCGGCCGGGCAGCTGGGCCAGGTTCACGACGGTGACCGGTTCATGGCGTACGTACGTCGTGGTCGTGGCCTGGACGGCCGTCGCCCGCTCGGCCGGTACGGCGTCGGGGGTGCGCCACGTGGTGTGGTCGGCGCGGGCGCCGGCGCCCAAGGCTGCGGCGATCATCACCAGCAGGAGGAACGAGCCGACGGCGGCGGCCCCGGCAGCGAGCAGCTGGGACTGCAGGCCGCGACGGCCGGAGGACCTGGCGAGATGCCAGGTCAAGGGCAGGACGGGGGAACGCATCAGGGGACTCCGAAGATCTTCGGGCGCGAGCGACACGGGGCGTCTCAGGCGACGGTGAACTGGCTGTGGCCGCTGATGCGGCCGTCCCGGACCTGGAGGATCCGGTCGCAGTGGGCGGCGACGTCGGCGTCGTGGGTGACCATCACCAGGGCGGCGCCCAGGTTCCGGGTCGTCGACGTCAGGAGCTGGACGACCTCCGTGCTGGTGCGCTGGTCCAGGGCGCCGGTGGGCTCGTCGGCGAAGACGACGTCCGGTTCGACGACCAGCGCGCGGGCGATGGCGACCCGCTGAGCCTGCCCGCCGGAGAGCTGTCCGGGGCGACGGTGCTCCAACCCCTCCAAGCCCAGCGGCGCGAACCAGCGGCGGGCGCGCTCGACGGCTGCCTTGCGTGGGACGCCCTCCAGCATCAGTGACAGCGCCACGTTCTCCTCGGCGGGCAGCTCCGGCAGCAACTGGCCGAACTGGAACACGAAGCCGAACCGCTTGCGGCGCAGTGCGCTGAGCCGGTTCTCGCCCAGGTTGTCGATACGCTCGCCGCGCAGCAGCACCTGGCCGCCGTCGGGCCGGATGATCCCGGCGAGGGCGTGCAGCAGGGTCGACTTCCCCGACCCCGACGGCCCCATGATCGCCAGCGAGTCGCGCTCCCTGACCTCGACGTCCACGCCGGCCAGGGCGGTGGTGGAGCCGTACTTCTTGACGAGGCCGTGTCCGGCCAGAACAGTGCTCATGGTGTGTTGTGGTTCCTTCTCAGCGCTCGAACTTCCAGGTGACGCTCTTGGCGTCGGCCTGGGTCACACGGACGGGGATCTTGACGGTCGCGCCGTCGCTGTTCTTGCCGGTGCAGGTGAGGGTGGCTCCGGTCACGGCCTTGAGGCCGGTCGGGCAGGTGACGTCGGAGAGCTTGTCGCCGACCCAGGGCAGCGGGTGGTACTTGCTCTCGGTGCGGCCCGCGACGATGTTCGCCGCGAGCGCCTTGTGACCGTCCACCGATGCCGTGCTGTACTCGTCCAGACGGCTGGTCGACTCCGTGCCGGCGAGCAGATATGTGCCGAGTCCGCCCAACGCGGCCACTGCGGTCACGCCGCCGCCGACGCCGACGAGGAACTTGTTGCGCTGCATCGCGTACTCCTGATGTCCGTGGTGAGGATGCAGCTCCACCCTCGCCCGCAGGCCCGGGCGCGTGCCTCGGCCGAACGGTCAGGATCGCGGGCCGGACCCGCCGGGTCCCTCGGCCGTTCGGCCGATCCCGCTGCCGGGGTCCGGCCTACCGTGATCGCATCGAAGACCGTTTCCGGTCGGCGGCATCACCGTCGCCGCACTGACCGGCACACGCATCACCCCGCTGCTGACACCAAATACCGCGCAGACCCGGCAGAACACTGCCTACAAAAAGCCCCACACGCTGGGTGCCTCTTCGGGTTCGGGAACAACACGCCCACTTCGCCTCGTCCTGGCGTCTGCACTGCCTCACCTCCGCGTACCTGACCAGTGGTGGGCACGAACAAGGCGCGCTGACGGCGTGGGCAGCTGCACGGCGGCGCGGCAGCTGTTCACCGAACCACACCTCTCAAAGCGCTCCCGGCTCGCACAGGAAGGGACAGGCATGCGCAGCCCCCAGCACCTACCGTTCCGCCCATTTCTTCTCATTTTTCTTTTACTCGTCTCGGCGTGACCCTCGCGCCCGCGGTCGCTGCCGCCCCCCGTAGCTTCCCCTGTACGCATCATGCCGCCGGGTGGCTCGATCACCGGCTCGCCCGGCTGCCGGCGGGCGGTGCTGTGGAACCGTCTGCGCAGTACCGGTCACCCGAACGCCGATCTTGTCGGCACGAACGACGTCAGGAGCAGCATCCCGCCCGCGGCCAAGGGCGCCAACACCGTCCGCGTTGTCCTTGCGAGCGGTGACCGCTGGACTCGCCGAGTTCGCCGGGCATCGCACCCCCGACGGTCTGCAGCGATTGCTGAATGGGGCGACCGGGGAGGCCGACGACGTCCGCGACGACCGCCAGTCCTACGGCGCCGAGCGCCTCGGTGAGAACGGCGGGGTGGTCGTCATCGACGACACCGGCTTCGATCTCGACCAACTTCATGTTGGAGTCCGGAAAGCTCGACCAACTTCATGTTGGAGTCCGGAAAGAGGGGACAACTGCTGCTGGAGCCGCTGGACGACGTCACGCAAGTCCCCGAGGAAAGCGCGAGATGGTGCTTCCGGCGGCAACTCGACGCCTGCGCCACCCGCCAGACTCTGCACGCCTGCGCCACCCGCCAGACTCTGCACGCCTGCGCCACCCGCCAGACTGTGTACGCCTGCGCCGCCCGCGTCGACGAACAGATCCAGGCGATCTTCGGTAGCTACATGCAGCTCCGCCATCACGAGGTCGCCGAACGCATCGGCCGACCCGATGGGCTTGTCCCGGTCGGAGTCGTGCTGACGCCGAGCCGCAGCGGCCGGCGCCCGTGGGACACCACGATGATCCGCGTCCACGGGCCCGGCACGCTGACGGAAGAAGCCGCGGAGTTCGGCAGAGTGTGGAACGAGAACGCCGCGACGGCCTGATCCCCGAGCTGGGAACGGTCAGGCCGTAGGGGCAGCTGCGGTCAGCATCTGCCCCATTGCGGCCACCACCGACGGCTCCACCCGGTAATAGACCCAGGTGCCGCGCCGCTCCGACGTGAGCAGTCCGGCCTCCCTGAGCTTCTTCAGGTGATGCGAGACCGTTGGCTGCGAGACGCCCACGTCGGAGATGTCGCACACGCACGCCTCGCCGCCCTCGTGCGAGGCGACCAGCGAGAACAGCCGCAGCCGGACCGGGTCGCCGAGCGCCTTGAACATCGCGGCGGTCCGCTCTGCCTCCTCGGCCGTCAGAGGCCGCTCGGTGAGCGGCGGGCAGCACGGCACGGCACCCTCGGCAACCTCGGGCTCCAGCAGCGGCAGCACCTTGATGTTCGACATACGTCTATGTTGACATACGTCGAACCAGGGTGGCCAGGGTTCGCGGTCGCATCAGCCTCGGCGCACGTGCGCCGCCAGACGTCATGTGATCCGGCTCGCGTCCCTGCCGACCCCGCAGGGAGTTCGAGGACAGGCTGCGCTGCCACTCCAGCCCCACGTGGGCGAGGCCGGGATGGGTGGCCGATACCGCCCTCCCGGTGGAGTGGGTGGCCGTGTTCGTCGAGGGCGGCGAGCGGGGTCAGGTAGCCGAGGTCGGGGCGGTGATCGGTGGCCGGCAGGATCGTGGCGACCTCCTCGCTGCCGCCGTCGACCCAAGTGGCTTTGGCGTCGCCGATCGCCGTGAACACCGGACGTCGGTCCGGAGCGCCGGAGGTGAGGGCAGCCCGGTGGTGGCCGTCGTCGATGACCAACTGGGTCGGGGGTACGCGCAAGAGCCGCCCCAGGGGCAGGGTGTCGGCCCCGGTTCGCTTCAGCAGCCAGTGCAGATCCTGGCCCAACGTGCGCTGAGCAGTGAAGCGCACCGGATGCCGCGTGGCGCGGGTGACCCGGGCGTGCGCGGCCGGCTCGGCGGCGATCTGCACCGCGGAGTTGCCGGCGCCGACGCACGCGCTGCCCGGCGCAAGGCTCCGGTGCCCGGTAGTCGGCCGCGTGCAGCACGGCGCCGGCGAAGTCCTCCAGCCCTCGCGGCGCTGGCCGGTGCGGATGGCCGAACGCACCCGAGGCCGCCACCGCGCCCCGCACGGACAGCTCGCCCCGCCCCTTCGGTAGGAGCGTGAAGGAGCCGCCGGCGGCGCCCCGGACATCCCTGAGGCGTGCCACCGTACGGATTTCGGCATCCAGCTGGTCGGCGTACCGCAGCAGGTGGGCGGTGACCTCGTCCCGGTGCGGACAACGGTCCGGGTCCCCGCCGAAGGGTGTGCCGGGCAGCGGGCTGTATGCGGCGGGAGAGGAGAGGGGGAGGCTGTGGTGGTGGTGCGGCCATGATCCGGTCGGCCGGTCGGACGCCTCCAGGGCCACCGGCTGAAGCCCCTGTCGGCCCAGGGCATGTGCTGCGGCCGGTCCGGACTGGCCGCCCCCGATCGCCGCTGCGTCTACGTGTTCCACGCCGACGCCGAATTCGATGGATGTCTATGTTGACGCTTATCGATACAGGTGCCATGCTGGGCGGTGCAAGAGATCGACGAACATCGAAACAAAGGGGATCTCAGTGGCTGAGTTCATTGACAGCGCGCTCACCGTCGACCAGCTGCCCGTCGTGGTCATCGGCGCCGGCCCGATCGGTCTGGCCGCTGCCGCCCACCTCGTCGAGCGCGGCATCGAACCCCTGGTTCTGGAGGCCGGCCCGGCGGCGGGCAGCGCCGTTCGCGAGTGGTCCCACGTTCGCCTGTTCTCGGCCTGGGGCGAGGTCGTCGACCCGGCCGCCGAGAAGCTGCTCGCCCCGACCGGGTGGGTCCGCCCCGACGTCTCCGCCTACCCGACCGGTGGCGACTGGGCCGAGCGCTACCTCCGGCCCCTCGCCGATGTCCTCGGCGACAAGGTCCGGTACGGCGCCACGGTGACCGGCGTCGCCCGCGCCGGCCGGGACCGCGTGGTCGACTCCGGCCGCGACGAGCAGCCCTTCACCGTGCATCTCCGGTCCGCCGCCGGGCGCGAGGAGCGGATCGCCGCCCGCGCCGTCATCGACGCCTCCGGCACCTGGTCCGTCCCGAGCCCGATGGGCGCGGACGGCCTGCCCGCCCTCGGCGAGAAGACGGCCGCCGACCGCATCACCTACCGCGTCCCCGACCTCGACGACCCTGCCGTGCGCGCCCGTTACGCGGGCAAGCGGACCGCCGTCGTCGGCTCCGGCGCCTCCGCCTTCACCGCCCTCGCCCTCCTCGCCGACCTGGCGAAGGAGGAGGGAGGCGGCACGCACGCCGTATGGATCCTGCGCCGTGGCATCGGCGCCAACACCTACGGCGGCGGCGAGGCCGACGAACTGCCCGCCCGAGGCGCACTGGGCCTGCGGGCCAAGGCAGCCGTCGAGGCCGGCCACGCGTCCGCCGCCACGGGCTTCCGCACCGAGGCAGTCGAACGAGACGGTGACCAGCTCGTCCTGGTCGCGGAGGACGGCCGCCGTCTCGACCCGGTCGACGAGGTCATCGTCCTCACCGGCCTCCGCCCCGACCTGTCGTTTCTCTCCGAACTCCGCCTCGGCCTCGACGAACGCCTCCAGGCCCCGACCGCCCTGGCGCCGCTCATCGACCCGAACGTGCACTCCTGCGGCACGGTCTACCCGCACGGCGTGAACGAGCTGTCCCACCCCGAGCAGGGCGTCTACCTGGTCGGCATGAAGTCCTACGGTCGCGCACCCACGTTCCTCGCGATGACCGGCTACGAGCAGGTCCGCTCCATCTCCGCTGCGATCGCCGGAGACCAGGAGGCCGCCGACCGCGTCGAACTCACCCTTCCGGAGACCGGCGTGTGCGGCGGCGCGGGCCTCTTCGACGAGCCGGACAACGCCGGGCAGTCCGGCGGCGGTTGCTGCGCCGCCCCCTCCACCCTCCAGATCGGCATCGGCGCCCCGGCCATCACCTCCGGCGGCTGCTGAACACCCCACCCACCCCAGGAGGTTCGCCATGACATCCCGCGTACAGCTCGCCCTCCGCGTCCCCGACCTCGGCGCGTCCATCGCCTTCTACACGAAGCTCTTCGGCACCGAGCCCGCCAAACTCCGCGACGGCTACGCCAACTTCGCCATCACCGAGCCCCCGCTCAAGCTCGTCCTCATCGAAGGCAGCGCCGACGAGGTGACCCGCATGGACCACCTCGGGGTGGAGGTCGAGACTACCAAGGAGGTCCACGCCGCCACCGCCCGCCTGGGCGAGGCCGGACTGGCCACCGATGTGGAGAACGACACCACCTGCTGCTACGCCCTTCAGGACAAGGTCTGGGTCCACGGCCCCGGCCAGGAACCCTGGGAGGTGTACGTCGTGAAGGCCGACGCCGACTCCCTCGCCAAACAGCAGGGCAGTACCTGCTGCACCGGCACGGCCGAGCCCGGCACGGGCGCCGGCGTGAAGGAACCGGTCGCCGCGGGCGGCTGCTGCTGATCCGCCGATGACCGACCTCGACACCAGCGAGGCCGTGACCGGGACGGGGGTCCTGTCACGGCCCCGCGCCGCCCTGCCCGCCCTGTGCGCCACCCAGATCACCAGTTGGGGAATCGTCTATTACGCCTTCCCCGTCCTCAATCCGCAGATCACCGCCTCCACCGGCTGGTCGTCCACAGCCACCACCGCCGCCTTCTCGGGGGCGCTCCTGATGTCCGCCGTCACCGGCATACCCGTCGGCCGCATCCTCGACCGCCGAGGCCCTCGCGCCGTGATGACCACCGGCTCCGTCCTGGGCGTCCTCGCCGTGCTCGCCATCGCCTCCGCGCCCAACCTGATCGCCTTCACCGCCGCGTGGCTCCTGGCCGGTGTGGCCATGGCCGCCACCTTCTACCAGCCCGCCTTCTCCGCCCTCACCCGCTGGTGGGGCGAGGACCGCATCCGCGCCCTCACCATCGTCACCCTCGCCGGCGGCCTGGCCTCCACCGTCTTCGCACCCCTGACCGCCGTACTCGCCGAGCACCTGAGCTGGCGCAACACGTACGCCGTACTCGCGGTGGTCCTGGCCCTCGTGACCATCCCCGCCCACGCCCTCGCCCTACGAGGACCTTGGCCACCCGCCCCAGCGCCACCCTCCCAACGGGACACCCGCAGTGGCTCGGTGACCCGCAGCCGACCGTTCCTGATGCTCGCCACAGCGATGACCTTGAACAGCTTCGCCATGTACGCCGTCGTCATCGCCCTCGTACCCCTGCTGATCACACGCGGCGCCAGCCCCACCGCCGCCGCCTGGGCCCTCGGCCTGGGCGGCGCGGGCCAGACCCTAGGCCGCACCCTGTACGCCACCCTCGCCCGCCGCACCGGCGTCACCACCCGCACCGTCACCCTGATCATGCTCGGCGGGGCTACGACCGCCGCGTTCGCCATGGTCACCGGCCCCTTCCCTCTGCTCGTGGGCGTCGCGATCGCGGCCGGCATGGTGCGAGGCAACCTCACCCTCCTCCAGGCCACCGCCGTCACCGACCGCTGGGGCACCACCCACTACGGGCGCCTGTCCGGCCTTCTGGCCGCCCCCGCCACCATCGCCTCTGCTCTCGCCCCCTTCGCAGGGGCCGCCCTCGCTGGACCGCTCGGCGGATACCCCGGCTTGTTCACCGCCCTCGCGCTGACTTCCGCCTCAGCAGCCCTCCTCGCCCTGGGAAGTGAACCCAACCACCGCAGCCGACACTGCCCCTGAGCCTGCTTGCCGGCTCGTCGGCACGCACCGCATCGGGGACGACCCGCCGCAGATATGGAAGGCGACATCCGCCGTACAGGAGTCGGGCGAACCCAGCATCACCCTCCCGTCCGTCTCGGCGCGTCCGCCCTGCTCGCGGAGCGGCCGGCCGCTCTCGCGCCCGGCCACCTCGACCAGGTGTGGCAGTGCAACAGCGGTGCCGAGGCGGTGGGGGCGGCCCGGAAGCCGGCCCGTGCCGCCACCGGCCGCCGACCGGTGGTCTCGACGCGCGCAGTCGAGATCACCGGCCTGAACGAACCCAGCGCCCACCTCCACGGCACGCTCAGCGGCGAATTGCCAGCCGGCAACTGACGAACTCGTGGGACAGCCGGACCACCCGGAGCGCAGCCAACCGGGCATGCGCCCGGCGGTTCGGACAACGACCAGGGTGACGGCGATCGCACTGTCCCTCCTGCGCAAGGGCCTCACCGGTCGACATCTGAGACCAAGCTCCCACAACCGAGACGATCGCCATGGTGGTGGATACGGGCCCGGGTGCGCCTTCGGCATCGGCTTCGACGCGTCCATGTTCGTCTTCGCCCTCACCGTCCAGAACGGCCTGCGCGCCGACACACCGCACGGGGCTGGTGGTCCTGCCGATGGCCTTGCTGTTCTTCGCGGCCTCCCTTCTGGCCTCTCGCGTCATCAGCCGCTTCGGCAGGGCCGCGCTGTCGGCCGGTGCCGCCGTCCAACGAGTCGGCCTGGCCTCACTGGCGGCGGTTGTGATCGGAAGGTGGCCGCATGTCGGTCTCTGGTGCCTGTACCTGAGCCTGGCTCCGGACGACATCACTCATGCCTTCACCGGCGTCGGCTATGTGCAGATGGGAATCGTCGCCCTGCCGGCGGTCGGCGCCGCAGCACGCCGCGCTTCACCGAGGACTCGTCGGCCGAACTCCGATCGTCGATGCCCGGCCTGCCGCCCCGCGAGCGCGGACACCGAGGCCGCCTCGTCCACCACCGCAGCACGCGAGGCCACAGCCGTAAAGGGACCGTGGCCCTGGAGGACCCGTCAGCACGGTGCCTCCCGACCGGACCGGAGGTGTACGCGGTTGCACGCGCTGCTGGAGGGCTGTGCCGTGAGCGCAGGGTTGTGCCGGTGGAGGTGCCCTCGCGTGCTGTCGGGTTCTCGGGGCCCGCTGTGAGAGTAGTGCTTGGAAGACGGTTCCGACCTCGGTGAATGGGACGCGTTCCGCGCACAAAGATGCGTCAGCTCGTCGTTGACCGGCGGTCTGCGGCAGGGCCAGGGTGATGGGGCCAGATCGGATTCCGATCTCCCGTTTCCGGTCATCGAACTGAGTGCAGGAGGCCGTGATGTTCCAGACAGACACCTTTGAAGAAACCGAACTCAAAGGAGATCCCGAAGCGGCTGCCATCGCCACGGCCACGCCCGTCACTCCGAACGCACCGGCGGACCGCGACGAGCTGCTCTTCCAGCGTTGTCTGTGGTGCGGCACTCCGGCATACCGCCGCTCGTTCTGCCGTGCCTGCGGGTCCGTGGGCTTTCGACGGGAGCGCAGCGCGGGCGACGGGGTCGTGGTCCGCCGCCACGGCCAGGTCCCGCACAACACGTGGTTCGTCGCGATGAACGAGGGCTTCAACCTGCTCTGCCAGGCCACCGACGCGTCGCCGGTCACCGTCGGGTCGAGGGTGAGTGTCGTACGGGCCGTCGCTCCCCTCGGGCAGGGACTGCCCGTCGTCGAGCCCACGCGTCCGCCGACCTCGGACCGCTGGTGGCAACGGGAGTCGGCTCGAACGCAGCCACCTCGCGCGAGCGGGACGATCAGAGAGGAGGGCGCGTGAGCACCGAGCACAACGCGCAGGACGGATGGGCCGGCTCGGTCGAGGGAGCGGGCCGCGGCGCGCTGGAGGGTCTGCGGATCGCCGACTTCTCCCGGGTTCTCGCTGGGCCCTATGCCACCATGCTTCTCGCCGACCTGGGCGCGGACGTGGTGAAGGTCGAACGGCCAGGTATCGGGGACGACACCCGGGCCTGGCATCCGCCGACGGACCACGACGGCACCTCGACGTACTTCCTGAGCGTCAATCGGAACAAGAAGTCCGTGGTCCTGGACCTCACGACCGACGCCGGGCTGGAACAGGCTCGCGCTCTGGTCGCCGAGTCCGATGTGCTGGTGGAGAACTTCCGCCCCGGCACGATGGAACGGCTCGGGCTCGGCCATCGCGAACTCCGCGCCCAGCATCCGGAGTTGGTCTACTGCTCGATCAGCGGCTTCGGTAGCGGCCCGGGCGCGGCGATCCCCGGATACGACCTGCTCGTGCAGGCCGTCGGCGGTCTGATGAGCGTGACCGGGGACGCGGCCGGTGAGCCGGTCAAGGCGGGTGTGGCTCTGGTCGATGTGATCACCGGCCTGCACGCCTCGCTCGGCATCCTCGCGGCTCTCCGGCACCGGGACGCCACCGGGCAAGGGCAGCACGTGGAGGTGAACCTGCTCAGTTCGCTGCTGTCGGCCCTGGTCAACCAGGCGTCGGCGTATGCGGTGGCCGGTGTGGTTCCGAGCCGTATGGGCAACGCGCATCCGAGCATCGCCCCGTACGAGACCTTCCCTGCCGCCGATCGTCCGATCGCCATCGCGGTGGGCAACGACCGGCAGTTCGCCGCGCTCTCCGACCTCGTCGGGGAACCCGGTCTGGCTCTCGACGACCGCTTCCGCACCAATGCCGACCGAGTCGCCCACCGCACCGAACTGCGGGACATCCTGACTCGGCGGCTGGGCACCGCAGGCGCCGACCACTGGTCGACCCTCCTGCTGGCCGCAGGGGTGCCCGCCGGGCCGGTCAACACCCTTGACGAGGCATTCAACTTCGCCAAGAAGCTCGGCCTTCCCGGCATCGTCGACATCCCCGCCACACCCGTCGGCGGAGTCGACGGAGCAGAAGGCAGGCCCTCCCGCCAGGTCGCGAACCCCATCGCGCTGAGTGGCACACCGGCGCGGTACCGCCTGCCGCCACCGAGCCTGGGCCGGCACACCGCAGAGATCCTGCACCGCTCTTCCGGCCACGACCACACCCCCGCGCCGAACGAAGCGGTCAGCTGACCGTTCCGGACGCGGGCACCAAGACCGACCTGATCACCCACAACCCCCAGGAGCCAACGATGAGCGTTGCCAAGCCGATGAAGGACCCCCTCGATCTGCTCGACATCTCCTCCCTCCTCAGCGACGAGGAGCGCGAGATCCAGGCCACCGTGGCCAAGTTCCTCGCCGACCGGGTGCGCCCGCACATCGGCGAGTGGTTCGAGAACGCCCACTTCGCCCGCGAACTAGCCCCAGAACTCGGCAAGTTGGGTGTTCTTGGTATGCACCTCGAAGGCTACGGCTGTGCCGGGACGAACGCGGTCAGCTACGGCCTCGCCTGTCTGGAGCTGGAGGCTGCGGACTCCGGGTTCCGCAGCTTCGTGTCCGTGCAGGGCTCGCTGTCGATGTTCTCCATCTGGAAGTGGGGCTCGGAGGAGCAGAAGCAGGAGTGGCTGCCCCGGCTGGCCGCCGGTGAGGCGATCGGCTGTTTCGGCCTGACAGAGCCCGACTTCGGCAGCAACCCCTCCGGGATGCGCACCCGGGCCGTCCGGGACGGTGGGGGAGACTGGATTCTCAACGGCTCCAAGATGTGGATCACCAATGGCGGGATCGCCGATGTCGCCACCGTCTGGGCGCAGACCGAGGACGGCATCCGCGGCTTCCTCGTCCCCCGCGGGACCGCCGGCTTCACCACGCAGGACATCAAGCAGAAGATGTCGCTGCGCGCGTCCATCACCTCGGAGCTGTACTTCGACAACGTACGGCTGCCCGACTCGGCCCGCCTGCCGCTCGCGCAGGGACTTCGCGGACCGCTGTCCTGCCTGAACGAGGCCCGCTTCGGCATCCTGTTCGGCGCGGTCGGCGCGGCCCGCGACTGCATCCAGGTGGCCATCGAGTACGCCGACTCCCGCGTGCAGTTCGACAAGCCCATCAGCGCCTTCCAGCTCACCCAGAAGAAGCTCACCGACATGAGCGTCTCCGTGGGCAACGCCGCACTGCTCGCCATCCACCTGGGCCGGCTCAAGGACCAGCACGCCATCCGCCCCGAACAGATCAGCGTCGGCAAGCTCAACAACGTCCGCGAAGCCATCGCCATCGCCCGCGAATGCCGCACCGTCCTCGGTGCCAACGGCATCTCCCTGGAGTACTCACCGCTCCGCCACGCCAACAACCTGGAGTCCGTCCTGACCTACGAAGGAACCAGCGAGATGCACACCCTTGTCGTCGGACAGGCGCTCACCGGCCAGGCGGCGTTCCGCTGACCGCTGAAGACCGGTCCACCGAAGGCTGAAGGAAGACGCCCGTGAACATCGTCGTACTCGTCAAGCAGGTGCCGGACACCGGTGCCGAACGCACCCTGTCCCCGGCCGACCACCGCCTCGACCGCGAGGACGCCGATCTCGTTCTGGACGAGATCAACGAGCGCGCCGCCGAAGAGGCCCTGAGTCTCAAGGAGACGGTGGACGCCCACATCACCGTCGTCTCCATGGGACCCGACTCCGCGCTCGAAGCCGTACGCAAGGTTCTGGCGATGGGCGCCGACCGGGGCATCCACGTCTGCGACGACCGCCTGCGCGGCGCGGACGTAGTGACCACCGCTAAGGTCCTGGCGGCCGCCGTACGGACCGTGGAGAACGTCGACCTGGTACTCGCCGGCGACGCGACCACCGACGGTCGGGCGAGCGCGGTCCCCGCAGTCGTCGCGGACCTGCTCGCCCTGCCGCAGGTGACCCACGTACGGAAGCTCGATGTGGACGCCGGGCGGGTGCGCGGCGAGCGTGAGACCGAGAACGGCGAGGCGACGCTGGACGCCCCGCTGCCCGCGCTGGTCAGTGTCACCGAGAAGATCAACGAGCCGCGCTATCCCTCGTTCAAGGGGATCATGGCCGCGAAGAAGAAGCCGGTGGACACGGTCGGCCTCGACGACCTGTTCCCGGACGCGGACGACGCCGCGTTCCTCGTGACGCGCACCCGTGTGCTGGAGGCCGTCCCGCGGCCCCCACGGTCAGCCGGAACCCGCGTCACGGACGACGGCTCGGCAGGCCGGCAGCTCGCCGCGTACCTGATCGCCCAGAAGCTCGTCTGAACCACCCGAACAGGAAACAGGCACCGATGCCCGATGTCCTCGTACTCGTCGACCACGACGGGGAACGTGTCAACAAGTACACATACGAACTCCTGGCCGCCGCGCGGCGGCTGGGGGACCCGGCCGCCGTTGTCGTGGGAACTCCCGGCACGGCGGCGCGTCTCAGGAAATCCCTCGCCCGTCACGGCGCCGCGAGTGTTCATGCGGCGGAGTCCACCGAAGCGGCCGAGTTCCTGGTCACGCCCGCCGTGGACGCCCTGGAGCTCGCGGTGCGCGAGACCTCTCCCGCCGCCGTGCTCGCTTCCGCGACGACGGACGGCGGGGAGGTGGCGGCGCGTCTGGCCGCGCGGCTGGAGGCCGGGTTGCTGATCGACGCCGTCGACCTGGACGCCTCCGGTGTGGTCACCCAGATCGCCTTCGGGGGCTCGTACACCGTGCGCTCCCAGGTAACCCACGGCATACCGGTGATCACCGTACGCCCAGGGGCCTTCGAGCCGGAGGAGCATCCCGGCGGGGCCGTGGAGCGGACGCTGGCCCTGCCGGTCGTCGACCCCACGACCTCCGCTCGTGTCACGGACCGGCGCGCCGCACCCGCGGGCGACAGGCCGGGGCTCACCGAGGCTGCCGTCGTCGTCTCCGGAGGCCGAGGTGTCGGAGGAGCGGACGGCTTCGAGGTGGTGGAGGCACTGGCGGACGCTTTCGGAGGCGCGGTCGGCGCCTCGCGTGCCGCGGTGGACGCCGGCTACTACCCGCACCAGTTCCAGGTCGGGCAGACCGGCAAGTCCGTGTCCCCTCAGCTGTACATAGCCCTGGGTATCTCCGGGGCGATCCAGCACCTCGCCGGAATGCAGACGTCCAAGACGATCGTCGCGGTCAACAAGGACCCGGAGGCGCCCATCCTCGACCTCGCCGACTACGGTGTGGTGGGCGACCTGTTCGCGGTGACTCCCCAGCTCACACAGGAAGTCGCCGCCCGCCGCGCCGTCGATTGAGGTGCTGCGCGACCGGAGGGGGCGGCCGACGGCCGCCCCCTCCGGCCATTCGCTGACTGCGGTGAGCGTTCACCTGCGGCAACCCCGAGACCGATGCCAGCCCTGAGACCGGGCATTGAGACACCGACCATGGGGGAGGACCCCATGCGATACATCGGGAAACCCGGGTCCTGCTGCGATGTGTACATCGACGCCGATCCCACGCGGGTGAGGGCGTTGGTGACGGACATTGCTCTGCCGGCCCGCCTGAGCCCTGAGCCCTGAGCCCTGAGCCCTGAGCTGCAGCGTGTGGAATGGCTCGACGGCGCCGAGGCGCCCGCACCGGGAGCCCGTTTCGCGGGGTACAACCACCACCGGATGATCGACGAGTGGCGGAAGGTGTCGCACATCGCCGAGCTGGAGGAACAGCGTGCTTCGGCTGGGCGGTCGTTGATCCGGACGGCCGCTACGGTGACCCGGTCGTGGACCCCGCGAAGCCCCTGCCACATGGCGCTTCGAATTCGGGCCCGAAGGGACCGGCACGAGGCTGAAACGGTCTGCCTGGTGGGGACCGGGCCGTTCCGGGGTCGATCCGGCCATGGAGCCCAGACCGGAGCGGGACAAGGAGATCGTGGCCTTCCGGCTGGCGGAGCTTCGCACGAACAATGGGAGCAGCCTTGTACGGCATCAGGGCGCTTGCCGAAGCAACCAGCCAGCCAGATCTGTCGCGACCGGCGCAGATCAGAGCCGGTTGGCCCACGTCAGCCATGCTCTCAAGTCGGCCTACGCATGAGCCCCTACTACCAAGAGGGCGGCCGGTTCGTCGGACGTTCCGCACAGCTGCAGGGTGCGCGAGTCCGCTCACCGAGGCCGCCCGGTGCGAGGCGAACCTGTGCGCGGCAGCCGACGGGGCGCACCGCGAGCGCGACGGCAGCTCCCACGGTAGTCCTGGCCGCCGGGCTGAGGCTGTTCTGTGAACCTGTACCCAACTACCGTCGCCTTTCCGGCCTTCAGGTCGCCTGGTAGTTGAAGAACCCTTGTCCCGACTTGCGCCCCAACAGGCCCGACTCGACCATGCGGCGCAGCAACGGGGGAGGGGCATACAGCGGTTCGCGGTACTCCTCGTACAGTGCCTCACCTATCGCCGCGACGGTGTCCAGGCCGATGAGGTCGGCGAGGCGCAGTGGGCCCATGGGGTGGGCGCAGCCGGCGGTCATCCCGGTGTCGATGTCCTCGGCCGTCGCCGTGCCGGAGCTGACCATCCTTACCGCTGCCAACAGGTAGGGAACCAGGAGGGAGTTCACCACGAAGCCGGCGCGGTCCTGCGTGACGATCGTCCTCTTGCCCAGAGTCTCGTCGGCGAAGGCCCGCACAAGCAGTTCGGTGACCTTCGAGGTGTGCAGCGAGGGGATTATCTCGACCAGTGGCATGACAGGGACCGGGTTGAAGAAGTGCAGGCCGACCACCGACTCCGGCCGTCCGGTCGCTGCCGCGAGCCGGGCGATGGGGATCGAGGAGGTGTTGCTGGCGAGTACGGCGGCCGGATCGGTGACCACCTCGTCGAGCTGCCGGAAGAGCGCCGTCTTGGCCTGCTCGTCCTCCACGGCCGCCTCGATCACCAGGTTCGCCCCGGACAGGTGGGAGAGGTCCCCGGTGGCTGAGATCCCGGCCAGCGCATGGGCACGGTCCTCCGAGGTGAGGGTGCCGCGTTTCTCCGCCTTGAGCAGGGAGTCGGCCACGCCGGCCAGACCGGCACGGGCCCTGTCCTCGGTCACGTCGCACAAGGTGACGCGCAGGCCGGCCCGGGCGCAGACCTCGGTGATGCCCCGGCCCATCTGCCCGGCGCCGACGACGCCCACGTGCTTGATCGATGTCATGCGTTCCTCCGCCTGTCCTTCTCCGTCCGGCGGCAGTCGACGGACGCCGCCACGGTCTGTTGTTGCCGAGTCGAGCCTAGGCCGGTCGCACCCCCTCTGAGCTGCTCGGACGGTGCGTTTCCCGCGTACAAAGATGCGCCGGTTCGGTGTCGGTCGGCGGTGCGGCGGGGAAGCCCCGCCGTCAAGATCAGGGATGGGCCCGGCGCCTGGAGAGGCGAGCCCGAGGAGGTGGTCGTGGGAGCGAGGACGGCACGACCGGACGGGGACATGACGGCACTGGCGGGGAGTGGGCCGAGGCACCCCGCGAAGGCCGCGGATCGCCAAGCTCGCCCCATGCCGTCCGCCTGCCGGCGCAACCGCGGCTTCAGCCGGCGGCGATCGTGGCGGCGGCCGCCTCCCGCAGGCGGCGGATCACGCCGCGCACGGCGGGGGAGGTCTCGCCTCTGCGGTAGGCGCCCACCAGTCGCGTGGTCAGCGGTACGTCCGCCAGCGGGCGGTAGGCCACTCCGGGGATCTGCACGCGGCGCAGCGACTCGGGGACCAGGGCCACCGCGAGACCACCGCCCACCAGTGTCAGAGCCGCGATGAAGTCCCGTACCGGGGGAGCGCACCGTGGGCTGAAACCACCCCGCTCCGCCACCTCCAGGATCTGGTCCCGGCAGCCGTACTCCTCGTCGAAGTGCGGGGCCACGAACTGCTCGTCGCGCAGCTGCGCCGCCGGTACCGCCTCGTACGCCGCCAGCGGCGCGTCGGTCGGCAGCGCCAGGACGACCTCCTCGGTGAGCAGACAGATGGCCGTGACCTCGGGCGGGTACTCCGGCCGCCAGCGCAGGAAACCGACGTCGATGTCCCCGCAGGCCAGTGCTTCCAGCTGCGCCGGGGTCTCCAACTCGCGTACCTGCAGGGTGAGCTGCGTGCCGGGGGCCGCACAGCGGGTGAGGACGTCGGTCAGTACTCCGGAGAAGGCGGCCGAGGCGACGTACGCGATCTGGGCGTGCCCCAGCTCCCCGCGGCCTGCACGTCGTCCCACGGCCTCGGCCCGCGCGGCCTGGGCGAGGGTCAGCCGCGCCTCGTCGAGGAACAGTCGCCCGGCGCTGGTGAGTGCCGGGCGGGTGCGTCGTCCGCGGTCGATCAGGCGGACGCCCAGGTGCGACTCCAGCGCCCTGATCTGGGCGCTGAGTGCCGACGGAGCGAGATGCAGACGGTCCGACGCCCGTGCGAAGTGCAGTTCCTCCGCGACGGTGACGAACGATTCCAGCCAGCGCAGTTCCACCGGCCCCTCCGTCCTGCTGGGCGTGTGCTCAGGCCTGCACCGGCCGAGTGTACGGCCGGTGGGTCGGGACACCCCGCGGCGGCGTCAGGGCAGAACAGGACCGCCGCGGGGTGAGTACGGTACGCCGTGGTTCAGGGGATGACGACGTAGTTGCTGAATCCGCCGTCGCGGTCCTCCAGGCCCGAGATCGCCTCGTTGACCCTGGACAGCGGGAAGGGCTTGACCTGCAGGTAGGACAGGTCCAGAGCGCCCGTGGCCACCATGTCGGCGAGTTCCTGCCCCTGAGCGGTGCTGAACCAGTTCGAGCCGATCAGCTGGACCTGCTCGTCCATGAGCCACTTCACGTCCACGGGCAGCCGGTCGGCCACGCCCCCGACGTTGACCACCTTGCCGCCCCGCCGGACGCCCTGCATGGAGTCGAGCATCGTCTCCACCGGGGCCTTGGCACCCAGCGCGCTGATGACATAGTCCGCGCCCTCGCCGCCGGTGCGGGACTTCGCCCACTCACCGGTGGAGCCGTCACCCAGCCGGAAGACCTCGACCCGCTCCGGGTCCAGTTCCTTGACGCGCTTGAGGAGTTCCTCGTTCCGGCCGGTCCCGAGAACCCGCGAGGCACCGGAGGCCAGCGCGAGCACGGTTGAGGCGACCCCGAGGGTTCCGGTGACCCCGTCGATCAGCGCGACCTGGCCGGGGCCGGCGGCGGCGTTCTTGAGGGCTCCGTAGGAGGTGCCGATGTAACCCAGCTTGCCGGCCTGCTCGAACGTCATGGTGTCCGGGAGGTTGACGATCGAGTACTGCGGGGCGGTCATGTACTCGGCGAAGCCGCCGTAGGGGTAGAGGTCGAAGATCCGCTGGCCGTCACGTGAGGTGCTGAAGTAGCCGTTCAACGTGAAGTAGCGGCACCGGCTCAGTTCGCCGCCCCGGCACACCTGGCAACTGCCGCAGGAACGCAGGGGGTTGACGTAGACCCGGTCGCCCGGCTTGGTGTGCAGCACCGCCTCGCCGACCGCTTCGACCACACCGGCGGCGTCCAGGCCGAAGATGGCGGGGAACTTCGGCAACGGCTGGTGCGGGAACCACGTGGGCCAGTTGTTGATCACGTTGGCCATGTTCGGCACGATCCCGCACGCCTTCACCCGCACCAGTACGTCGGTCGGGCGCGGCGTCGGCACGTCGATCGTGTCCACCGACATCGGCTCACCGAGCGCGTGCAGTCGTGCAGCGAGCATTTTCGCCATTGACATACTCCTCGGAACTGCTCCGTCCCGGGCGGCCGGGGGCGGAGACATCAAGAATTCCCTACGAACTCAGGAATTGGGGAAAGGGTTCGGGTAGTTTTCCTCAAGGTCGATGCCGAGCAGTCCCATGATGCGGACGCCGGAGTTGTACCAGGCGATGGACAACGACAGTTCGACCATCTGCTTGTCCGTCAGGCGGTCGGCGGCGGCACGCCAGGTCTCCTCCGAGACATCGACCCGGAGTGTGGATTCCTTGGCGAGACGCATCACCGCCTTCTCCGTGTCGTCGAACAGACCGGACGACTCGAAGGCGGCCACCGCCGCGAGCTGTTCCGCCGTGAGCCCGGCCTTGAGCCCGTGCGACTGGTGGTGCGCGACCTCGTACGCCGACCGGGTCGCGTATCCCACGGTCAGGATGGCCAGCTCCCGCAGCTTGGGGCTGAGGTCGGCGGCCCGCAGCGAGTTGGCGTAGGTCAGGAAGGCGTCCAGCTGGGTCGGCGCGTTGGTCAGGGCGAGGAAGATGTTCGCCGTAGGGACCTTGCGTTCGGCTTCCAGCCGGTCGTACAGGGGCTTCTGCGACTCGTCGGCGTCCTCGCGGCGCAGATAGGGGACGCGTGCCATGGGTGTCTCCTCGGGGGACGAAAGGATCAGCGGGTGGACTGGGGCTGTTCGCGCAGGAACCGCTCCAGCGACATGGGATTCGGCGGCTCGGCCGGCGGAGTCTGCTTGACGCCGACGAAGGGCGACGCCTCGAAGTACCACTTCTCCAGCGCCGGCAGGCCCCAGCGGGCGTTGGTGCTCAGCGATCCCGCGTCCCAGCGCACCGGCTCGATCTCGGTGTCGATCGTCTGGTAGTGGCTGTTGAAGACCTCCACCCGGTGCCCGTCGGGGTCGCGGAGGTAGGCGAAGAGCATCCCGCCCGGACCGTGACGGCCGGGGCCGCGCTCCACGCCCTCGCCGTAGCCATGGATGCCCGCGAAGTCGCAGGAGGTGAAGATGTCGTGACTCTCCGAGACGGTGTACGCGAAGTGGTGCAGGGCGGGCCCGGTGTTCTCGACGATCGCCAGGTCCAGGCACGTGCCCTTGCGGTACATGAACGCGCCCAGCAGCTTGTCGCCGTGCGCCAGGTACTCGGAGTTGCGGAAGCCCAGCTCGCCGTAGAACGCGCACAGCTCGTAGGTGTCGGGCGCGAAGGTCTGGTAGTGATCGAGCCGCTGCGCGTGCGCGCCCTTGTGGAGCTGGAAGTCGATGTGCAGCCTCGGCCGGGTCTCCATGTGCGCGCAGAGTTCGAGCGGAGTGCCGATGGGGTCGCTGACGTGCAGGGTGCGGCCCTGGTACGGGGCGTCGACCCACTCTGCGGGCAGTCCCCGCTCACGGAACCAGTCGTACGCGATGTCGAGGTCCTCGTCGAAGAAGACCCGGAAACCGATCCTCCTGCTGGAGCCCGCGCCCTCTTCGTCCAGTTCCAGGACGAGGCTGTGGTGGCAGGCTTCCGACAGGCCGCGGAGGTAGCAGGTGCGCTCGTCCTGGTCGCTGACGACGAGTCCCAGCACGTTCACGTAGAAGTTCCGGCTCTCGGCCAGATCGGCGACGGTGAGCCGGACGTGGCTGGAGCGGGTGATGTTGAAACTCGGGCGCAGATTGACGGGTGGCAGCATGCTGGTCTCCGTGCTCGGATCGGCTCTGGATTTCGCTGACTTTAATACTTCGAGACCCTTTTGCGGCTTGGCTGCAAGGGCCTCGGATTTATGGCTCGGCCGTGAAGGCAGCGGATCCGGCGAATGTGAAGGCGGACCACCCGCTGAATTCCGCGGATTCACCGAGGGACTCCTCGATGCGCAGAACCTCGTTCCACTTGGCCATGCGCTCGGAGCGGGTGAACGAGCCCACCTTCAACTGGCCGGCGTCCCAGCCGACGCTCAGATGGGCGATGGTGATGTCCTCGGTCTCGCCGGAACGCGCCGAGACGATCGTGCCGAATCCGGCTTCCTTCCCGGCCCGCAGTGCCTGGAGCGCCTCCGTGACCGTACCGGCCTGGTTCGGCTTGACGAGGACGGCGTTCACCGCTCCGACGGTGGCTGCGGTCTCCACCCGCTTCGCGTTCGTGACCAGGTAGTCGTCGCCGATCACCTGGCAGCGGTCGCCGTAGCGCCGGGTGAACTCCAGCATGCCGTCGTGGTCGTCCTCGCCCACCGGGTCCTCGACGGACAGGATCGGATACTGCTCGATCCAGCCGCCCAGCATGTCGATCAACGCCGCGGTGTCCAGAGTGCGGTCGTCCAGGGCCAGGGTGTACCGCCCGCCGCTGCCGAACTGTGAGGCCGCGACGTCCAGCGAGATGCCCACCTCGGTCGAGGGAGCGAAGCCCGCGGTCTCGATGGCGCGGGTCAGCATCTCCAGCGCCTCCTCGTTGGAGTCGAAGGCCGGCCAGAAGCCGCCCTCGTCGGCCACGCCCTGGGCCTTCCCCGCCGCGCGCATCAGGCTCCCGGCCGCCCGGTAGATCTCCGCGGTCCAGTCCAGGGCCTCGGAGAAACTGTCCGCCGCCGGGCACATCACCATGAAGTCCTGCACGTCGACCCGCCGGTCCGCGTGGGCGCCGCCGCCGAAGATCTGGATCTCGGGCAGCGGTATACGGACCGGGCGTTCGCCCGCCAGATGCTTCCACAGCGGGACGCCCGCCGATGCGGCGGCGGCGTGCAGGACGGCCATGGACGTGGCCACGATCGCGTTGCCGCCGAGACGGCTGCGGTCCGGAGTTGCGTCGAGGTCCACCAGAAGCCGGTCGACGGCCTCCTGGTCACTCGCGTCACGGTCGGCGAGAGCGGGTGCGATCTCGCCGTTCACCGAGCCCACCGCGCGCCGGACGTCGAGCCCGCCGAAGCGGCTGCCTCCGTCGCGCAGGTCGAGTGCCTCGCCCCGGCCCGTCGAAGCCCCCGCCGGCGCGATGGCCCGCCCGACCGAGCCGTCCGCGAGGTGCACCTCGACCTCGACGGTCGGCCGACCACGTGAATCCCACACTCTGCGGCCGTGGAGCTTGGCGATCCGCGCGTCTGTCATGCGGTGCAACCTTTCGGAGTTCGGACGATCCGGGTGATGGCCGGGATGCCCGTGCCTGTCATCGGGGGTGGGACGTCCGCACGGCCGAAGGCGTACGGAGGCCATCACTGACGGACGAGCGCGGGCGGACCCCGAGGGGGCGCCACCCGGATCGATACGAGGGCGTTGCGAGCGAGCGAAGGGTCGTACCACTCTCTTCGTCGCAGTGCTAACGATAGCGCAATCCTGCGAACTGTCGACGGTGATGTCAAGGGGCGAGTTGTGCTCCACCCTTATCGGTCTGCCGTGTGACTCTGCCTCTTGGGTCACCTTGAAGTGAATGCTATCGTTCGCACGATCCTGCTCCGGCAAGGACTCCGACGGGCCCGCACGCTTCCTGGACGGACGGACAGCACAGGAAGGGGCGGGCCCGCCGGGCCGGGCCGCGGCCGAAAGGAAAGTGAGCCCGATATGGCAACCGAGCCCTCTGTGGCGCCGATGACACTCACCACTGTGGTGGCCAGTACGCGTCCCGGGCGTGTGGGAAGGTCCGTCGCGGACTGGTTCACCACCCGGTCCGCTGAGTGCGACCAGTTCGAGTCGCACACCGTCGACCTGCGGGAACTCGCCCTTCCCTTCTTCGACGAGCCGCATCCGCCCGCCCTGCGGCAGTACACGAAGAGCCACACCCGCCAGTGGAGCCGGATCGTCGAGGCGTCGGACGCGTTCGTCTTCGTCACCCCCGAGTACAACGGCGGCTTCCCCGCCCCGCTGAAGAACGCGTGGGACTACCTCGCCGTGGAATGGCACCACAAGCCGGCCGCGTTCGTCAGCTACGGAGGCGTCTCGGCGGGCACCCGGGCGGTACAGATGGGCAAGCAGGTCGTGGCGAACCTCAGGATGCTGCCGATCGGCCCGACCGTGAGCATCCCGTTCGTCAACGAACGCGTCGAGGACGGCGCTTTCCGGCCCGGCAAGATCCATGAGGCGGCGGCCGAGCAGATGCTCGACGAACTCGTGCGTACCGCCCGTGTCATGCGCCGACTGCGCGGCGGAACGTACTGAACTGCCGCCGGATTCGGTGGGTTCGTGCGAAGACGCCCGGAGCGGTGGGCTCCGGGCGCCTTCCGCGTGTGCGGGTGCGGCTGCCCCTGGTTCAGAGGGACCTGGGGCTGCCCCGGTTCAGAGGGACCTGGGGCTGCCCCAGGGTCAGAGGGACCTGGACGAAGGCTTTCCGCCGGGGGATGCCGTACTGCCGCGCAGGATCAGTGATCCGACGGAGACCGACGTGTACGGACCGTCGTTGCCCGGTTTGGTCTTGAGGCGACGCATCAGCCACAGTGCGCAGCCGGTGGCCATCTCCTGGATGGGTAGGCCGATCGTGGTGAGTCCGGGACCCCACCAGGAGAAGCCCGGCTCGTCTCCGAACCCGATCACGGACAGCTTCGCGGGCACTTTCACACCCTGCTCGGACAGTTCTTCCAGAACCCCCCGGGTGAGCTGGATCGATCCCAGCACGAGCGCGGTGGGGGCGTCCGGGTCCTTCAGCAGCCGACGCATCGCCTGGCGGCCGTGGTCCACGGACGACGGCGGTCCCAGCTCCGTGCGACCGGCGTCGTCCGGCAGGCCGCCTTCGCGCAGAGCGCTGCGGAAGCCGCGCAGACGTTCCGAGCCCGTGGGCAGTTCCTCGGGGCCGCCCATGTACGCGATACGCGTGTGGCCCTGGGTCACCAGGTGGGCCGTGGCCTGGCGCAGCGCCTCGTGGTCGTCCACGCCGAACCACTGGGAGCCGAGCGAGGGGTGGCGGCGCAGCAGTTGCAGGTGCGGCACCGTGCGCAGGAGCTTGACGGAGTCGTTGTGCGGGCGCGCGGTGGGCACGATGATGACGCCTGCCACCCGGGTCGCGGACAGCTCCCGCAGATGGCGCAGCTCCACCATCCGGTCGTCGTCGGTCTCCGCGAGCATCAGCTGGAAGCCCTCGGCCTCCATGTTCTTGGACAGCTCGTGTGCGATGGTCGAGTAGAAGCTGTTGCGGATGTCCGGGATCACCAGTGCGACCACGTTGCTGGAGGCTCCGCGCATCATCCGGGCCGCGCGGTTGCCGACGTACCCCATCTCGGAAGCGGTTCGGCGGACCTTGAACTTGGTCTCCTCGCTGATGCGGGGATCGTCGGCGAGGGCCCGGCCGACCGTCGAGACGGAGACGCCGAGGCGTTCGGCGATGTCTTTGGTCGTGATCACGTAAGGGCCCCTTCGAGCTGGCTGATCCCGTGCCGTCACTTTCCGTGTGCCAACGATAGCGCTTGTGTTGCGCTCCGCGGCCAAGAGGGAGGGGTCGCGAGATTGATCGTTCGTTGCGTGCTAACGTTAGCATTGATGGATGAGTCGTGCAGCCGTATGCGGCTGCCTAGTTGCGGAGGTTTCCGTGCGCATCATCAGGTATGCCGTCGGCGGTGTGCGTCACTACGGAGAACTCGTATCCGGTGACGCCGGGATCGCGAGATTCGAGGGGGATCCCTTCACCGGGATGATCCCCGCCGGCCACGTCGACAAAATCGGCGACGTGGTCATTCTCCCGCCGCTCGAACGGCCCCGGATCTTCGGGTTCGCCTACAACTACGCCTCGCACGTAGACGAGACCGACCGTGAGCTTCCGGAAGTTCCCGTGTGTTTTATGAAGCCGAGCACCGCGGTGGTGGGTCCGGACGACTCCATCGTCTATCCGGCGGATGGTGAACTGATCCATTTCGAAGGCGAGTTGGTCGTCGTCATCGGAAAGGAAGCCCGTCATGTGAAGCCCTCCGAGGCCCACGAGTACATCCTCGGCTACACGTGCGGCAATGACGTCAGCGACCGCGTCGTCCAGCGCAGGGAAAGCGCGTACGGCACGCTTCTCATCGGGAAGGGACAGGACACCTTCGCTCCCCTCGGACCCGTCATCGAGACCGAACTCGACCCTTCGGCGCTGTCGCTGACGACCCGTGTGAACGGCGCCGTCATGCAGTCGGCGAGCACGGCCGACCTGCTGCTCTCCGTTCCCGACATCGTCAGCTACCTCAGCCGCTACGTCACCTTGCTGCCCGGAGACGCGATCATGACCGGTACGCCGTCAGGTGTCGGGCCGATCCGTCCCGGAGACGTGGTCGAGGTGGAGATCGAGGGTATCGGTGTTCTGCGTAACCCGGTGGTGGCCGAGAGCCTCTGACTTCGCCCGCCGGCGACCACACACAGGGGCCTGCCCACCGCTCGGCGGTGGGCAGGCCCCTGTGGAATGTCGGGGGTGCCTCCCCGCGTCCCCGTAGGGGCGCGGGGACGTGACGTGTGCGGCTCCGCCGGGTGGGAGCGGCCGGCCCCACCAGCCCGCAGGTTCTAGCGGAGCGCTTGGCGGGCCGCGTTGTTGAACTGCGAGGTGCGGACGAAGGCCAGGGCGGCGACGCCCACCAGAGGCAGGACCGTGACCTGCAGCAGCCCGGCCCGGGTCCAGCCGAAGGAGTCCACCAGGGCTGCGAAGAGCAGGCCCGAGAACGCAGCAGGTCCGTAGTAGCTGGTGACGAAGAGGCCGGAGGCGCGTCCGATCTGTCCGGGGCGGACGGCCCGCTGCATCGCGCTGTTGGTGTTGGGGTAGATGAAGCCCAGCCCGAAGGCGCCCATGAGGAAGGCGAACAGGCACTGCACGCCTACGCCGGCCTGCGTCTCGTAGATGCACACACTGATGGCGGAGACGGACAGCAGGCTCAGGATCAGCAGGTTGCGCTGGTTGAAGCGGTCGCCGAGCCAACCGCCGAAGATGGCTGTCATGCCGCCGAAGCCGAGGAAGCTCATGGACAGTGCGGCCTGTCCGGGGGTGTAGTGCAGCGAGGTGATGAGGAACGTCGGGTAGAGGCCGAGGAACCCATAGATGGCCACGCCGCTGATGACCGAGTGGACGGCGAGTGCGACGGTGTTGCGGTTGTAGGCGGAGGACGGCATGTACTCGTAGGTCCTGGTCGAGGCGGCCTTCTCGACGGAGTGCTCGGTCAGGCCGGCCTTCACGAGGAACAGGGAGGCGGCGGCGATCAGCAGCCCGGCCGCGCCGAACAGGTAGAAGGGCGAGTGCCAGGTGCCGTGGGTGCTCATGAGCTGGACGCCGATCAGCGGGGCCATGAACACGCCGACCGAGTAGCCCACGCCGATGATGCCGAAGGCGAGGCCGCGCCGGTGGGCGAAGAAGGCGCCGATCGCCGCGAAGATCGCGGCGGACTGCATTCCCTCACCGAAGCCCGAGACGACCCGGTACAGGGTCATGTCGGCGAAACCGGTCGCCAGCGGCGTGGCCATCGTGCCCAGGGAGTAGATCACGATGCTGGTCACCAGCACCGTCTTGCGGCGGAAGCGGTCCAGGAGATAGCCCGCGGGAAGGCCGGCCAGGGCCATGCCGAGGGTGAAGTTCGTCGCCAGCAGCCCGCCCTGCTCCAGGGAGAACCCGTACTCCTCACGGATGTTGGGCAGCAGGGGAGGAAAGACCTGACGGTCCATGGCGTTGACCATGTAGGAGAGGACGATGACCAGGAAGCCCACGCCGATCATGGGGCGGGAAAGGGAGGGTCGGTTGCCTACCTGTGTTTTGCCGGCGGGCACCGCGCTGGTGTCGACTTGCGCTGCGTGAGTCATAGCGGCTCCTGAGAAGGAATGGGCCACGGCGGGCCGCGGCGGTTCCACCGCCGTACGGGGCCGTACGGGCGATGACGAGAAGCGGTGGGCTGAACACGGACTCGAGCCGACGACGGCGATGTGGTCGTCGACTGAGGGAATGAGGGCGACGGAGTCCCGCGCGGTCGGACACCGCATGCGGAATTCAGCCGTATATCGCCCGTCGGGACGTCCGTGGCTATGGCGACTGCGACAGCCGGACTTCGTGCGGACACTTGTCGGTCACACGGTCGGCGCTGGCTGAAACCATGAAGGGAAGTGCCGGGCGCGTCAAGATGCGGACACCGGTTTTCTTCGGTGACTCACGTTTTCCCGTGGCGGAGGGGCTCCCTCGTGCTGACATGGGCCCTGCGATCGGATATCGACGAACAGGTGTACGTCGCACCCTTGACGCGCTGAACGCTCGGAATGCTATCGTTAGCACCATGTGGCTGTGACAAAGTGATTCGACGTGTCCTGGTATCCCGTGATCCGTTCCAGGTGCGTACCGCGGTGCCTGCCCCGACCACAAGTCGGCGAGCACCGACGAGCCCAGTGACCCCCTCAGTCCCACCCAAGGCGGCCGACGGCCCATCGGACGTGCCGGCGGCAGTGGTTCCGGGTGGCGATCAAACCCGCTCACCGGACGCGACCGGGCGTGACGCCCGACCGTCCGTCGCGGCCGTACGACTCTGCGAGGACGACCTGCCATGAACCAATCGAGCCGCCCAGACACCGTGCTGCTCACCGACTACGCCTGGCCCGACGACTCCGTCGAGCGATCCGTCATCGAGGCGGCGGGCCACACTCTGGTGACCGGCCCTGCCGAGCCCGCCTCCGCCGAGGCCATCGAGGAGCTGGTGGCCGAGCACCGGCCCGCCGGGATCCTGACCTGCTGGGCGCCCGTCTCCGCCACCGCGATCGGAACCTCACCGGACCTGCGGATCGTGGCCAGGCTCGGCGTAGGCCTCGACAACATCGCCGTGGAGGCCGCCACCGACCGGGGCGTCTGGGTCACCAATGTTCCCGACTACTGCGTCGAGGAGGTCGCGGACCACGCCGTCGGCATGGTGCTGGCCTGGACACGCGGCCTGGCCCTGTTCGACCGGGACGTCCGTGCGGGCCGTTGGAACCCCGCTGGCGCCCGGCTGCGCCGGCTTTCGACACTGACCTGCGGTGTCGTCGGATACGGACGCATCGGACGCGCGACCGCCGGTCGACTCGGCGCGTTCGGCTGCCGGATCCTGGCCCATGACCCGCACCCGCCGACGGACACCCTTGGAGTGGAGATGGTGGGCCTGGAGGAGCTGCTGCGCCGCAGCGACGTGGTGATCCTCCACGTGCCGCTCACACCGGACACGCACCACATCATCGGATCCGGGCAACTGGCACTGATGCGGCGGGGCGGCCTGCTGGTCAACGTCAGCCGGGGCGGCCTGGTGGACACCGACGCGGTGATCAAGGCGCTCGACAGCGGGCACCTGGACGGAGCCGCCTTCGATGTCCTGGAGAGCGAGCCGCACGTCCCCGACGGACTGCTGGCGCAGCCAGGTGCGCTGCTCACCCCGCACGTCGCCTTCTCCTCCGACTCCTCGGTCACGGAGCTGCGCCGCCGGGCTGCCGAGGAGGTCGTACGGATCCTGGCGGGCCAGGCACCGGCCCACGCCCGCAACAGTCCCCGCGGTCTGCCCGCCGGGTCCGGTGGCCGGTGATGAACCAGCCCTCCGCGCCGATGAGCCCGCACACCGAGCCGGCCGACTTCCTGTTCGCCCAGGGGCTCGCCGAACCAGGTGAGCCCGCGCGCTGGACACCGCTGGCCGGCGGTGTGTCGTCCGACCTGTGGCGAGTGGATCTGCCGGGACGTTCCCTGTGCGTGAAGCGGGCCCTGGCCCGGCTCCGGGTCGCCGCCGACTGGGAAGCACCGGTGTCGCGCAACGCCTACGAATGGGCGTGGATGCGGTTCGCGTCCCGGCACCGGCCGGACAGCGTGCCGGAGCTGCTGGCCCACGACGCCGAGGCCGGCCTCTTCGCGATGGCGTTCCTGCCTCCCGAGCAGTACCCGGTGTGGAAGGCACAGCTGTTCGGCGGCCAGGTGGAGGTGGCGACCGCCGCGGCCGTCGGGGAACTGCTCGGCACCCTGCACGCCGCGAGTGCGGGCGAAGCCGCCCTCGCCGCGGAGTTCGCCACCGACGACAACTTCCACGCGCTGCGCATCGAGCCGTACCTGCTGGCCACCGCAGCGGCGCACCCCGGTCTGGGCGACATCCTCCAGAACCTCGCCGACCGTACGGCCACGACCCACCTGGCCCTGGTGCACGGCGACGTCAGCCCCAAGAACATCCTCGTCGGCCAGGCCGGGCCCGTGCTGCTGGACGCCGAGTGCGCCTGGTACGGCGACCCGGCCTTCGACCTGGCCTTCTGCGTCAACCATCTGCTCCTCAAGAGCCTGGTCATGCCGGGGCACCGAGCCGATCTGCTCGACTCGGCCCGGGCGCTGACGGAGCAGTACGTCCGGTGCGTCGACTGGGAGCCCAGGCAGGCCCTTGAGACGCGGGCCGCGGCGCTGCTCCCGGCACTGCTGCTCGCGCGCGTGGACGGAAAGTCCCCGGCGGAGTACCTCACCGACGACCGGCACCGGCTGTTCGTACGCACCGTGGCGTCCGCCCTGCTGCGGGCGCCCGCCCCAACGGTGGCGGACGCCCTGGACGCCTGGGCGACCGCGCTCGACGCCCCGACCGAGCCCGCCAGTGGTCGGCACGACTGACAGCAACCGATTCGAGGAGTTCGTCGGGCCGGGCGGACCGGGCGGACCCGACGGACCTGAACGAGGAGAGAGAGACGTATGCGCAGAGTCGTCACCGGTCATGACGAGAACGGCAGATCGGTCGTCGTCAGTGACGGCCCCATCCCGCGCAGCCGGGACTTCACCAGCCTCCCGGGCTGGGTCTCCCGCCTGCCGTGGGCCACCGAACCGGGCGAGCGGGTCAGCCGGACCGGCGAGGACCCCACGCCGAAGGTCACCAGCCTCCTCCCGACGCCCGGCGGCACGCGGTTCATCGTCCTTACCTTCCCACCGGACAGCGCGATGGCCGACCCGACGTTCGACCCGGTCGCCTTCGACCGGGAACAGAGGGCGGACTCGCCCGGCATCGCGGACCTCATGGAGCCCGACGGCATGCACACCACGCCGACCGTGGACTACGGCATCGTGCTCCAGGGCGACATCGTCCTCGAACTCGACGACGGCCACCGCACACCCCTCTCGGCAGGGGACATCGTGATCCAGAACGGAACCCGGCACAGCTGGCGCAACCGCAGTGACCAGCCGGTCACCATGGCCTTCGTCCTCGTCGGCGCGGAGCGCGACGGCTGACAGGGGCGGAGCGGTTCCTGGCCCGAATCCGGGTTCGCCCTCTCCGCGTGAGACGACCGCAGTAGGCACGACGGCAGGCGGGCCGAAGGTCCGGGCCGGCGAGCCACCCGCTGCCCACTCTCCTCCTGAACGTGCAGGCGAGCGCCGAGCGGGTACGGGTCCGCGCTCCGCACATACGGATGAAGCCCCACGGCGTCGACGCTCCGTGGGGCTACCGCCGTACGCGGGAGCCGGCCGGAGCCGGGCGCGTGTCAGGCGCCGGTGTCCGGTCCGCCGAAGCCGGCGAGTGTCTTCTCGGCGTACTGGAGGAACGCGCGGGCCCGGTGTGTCGGGATGACGTGCGAGGCATGGGCGATCACGAGCTCGACATCGTCCAGCGGGTCGCTGAGCGGCACGGATGCCAGGGGGAGTCCTTCGACGCTGGTGTCGGTCGGCCAGGTCTGAATCAGTGTGGCGAAGCCGAGACCGCGGGCGACCATGCTGCGGACGGCTTCGATGCTCGAGGTCCGGTACCGGATGTTAGGCCGTGCTCCGGCTAGGGAGAACCAGTGGTCCGCGTTCTGCTGGGCGGGCGGCTCCGCGTGGATGATCAGCGGCTCGTCCGCCAGTTCGGCGAGTGAGACGGACTCGCGCCCCGCCACAGCGTGGTCGGCGGCCACGATGACGTACGGACGGCTTGCGCGGAGCGTCGTACAGGACAGGCCGGCCTCGTCACCGAATGCGTACAGCAAAGCGACATCGCAAGAGCCCTGTGCCAGGGCTTGTCTCATTTCGTTTAGCTGACCCTCGATCAGCTCCAAGTTGACCGCCGGGTGATGCCGGGTGAAACCGTCCACCAGGAGCGGGATCAGGAAAGGCGTCAGGGCGGCATAGCAGCCAACTGTCAAGCGGCCGGCCAGTTGGCCTTCCTCGGCCTGAGCGCCGGCCGTTATCTCGTCGGCCTGAGTCAACATCGCCTGGGCGCGTCCGAGGATCCGGCTGCCCGCCTCGGTGAGAGAGACCCCTTTCGCCCGACGTCGTATCAGCAACTGCACGCCGAGGCGGCGTTCGAGGTCGGCGATCGCCGTCGAGATGCTGGCCTGGGAGGCATGGCACCGCACCGCTGCCGCGCTCATGGAACCGGTGTCCGCCACGGCGACGAAGTATTCCAGCTGGCGGAGGGAAAAATTGGCTGCCATTTCTCTCCTACTGCTATGGGAACTCTCTATAAGCCTTATCGGAAAGTTCTGCTTTTCCTGGATGTAACGCAGATGTCATCCTAAGCCGCAGTTCACCCGTGGAAAAGGCTTGTTTTACGAGCAAGCCCCGGCGCGCTCAACGAGGAGACCTCCATGACCACGCTTCTTGACCCCACCCGATCCGCAGACCGAGGAATTGACGGCAGCGTGCTCGACCGCGTCCGCGCGCTCCTTCCCCAGATCGCCGCACGCTCTGCCGAGGGAGAGGACACCCGGGCGGTTCCGGCGGAGATCGTCGCCGCACTGCGCGAGGCCGGTGTGTTCCGGATGGCCCTGCCCCGGGTGTGGGGTGGAGAAGAGTTCGGGCTGCTGGAAGGCGCCCGGGTGGTGCGGGAGATCGCCCGAGCCGACGGATCGACGGGCTGGACCGTCCAGGCCGCTTCGATGGCATGGTTCTTCGTACGGTCGCTGCCCCGGGAGACGCTGGAGAAAGAGGTGTTCGGAGGTGGAGCGGATCCCATGCTCCGAGGAGCAGTGGCTCCGAAGGGACTGGCGACGCCGGTGAAGGGCGGTTACCGGATCAGTGGCCGATGGCCGCTGGCGAGCGGTCCGTTCACTCCGGACTGGATGCTCGGAGGATTTCTGGTCGAAGGGGCGCCTCCGCTGCCGGACGGCCGCCCGGACATGCGGGTCGCGCTGTTCCGGCCCGAGCAGGTCACCTTCCTCGACACCTGGGACGCGGTCGGCCTGCGCGCCACCCAGAGCACGGACTTCACCATGGACGACGTCTTCGTGCCCGAGCATCACACGGGGCCGATGTTCGGAGGCAACAACATCCCCGCACCCCTTTACGACCTGCCCTACTCGCCCACCGGGGCCTCGCACGACGCCGTCATCCTCGGCGCCCTCGACGGTGCGCTCGCCGATCTTGCCGAACTCGCCGCCACCAAGCGGCCGGCGTTCAACCCGAGGGCCCTCCTCGGTGAGGACCCGGTGTTCCAGGAGGAGTTCGCCGAGCTGCATCTGCGGGCGGGGGCCTTGGCTGCCCTGTCGGAGCAGACCGGACGCATCGTCATGGACCGTGCGCTCAAGGGTGAGGCGCCCACCGCGGCCGAGTGGTTCAGCTACAAGGGCACCACCCAGCACATCCATCACGAGGGCATCCGGATCCTCAACGAGATCATGACCCTCTCGGGCAGCGCGGGCCTCTACAGCGCCAGTCCGCTCCAGCGCCGCTGGCGCGATGTCCGCTGCGTCTCCCAGCACGTGGTCGGCAACACGGGAGCGATGCGCCGGCTCGGCGCGGTCCTGTCGGGACGGGACTGACATGCCTCTCAACCCTTCCGAGGAAGCAATGCATACGCGACTGACCCCCCTATCGCGAACCTCCGAGAGCCACGCCGAAGCTCGGCCGCACCGCACACACCGACACCGGAAGGGTGGCCCCCGATGAGCCCTCTGCATGCGACACCGACCAACCCTGCCCTGCTGCGTCAGGCATTCGGATGCTTCCCGTCCGGGGTGACAGCCGTGTGCGCACTCGACTCCGGCACCCCGGTGGGCATGGCCGCGAGCACATTCACCCCCGTCTCCCTGACACCTGCCCTGATATCGGTCTGTGTGCAGGACACTTCCACGACCTGGCCGAAACTGCGACGGCGAAGCCACGTCGGCGTGAGCGTGCTCGCGCAGGGACAGGACGAGATCTGCCGGTCCCTGGCCGGCAAGGAGGGCGACCGGTTCGCGGGAGTCGACTGGGACGCCAACGACGACGGCAGCGTGTACATCCACGGCGCAAGTCTCTGGTTGAACTGCTCACTGCACGCCGAACTCCCCGGCGGTGACCACACGATCGTCCTCCTGGAAATCCAGGGCCTGCAGGCCCAACCCGACAGAGAACCTCTGGTGTTCCACAACAGCAGGTTCCGACGCCTGGCCGTCTCATGAGCAGGCGGCCGCTGCGAGGGGCGCACGATGCCCGCCCGTAGTCCGATGCTGTGAGGGCCACCGCCGGCCGCAGACGATGTCAGACCCATCGTCTGCGGCCATGGCGATGTCTGGCGGTCACCATCGCGGTCTGCGCCTGCCGGGTACTGAACTGGCCGACGTGATGTCGTTGGAGGAATCACGCCGACGCGAAGTGCAAGCGGACTGCCTCTCGTTCGACCGCGACCGGCTTTTGGGGCGCCCCGAGGTGCTCGGACAGCGGTCCCCATGAGCACTTGTGGAAGCGGCGCCCGATCAGCGTCTTCGCATGAACACGACGTCAGGGCCTGCCCTGTCTGTCTCCGCTGAGTTCGGAGGGCGGCGACGAAGTGCCCGGCTCCGGGCCCGCCCGGCACGCCGCAGTGGCAGGAGACTTCGCGGCCCCGAGAACGCGAGCGGCGGACTCCGCGGCTCTTCGGATTTAGGTCAGCGCGTCCCGAACCGGTCGTCCTTCCCGGGGGACATCTGGACTCGACCCAAGGCCGTGTCCTGCCTTCCCCCGGTGACCGGTCATGACGTCTGACCGCCTGCGGACAGCGCCTTACAGCGTGGCGCGGGGACGGTCGACGGCTCGCTTCCCTGACCTTCACCGATCCCTGCCCCGACCGGGAGAGTTCCCGCACAGGCAGTGACCGCCGCGCGGAGGACCTGTGCCGCCACTCATGCCCTTTCACGTGCCGATGCCCCGTCTGTACGTCCACTCCGCAGCAGTTGGCTCGTCCGGAGCACGCTGTACGCCCTGCTGTTCGTGCTGCTGACGTGCCTCGGTGAATCAACACGATCTGCCGGAGTCACCTGCTTGCTCAGCCACAGTGTCGAGTGCAGTCACTCTGCCCGCAGAGGGCTCCGACGGCGAGACTCTCGATCCGTCCGAGTCTCCCGACCGCTGCCACGACCCCCGCCTCGGAAAAGCTGTCTTCCCACATGCGTCCCCTCGGGTCCTACCGCGCGCCCTCGTCGCGCTGTCGCTGACGGACGACACGGCAACTCCCGTGCGCCAACTCCCCGGCGTCGTCGGAGGACCGCTGGCGAGCGGCGGCCGGTCCGCTCGCACCGCCATCTGCGGGTGGCGCATATAGGAGCCATCCCGTGGGTCGGCCCTGGTCGCTGCGTCCCGCCCCGCCGCGCGCCTCGACCGTCGAAAGCCGACCGTTCGTGGGGCTCGGACACCGGGCAGCCACTTCCTTCTCTTCACGGGCCAAGTCTCAAGTGTGCCGATTGGCCTGGGGCATCACTTCGCCACGTCAGCCGACCGTCCTTCCGGGCCCCCGACGGCCGTGCCCTGGTCCCCGGCAGCGGCGTCGGCGCCGCTTCGCCTCCCAGTACGGCCTCGATATTGCTCGCCGCCAACTCGACCATCGCCGCGCGCGTGGCCTCCGTCGCCGAACCCACATGCGGCAGCACCACCAGATGTGGCTCGGCGAATAGCCGATCGTCCGGGTCCGTACGGGGCTCGTCCACCATCACGTCCAGTCCCGCCGAGTGCAGCATCCCGGCTCGCAGCGCGGCGACCAGAGCCTCCTCGTCGACGATTCCGCCCCGTCCGGTGTTGACGAGCGTCGCCGTCGGTTTCATCCGGGCGAGTTCCGGTGCGCCGATCATGCCGGCGGTCTCGGGCGTCAGGGGAGTGTGCAGGGACACCACGTCACTGGTGCGCAGCAGCTCGTCGAAGGTGACCCAGCGGGACAGGCCGTCGTCCTCCTTGCGGCGCGGATGGTGGTGTTGGACCCGCATGCCGAATCCGGCCGCCCGCCGTGCGAGGGCCTTGGCGATCTGCCCGTAGCCGATCAGCCCGAGCGTCGCGCCCTGTACGTCGAGCCCCAGGAAAGCGTCCATGCTGAAGGCGCCCCACTCGCCGCGCCGCAACGAGGCCATGCTGGCGCCGAGGCGCCGCCGCGCCATCAGGATCAGCGCCATCGCCACGTCGGCGGTGGTGTCGGCGAGCACGCCGGGGGTGTGGGTGACCACCACGCCGCGCGCGGCGGCGGCGTCGACGTCCACGCCGTCGTAGCCCATCGACGCGAGCGCCACGACGCGGAGGCCGGGGCCGGCCGCGTCCAGCAGTGCGGCGTCCACCCGGTCGCTGCCGAGGACGAGCAGCCCCTCGCAGCCTCGGACCAGTGTGCCCAGTTCGGCGGAGGTGGGAGGCGCCGTTCCTTCCCAGGCGGTGACGTTGTACCGCGAGGCGAGCCGCCCGACGGCGGGGCCTGGCAGGCCGGTGCGGCTCACCGCGACACGGGGACGGGGTACGGGCGTGCCCGACATGCTGGACTCCCATGGTCGGAGGGGATGCTGGCGGGTGAGTGGTAGCCCTGGGTGGACCGGAGTGGATGGGCCACCTCGCCGGGACCGTGCGGGTGAACCGGTCCGGGAAGGTGATGCTCGGAGCAGGCGGGCGGACACGACCGCCGCCGGGACGGGCGGGCCGGTTCGGGGCCGGCCCGCGTGAGGGCGTCGTCGGACCGCGTCAGGGCTTCGCCGCATCCGCGAAGTCGAGGAGCACCTTGCAGGACCGCGCCGGGTCGGCTGCCAGTTCGAAGGCTTCGCCGGTGTGCGCCACGGGGAGTACGGAGGTCACCACCGGGTCGACCGGGAGGCGGCCGTCGGCCAGCGCCCGGAGTACCTCGCCGAGCTCGGTGTCGAAGCGGAAGGAGCCGACCAGCCGTAGCTCCCTCGTGATCACCGCGTTCGCGGCGACCGGGGTGTCCCCGGGCGGGAGCAGGCCGAGGCCCACCACCAGGCCGCCGCGGTCCACTCCGTACACGCAGGTACGCAGCCCGGCGGGGTTGCCCGAGGATTCGATGGCGATGTCCGCCGCCAGCCCCTCCATTCCGTCCCCGCCACTCACGGGGCCGCCGATCCGTACGGTCGAGTCGGCGCCCACCTGCTTGGCGACGGCCAGCGGCGCCTCGTGGACATCGGTCACGGTGATCTCACCGGCTCCGGCTGCGCGCAGCGCCGCGACCACCAGGCAGCCGATCGGTCCGGCGCCGGTCACCAGGACCCGCTTGCCCCGTACGTCGCCGGCCTGTCGTACCGCGTGCCAGGCGACCGCCGCGGGCTCGGCGACTGCGGCGAGCCGCAGGTCGAGCCCCACAGGCAGGGGCAGGACCCGTTCCGCGGGCACCACCAGGACATCGGCGAAGCCGCCCTGGACGTGGGGGTTGCGGGCGGCGCTGCCCAGATAGCCGGTGTCCAGGCAGGTGTTGCGCCGTCCCGCCGCGCACTGTCGGCACGTGCCGCAGGAGGCCAAGGGGTGCACGGCCACCGGGGTTCCGGGCGGTGGTGCCTGCGCGCCGGGGCCCGCCGCGCGTACCAGGCCGACGATCTCGTGGCCGAGGACAAGCGGTTCGCGCAGCCGGAACTCGCCGACCGCGCCGTGCCGCCAGTAGTGGAGGTCGGAGCCGCAGATCCCGCCGTAGCGGATGTCGACCGCCACCTCGCCGGGTCCGGGCACCGGCACCGGCCGCTCCTCCACGCGCAGGTCGCCCGCCCCGTGGGCCACGACCGCTCGCATCGTCGATGAGGAAGACGAAGAAGACGAAGAAGACGAGGAAGACGAAGAAGACGAAGAAGACGAGGGAGACGCGGAGGACGAGGGAGACGCGGAGGACGAGGGAGATGAGGGCGAGTTAGATGGGTTCGAGCTCGATGAGTTTGGTGAGTTCATCGGGTTCCTCCGTGGATACTCCGGCGTTTATGCCGGAGAGGAAACGGATTCCTGCGGAGCAGGGCAAGGGGCGAGATCGTGCCCTGACCCGGAGGTTTGATCTTAAGTCGCAGCCTCGCTAGTTTGTGAGCGTGACCGCGAAGCATGTGAAGCGGGCGTTCAAGTACCGCTTCTATCCGACGGATGCGCAGGCGGCGGAGCTGTCGCGCACCTTCGGATGCGTGCGCAAGGTCTACAACCTCGCCCTCGCCGCTCGCACGGAGGCGTGGGCACGCCAGGAGCGGGTCAACTACAACGCCACTTCGGCGATGCTGACCGCCTGGAAGAAGACCGGGGAACTCTCGTTCCTGTCCGAGGTGTCGTCGGTCCCGCTCCAGCAGTGCCTGCGGCATTTGCAGACGGCGTTCACCAACTTCTTCGCCAGGCGGGCCAAGTACCCGCGCTTCAAGTCGCGGAAGAAGCCGGCGAAGTCCGCCGAGTACACCACCTCCGGTTTCCGCTTCCGGGAAGGGAAGCTGACCCTGGCGAAGATGTCCAGTCCGCTGGACATCGTGTGGTCCAGGCCCTTGCCGGAAGGCGCGAGCCCTTCGACGGTGACCGTCTCTCAGGACAGCGCGGGGCGCTGGTTCGTCTCGATGCTGTGCGAGGACCCATCCGTCAGAGCGCTCCCCGCGGGCGACAGCGCGGTGGGCATCGATGTCGGCCTGGACCACCTCCTGACCCTCTCGACGGGGGAGAAGATCGCCAACCCTCGCCATGAGCGCCAGGACCGCGCCCGGCTGGCCAGGGCTCAGCGGAATCTGATGAAGAAGACGAAAGGTTCGGCGAACCGGGCCAAGGCCCGGCGCAAGGTCGCCAAGGTGCACGCCCGGATCGCCGACCGGCGACGCAACCTGCTCCACCAGCTCACCACTCGGCTCGTGCGTGAAAACCAAACGCTCGTGATCGAGGACCTGACCGTACGCAACATGGTCAAGAACCGCTCCCTCGCCCGTGCCATCAGCGACGCCGCATGGCATGAGTTCCGGAGCTTTCTGGAGTACAAGGCAGCGTGGTACGGAAGGGAAGTCGTGGTCGTGGACCGCTTCTTCCCCTCCTCCAGGCTGTGCTCCACCTGCGGCATCCTCCGGGAAAGGATGCCGCTGCATGTCCGGACCTGGACGTGCGGCTGCGGAACGACCCACGACCGGGACGTGAACGCGGCGAAGAACCTGTTGGCGGCCGGACGGGCCGTTACAGCCTGTGGAGTTGGTGTAAGACCTCAACGGAGTTCTCCGGGCGGGCAGTCGGCGATGAAACAGGAAGCCTCACGGCGCGAGCCGTAGGAATCTCCTCCCTTCAGGGAGGAGAGCGTCAAGTCCTCGGTCCTTCTCAGATGACCGCGGTCAGGCCGCCGTCGACGGCGATCACCTGACCGTTGACGAAGTCCGACGCGGGGGCGGCGAGCCACACCAGCGTGCCGACGAGATCCTCGACCGAGGCCCAGCGTCCGGCCGGGGTGCGGCCCCGGATCCAGGAGTCGAAGGCGGGGTCGTCGACGAGGGGGCGGGTCAGTTCGGTGACCACATAGCCGGGCGCCAGGCCGTTGACCGTCAGCCCCGACCCGGCCCACTCCGCGCACATGCCCCGGGTCAGCATGGCGAGGCCGCCCTTGGAGGCCGCATAGGCGGCGATGCCGGGACGGGCGAGCCAGGTCTGGACGGAACAGATGTTGACGATCTTTCCGTGGCCGCGCCCGACCATGCCCGCGGCCACCGTGCGGCCGACCAGGAAGGCGCTGGTGAGGTTGGTGTGCAGGACCCGTTCGAAGTTGTCGGCTGAGACCTGGAGGAGCGGTTCGCGGTGCTGTACGCCCGTGTTGTTGACCAGGATGTCCAGCGGGCCGACCCCGTTCTCTATTTCCTGGACCGCCGTCTGTACGGCCGCCTCGTCGGTGACGTCGAAGGGTACGGCGTGCACCTTGGTCCCGGTGCGTACGGCGAGTTCGGCGCGGGCGCGTTCCAGGGCCTCGGGATCGCGGCCGTTGAGGACGAGTTCGGCGCCCGCCTCGGCCAGTCCCGCAGCCAGGGCGTATCCGATGCCCTTGCTGGATCCGGTGATCAGGGCCAGTCGGCCGGAGAGGTCGAACAGCGAAGGCCCCTTGGCTGAAACCGTCATGACCGGCCTCCCGTCGGACCGTTCCCGGTTCCCATTCCCATTCCCATTCCCATTCCCATTCCGGTGATGGTTCCGGTTCCGTAGTAGTGCATGAGTGCGGCGTTGTCGGCGTCGCCGTGGCCCGCCGCGGCCAGCCAGCGGTGGAGTTCGGAGACGGCGGTGGTGACCGGCAGCGGCACTCCTTGCGAGCGTGCGTAGTCGCGGGCCGCCTCCAGGTCCTTGACCATGTTGCTGACCCGTCCGGTGGGGGTGAGATCGATCTCGGCGAACTTGACGAAGAACTCCTGGAGCAGTGCCGAGTCGGCCCTGCCCCCGGTGAGCGCCGCCTGTACCTGCCGTGGCGGCAGACCGGCCGCCCGCACCAGGGCGGCGGCCTCGGCGAGGGCGGCGAGACCACAGCCGACCAGCACCTGGTTGACGGACTTGACCAGCTGCCCCGAGCCGGCCGGGCCGAGGTGGGTGAGCTGGGAGGAGAGCGCCCCGAGCACGGGCAGCGCCCGCTCCACCTGGTCGTCCTCGCCGCCGAGCATCAGCGTCAACTCGCCGCGCTCCGCGCCCGGCGCGCCGCCCGACAGAGGGGCGTCGACCCAGCCGGCGCCGAGCTTCGCCGCACGTTCGGCGAAGTCGCGGGTACGCCCGGGATCGATGCTGGACATGTCGATGACCAGGACGCCCTCGGGTGTGGCGGTGAGGACCCCTTCGGGGCCGAAGACCACATGCTCGACGATGTCAGCGGTGTTGAGGGAGAGGATCACCACGGAGGACGAGGCGAGCTGCGCCGCCGAGTCCGCTGGGACGGCGCCGTCCCGGGCGAGCCCTGCCACAGCGTCCTGCCGGACGTCGTAGACCCGCACGATGCGTTCACGCCGCAGCAGTCTGCGGGCGATGGCCGACCCCATGACCCCGAGCCCGGCGAGCCCCACCTCTGGATGTCCTGACACTCGAACCAACCCCTCCTGAACCAAATGCTGTACGTCGAACAACATATTGGCCGCAAGTGACGGGGAAGTGCAACTGTCCGCCGCTGTGCATCCTCGTATGTTCAGCATATTGGCTTGAGTCCCGCATACTGTTACGGTCCTGGGCGTCCACAGATGTACGGCGCGTTACCGCGCACCGTCGAGACGGAAGGGCGGCATGCCATGCAGGGGCGAACGATGACATCCCGGCCTGCCGACGGGGTGAGCGACCGGAAGAACCCCGGCCTGCACCGTGCGCTCGTCACCAGTTCGGTGGGCAGTGCCCTCGAGTGCTACGACTTCGCCATCTACGGCACCGCCTCGGCCCTGGTGTTCAGGCACCTCTTCTTCCCCGGACTCGGCCCGGCGGTCGGGTCGTCGCCATCGTCGCCACCTACGCGGTCGGCTTCTTCGCCCGCCCGCTCGGCGGGCTCTTCTTCGGCTCGCTCGGAGACCGACACGGTCGTAAGGCCGTGCTGGTGGTGACCGTCGCGCTGATGGGCGGCTCGTCCTTCGCCATCGGACTGCTGCCCACCCACCACACGGCCGGTGTGTGGAGCCCCGTCCTGTTGATGTTCCTGCGCCTGCTCCAGGGCTTCGGAGCCGGAGCGGAACAGGCCGGGGCCTCGACGCTGATGGCCGAGTACGCCCCGCCGGCCCGACGCGGCTACTACGCGGCACTGCCCTTCGTCGTTCAGCATCAGCTACGTGACCACCGTGATCGGCGTCTCCACCTCGGTCGGCCCGCTCGCCGTGGCCTGCGCGTCGCTCGCCGGTATCGTCACCATCCCGCTGTTCGGCATGCTCTCCGACCGGATCGGCAGGGTCCCGCTCTACCGGATGGCCGCACTGTTCCAGGCGGTCCTCGCCGTCCCCGCCTTCGCGCTGATGAGCTCCGGGAACACCGTGCTGATCTGCGTGGTCATCACCCTCGGCATCGGAGTCGGCGTCAGCGGCATGCTGGGGTCCCAGTGCGCGCTGCTCGCCGAACTGTTCGGGGCGAGGCACCGCTACACCGGCGTCGCGATCGGGCGGGAGTTCAGCGCGATCGTCGCCGGCGGTATCGCCCCGTTGCTCGGCGCGACGCTGCTGCTGGCTTTCAACGACGCCTGGTGGCCGCTGGCGGCCTACGTCGTCCTCCTCTCGCTGATCACCTTCGTCACCACCTTCGTCACTCCGGAGACCCGGGGCCGGGATCTCACCGATCTCGCCGACGCCCGCTGAGCGATCCGGCCGCCCCTCGGCGGCCCGGACCCCGGACGCCGGGCCCTGAGACAGCCGGCCCCGCGCCCTGCCCCCTGCCCGCGGGCGCGGGGCCGACACCCATACGACCCCACGGAACAGCACACCGAGTCGAGACCGCCACGGAAACGGAGAAGGAAACAGTGATGAAGGACGAGACCCAGGTGGTGCTCGGGATCGACCTGGGTACCACCGCGACCAAAGTGGTCGCGGTGGACGGTGCCTCCCGTGTGGTCTCGACCGTCGAGCGACCCGCACCCCTGCGCACCGGACGGCACGGGGAAGCCGTCCACGACCCGGAGACGGTGCTGGCCGGAGCGATCGAAGCGGTCCGGGAGAGCGCCGGGATCTGCGCCGGGCGCGGTCTCCCGGTCGTCGCCCTGTCCTTCAGCGCCGCGCTGCACACCCTGCTCGCCCTGGACTCCTCCGGCGAACCGCTGACCCCGGCGCTGAGCTGGGCCGACACCCGGGCCGCCGACATCGCCCGACGGCTGCGCGCGACCGGAAGCGCCGACGCGCTGCACCGGGCGACCGGAACCCCCGTGCACTCCATGGCCCCGCTCACCAAACTCGCCTGGTTCACGGCACACGAGCCCGACCTCGTACGGCGCACGGCCACGTGGTGCGGCCTGAAGGACTACGTCCTCTCCCGGTTCACCGGTCGGCTGGTCACCGACCGGTCCTGCGCCTCCGCCACCGGCCTGCTGGACATGCGCACCACCCGATGGCACGGCCCCGCCCTGGACATCGCCGGGGTGAGCGCCGACCGACTGCCCGAACTCGTGCCGACGACCGCCGCGTTCACCCTGCTCCCCGGCATCGCCGCCGCGCTGGGCCTGCCCGCCGGGCTGCCCGTGGTCGCGGGGGCCGGGGACGGCCCGCTGGCCAATCTCGCCGTCGGGGCCACCGCTCCGGCAACGGCCGCGCTGTCCCTCGGCACCAGCGGCGCCCTCCGTGTCGTACGCGACCGGCCCGGCGTGGACGAACGCTGCCGGGTGTTCTGCTACCACCTCGCGGACGGGCTGTGGGTACTCGGCGGGGCGGTCAGCAACGCCGGGGTCGTCGCCCAGTGGGCCGCCGAGTCCTTCGGCGGCGTCGACGTGGGCGATCTGCTGAAGGAGGCGGGCCAGGTGGAGCCGGGCGCCGAGGGCCTGATCGCCCTGCCGCATCTGCTCGGGGAACGCGCACCCTGGTGGGACCCGGACGCGTGCGGCGCCCTGATCGGGCTGCGCCGCGGACACGGCAGGGCCCACATGACCCGGGCCATGATCGAGGGTGTTGGGCAGCAACTCGCCCTGGTGCGCGACTCCTTGCTCGCCGCCGACGCACCGATCACCTCGGTACGGGCCACCGGGGGCGCCCTGCGCTCCCCCCTGTGGGCGGAGATCGTCGCCGCCGCGCTCGATATGCCGCTGGAGATCACCGACGACACCGCGGGCTCGGGCTTCGGCGCGACGATGCTCGCCCGGCACGCGCTCGGCGCCCTGCCCTCGCTGACCTCCCCGGTGCCCGGTGCCCGCGTCCACCGCACCGTGACCCCCGATCCGACGGCGGCGCGACGGCTGGCGGAGACCCGCGGACTCAGCGAACAGCTGTACCAGCTCCTGCGCGAGGTGCAGAGGCCGCACCTGTGACCACCGCGCCGGCGTCCCGCCGCAGTCGTGCCGCCTCCGCGACCGTGACCAGGGGAAGCAGGGCGAGCATCGCGAACGCCACCCGGTAGGGCGCGGCGGGACCGGCCAGTCCCAGGAGGGGCGCTATCGAGCCCGCCGCGTGCAGCGCCAGGGCGCCGAAGGCGACCCCGAGGCCGACGGCGAGCTGCTGCACCGTGCTGGAGAGCGCGTTGACGCCGCTGGTACGGTCCGCCTCGATGTCGGCGAAGCCGATCGTCGCGTACGCGCTGAGCGAGACGGACCGGCACACACCACTCATGAACAGCACGGACACCACGACGGCCAACGGCGTGTGCGGGCCGAGCAGCCCGCACAGCACGAAGGTCACCGCCGTCGCGACCCCGTTCACCAACAGCACCGTACGGAAGCCGAAGCGGCGCAGCAGCGCGGTGGTGAGCGGTTTGACGGCGACGTTGCACGCGAACACCGCGATGAGCACCAGCCCGGCGGTGGCCGCGCTCCAGCCGAAGGCCCCCTGGAACATCAGGGGCAGCAGGAACGGCACGGCGGTGATCGATGCGCGGAACAGGGCGCCACCCGCGTTCGGCACCCGGCAGGTGTCAACCTTCAGTGCGCCGAGGTCGAGCAACGGGCTTCAGCTGACGTGGAAATGACGCACCGTCACCAGATACAGAGCGACTCCCGCGGTGAACCAGGACGCGCCCGAGCCCCAGGCGGCGGGCACATCCCCGAACCGCTCCAGTCCCAGCACCACGGCCGCCGGCCCGGCGCCGCCGGCCCTGAAGCCCACCCAGTCGAGACGGGTGCGTTCCGTCCGCCGGAGATCGGGGACGAGCCGCAGGGCGAGCGGCAGCGCCGGCCCGCCCAGCGGCACGTTCACCAGGAAGATCCAGTGCCAGGAGGCGTGCGTCGTGAACAGCCCGCCCAGCGCCGGTGCGAGGACCGGGGCCAACAGCCCGGGCCAGGTCAGCCGGGCGATCGCCCGCACTTTCCCGGCGAACTCGGGGGTATCCGGGGAGGGGAGGGGAGGGGCGCGGACCACGGACCGGGGGCGACTCGAGGGCCCCGGTGTGAGCGCGTGATGCTTGGCCCTCGCTTCTGCGGGGCCGTCGTCCGGGTACGTCGACCACCTGCAGTGCGTACGGCGGCCGTGCCGCTGCCGTACGGCCTTCGTCGGTTCCCGGACAGGGTGCGGGCTCGGTGTTCCACCTGACCACCGTCCCCCGTGGGGCACGGCAGGGTCGGTCAGACCTGCGCCGCCCCGCCCCCGGCAGTGGCGTGCACCGCGTGGCCGCCGAACTGCCGGCGCATCGCCGCGAGGGCCTTCAGCTGGTCCGCATCCGGCTTGCGGGAGGCGAAGCGGGCGAAGAGTGCGGCGGTCATGGCGGGGGCGGACACGGAAAGGCGTACCGCCTCCTCGACCGTCCAGCGGCCCTCGCCCGAGTCGTCGACGCGGCCGGAGAGAGTGGCCAGGCCCGGGTCCTCGTCCAGGGCCCGCACCAGGAGGTCGAGCAGCCAGGAGCGGACGACCGTGCCGTGCCGCCAGGAGGCGAGCACCTTGGGCACGTCGGGCACGTACTCGCTGGCCTCCAGCAGTTCGTAGCCCTCGGCGAGCGCCTGCATCATGCCGTACTCGATGCCGTTGTGGACCATCTTGGCGTAGTGCCCGGCGCCGACCGGGCCCGCGTGGCACAGCCCGTCCCGGTCCGGGGCGAGCGACTCCAGCAGCGGCCAGACGCGCTCGACGTGCTCGTCCTGGCCGCCACACATCACGGCGTAGCCGTTCTCCCGGCCCCAGACGCCACCGCTGACCCCGCAGTCGACGTAGCCGATACCGTGCTCGGCGAGCATCAGGGCGTGCTCGGTGTCGTCGCTGAAACGGGAGTTGCCGCCCTCGACGATCACGTCGCCGGGGGACAGCAGTTCCGCGAGCTGCCGCAGGGCCTGGCGGGTCGGGTCGCCCGAGGGGAGCATCAGCCACACCACGCGGGGTCCGGCGAGCTTCGCGACGAGTTCCTCCAGGGAGTCGGCGTCACGGTCGGGGGAGGTGCGGCTGTAGCCGAGCACCTCGTGGCCGCGGTCCCGCCAGCGGGCAGCCATGTTGCCGCCCATGCGTCCGAGTCCGACGATTCCTATCTGCATGTGTCCTCAGTCCTTCGTGTGGTGATCGGTGGGGTAGGGCGAGGCACCGCGCAACAGGCCGAGGACGACGCTGTTGTCCAGGTCGCCGAGGCCCTGTTCCACGACCGCCGCGTACAGCCCGGCGACGGTCGTGGAGAGCGGCAGCGCGACGCGTTCGTCGTCGGCGCCGTCCAGGACGAACCCGAGGTCCTTGTGGAGGTAGCGGGCCGGGCCGGAGGGAGTGAAGTCGCCCTCGGCAAGGTGGTGCCGTTTCTGCGCGAGCACCTCGGAGGAGGCGAGCCCGCCGGCGAGTACGTCGAGCAGTGCGGCGGGTTCGAGGCCGCCGCGTTCACCGAGCAGGACGGCCTCGGCGAGCGCGACCAGGGTTCCGGCGACGACGAGTTGGTTGCAGGCCTTGGCGAGGGAGCCGGATCCGGTGTCCCCGAGGCGCCGTACGGTCGAGCCCATCGCCTCCAGATACGGGCGGATCCGTGCGACCGTCTCGTCCGGGCCCCCTGCCATGATCGACAGGGTGGCGTCGCGGGCGCCCCTCACGCCGCCGCTGACGGGGGCGTCGACGACCGTGATGCCCTGCGGGCGCAGTCTCTCGGACAGGGCGCGTACCGCGACGGGGGAGACGGTGCCCATCACGACCAGGGTGTCCATGACCGGCTGTCCGGAGCGCAGTCCGTCCGGGCCGTCCAGCCGCTCGATCACCTGGGGGAGGTCGGGGAGCATGGTGAGGACGACCGGTGCGGCGGCGGCTACCTGCTCCGGGCTGTCGGCGGTACGGCAGCCGGCGGCCGCGGCGGTCTCCAGCGGGGTCCGGCCGCGGTTCCAGGCGAGTACGTCGAAACCGGCCCGGGCGAGGTTCACCGCCATGGGCAGTCCCATGGCGCCGAGCCCGAGGAAACCGACAGCCGCCGGACGGCCGGGCCGCCCGGTGCCAGTGCCGGTGCCGACGTCGGCGCCGCTCATGCGCCGGCTCCCGCCGGAGTGCTCTGACGAGCCGTCAACTCGGCAAGACGGCCGATCAGCCGAGGGCTTTCGACCACATCCCGGTTGACCACGAAGGGCGGTACGCGGCCCGCCGACACCTCCAGCACGGCCCGGACCGCGCTGCCGCCGTTCCCGGCGGACATCTCGTCCGTCCACGCCAGGGCGTGCGGGCTGAGCACGACCTGGTCCATGCCCAGCAACGGGTTGTCGGCGGCGGGCGGTTCGCTCTCGAACACGTCCAGCCCGGCGCCCCTGATACGCCGTACCCGCAGCGCGTCGATCAGGGCCGCCTCTTCCACGATGGGTCCGCGGGCCACATTGAGGAGGACGGCTGTGGGCTTCATCAGCGACAGCCGTCGCGCGTCGACGAGATGACGGGTCTCCTCCGTCAGCGCGCACATCACGATCACGGCATCGGCCTGCGCCATCACGGTGTCGACGTCCACGAGCCGTACGCCGAGCCCGGCGGCGGTCTCCGGCGGGCAGTAGGGGTCGTACGCCACGACGTCGACCTCGAATGGCCGCAGCAGTCCGACCAGATCGCGGGCCGTGTTGCCGAGGCCGATCAGACCGATGCGGCGGCCGGTGAGCCCCAGGCCCATCCACTGTTCCTTCTCGGCCCAGCGCCCCTCCCGTACCAGCCGGTCCTTGGCGGTCACGTTGTGGAGCACGGCGAGCAGCAGGGTGAGGGCGGCGGTGGCGACCGGGCGCCGGGCGCCGTCCGGGGTGATGGTCACCAGGGCGCCGTTGCGGGTGCACGCGTCGAGGTCGACGGTGTCGTAGCCGACCCCGAAGCGGGCGAAGAGGAGAGGGGGGCGGGCGGCGCCCTCGAAGGTACGCGCCGTGACGGCGGGGCCGGCGAACAGGACGGCGTCCAGGCCGTCGACGTCCGCCGCGAGCAGTTCCTGGGTGTCGCGCGGCAGGTAGTGCCAGTCGACACCGGCGGCGTCGAGTTCGCCGAGCCGGATGTCGCCCCACACGTTGCGGCCGTCCGCGTCCAGGAAGTCCCGGCTGACTCCGACTCTGAACCCCGCGGCGCTCATCACAGCACCGCGATCGGGTTGACGGGCGAACCCGTGCCGCCGGGGACGTTCAGTGGGGCCACGACGAACAGGAACTCGTAGCGGCAGGCCTGCGCGCAGGCTGCGGAGAGCGCTTCGAGGTCGAGGTTGTCCAGCAGCGGTACGCCCATGGCGGTGATCGCGAGGGCGTGCACGGGGGAGTGCAGCCCTTCGACCGGGGAGGGCCGTACGTCGCTGTCCCCGTCGCCGCCGAGCAGCGCGATCCCGCGCTCGGCGAACAGCGGCATGGCGTCCACGTGGAAGCCGGCGCTCGCGTTGTCCGGGTTCCAGGCGCCGAGTTCGGCGCGGCGCCGGAAGTGGCCGGAGCGCAGCAGCACGGCGTCGCCGTCGCCGATGGTGATGCCGAGGGTCTTCTCGGCGGCGGCGACGTCCTCGGCGTGCACGGCCCGGCCGGGCTCCAGCCAGTCGGTGCCGAGGACGGCGGGCATGTCGATCAGTACGCCCTTGGTGACCAAGGGGCCGAGCGAGGACACGGCGCCGAAGCGGGCGCCGCCCGCGTCGACGACCTCGCGTGCGGTGCGGCCGTCGTAGAGCTGTCCGCGGTAGGCGATGTGGGAGAGCGCGTCGAGGTGGCTGACGCCCTTGCCGTGGTAGTCCACGGCGATGAAGTCCTTGTGACAGGACGGTTCGGGGGCCTCGACGTCGCCGAGGTCGGACATGTAGTGGAGGGCGGGCTTGCCGTTGTCCGGGCCGGGCGCCGTGTTCCACGGCAGGGCCGTGGGGACGGTGGTGCCGGTGCGGACCAGGGTGGTGGCGCGGCGTGCGTGCTCGGGGGTGACCCGGTTCCAGGCGCCGCGGTCGGCGTCGGCCGGGGCCCAGCGGCCCCAGGTGCTCAGCTCGTCGAAGAGCGTGTCGAACTGTGCGCGGGACAGGGCGGGTCCGTTGTCCGGTTCGAGGCCGGAGGGGTGGTCGCCGGGAGAGGGGGGAGATGGATCGTGCGGGCTGCTGGTCATCTGCTGCTCAGCGCTCCAAGGCTCGCAGGGTGTCGTCGGCCGGCCCGGAGGGCGCGCTACGGTCGAGTGGTCCCGAAGGGATGCGGAGAATCTCGACGGCAAAGCGTGCGCCGACGGCATTGTCGTTCGGGGGCACACGAGAGACAATAGCCAATATGCTGAACGACGAACAGAATGATGGGTGGAGTTGCTGGTGAGCGCAAGTGACCCGGGTAGCCTCGTTCCCGCTGTGACGCGGGCCGTGGCCATCCTCGACGCACTCGGCGAGGCGGAAGGGCGCCCGCTGTCGGTGAGTGAGATCGCGCGCGCCCTGGGCCTGCCGAAGTCCTCGACGGGCAATCTGTGTGCCTCGCTGGAGGCGGCCGGCATGATCGCGCGCAACGGCTCGGGCTTCAGTCTGGGTCGCAAGCTCGTCGAGTTGGGTGGCCGCTACCTGGCCACCGTCGATCAGTTGCGCGACTTCTACGAGCTGTGTCGGCGCAGTGCCCACATCTCGCGGGAGACTGCACGGGTGGCCGTACTCGACGGCTTGGACGTCCTCTACCTGGGGCGTTACGACGGCACGCAGCCGTTGCGGCTGACCGCCAACATCGGTGACCGCTTCCCGGCCAACTGCACGGCCACCGGCAAGGCCATCCTGTCCACGCTGGATCCGGCGGTGGCCGAGGACCGGCTGCGCGGCCGTACCCTGCCCGCGCTCAGTGAGCGGTCCATCACCTCCGTGCCCGCCCTGATGGACGACCTGGCGAAGGCCCGGGAGCGCGGCTATGCGATCGACGACGAGGAGGCCACGGCGGGCATCCTCTGTCTGGCCGTACCGGTCGCCGGCTTCCGTACGGACTCGGCGCCCTTCGCGATCAGTGTCACCGTGCTCAAGGCCCGGCTCGACGACGAGTTCCGAGAGGCCCTGCTGAAGGACCTGCGGACCATCGCCGCAGGGCTGGAGAACCCCATGCTTCCGCAGGGGGCGCCGCCCGGCGGCTGAGTTCCGGGGGCCTGTGCGCGCCCTCTTCGGTGTCACCCACGGCGGCCGTACGGAGATCTCTCCGTACGGCCGCCGTAACTTTGGGGCAATAAAAAACCGCAGAACCATTGACCAACATGCTGGTAGCTGTACAGGATTCTGGTCGAGCCGATGGAATGGTCCTCGGCTGGCAGATCCCTTCGGAGAAGTCCGTGTATGACGCTCCCGATGACACAGCCGACACAGCTGACATAGCTGACACATCTCCACACCGCCCCTTGGTGAGCATCCGGGGGCTGCGCAAGCGATTCGGCGGCACTCTCGCCCTCGCCGACGTCGACCTCGACCTTCACCCGGGCAGGGTTCTCGCCCTATTGGGTCACAACGGTGCCGGTAAGTCGACCCTGATCAAGGTCCTCGCCGGGGTCTACAAAGCGGACCAGGGCGAGGTCACGGTCGCGGGCCACCCGCTCGGCACCGAGGCAGCCTCCGCGGAGATGTCCTTCATCCACCAGGACCTCGGCCTCGTCGAATGGATGACGGTCGCCGAGAACATCGCGCTCGGCACCGGCTACCCGCGCCGCGCCGGGCTCGTCTCCTGGAAGCAGGTCCGCGAGCGCAGCACCGAGGCGCTGGACATCGTCGCCGGTCACCTCGACCCGGACGCCGCGGTCGCCGACCTCACCCGCGCCGAGCGCTCCCTCGTCGCCATCGCCCGCGCCCTCTCCACCCGGGCCCGGCTCATCGTCCTTGACGAACCCACCGCGAGCCTGCCCGCCGCGGACTGCGCCCGCCTCTTCGACGTCCTGCACACCCTGCGCGACCGAGGACACGGCATCGTCTACGTCAGCCACCGGCTCGACGAGGTCTACCAGGTCGCCGACAGCTTCGCGGTCCTGCGCGACGGTCACCTCATCAGCGAGGGCCGCCTCGCCGACCACGGCCCCGACCGCATCGTGCGCGACATCGTCGGCCACGAAGCGGAGACCCACCGCCCCGAGCCCGGCCCCAAGGCCCCCACCGGCGAGGCCCCTACCGTGCTGCGTCTCACCGGTGTCACCACCGAGGGCGCGGGCCCCGTCGACCTGGAACTGCGCGCCGGGGAGGTCCTCGGCATGGTCGGCCTCACCGGCGCCGGCCACATGGACCTCGGCCGTGCCCTCGCCGGTTCCCGGCCGATCCAGGACGGTGAGGCACTGCTCGACGGCAGGCCTTACCGGCCCGACTCGCCCGCAGCGGCCGTCGACGCGGGCATCGGCTTCGTCACCAGCAACCGCCAGGAGGAGGGCTGCGCCCTCGAACTCACCGTCAGGGAGAACTTCCTGGCCAACCCGCGGGCCGACAGCCGCTCCCCGTGGCGCTGGATCAGCCCGTCACGCGAGCGCGCCCAGGCGACAGCGCTGATCGAGAGGTTCGGCGTACGCCCGGCCAACTCCGAGGCACCCATCGCGACCCTCTCCGGCGGCAACCAGCAGAAGGTCATGATCGGCCGCTGGCTGCGCCTCAGCAGGCGCGTCGTGATCCTGGAGGAGCCGACCGCGGGAGTCGACGTCGGCGCCAAGGCGGAGATCTATCGCCTGCTCGACGACGCGCTCGCCCAAGGACTCGCTGTCCTCCTCATCTCCACGGACTTCGAGGAAGTCGCCGACGTGTGTCACCGCGCCCTGGTCTTCGTACGGGGCCACGTGACCGCCGAACTCAGCGGCGAAGCCCTCACCGTCACCGAACTCACCCACGCCGCGTCGGCCATGCCGGCGCTGACCGGAACGGCGGACAACTGATGGCCACCGAGACCGAAGCCGCCCGACCGCGGGCCGACCACGGCGGAACCCCACCGCAGGACGGGACCGTCGGGGACGGCGCAAACAAGGGAACACCCCGCGGGTCGCGCAAGCAGTTCCCGGTCGGCGCCGACAAGGACGCGAGCAGCGGCTCCCTCGTCGCCCGGCTGCGCGGCGGCCACCTCATCGGCACCTACGGCCTGCTCGGCCTGACCCTCCTGCTGTTCGTGATCTTCGCGCTGGCCCTGCCGGACACCTTCCCGACGATGGACAACGCCTCGTCGATCCTTTCCAACCAGTCGATCCCCGCGATCCTCGCCCTCGGCGCGATGATCCCCATCGTCACCGGCAAGTTCGACCTCTCCGTCGGCTACGGACTCGGCTTCGCCCACGTCCTGGCCATGCAGCTCATCGTGAACAGCGGCTGGCCCTGGCCGATCGCCTGCGTCGTCGTCATCCTCGGCGGCGGCATCGTCGGGGTGCTCAACGGCCTGCTGGTGGAGTTCGCCAAGATCGACTCCTTCATCGCCACCCTCGGCACCGGCAGCCTCCTGTACGCCTGCACCGGCTGGATCACCGACGGCGCCCGAATCGTGCCCGGCCCAGGCGGCCTGCCCCCGGCCTTCACCGACCTGTACGACTCCTCGTTCCTCGGCCTGCCGGTCCCCGCGTTCTACGTCCTCGCGCTCGCCGTGGTGCTCTGGCTGCTGCTGGAGCGCCTGCCGCTCGGCCGCTACCTGTACGTCATCGGCTCCAACGCCCGCGCCGCCGACCTCGTCGGCATCCCCACCCGCCGGTACGGCATCTATGCCTTCGCCGGGTCCGGACTCGTCGTCGGCTTCGCGGGCGTCCTGCTCGCCGCACAGCAGCAGATCGGCAACCCGAGTGTCGGCATGGACTACCTGTTGCCCGCCTTCGTCGGCGCCCTGCTCGGCTCCACCGCCATCAAACCGGGCCGAGCCAACGCCGCCGGAACCGTCGTGGCCGTCGCCATCCTCGCCATCGGCCTGGCCGGCATCCAGCAGCTCGGCGCCGAGTTCTGGGCGACCTCCCTGTTCAACGGCGGCACGCTGCTCCTCGCGGTCGGCCTGGCCGGTTACTCCGCCCGCCGCAGACTGCGCGCCGGCGCCAGTGCCACCCGCCGCTCACTGTCCACGCCCGGGACGGAACCCGCGACGGAGCAGCCCGCTCCTGCCGCGCCCGGTCCGTCCGCCACCACCGCGTCCGACGACGACGCGCCACACACCCCCTGACCGCGGACGACCTCCGCGCCCGTCTCGCCGCCTGCTCGCCTCCAGCCTGTCGTACCGTCCTCAAGGAGCACCGCCGTGTCGTACCACCCCACTCGCAAGGCAACCATCAGAGCCATGGCCGCCCTGGCCATGCTCACCGCTTCCGTCGCAGGCTGCACCCGGGGCTCCGAGAGCTCCGGCTCCACCTCCGTCGGCGAGTCCTCGAAGGCCGGATGTCCGGCGGTCCTGGCGAAGGCGAAGAAGGCGGTCGCGGGCGCCGAGGCCGTCGACGCCCCCTGGGGCGGGCCGACCACGGGCCCCAAGGCGGTCCCCGGCAAGACGGTCGTCTACGTCGCCCAGAGCATGACCAATCCCGGCGTCGCCGGCGCCGCCGAAGGCGTCAAGGAGGCCGCCAAGGCCATCGGCTGGAAGGCGCGGATCATCGACGGCCAGGGCACCCCGGCCGGTATCCAGGCCGCCGTCAGCCAGGCCGTCGCCGTGAAGCCCGACGGCATCGTCCTGTCCGGCTTCGACCCCAAGTCGACCGCACAGCAGGTCGCGCAGGCCAACGCCGCAGGCATCCCGCTCATCGGCTGGCACGCCGTCGGCACCCCCGGGCCCAGCAAGGCCCCGAAGCTCTTCAGCAACATCACCACCAAGGTCGAGGACGTCGCGAAGATCAGCGCCGACTGGGTCATCAGCCAGTCCAACGGCCGGGCCGGCGTGGTGGTCTTCACCGATGCCTCCATCCCGTTCGCCAAGGGCAAGTCGGACCTGATCGAGAAGGAGCTCGCCACCTGCTCCGACACCAAGGTGCTGTCCACCTCCAACATCCCGATCGCCGACGCCAGCAGCCGTACTCCCCAGGAGGTCTCCGCGCTGCTGTCCCGCTTCGGCACCAAGTGGACGCACTCGGTGGCCATCAACGACCTGTACTTCGCCGACGCGGCACCCGCGCTGCGAGCGGGCGGCAAGCAGGGCAACGGTGCCCCGTTCAACATAGGCGCCGGCGACGGCGACCCCTCGGCCTTCCAGCGCATCAGCAGCAAGCAGTTCCAGGCGGCCACGGTGCCGGAACCGTTGTCCGAGCAGGGCTGGCAGATCGTCGACGAGTTCAACCGCGCCTTCGCCGGCAAGCCCGCCAGCGGCTACATCGCCCCGGTACACATCACCACGGCGGCCAACAGCGGCGGCGGCTCCTCCTGGGACCCGGAGGGATACCGCGAGGCGTACCGGAAGCTCTGGGGCAAGTAGTCGACACCGTCGGCGCCGGCACGTCCTTCCGGTCCCTCCCGCCCCTCCCGTCCCTCCCCGGCGGGAGGGGCCGCTCCCTCGGCCCCGGTCCCCCCTCTTCATCCGCCCGTCCTCACATTCCCCACGTCCTCACATTCCTTCCGTAGACACAGGAGCTCACGCGTGAATCCGCACTCGACCGCTTCCGCCCCCGAGTGGACCGAGTTGGACCAGCGGGCCGTGGACACCGCCCGAGTCCTCGCAGTCGACGCCGTACAGAGGGTCGGCAACGGCCATCCGGGTACGGCGATGAGCCTCGCGCCCGCCGCGTACACCCTCTTCCAGAAGGTGATGCGCCACGACCCCGCCGACCCCGACTGGGTCGGGCGCGACCGTTTCGTGCTGTCCGCGGGCCACTCGTCCCTGACTCTCTACACGCAGCTCTACCTGGCCGGTTTCGGTCTGGAGCTGCATGACCTGAAGGCGTTTCGGACGTGGGGTTCGAAGACCCCCGGTCACCCGGAGTACGGGCACACCAAGGCCGTCGAGACGACGACCGGGCCGCTGGGCCAGGGTGTCGCCAACGCGGTGGGCATGGCGATGGCCGCCCGTTACGAGCGCGGTCTGTTCGACCCCGAGACCGCCGTCGGCGAGTCGCCGTTCGATCACCACATCTTCGTGATCGCCGGTGACGGCTGTCTCCAGGAGGGCATCTCCGCCGAGGCGTCCTCGCTGGCCGGTCACCAGAAGCTCGGCAACCTGGTCCTGTTGTGGGACGACAACCACATCTCGATCGAGGGCGACACCGAGACGGCCGTCTCCGAGGACACCGCCAAGCGGTACGAGGCGTACGGCTGGCACGTGCAGCGCGTCGAGCCGAAGGCGAACGGCGACCTCGACCCGGCCGCGCTGTTCGAGGCGATCGAGGCCGCGAAGGCCGTCACCGACAGGCCGTCGTTCATCGCGATGCGCTCGATCATCGCCTGGCCCGCCCCCAACGCGCAGAACACCGAGGCCGCGCACGGCTCGGCACTCGGCGCGGACGAGGTCGCGGCCACCAAGCGGGTTCTCGGCTTCGACCCGGAGAAGAACTTCGAGGTCGCGGGCGAGGTCATCGCGCACACGCGCGCCCTGGGCGAGCGTGGCCGTGAGGCCCGTGCCGTCTGGGAGAAGCAGCTCCAGGAGTGGCGCGACGGCAACGCCGAGCGGGCCGCGGAGTTCGACCGGATCAGCGCGGGCGAGCTGCCCGAGGGCTGGGAGTCGCACCTGCCGGAGTTCGAGACGGGCAAGAGCGTCGCGACGCGTGCCGCGTCCGGCAAGGTCCTGCAGGCGCTCGGCGCGGTCGTCCCCGAACTGTGGGGCGGCTCGGCCGACCTCGCCGGTTCGAACAACACGACGATCGACAAGACGTCGTCCTTCCTCCCGGCGGACAACCCGCTGGCGGAGGCGAACCCCTACGGCCGCACGATCCACTTCGGCATCCGCGAGCACTCCATGGCCGCGGAGATGAACGGCATCGCGCTGCACGGCAACACCCGTATCTTCGGCGGCACGTTCCTGGTGTTCTCCGACTACATGCGCAACGCCGTACGCCTGTCCGCGCTGATGCACCTGCCGGTGACGTACGTCTGGACGCACGACTCCATCGGTCTCGGCGAGGACGGCCCGACCCACCAGCCGGTCGAACACCTGGCCTCCCTGCGGGCGATCCCGGGCCTGAACATCGTCCGCCCGGCCGACGCCAACGAGACGACGATCGCCTGGCGCGAGATCCTCAAGCGCTGGACCAAGGAGTTCGGCAAGGGCGCCCCGCACGGTCTGGCGCTCACCCGCCAGGGCGTGCCGACGTACGAGGCCAACGAGAATGCCGCCAAGGGTGGTTACGTCCTGTTCGACGCCGAGGGCGGCGACGCCCAGGTCGTCCTGATCGCCACCGGGTCCGAGGTGCACGTGGCCGTGGAGGCCCGTGAGCGGCTCCAGGCGCAGGGCGTGCCCACCCGGGTGGTGTCCATGCCGTCCGTGGAGTGGTTCGAGGAGCAGGACCAGGGGTACCGGGACAGCGTTCTGCCGCCGGCCGTCAAGGCGCGGGTCGCGGTCGAGGCCGGTATCGGTCTGACCTGGCACCGGTACGTCGGTGACGCCGGCCGCATCGTTTCGCTGGAGCACTTCGGCGCTTCGGCCGACGGCAAGGTCCTCTTCCAGGAGTTCGGCTTCACTGCCGAGAACGTGGCCGCCAAGGCCCGGGAGTCCATCGCCGCCCTGGACCGCGGCCCCAACCGCAAGCACCACCAGGTAGGGGAAGCGACTTCCATGACAAGCGACGCACTCAAGCACCTTTCAGAGGAAGGCGTCGCGATCTGGCTGGACGACCTCTCCCGCAGACGGATCACCTCCGGCAACCTCGCCGAACTGATCAAGCGCAAGCATGTGGTCGGCGTGACCACCAACCCCACCATCTTCGAGCAGGCGGTCGGCAAGGGGGACGACTACGCGGACCAGATCCGTGAACTGGCGCTGCGTGGGGTGACGGTTTCCGAGGCCGTCCGCATGATCACGACGGCGGACGTCCGCGACGCCGCCGACATCCTGTGCCCGGTCTTCGACGCCACCGGCGGCCGCGACGGCTGGGTTTCCATCGAGGTCGATCCGCGTCTCGCGCACGGTACGGCCGCGACCGTGGCGGAGGCCAAGCAGCTCGCCTGGCTGGTGGACCGCCCCAACACCCTCATCAAGATCCCGGCCACCAAGGCGGGCCTGCCGGCGATCACCGAGGTCATCGGCATGGGCATCAGCGTCAACGTCACACTGATCTTCTCGCTCGCCCGCTACCGCGAGGTCATGGACGCATACCTCGCAGGCCTGGAGAAGGCCAAGGAGCGTGGTCTTGACCTCTCCAGGATCCACTCCGTGGCGTCCTTCTTCGTGTCCCGCGTCGACACCGAGATCGACAAGCGGCTGGACGCGATCGGCACCCCGGAGGCCAAGGAGGCCCGCGGCAAGTCCGCACTGGCCAACGCCCGCCTTGCCTACCAGGCTTACGAGGCGGTGTTCGGCTCTGCCGACGGATCGACACAGCCCTCCGGCGCCTGGACCGCCCTCGACCGGGACCGGGCGAACAAGCAGCGCCCCCTGTGGGCCTCGACGGGGGTCAAGGACCCCTCTTATCCCGACACCCTCTACATCACCGAACTGGTCGCACCGGGCACGGTCAACACCATGCCGGAGGCCACCCTCGATGCCACTGCCGACCACGGCGAGATCACCGGCAACACCATCGCCGGGACGTACGAGCAGGCCCGCGCCGACCTCGATGCCCTCGCCGGGCTGGGCATCTCCTACCGCAATGTCGCCCACGTCCTGGAGGAGCAAGGGCTTCAGAAGTTCCAGCAGTCCTGGGACAGCCTCCTGAACGCCGTACGGCATGCGCGGCCGCCCAAGGCGCCCGCTCTTGGCGACTGAGATGGTCGGCCGGCTCCGAGAGGGGCCGAGGTGGGTGCGTGACGGGCTGGGAGCGGAGGGAACGGAGCATTGTCATTCCCCCGTTCTGTGGAGACCTTCCTATGCAGCCAGTTCCACCGCACTGAGGTACGCATGAAGTGCGGGCGAGATGTGGATCGGTCTCGGTTCCGTGTCGGGCTGCCGTTCGGGACGACCCATCGCCCGACCGCCTGGTGATCGGCGTGGCCGACGACTGGACGAGCGGCGTCCGATGCGTGCGAGGGGGCGCGGCTCCGGTGGCCAGGGTCGCGCCCCCTCGGTCAGGCCTGTGGCAGACCAGGCCGCTTCGCGGAGCTCACCGGTGCGTGCCTGCGCCCAGCAGGTCGGGCAGCGGGTTGACGAGACCACCGCTCGGCGACTGCCGCTGGGCGGAGGGCCCGGCCGGCCAGACCGCGGGGCAGTGGATGCCCTTGCGGGGGGCCTTGAGGGTGATGAGATAGGTGTCGATGGCGTCACGTGCGCACGGGCTCAGCCAGTAGTCGCCGTGGCCGACACCGTCGTATGTGACGAACACGGCCTCGCGGCCGATCTGGCGGGCCGCGTTGGAGCCCCAGGAGTGCGGGGTGGCCACGTCGAAACGGCTGTTGGTCAGCAGGATCGGCGGGGTGCCGTCGACACGGAGCCGGTGCGGCGGGTTGGTCACCTCGGCAGGCCAGTCCTGGCAGCCGGTCAGGTCGGTCCAGGCGAGGGAGCTGAGCCGGGTGACGGGGGCAAGCCGGGCGAGCTTGCGCTCGTAGCGGGCGAGGGTGGCGTACGAGGACACGTCGAAGTCGTAGTCCTGGCACATCACCGGCAGATATCCGAACGGGGTCGGCTCACCACGCTGCCGGAGGGTCCGTCCCGCGGCGGGGTCGGCGGCGTCCGTGTCGGCGAGGAACTGGGCGAAGTCGAACCAGGTGGCCGGGTCGTACATGTAGCCGAAGGCGACGCCCTGGAGATCCTGGGTGGTGACGGTGTAGGGCGGGTCGCCCGGCAGGACCAGCTCACCGGCCTCGGCGCGCCGGTAGAGCGAGTCGAACAGGGCGCGGGCATCACGGTCGTGGAGCACGCAGGACGGCGTACGGGCGCACCAGTCGGCGAACTGGCCGTACGACTCCTCCATCGCGACGGTCTCGGTCTTCTGGTAGTTCCAGTTGTCGAGACTGTGGTCCATGTTCGAGTCGAGCGTCATCGCGCGGACACGGTGCGGATAGCGCTCGGCGTACTGCTGGCCGATCCCGGTCCCGTACGAGACGCCGTAGTAGCTGATCCGCTTCTCGCCGAGGCCGACGCGTATCGCCTCCATGTCGCGGATGACGCTCGCGGTGTCCATGTGGTCGACGAGCGGGCCGGTGAGGTCGTGGCAGTTCTCGCCGAGCGCGCGGTTCGCCTCACGGAGGGCGGCGAAGGACGAGGCGCTGTCCGGATAGAGCAGCGCGCCCTGTGCGGCCACCCGGTCCTCGTCGCACATCACCGGGTTACTGAGGCCGACACCGCGCGGGTCGAAGCCCACGATGTCGAAACGCTCCAGCAGTTCGGGCGAGAAGGACTCGGGGGCGCTGAAAGCGAAGCCGACGCCGGAGCCGCCCGGGCCACCGGGGTTGATCAGCAGCGAGCCGATGCGGTGCTCGGGGTCGGTCGCCAGGTGGCGGGCGAGGGCCAGGTCGATGGTGGCGCCGCGCGGGCGCTTCCAGTCCACGGGAACCTTGACGGTGGCGCACTCGAAAGTGCCCTGGCCCGAGGGTGATTCACATGGCTCCCAGGCTATGCGCCCGGGCGACGGAGTCTTGGCCGAGGGTTTCGTGTCCGAGGGGGCGGCGACGGCGGTGCCGGCGAGCAGTTGGCCGAACAGTGCGGTGACCAGGGCTCCGACGGCCAGTCTCCGGCGCCCTCTCGAACGTGGGGCCAGTGGGGGGTTGAACGGCACGGACGTTCCTCCATGGGGTAGCAGTTCACAGATGGATCACAGCATGTCCCGCAACGTGCTTGCAGGACAAGCAACATGACGCTGGATCAGATGCCAGATGCCAGATGCCAGATGCCAGATGCCAGATACCGGCCGTGCCAGTTGATGCCGCCGTTCGCTGCGATGACCTTCAGCTCGCGGGCGCGTACCGTGCGGAACGGCCCGTCCTGGCCGGCGTTGCAGCCGGGCGGGAGATAGGCGAGGTACCTCTGTTGAGTCGGTCGAACAGCGGCCCAGGACGGAACTCAGCAGTAGCTGACACTGAATCGCAGCAGCTCACAGACGGTGGTCATCACCGCGTTCGCGGCCTTCTCCGCACCGAACCGCTGCTGACCGCCGTCACCCCGCCGGGACGGGAGCGGCTCCTGCACCAGCTGGCGCGTGAACCGGCACCGCACACATCACATGCGTCGGCAGCGCACCATGCGGACGGTCATACCGTCTCCTTGCTTGGGTCGAAGGGTTCTTTGCGGTTGGGCCAGAACCTGCGTACGGCGGGTGCCAGTGCCACGGCGAGGAACAGCACGAGAAGGGTTCCGGAGATCGGGCGTGTGACGAAACCGCCCGGGTCTCCGTCGAACATCAGCAGTGAGCGGCGAAGCGAGGTCTCCAGCAGCGATCCCAGGACGAAGGCCAGCACGAGCGGGCCGGGGTCGAATCCGAGCTTCTTCATCAGGTATCCGATGACGCCGAAGAAGACCACCAAACCGATGTCGAAGATGCTGTTGTTGACGGTGTAGGCACCTATGAGAGTGATGAGCACCGTGATGGGGGCGAGGATGGACGGGCGTATGCGCAGGATGCGCACGAACATCCCGACCAGCGGGATGCTCATGATCAGCAGGAGGATGTTCCCGAGGTACATCGAGTTGACGACGCCCCAGAACAGCTCGGGATGCTCGGTGACAAGCTGTGGGCCCGGGGTGATGCCCTGGATCAGCAGGGCGCCGAAGATGACTGCCATGGTGGCGTTGGCGGGTATGCCCAGGGACAGAAGCGGGATGAACGACGATGTGGCGGCGGCGTTGTTGGCGGTCTCGGGGGCGGCCACCCCTTCGACGGCGCCGTGGCCGAACCGCTCGGGATGACGGGACCGGCGTTTTTCCAGGGCGTAGGCGGCGAGCGAGGCAAGTACCGCTCCGCCTCCGGGGAGGATGCCGAGAAGGAAGCCGAGGACGCCGCCGCGGCCGATGGCGCCGGAGGACTGCCGTAGGTCGGTCCGGCTCGGCCAGACGTTGGCGACGGTGGTCGGTGCGTGCACGACGCGGTGGCGCTCCTCCAGGGTGTAGAGGATCTCGCCGAGGCCGAAGAGGCCCATGGCGATGGGCACGAAGTCCAGGCCGTCGGCCAGCGACAGGCTGTCGAACGTGAAGCGTTCGGTGCTGGTGAATCCGTCGCGGCCCACAGTGGCCAGGAGCAGGCCGATGGTCGCGGCGATGAGGGCCTTGAGCATGCCGCCGCTGGAGACCGTGGCTACGAGCAGGATGCCGAGCAGGGCCAGCAGTGTGTATTCGGGCGGACCGAAGTCGAGTGCGAACTCGGCGACCACGGGTGCGACGAGGGTCAGGGCGATGACCGAAAGGGTTCCTCCGACGAAGGAGCCGATCGCGGCTATGCCCAGAGCCGTGCCTGCCCGGCCTTGACGGGCGAGCGCGTGTCCGTCGAAGACGGTCACCACCGAGGACGCCTCGCCCGGCAGGCGCAGGAGTACGGAGGTGACGGTGCCGCCGTACTGCGCGCCGTAGAAGATGCCCGCCACCATGATGATCGCGGTCACGGGTTCGATGCCCAGGGTGATCGGGAGGAGAATGGCTATGGTCGCGGCCGGTCCCAGACCGGGCAGGACACCCACCAGCATGCCGATGAGTACACCGACCAGGCAGTACAGAAGGTTGACCGGCTCAAGAACGACGGCGAAGCCGTCGAGCACGGGGGATACGTCCAACGGCCCTCCCAGACGTGTGGTGGTATCGGGTCAGAACAGGTGGGGGATGGTCACCTCGAGCGCGCCGACGAACAGCGCGTAGAGGACGATCGTGAGGACGAGGCTGACGGCGATGGAGGTCCGCCAGCTCTCCCGTCCGAGCACGCGGAGCCAGAAAAACGTCAGGAGCGCCGCAGGGATCTCGAAGCCGACGACGCCGACGACCGCCACGAACGCGACCATGCTGCCGACGGCTACGAGAACGAGAAGTCCGGTACGGGTGAACTGCTCGGCGTCGTCCATGCGCCGGGCATTGGCGGCCAGGAGGACACCGAGGACGGTCAGTGCCGCGCTCACGAGGGCAGGCCAGGTGCCAGGGCCGGGCTTGGCGGGGCTCCCGACGCCCAGATTCAGCGCCCCCGTGAGCGCGGTGGCACCGAGAGCCACGACGACGACGGCCGTGACGAGCTGGGTCGCCGGGCCTGCCGCCGGAGGTCGATTCTCGTCGGCGGGTTCACCTGCAGCCGACGGGATCTCCGTGGGCGAGCCCATCAGTCTTCGCTCAGGTCGATCTTGTACTGGCCCGTGAGGTCGCGGTACTTCTTCAGCGCGGCCGTCCACTGGTCGATCACGGTGGGACCGTCCACCTCGTTGGGAGTGAGCAGTCGCTGCGTGTTGAAGTCCTTGTACTCCGCGTCGGCGAACACCTTCTGGAACGCCGTTCGCAGTCGCACGACGACATCCTTGGGGGTGCCCTTGGGGGCGACGATCGCGCGTGACTGCTGGACTGGGACGTCGTAGCCCGCTTCGACGGCTGTCGGGGTGTCCGGCATGTACGAGGGCCGCTTGTCCGCGAACGTCACCAGCGGGGCTATCCTGCCGGCCTTGATCTGGGGTTGGGCCTCGCCGAGTTGGACGGAGGCGACGTCGACCTGGCCGCCCATGACTGCGGTGAGCGTGGGGGCGCCGCCGTCGAACGGCACCGCGGTCGCGTCGACCTTCGCCTGGGAGAACAGCAGTGCCTGACTGAGGTGGCTGCCCGTGCCGACGCCGGTGGTGCCGTACTTGATGGCCTTCTTGGCGTCGACGATGTCCTTGACCGTCTTGAAGCCGGACTCGGCGCTGGCGACGAGGACGTAGTCGTCCTGGGAGAGGCCGGTGACGACCTCGTAGTCGTTGATGTCCACGGCTTCGTCGGCCGGGACAGCCAGCGGGGTTATGTACGCCAGAGAGCCCACGAAGACCATCAGCGTGTAGCCGTCGGCCTTGGCACCGGCGAGCTCTTTCGCGGCGAGGGCGCCGTTGGCGCCAGGCTTGTTGAGCACGGTGACGGTCTGCTTGAGGTCGGAGTCCGCGGGATCGGCGACCGCCCGCGCGGTGAGGTCGGTGCTGCCGCCGGCGTCCTGGCCGACGAGGAGGGTGATCCCGCGGTCCGGGAAGGAGGCGTCGTCCTCGGACTTCTGATCCCCGACGTTTCCGCCGCAGCCGGCCAAAGCGAGCGTAGCGGCGAGTGTGGCTGCAGCCGCGATGCAGCGGCGCACCCGAAGCCTGTTCTGCATGAATTCTCCCCAAGCGCGATGAGTGTGGTGGGGGTGCCGCGGTCCACGCTGTCGCGCAGCTTATGATCACCCTTCATGCCTGTCCAACTCCGTTAGTGCATAGGCTGATACCTTCTTTGCATGGGTTACACCCTGGAGCAACTCCGCGGATTGGTGGCCGTTGCCGAGGAGTTGCACTTCGGCCGGGCGGCCGCGCGACTGCGTATGACCCAGCCACCGCTGAGTCGCCAGATACAGAAGCTCGAGGCCGCCATCGGCGTCCAACTACTCGAACGCGACAACCGTCATGTGGAGCTGACTCCGGCCGGCGAGGCCTTCCTTGTCGAGGCGCGACGCATCCTGGCCATCGCCGAGGCGGCGCCGAACCTGGCGCAGCGCATCCACTCGGGATCGCGCGGTGTGGTTCGTCTTGGCTTCACCGCGGCTTCAACGTTCGGCACGCTCGGCCACCTGCTCAACCGGCTGGAACAGCAGTTGCCGGATGTGCGCATCGAACTCTACGAGATGGTCACCCGCGAGCAGATCGCGGCGCTGGCCAGCGAGGACCTCCATCTGGGCCTCGCGCGCCCGCCGTTCGACTCCGAGCTCTTCGACTCCCGGCTGCTCCACCGGGAGGCCCTGCTGCTCGCCGTGCCCGCGGAGCACAGGCTGGTAGACCTCGACCGCCCCGTGGGCGCCGAGGACCTCACCGGGGAGCCGTTGATCTTCCACTCGCAGCAAAAGGCCCGGTACTTCTACGACCTGATGGTGAGCATGGTCCCGCTGGCACAGGAACGCGTGGTGCACAGCGTAAGCCAAGTGCTCACGATGCTGTGGCTGGTGTCTGCCAACCGCGGTGTCGCCTTCGTCCCTGCCTCCGCAATGTTGCTCCGCATCCCCAACGTTGCGTTCGTACCACTGGCTACGCATATCCCCGAACCCGTGGAACTGCATCTGCTGTGGCCCCGACACTCGCGCAATCCCGCACTCGCCCGCGCACTGATCGCCCTGGAGGACATCAGCCCCTAGTACTCCCGTCGCGGTTCTCCGTTTTCCCTGTTCGGAGGCCTTGTTTGGAATCTACTTGACTGACGCTCCACCAGGTCGGTGGTGGTTCGTGACTCGCCCGATCGGGGTGCGTGCGGCGTTGGTAGTGGTCGTGGCGGGCTATGGCTTGGTGGCGTCCGCGCCAGTGGGGCCAGTGGAGCCGGTGCGAGGTATGCCGGAGCCGGTCCGCCGGGGGACGGGCAAGATCCAGGAGCCGTCCCACTCCTGTCATGGTGAGGGGAACGAGGCTGCTCGGACCGATTCTTCGGCCCTCTTTTTCGAGGGCGTGGGCGGTCATCGCCGTCAGGAATGCGTGGGCGAGCATGGCCAGGTTGATGTGCCGGTACCAGCCCACGTAGCGGCGGACCTCGTACTGGTCCGGGATGGCACTCGTTCTCACTTCTGGTTCCCTTTCACGATCAGGATGTAGTGCACGCCCAGGCCGAGCAGATAATCGGCGTGCTCGCGCTGGGTGTGCATCGAGGGCACACGTTCTCCAGGTCGGTCACTGCTACTTCCGTGCTCCAGGCGGCTGTCGGAACGACCCCGGCCTGGGCGGTGCCGGGGATTTCCCAGGTGGGTGGAGCGCCATCCGGTTCGTACCAGGCGAAGAGGAAGCCGTTGCGCTCGCTGATGGAGTGGTGCTGCAGGCGGGCGCGCGGGGGCGGACCGTCGGGCGTGCCGACGCACGTGCCATCGGGGGCGAAGGCGAAACGATGGAAGGGGCATACCAGGTTCTGGCCCTCCACGGCGCCGCCCGCCCCCAGATGAGCGCCCAGGTGAGGACAGTAGGGATGCACCGCGCGGGGCCGGCCGTCGCGCGTGCGGTAGAGGACGATGTCCTCGTCCATGAGGCGGCGGGTCAGGACATGACCGGGGGCCAGTTCTCGTGAACGAGCCAGGCAGAACCAGCCACTGGGGTAGGGCAGGTGCCGCCCCGGCTCGTGGCCATCGGCGTGGGGACCACGAGAGCTGGGCAGTTCGTCCCTCATCGTCATGGTCGGCAGCCAAACACAGGGGAACACACTGCATTCAGCCCACCTAGCAAGATCACCCTTATGAGGTAACTGCCAGTCATATCGCCACAGACGGTGCGGGGTAGCCCTACGATCGGTCGCTCTGAGTAGGCGACGGGGGGCGGCTCGGCAGCAGCGCCGGGATGCTCACGAGGCAGACAAGGGGCGGGCGCTGGTGGCCGACGACAGGATCGACAACCATCATCATGAAGCGGAAGTCCTCGTCATCGGGGCTGGCCTCTCCGGCGTGGCCGCCGTGATCGCGCTGCGCCGAGCCGGTTTCGATGACGTCGTCGTGCTGGAGAAGTCCCGTCGCCTCGGCGGCACTTGGCGCGACAACACCTACCCCGGATGCGGCTGCGACGTACCGTCGGTGCTGTACGAATACTCCTTCGCACCCCACGCGTGGAGCCGGGGCTTCGCCGACCGGTCCGAGATTCTCGAGTACCTCGACACCACTGCGGCAACGCACGGCGTGCACAAAGCGATCCGCTACGGCACCGAGGTGTTGAGCAGCCGCTGGGAGCCGGAAGCACACCGCTGGCACCTGCAGACCACGTCGGGCACATATACCGCCCGCGTTGTGATCGTTGCCACCGGCCCTTGGCATCGGCCCCGCTATCCCGACATCGCCGGCCTCGACACTTTCCCCGGCGCCGTCTTCCACTCCGCCCGCTGGAATCACGAAGTCGACCTGACCGGACGGCGCGTGGCAGTGGTGGGCACTGGAGCGTCAACCGTGCAGTTTCTGCCCGAAATTCAGCCGAAGACGGCTCATGTCGACGTCTTCCAGAGCACGCCGCAGTGGGTGCTTCCGAAACCTGACTACCCTCTCTCTCCCGGGCTCCACCGCTTCCTCGATCACCACCCGGCAGCACGCCGCGCACTGCGCGGCCTGCACCACTTGACTCAGGAAACCATCGGCGTGCCCCTGCGTCACCCTCACCTGTTGAGGCCCTTGGAGGCCCTGGCCCGCTTCCACCTGCGTACCTCGGTACGGGACCGCGCCCTGCGCCGGGCCCTCACTCCTGACTATCGCCTCGGCGGCCGCCGCCTGATCACCTCCGGCAGCTACTACGCTGCCCTCACCCGGGCCAATGTGCGGCTGCATCCCACCCGGGTGACTGCTGTGGAGGGCACCTACGTCGTCGGCGCCGACGGCACCCGCACCCGAGCCGACATCATCGTCCTCGCGACCGGATACCACGTCGGCGACATCCCGCTGGCCCCTCATCTGCACGGCACGGAGGGCACGTTGGCCCAGTCCTGGGCCGACAGCCGCCGTGCCTACCTGGGCACGAGCGTCAGCGGACACCCCAACCTCTTCCTGCTCATCGGCCCGAACCTGCTCACCGGCACCACCGCCGTCCCTACCGTCCTCGAAGCCCAGCTCCGCTACATCACCGCCGCCCTCGAGCACCTGCGCGTCAGCGGGTCGTCTGCTCTGGATGTCACGCCCGAGGCCGAAGCAGCCCACCAGCGGTCTCTGCACGAGGCGCTGCGCGACACCGTCTACAACGCCGCCGGCAGCACCGGCTACTACTTCGGCCTCCCGGGCATCAACACCTTTTGCTGGCCATGGTCGACCGCCAGGCTCGTCAAGCGCCTGCACACCTTCGACCCGGAGGTCTACAGCTGGTCGCTGCCGCTGCCGCTGCAGACCCGGGTCGGCGCCGAGTGGGAAGGTCTGCCCGCCCGGCCCTCGGACCGGCTCCGGTAGGTCACGGTCAACTGATGTCAGACGGCTGTCCGGAGCAGTGCGCAGGAGTGCGCCGCCGGACACACGACGCCCGGTCCATCCCGGTCGGCGAATTCGCCGACCGAATTACCGAGTTGCCGAGGAGACTGAACCGTCCGCGACCGGTGATAGCTCCGGACCGTCCCTTGTTGAGCGGAGTCGAGTCGCTTGGTTTCACGCCAGGTCGAGGAGACGGTCGGCTCGGCCGCCCTCGGTGAGACGTTCGCGGAAATCGGCCAGCACGCAGTGATGGAAGCCGGGATCGTCCAGCTCCATGGCCAGCGCGTACTTGAAATCGATGCGGCAGCGAACCGCCCAGGCCGCCTGCCGGTCCGACAGACCGAGCAGGAACTGCAGCACACAGACGGTGGCCAGCTGGGCGGGCGAGAGCCCCGGGCGGCGCTGACCGGGGTGACGGCAGGGCCTGGCCTCGGGCGTGAGGTGGCCGCCGGCTGCAGGGCGTCCGGGCCTACTCGGCGCCATCGGCTTCCTCGGCGAGGGTCTGGAACGGGAGGTCTTCCTGCGTGACGCGAGTGCAACTGGCAAACGAGAGGCAGGAGTTCACTGATCCCTCTAGGGAGTCTGTGTGCCAGGAGTCGTACTGGCAGGCCTCGCGGTCCCCCGGTAGGGTCCTGGCCCGACAACGATGATCAGTAGTGGCATGACGGCACACCGTCACATTCTCTCGGTGGTCGGCGTCCTGGGCTGACCGTGGGGAGCGTGTGATGACGTTCGGTGAGATGTTGCGGGATTTGCGCCGGGCTTCGGGGCTGACGCAGGAAGGGCTCGCCGAGGCCGCCGGGCTGACGGCCAGGTCGATCAGGGATCTGGAGCGGGGCCGTCGGCAGCGGCCGCAGCGGCGCACGGCCGAGCTGCTGGTGTCGGCGCTGGGGCTGGCCGACGCCGACGCTGCGGCGCTGCTCGCCGCCGGGCGTACTGGTCGGCAGGGCGGTCCCTTGGCCGATGACGGTGTGACGGGATCAGGTCTGCTCGATCGCCGCGGTCAGCTGGCGGTACTGGAGCGCGCTGCCGGTGAGGCCCGGGCCGGCCGGGGTGGAGTGGTGCTGGTGCGGGCGGGTGCGGGGATGGGGAAGACCACCCTGGTGAACGCCTGGGCGGCGGCCGAGCGGTCGCGGGGGATCAGGGTGGTGCGGGGCAGCGGGGGAGAACTGGAGCAGGACTTCGCCTTCGCCGTACTGCGGCAGCTGGTCGAGCCGCTGCTGGCCCGCGCCGGGCATGCCGGGCGGCAGCGGCTGTTGTCGGGCCCGGCGGAGCCGGCGTCGCACGCCCTGCGGGTGGCCGGCGACGGCGACAGCGGAGGACTGTCGCCCGAGGCGGCACTGGGCCTGTTGCACAGCCTGTACTGGCTGATGGTGCATGTCACGGACGACGGGCCGCTCGCTCTGGTGGTCGACGACGTGCACTGGGCGGACGGCCCGTCCATACGGTGGCTGGAGTACCTGACGAGGCGACTGCGCGGTCTGCCGTTGCTGCTGGTGCTGGCGGCACGGCCTGGCAGCGGGACCCAGGCCGAGCCGCTGCTGGAAAGGATCGCCGCCCAGCCGGACTGCCTGCAGGTCGGGCTGCCGGCTCTGGGCGCCGACAGCGTGGCCCGGCTGGTGCGGGCGAGTCTGGGCCAGGACGCCGAACCGCGGTTCACCGCCGCCTGCGCCGAGGCGACCCAGGGCAACCCCCTGCTGCTGCGCGAGTTACTGCGGACCCTGGCCGACAACGGGGTCGGGCCCGCCGGTGACCAGGCGCATCTGGTCGAGGAGTTCCGCGGCCGGATCCTGGCGGACACCGTGGTCAAGCGGCTGATGGGCCAGCCGGAGCCGACCCGGCGTCTGGTCGAGGCCCTGGCGGTGCTGGGGGACGGGGCCGACTGGCATCTCGCTGCCGAACTGGCGGAGTTGGGCGAGGCGCAGGCCCGGGAGCACCGCAGCAGGTTGCAGCGGATCGGTGTGCTGGCCTCTGGCGAGGCGGCGCGATTCGACCACCCCCTGGTCCGCGCCGCGATCGCCGAGACCGTCGTCGGACCGGTGCGGCTGGCCGCCGGACACGCGCGGGCGGCCGAACTGCTGCGACGCGAGGGGGCGGCCGGCGATCGGGTGGCCGCCCACCTGCTGCTGGCTGAACCCAGCGGTGAGGCCTGGCGCGTCGACGCCCTGCGGCAAGCGGCACGGGCCACACGCGGCCGAGGTGCCCCGGAGATCACCGCAGCCTATCTGCGCCGGGCCCTGCGGGAGCCGATGACGGGCAAAGAACGCGGCCCGCTGCTGCTGGAGCTGGGCGGCGACGAGTTACAGCTCGATATCGGCGCCGCGCGGCATCATCTGACGCAGGCCTCGGCCGCGTTGACGGACCCGTACTCCCGTGCCCAGGCGGCCTACCTGCTCGCCAACGCGCTGTTCCTCGGGCATGAGCACGCGGACGCAGTCGAAGTGCTCGCCCGCGCCGTGGAGGATCTGCGGCAAGCCGACGACGGCACCGGGACGGCCCGTGAAGTGTCCTGGTTTCTCCAGGCCCAGATGCTCCTGATCGGTTATGACCAGCTGTCCACTCTCCCCGCGGCCCGGCACCTCGCAAGCCGGCTGTGGGGTCACAAACTGGCCGGTGACACTCCGGGTGAGTGCGCGGTCCTGGCCGCGCTCGCCGCCTCGGCCGTCACCGGGGATGCCAGCGCCGCGGTCACCAACAGCCTTCTCGACCGGGCCCTGCGCGGCGGGTTGGCGGCCATGGACCAGTCGCAGATGCTCGTGAGCCTGGCCGGGATGGCCTTCCTGGCCACCGACCGTCTCGACGACGCAGCCGCGCGGTTCGACCAGATCGCCGACATCGGTGCGCGGTGGGGCATGTTCCTCATGGTGTCGACGGCGACGGTATGGCAGCTCACGGTCCATGCGCGCCGGGGCCGACAGCAGGCCCTCACCGCGGATTTCGGTCATCCCGCCACCACGAACGGCCAGGACCTGGAGCATCGGGCCCAGCTGGCGCTGATGGCCCTGGTGGGCGAATCGCTGATCGAGCGGGGCGACCCGGCCTCGGCCGCACGGCTGCTGGTACCGGACGCCGACACCGACCGGGCCGGCTGGGTGTGGCAGGGACCGATGCTCCTCGCACGCAGCCGGGCGTACGCCGCGATGGGCAACCGGGCCGCCGCCCTCACGGTCCTGCTGGAGTACGGTGCACAGGAGAAGCGGACGCGGGTCACGAACCTGGCCGTGGCGCCCTGGCGGTCGCGGGCAGCCCTGCTGCATCTGGCGCTCGGGCAACGGACCGACGCGCTCCAACTGGCCACCGAGGAAGTGGAGTTGGCTCACCGCTGGGGCACCGGGCGGGTGATCGGCGTGGCGTCGCGCTGCCTGGGTGTCGTCATGGGCGGCCCCGAGGGAGAGGCCCTTCTGCACGAGGCCGTCGCTGTTCTTGAGGGGGCCCCGGCTTGCCTGGAGCTGGCCCGGGCCCGGTACGAGTTGGGCGTCGCGCTGTCACGCAGAGGCGAGGCCGACCAGGGCTGCCGGCTTCTCACCCAGGCGCTGGACCTCGCAGAGACCTGCGGCAGTCTCCTCCTGGCCGGCCGGATACGCCGGGCGCTGACCGAGCTGGGGGTGCGCCCGAAGGCCCCGTCGGCGGTGGCTCCGAGCCTGTCGCCGACCGAGCACCGGGTGGCGGAACTGATCGGCGCCGGTCACAGTGACCGCCAGGTGGCCCAGGCCCTGCTGCTGACTCCGCGGGACGTGACCGGCCTGGTGGAGCGGGTGGGCCGCAAGCTGAAGGTGACCAACAGGGCGGAACTGGTGGGCCTGGCCGGAGCCGGCCACGTCCGGTAGGTGCCGCGGTTCGCGACGATCCCGTCGAGGGCGGCATCGGACAGCAGGCTCCGACATGCGCCGGGCTGGGCGGCGATGCGGCAGGGGCGATGGCCGGCCTGCCGCATCGCGCCTCCCCCCGGGGGCGGTTCCGGTCAGTCGATCCAGAACCGCTGGTTGTACGCGCTCGTGCAGCTGTACTGGATGATTGACGTGTAGTCGTCGGGACTGGCCGCCTTGACGTCAAGGCACTTGCCCGCGAACGTGCGGACCTCGACCTGACCGTTGGCGACTGCGGCGACCTTGAACCGCTGGTTGTCGGCGCCGGTGCAGGTGTACTGGATGATCGGCGTGTAGTCGTCCGTGCCGGCGCCCTTGACGTCGAGACACTTGTCCGCGAAGGTCCGGATCTCGACCTGACCGTTTCCGGCATCGGTGATCCTGAACTGCTGGTTGAAGGAGCCCTTGCAGCTGTACTGGATGATCGGCGCGTAGTCGTCGATGCTGCCGCCCTCAACGTCGAAACACTTGTCCGCGAAGGTCGTCAGGACTTGTGTGCCGGCAGTCGACCCTGCGGCCGTGCCGACGAGCGGTGCTGTGGTCACCGCCGACGTCGCGATGGCCAGGACCACCAGGGCGCGTCGCCCTGTCTTGATAGTGGAATGCATGTGCTTTTCCCTTTCCTGGAACGGCTGCACCCAGAAGGTCGATAGGTCATGGGCATGCCAAGGTCACTCATGGGCGGCACCCTCCCGTACTCGACGAGGAGGGGCCGCTTGACCATGTACAGCAGATCATTGAGACGGGCACGGGCACCAGGAAGAAGAACCGGACGGACTACCGGAAGATCTACCGGAACAAACCAGGAGCGCGGCGGCGGCCCGTCCGTTTCAGCACACCCAAGGCCATCCGGTCCCCGCTGCCCGCGTCCATGCCGACCATCACGGATCTGCCCGTTTCCCGTCCGGTGTGGCGCCTTCCTGCCGCGCATGTCGGTGGCACGGGCGTCGCCGCCATCGCCGAGCGGGTCGGCGCCACCCCCTCCGCCCTGATCCACCGCTTCGCAGCACGGACGGCCTCATCCAGGCCGTCCTGGAGGAGGCCGACCGGCGCGCCCTGGAGCGGCTGTCCGTCCCCCCCCGGACGCCGAGCCCACCCTCGACCAGGCTTTCGGCTGGCGCTGTCGACTTATCGAGTGCGTAGTTCGGGTGAGGGAGTGTCAGGGCGTGGGTGAGGCCGGTGGCGGCTGTGTGCTCAGGTCGTGGTGGGCCGGCCGGCGGTGCCGGTGGGGTGGTCCCAGATGGCGAAGCGGATGATCATCTCGGCCCGGTAGTCGGGTGCGGCCACCAAGTGGCGGTGGGGCCGGAAGTGGGTGAGATCCCGCTGAACGCGGACAGGAACCGCTGGGCTGCGCCGATGCCGTGGAAGCCCTTCGTCGCCCGTTCACCCTGGCGGGTGGGCTGGTGGCTGTTCTCGGCCCGGTTGTTGAGGCCCTTGTGGGAGCGGTGCTCGACGGAGTGCATGACCTCGCGGTGGGCCGCGCCGTAGGAGCGGATGCACTCGAGCGCATGTGGGAGGAACTCGGCCTGACCTTCGTGATGGTCACCCACGACTCGGCGATCGCGCAGATGGCTCCGCGCCCGGCGACGATCCGCAAGGGCCGGATCAGCGTCAAGGAGAACACGCGTGCGTATCCCCCCGACCCTGTAACGGAGTTCCGACGGCCGTGTAACAGTCGGCCGACGGAATTCTTGCCTCCTTCTCGTCTATTGAGCACCTGATCACCCCTCGGCATACTCCGTGTTCCGGGGGGCGTACGGGCATGCGTACGAGACCACCCCCGGCCGGGTGAATGAGGAATTCACCCGGTTCTTCTGCAAGGGGGAAACTTGCGCAGACAAGTGAAAAGGGCGTATGCCGCCACAGTCGCCACCGCGGCGGCCGTGGCTCTGGCGGCGGGCATGACCAGCCCGGCGTCGGCCAAAGGCGAGCAGGCGGCAGCGGCCGCCAAGCCGGTGTCCCTGACCGCCAAGCACCGCGTCACACTGATCACCGGCGACCGGGTCGTCCTGGACGCCAAGGGCCGTGTCATCGGCCTGGAGCACGCCAAGGGCCGGGAACACGTCCCCGTCCAGATCCGCAAGCTCGACGGCCACACCCTCGCCATCCCGGCCGACGCGGCCCGCCTGGTCGCCACCGGCAAGCTGGACCAGCGGCTCTTCGACGTCACCGAGTTGAACAAGTCCACCATCCGCAAGGCCCAGAAGAAGGGCCTGAAGGTCATCGTCGGCTACCGCGGCAGCGCAGCGGCCACCAAGGCCGACGTCCGCGACGCGGGCACCCTGAGCCACACGCTGAAGTCCGTGAACGCGGACGCGGTGCAGACACCGCAGAAGGACACATCCGAGCTCTGGGACGCGCTCACCAACGGCGAGAACACCGCCTCCGGTATCGCGCACGTCTGGCTCGACGGCGTCCGCAAGGCCAGCCTCGACAAGTCCGTCCCGCAGATCGGCGCGCCCAAGGCGTGGTCGGCCGGTTACGACGGCAAGGGCGTCAAGATCGCCGTCCTGGACACCGGTGTCGACGCCACCCACGACGACCTCAAGGGTCAGGTGATCGGCGCCAAGAACTTCACCACCGCGCCCGACGCCACTGACAAGGTCGGCCACGGCACGCATGTCGCCTCCATCGCGGCCGGCACCGGCAAGAAGTCCGGCGGCAAGTACAAGGGCGTCGCGCCCGGCGCCAAGATCCTCAACGGCAAGGTCCTCGACGACGGCGGATTCGGCAGCGATTCCGAGATCCTCGCCGGCATGGAGTGGGCCGCCGCCGAGGGCGCCGAAGTCATCAACCTGAGCCTGGCCGGCGGCGACACGCCCGCGATCGACCCGCTGGAAGCGGCGGTGAACAAGCTGTCCGAGGAGAAGGGCATCCTGTTCGCCATCGCGGCCGGCAACGAGGGCCACTTCGGCGAGCAGACCGTCGGCTCCCCGGGCAGCGCCGCCGCGGCCCTGACCGTCGGCGCGGTCGACGACCAGGACAAGCTGGCCGACTTCTCCAGTCGCGGCCCCGGCATGGACGGCGCCCTCAAGCCCGACGTGACCGCGCCCGGCGTGGACATCACCGCGGCCTCCGCCCCGGGCAACCTGATAGCCCAGGACGTCGGCGAGAAGCCGGCCGGCTACATGACGATCTCCGGCACGTCGATGGCGACCCCGCATGTCGCGGGCGCGGCGGCGATCCTCAAGCAGCAGCACCCGGCCTGGAAGTACGCCGAACTGAAGGGCGCCCTCACCGGCTCCACCAAGGGCGGCAAGTACACCCCATTCCAGCAGGGTTCGGGCCGCATCCAGGTCGACAAGGCCATCAAGCAGTCCGTGATCGCCGAGCCGGTCTCGGTGAGCTTCGGGGTGCAGCAGTGGCCGCACACCGACGACAAGCCGGTCACCGAGGAACTGACGTACCGCAACCTCGGCACGACGGACGTCACGCTGAAGCTGACGTCGACAGCCACCAACCCGAAGGGGCAGGCCGTCCCGGCCGGCTTCTTCAAGCTCGGCGCCACCTCGGTGACGGTCCCGGCCGGCGGCAGGGCCTCCGTGCCGTTCACCGTCGACACCAAGCTCGGCGGCACGGTCGACGGCGCGTACTCGGCGTATGTGACGGCGACGGGCAGCGGTCAGACCGTCCGCACGGCCGCGGCGGTCCAGCGCGAGGTCGAGTCGTACGACGTCACCCTGAAGTTCCTGGACCGCGACGGCAAGGCGGCGAAGTACTACAGCGCCGACCTGACCGGGATCGCGGGCCTGGGCAAGGGCAAGGGGGCCATGCCGTACGACGAGGACGGCACCGTCACCGCCCGTGTCCCCAAGGGCACCTACATCCTCAACACGAGCGTCTACGCGGGCGACGACCCGGAGAAATTCGAGGGCGCAGACTGGCTCGCCCAGCCCAAGCTGAACGTCGGCAAGAACACGACGATCACGCTGGACGCCCGCAAGGCCAAGCCGGTGGACATCACCGTTCCGGCCACGGGCGTCAAGTCGGAGTTCGCCTCGGCCGACTACACGGTGGAAGACGGTGACAGCAGCTACGGCTACGGCTGGTGGCTGGACTCGTACGACAACTTCCGCACCGCCCACGTCGGCCCGCAGATCACCGACGGTTCGGTGACCCAACAGTGGGACGGCCACTGGTCCAAGGGCGACAAGGAGGAGTACGACGTCATCGCCGGCGGTCCGGTCAAGCAGCTCGCCACCGGTTTCACCAAGCACTACAAGGCGAGTGAGCTCGCCACGGTGAAGGCCGGCCTCGGCGCCTCGGCGAGCGGTAAGAAGGGCGCGATCAATGCGGTGGGCTGGATGCCGTGGAGCTCCAGCGCCTCCTCGATCGGCATGCCGCAGACCCTGCCCGGTACGCGCACGCTCCACCTGTCCGCCCAGGGCGGCGTGAAGTGGCAGCTGCAGTTCAACCAGTACGGCGGCGTGGACGCGGACGGTTTCGCGATCGACGAGGCCGCCTACACGCTGGGCACGCACAAGTTCGCCGCCGGCAAGAGCTACTCGAAGACCGTCAACACAGCCGTCTTCGGACCGCACCTGACCAGCGACTTCGGTGTCATCCGTGAGGGCAACCAGATCTACGGTTCCCTGCCGCTGTTCGCCGACGGCAAGGGCAACGTGGGCTGGTCCAAGTTCTCGTCGGTCAACACGACCTTGTACCGCAACGGCACCAAGGTCGGCAGCAACGACGACCCGCTGTTCGGGGACAAGCAGTTCAAGGTCCCGGCCGGTAAGGCCGAGTACAAGCTGACGACGTCGGTCAAGCGCAGCGTCAAGGTCGCCGCTGCATCCACCCGCGTCGACGCCAGCTGGACGTTCAGCTCGAAGAAGACCAACGGCATCACGAAGCTGCCCGTCTCCACGGCCCGCTTCCTCGCGACCACGGGCCTGGACAGCAGGGTTCCGGCCGACAAGACCGCCAAGGTCCCGGTCACCGTCGAGGGCGCGGCCAAGGGCAGCAACCTGAAGTCGCTGTCGGTGTACGCGTCGTACGACTACGGCAAGACCTGGAAGAAGCTCACCGTCAAGGACGGCAAGGTGAGCGTCAAGAACCCGGCGAAGGGGAAGGCCATCTCCTTCCGCGCCAAGATCGCCGACAAGAAGGGCAACAAGTCGACGATCTCGATCTACAACGCGTACTACGGCAAGTAAGCGGTAGCGCACGCGCGCGCGGCCCGTCGGAAGCTTCGGCTTCCGGCGGGCCGTCCGCGTCTGCGGGCACGTGGAGGACCGGGCCTGACGAGCGGGCGCGCTGATGCGGGGCCACCTCGCCGATGACCAGGTTGTAGTCGGTGAACGGCCTCAGCAGCAGTGCCGTGTAGGCGGCAGTGCCGAACCCGGCTGCGGGCAGGTCCTGTTCACACAAGGGGGTGAAGTCGACGTCGAGTGTCGGGTCGTATGCCTCGGGCTGGATGCCGAGTCTGTGCGTGGAGTACTCGCCGAACCGGTTGATGTGTTCCGTCAGGTACGGCGAAATGTGGGCCAGATCCTCTGAAGCGATCTCCCGGCCCTCCTCCATCTGACGGACGACCTCCGCGAAGTCCAGGGCGTTGTGGAACATCACGGCGTCCGTGAGCAGCGCGTTGAACTTCGGCCTTCTCCTGCTCGACGGGGCCGTTTTCGGCGATGACGCCGCGGTCGCCGAACTCGAGCCATTGGGTTACTCCGCTGCCCCAAAGCGCTGTGCGGCTTCAGTTGGGCGAAGGAAGAGGACCGCATCGTGAGCGGCCTGCCGGACTGCCCGTTGTGCGGGTACCAGTCGGCGAAGTCCTCGTCACGCCACAGCCCGCCCAGGTGATCTCTCACCCACATCGCCGTCGTACCGCCCGGGTTGCTCGCCCGCGCCATCTGCACGGTCAGAGAAGGGACTTGCTCACCAGAACGGGCATGGAGCGACAACGGGCACCTCGACAACTGCATCGGTCCTCGAGCAGAGCCGAGCATGCCCGTTGATCACGCTGCCCCGCCGGGGATCCTCAAGATCCCCCAGAGTCAAGCTCAGCTTGTCCTACGTCTGCCGTCGCGGTCACCCACCGTCCGCAACGGATCTCACCGAAACCTGCGGTGCCGCCGGTACGGCCGAAAGATCTGAACCAGTACCGGGATCAGGCCGCGACGAGCTCCTGTCCGCGGTCCGGTGTCTTGACCTTGGGCTTCTTGTTCGGCAGCGAGAGCCGGAAGACCTTGTGCCATGCGGAGAACACCTGCTTGGGCAGCGGCCCGGTGACGTACTCCAGCTCGTACTTCTCGAACAACGCGCGCACCTTCACCGCGACCTCGGCGTACCGGTTGCTCGGCAGGTCCGGGAACAGGTGGTGCTCGATCTGGTGCGACAGATTGCCGGTCATGAAGTGCATGGCCCTGCTGCCGCTGATGTTCGCCGAGCCCATCATCTGGCGCAGGTACCACTGGCCGCGCGTCTCGCCCTTGATCGAGCGGCGCTCGAAGACCTGTACGCCCTCGGGGAAGTGCCCGCACATGATCACCGAGTGGGTCCAGATGTTGCGGACCAGGTTTGCGGTGAACGTGGCGGCGAGCGTGGTGAGGAACGACGGGCCCGACAGCAGCGGGTGGATCACGTAGTCCTTGAGTACCTGCTTGCGGATCTTGCGGCCCACGGCCTTGGCCCGCGCGCGGAACTCCGGGTTCTTGCGGCGGCGCTTGTGCAGGTTCTTGGCGAGCTCCAGGTCGTACGCTGCGATGCCGTACTCGAAGAAGCAGGCGTTGAGGAAGTTCCACAGCGGCTGGCCGAGGTGGAACGGGTGCCACTTCTGGTCCTCGTCGACGCGCATGATGCCGTAGCCGAGGTCGTTGTCCTTGCCGATCACGTTGGTGTACGTGTGGTGCAGCTCGTTGTGCGAGTGCTTCCACTGCTCGGACGGCGAGGCGTGATCCCACTCCCAGGTGGTGGAGTGGATCTTCGGGTCCCGCATCCAGTCCCACTGGCCGTGCAGGATGTTGTGGCCGATCTCCATGTTGTCCATGATCTTCGCCACGGACAGACCGGCGGTGCCGATCAGCCACGCGGGCGGGAAGATCGAGAACAGCAGCACGCCCCTGCTGACCAGCTCGAGCTTGCGCTGCGCCGAGATGACCTTACGGATGTAGGCGGCGTCTTTCTCGCCGCGGCCGGCGATCACCTCGTCGCGGATCGCGTCCAGCTCGCGGCCAAGCTCCTCGATCTGCTCCGCGGTCAGGTGGGCGGTGGGGTCGATGGCGGTCAAGGTGCTCCTACCGTTCGATGTCGCAGGGGCCCGCCGCAGCGGACACGCAGGTCTGGATGAGGACGCCCGGCTCGGCCTCGGTGATCTCGCCGGTGCGCAGGTCGCGGACGGCGCCCGCCTTGAGCGGCGTGACGCAGCCGAAGCAGATGCCCATGCGGCACCCGGACGGCATGAGCACGCCGGCCTCCTCGCCGACGTCCAGCAACGGCGTGGCGCCGTCCGCGTCGACGGTCTTGCCGGTGGTGCTGAACGTGACCTCGCCACCGTCGCCGACGACGGCGATGCTGGGGCGGAAGCGTTCGGTGTGCAGACGCTCTCGGACGCCGTGCTCGGTCCAGTGCTCTTCGGCGGCGTCGAGCAGGCCCGCGGGCCCGCAAGCCCAGGTCTCGCGCTCGGCCCAGTCGGGCACGAGTTCGTCGAGACGGGCGATGTCGAGCATGCCGTCCGTGTCGGTGTGCACCTCGGTGAGACGCAGCTTCTTGTCCGCGACCAGGTCGTGCAGATCGTTGCGGAAGATCACGTCTTGCGGCTGTGGCGCGGAGTGGACCATGACGACGTCGTCGAGCTCGATGTCGCGCAGCATGCCCATCACAGGCGTGATGCCGCTGCCGGCCGTCAGGTAGAGCACCTTGGCGGGCTTGGCCTCCGGCAGCACGAAGTCACCGGTCGCCTGGTCGAGCTGGATCAGCGTGCCCGGTTTCGCCCTGCGGACCAGGTGGTTGCTGACCTTGCCGTCCGGGATCGCCTTCACGGTGATCGTGACGCGGCCGTCCTGGCGGTCTGTCGGCGAGGTGACCGAGTAGGCACGCCACAGGCGCACCCCGTCGACATCGACTCCGATCCGCACGTACTGACCGGCTGTGTGGCCGCGCCAGCCCCGTCCCGGCCTGATCACGATGGTCGCGGCGTCACCCGTCTCGGGGTGCACGGCCTCGATGCGTGCACGCAGGTCAGCGCCCGCACGCAGCGGGCTGACCAGGTCCAGGTAGTCCGACGGCAGCAGCGGCGTCGTGACCATCTCCAGTAGTTTCCACGCCCTGCTGCGGAGGGCTGCACTCGTCATGCCTACAGCTTGATGCGCCTCAGGGCGTAAAGTCCTGTCCGTAGGACGTGAATCTGGTCGGCTGAATTGTTCGCAGGGAACAAAATATGAGCCATGCAATCCGGAGGGCCACCGAACTGGCCCTGGATGAGACGACGGTCACCGCACTTCGGGCCGCGCTGAAGAGCACCGCCGACGAGGTCGTCCAGGCGATCATCGACGAGGTCCCTCCATACGCCAACGCTCTTTCGGGCAGCATGGGCGGCACCATCCGCCGAGCCGTCCGCACCGCCCTGGGGCACTATCTGGACCTCGCGAGCGGGAACGCCACGGGCGGCGACGCCGGTGACGCAGCCTATGAGCTGGGCCGCGGCGAGGTGCGCGACGGCCGTTCGATGGACGCCCTACTCAGCGCCTATCGTGTCGGCGCCCGCGTGGCCTGGCGATGCCTGGCAGCAGGTGCCGTACCCGCAGGTCTGCCCGCCGCTGAGGTCGCCAAGTTCGCCGAGCTGACCTTCGCCTACATCGACGAGCTCTCTGCCGCGAGCGCCGCGGGCCACGCCGACGAACTGGCCGCCCGGGGCCGCGCTCATGAGCGCCACCTGGAACAACTGGTCCGCGACCTCCTCACCGGCGCGAGCCCGGACGTGCTGCTGGCCTCTGCTCAACGGGCAGGGTGGCAGCCTCCGGTTTCGCTGACCGCGGTCCTGCTGCCCGCCGCGCAGGCCTGGCCTGTCTACCGCGCGCTCGACCCGAGCACCCTCGTCCTCGACGATCTGCCGGACGCCTTCGGAGTGCTGCTCGTCCCCGATGCCGACCGATCACATCTCTTGAGGCAGCTGACCGACCGCGCCGCCGTGGTCGGCCCGGCCCGGCCATGGACTCGAGCGTCCGCCTCGTACGCACGAGCCGTACGTGCGCGCTCCCTCTCCTCTGATATTCGCGACACCGAGGACCACCTGCCCGAGCTGGTGCTGAGCGCCGACATGGACGCGTTCGCAGACCTGCGTGCCCGAGCCCTCGCACCGTTGCGGACCTTGCCTGTCGCGACCGCGCGGCGGCTGGAGGAGACGTTGCAGGCGTGGCTGCTGCACCAGGGCAGGCGGGACGAGGTGGCGGCGGCGTTGTTCGTCCATCCCCAGACCGTCCGGTACCGGATGTCGCAGCTGCGGGAGCTGTTTCCGGATCTCGGGTCGCCGCACCGGGTCCTCGAACTGACGCTGGCGGTCGGTCTTCGGGTCAGCTGACGCGTTCTTCGACCGTCCGTGAGCGGTCCAGCAATCGTGCCTCGTCCTCGGCGTCGTCAGCTGGCTCATGCGGCCCGGGGAAGAACAGCATTACTGACCTTTTCGGGGGTTAACGGGGGATCCCGCGAGCGGGATGCCCTGGCCATCGATGAGGACGTGGTGCTTGCTGCCCGGACGTGCGCGGTCGACCGGGCTGGGCCCGCTTTTGGGCCCCGCCGAGCGGCCCGGACGTGGGAGGAGTCGATCACCGGGATCCAGTGGGAGCACCTGCCGCAGGAACTGGGCTTCGGTTCGGGTATGACCTGCTGGCGACGCCTGGCGGCCTGGAACGAAGCGGGACTATGGGACCAGTTGCACCTGGTGCTGCTGAAGAAGCCGCGTTCGGCGGATGAACTCGACTGGTCCTGGGCGGTGTGCAGCACGGACAAGATCCCGCACAGTGCCTGCCGGTCCGGCACCCGCGGTCGGCCCGAGACCAGCTTCGGTCCCGGCACCGGCAGCAACGGCTCGATCAGCGACCACAGTTCATCCGACACGATCAACGGCCGCGGCTGTCGCTTCCCCGCGACCACACCAACGAGCAGGCAGCCCGACAGTCACATGATCAACAACTTTTGTCAGGCCATTAATAGTTGGCATCCTGCTGTTCCAGCCATTTTGTAATCACCTGGTTTGTTTCTTCCGGCTTTTCCTGCTGGATCCAATGACCGCAATCCAGATTGACCACTTCCACATGGGGCACGAACTCCGCCAGTTTCTCAGACCTCTGGACCGCATCCCGGTCGCCGTAGATCATGAGCGTGGGCTGCTGGATGATCGGGTCCACGTCCGCCAGCAAGCGCCAGTTGCGGTCAAGATTCCTGTACCAATTCACACTGCCCGTGAACCCTGTCGATTCGAAGGCGGAGACGAAAACGGCCAGTTCGCTGTCGCTCATGAGGGGATCACCGAGTGGTGTTTCCGCTCTGGCGAGATCGATCATCGCCATGCCCGGCTGAGGTTCCCTGGGGGGCTCGTTCTTCCGGTACATGTTGCGAAGGAACTGGAAGGTATTCTCTTCGAACACGGCGTCCGCGACGCCTGGCTGACGATTGAAGTGGACGAAATAGAAGTCGCCGCCGAGCGCATCTTCCATGAACTCGATCCAGGGCTTTTCTCCGCGCTCTTGGTAAGGCAAGCTCAGGTTGATCACTTTGTTTACACGGTCCGGATGCAGCAGGGTCAGTCCCCAGACGACCATTGCACCCCAGTCGTGACCGACAAAAGTGGCATCCTCGTACCCGTAGTGATCGAGAAGCGCGACGAGATCACCCGACAAGCATTCAATGTCATAGTCCGTCACTTCGGCCGGACGGGATGAATTGCCATAACCTCGCTGATTCGGGACGATGACGTGGTAGCCCGCTGCGGCAAGGGCGGGCACCTGATGGCGCCAGGAAAAGGCATGCTCTGGCCAGCCATGACAGAGCATAATGGGTTTTCCTGCGTTTTCTCGACCTGCTTCAAAGACCTCAAGCTCTACACCGTTGACAGAAACAAGGGTGGGGTCGGGGAAATCTACTGGATCGAACACTGCATTTCCTCTCTATTCTTTCGGGGTGATCAGGCTCAGGCGACGAAGGTTCCTGAAGAAAGCGTCGACGCACCCCTGAAAGGCCGAGGGTCGATGCGGTCGTGGGCAGTGGGACTCGCCGGTGAGGTCATGTCGCCATCCTGCCGACCCAAACCGGTCAGCCCGTGACCGGTTTTATGTGAAAGTGTCGTCGGCATGCGAACCGACCGGCTGGTGGCCATCCTCCTTCTGCTGCAACGGCGCGAGCGGGTGACAGCAGCAGAGGTCGCCCAAGAGTTGGAGATCTCCGAGCGCACCGCCCGCCGCGACCTCGACGCCCTGGCCATGGCCGGGGTGCCCGTGTACTCCATGCAGGGCCGAGGTGGCGGCTGGCGCCTCGTGGGCGGCGCCCGCACCGACCTGTCCGGGTTGACCGCGAGTGAGGCCCGCGCCCTTTTCCTGGTTGCCGGCCCGGCCTCGGCTGCGACGCCGGCCGTGAAAGCAGCTCTGCGCAAGCTCGTGCATGCCCTGCCGGAGCCCTTCCGGGTGCAGGCCGAGGCAGCAGCGTCGTCCTTGGTCATGGACCCGCAACGATGGGGGGCGAGTCGGGTCGAGCACCGACCGCCTCGCCTCCTCGACGCACTCCAGGACGCGGTGATCCGCGGCGTCCAGGTGCGGCTCCGCTACGTCGATCGCAAAGGCGCCGAAACCGAGAGAATCGTCCACCCGCTGGGCATCGTCGCCAAGGGGCTGTTGTGGTACCTCGTCTCCAACACCGAGGCCGGCCGGCGGACCTTCCGGATCGACCGCGTGTCGTCCGCCGACCCGACCGACGATCCCGTGCACCGACCCCAGGACTTCGACCTTGCCGAGAGCTGGCGCGAGATCGCCGACGAGATCGACCGCAAGCGAACGCCCCTCGAGATTCAGGCGGTATGCGCGCCTCACGGGATAGGTCTGCTCCGGATGGCGCTCGGCGGTCGGCTCCAGGTGGGAGGTTCCGCGACCGACGGCCGCGTCGAGGTCGTGATCCGCGGCCCCAACGAGTACGTGCTCGCCGGCGAGCTTGCCGGGCTGGTCGAATGGCTCGAGGTGACCGGCCCTCCGGGTGTGCGAGACCATCTGGCCTCGATCGGCAACGCGCTCGTCGAGCGATACGGCTGAAGGCGGCAACCGGCAACTCAAACGCGCAATGTTCCCATCCGCGTTCGCCGCACTGCACGATCCCGCCTCCCGCACCTACTACGACCGCTGCCGGGCCCGCGGAAAGACCCATACGCAGGCTCTTCTCCGCCTGGCCCGACAACGGATCAGCGTGCTGTTCGCGATGCTCCGCGACGGCACCTTCTACGAACCCAGAACCCCACGCCTCACTTCACGAAGAACATAGAGGCACCCTCCGGACGCCGAGCCCACCCTCGACCAGGCCTTCGACTGGTTCGTACGGGACGCCGTGCACACCGCGGTCGCCGAACGCGAGCTGGCCGCCCTGCACATCACTCTCACCGCCGCGAACCTGGAGCCGGGCTCGGCCCTGCACGCCTGGCTCCGCGATGGGCGGGCCCTGCGGGGCCATCTGAATGCCCTGTTCGCACGGGCTGCGGCCGACGGCACGGCCCGGTCCGACCGGGACCCGGCGGCGCCGGCCACGGACGTGGCCGCGTTCATCGAGGGCGCCCACCTGCTGTGGCTCCTGGACAGGGACGAGGTCGACCTGACCGCCGTGCACCGCAGCTACTTCGAGGACCGGCGACTCGCCTGAAGCCCTGACCGACATCGGTGCGGGCCGGGTTATCCGGCCACAGGCCACTGATCACGCCAGAGCCGGATCGCCACACGCATCCTGTACAACCCTCGCCCCTCCGTTCGAGTCGCACTTCCCGAGCAGCAGCAGTTCTCACGACTGACTCGAAAGGCACCGCCTATGTCCCGAGCGCCCCGAGCCACCCGACGCAGGATCAGCAGCGCCCTCCTGGCCGTACCCCTGGCCGCCTCGATGGTGCTGACCGGCTCCGGCTCGTCGTCGGCAGCCCCCGCGTCCGTCCCCGCCGCGGACGACTTCAACGGGGACGGCTACGCCGACCTGGTCGTCGGCGCGCCGAACGCGACCGTGTCCGGCGAGACGAAGGCCGGGTACGTGGCCGTGACGTACGGCTCGGCCAAGGGGCTGTCGACGGCGAACAAGAAAATCGTCAGCCGTTCGACCGCCGGGATCCCGGGGGCCGCCACCGCGAACCAGTTCTTCGGCGCCTCGTTCGCCAGGGCGGACCTGGACCGCGACGGCTACGGCGACCTCGTGATCGCGGGCGGCAAGGAGGGCTCGGTGATCCTGTGGGGCTCCGCGTCCGGTCTGACCGGCGGTATTGGCATCGCGTACGGGGCCGTGCCCCAGGCCGGTGACTTCGACGGCGACGGCAAGACCGACCTGGCGCTGTTCTCCGCGCAGCGGGTGAGCGGCGACGACCCGTCGGGCGCCCCGGCCGCGCTGTGGAAGGGCCCGATCAAGCGCGACGGCAAGCCCACCGCCGTACTGCCGCTTCTGGACAGGTCCCTGTGGTGGGGCTGGTCCGAGGAGGACGACTCCTGCGAGACGGGCGGCGGCTGCGAGAACGGCCCCGCGTCGATCACCGGCCCCGTCGTCTCCGGCGAGGTCGGCGACTTCGACGGCGACGGCCGCGACGACATTCTCCAGGTGGCCTACAGAGGCGACGGCAACTGGGAGGGACGTCTGCTCATGGGCGGCGGCGCGACGGGCTTCACCCGGGGCGACGAGTCCGGCCTGCGTATCGGCGAGGACGGCGACACCGCCGCCGGGGACGTCAACGGCGACGGCCGCGACGACCTGGTGGCCGGCTCCGGCGGCGGGAGGGCCCATATCACCTACGGCTCGGCGGCCGGTCTCACCGCCGAGCACACCCACGCCTTCGACCAGGATCTGCCGGGCTTCCCCGGCGCCCAGGAGGAGGGCGACCACCTCGGCTCCGCCGTGTCCGTCGCCGACGTCACCGGCGACGGCTACGCCGACGTCGCGCTCGGCATCGAGGGCGAGGACGTCGGCAGCGTTGCTGACGCCGGGTCGGTCGCCCTGCTGCACGGCAGCGCCGCGGGGCTCACCGGTGCCGGGGCCCAGGTCTTCCACCAGAACACGGCGGGTGTCCCCGGAGTGGCCGAGAAGAACGACCAGTTCGGCGCCACGGCCGCCCTGCTCGACGTCAACGGCGACGGCCACCGTGACCTGGCAGCCGCGTCCACGGCGGAGAACGCCTCCAACGGCGCCGTCTGGCTGCTGCGCGGCATCTCGTCCGGCTTCACCACCAAGTCGGCCCAGGCCTTCGGCCCGAAGGACCTGTCGGCCCCCTACACGAACGCCCTGTTCGGCAGCTTCCTCCGCTGACCGGCCAACGCCACACGGACGGGCCGCCCGGAGCGAGAACTCCGGGCGGCCGGACTCCTACCCCGGTACGTGCGTGGGCGCGAACATGCGCAGGGCCGCCGGGAGCACCACCAGCGACGGGCCCGGCGCGGCGAGGGCCTTGGCCAGGTCCTCCGCGAGGGTGTCGGGGCTCGTGCGCACCCCCGGTACCCAAAGGATTCCGCCGGCGCCACGTAGTCCGGTCGGCTCAGTTCCGTGCCGGTCGCCTCGCCGAAGGCGGACCGTAGAGGTCCTCGCGCCGGTCGGCGATCCGTTCCCAATCACCGGTCGGCCTTCGTCGTGGGCGCGGGTACTGCGCGGGCGATCCGCCGGCCCGGCACACCACCAGTTGGGCACGTTCATCCGTACGCGGCTGGGCAAGTTCACGTATACGCCAACAACGTCTGGACCGGTGGAGGATGGGGGGCGAGTCCCTGATCGGCGAGCAGACGCGAGACCGCCGCGAACTGGACTTGATACACCGGCAGGACCAGGAAGCGCCGTGTTGGCAGCCCTCCATGAGGCCGGCTTCGTTGAGACCTGAACTGGAGGCCCACCCGATTCGTCGTGACGGCACCGGACGGAAGAGAGATTGACCTCCACCCGCTGGTCCTCGCCGACGACGGCTCAGCAGTGCAGGCGTCACCCGAACCCGAACCCACTCACCTACCTGTCCTCATGCTGGTTTTCCCGCAGGTTCTTCTCGAGGAGTGTGAACGACTTGGGTGCACCACCCGGCTGCGGCTTGCCCGCCTTGTGACCGACGACCCCGTAGCCGGCGTCCAGGTAGTAAGCGTTCAGGCGCGCGTTGCCGGCCAGGCAGTCCAGACGCACGAACGCCCGCCCCGCCGCGGCAACGCGGTGCTCCGCAGCCCGCAGCAACACCCGCCCCGTCCCCGGCTGGGCGCTGCTGCGGTCCACCATCAGCCGATGCACGTAGCCGGCCACCGGCGGTTGCGGTCCCCAGGCGTCCTCGTCCTCCCACCACAGCTCCCATGCCCCGGCCATGCGGCCGTCGGCCTCGGCGACCCAGACCTCGCCACTCGCCATGGTCTTGCGGAAGTGTTCCTCGTTCAGCTGGCCGGGCTGCCACTGGCCGGTGATGCCCTGGGTGAGCATCCACCGGGCAGCGTCGTCGCGCAGACGAACGAGAGCAGCGAGGTCGGTCTCGTCGGCGAGACGGAAGTGGAGATCGTTCACCTCGGAATCCTCGCACGGTGGCTCGACGGGTCCCTCCCTCCAGACCACGAGCCCTCGGAACGCGATCGTCAGCGCAGCTCCACCGCGTCTTCGGCATCGCAACGCACTTTTGATCCACGGCGGCGGGCGAAGACCCTCCCCACGTTGAGCGACCGAGCGAGGTCTCCGAGCCGTCAACCATCAATCAAACAGCCCGCCAACCAGAGATCAAAGACGCTACACGACCAGCAGGTCCGGCTGCGACACCCGCCAACCAGCGGTCAAAGTCACAGTGACGTTGAGCGAAACCTGGCCACTTTGACTCGCAGCCGGCCGGCAACGGATAGCGACCGGTCTGGTGGCTGCGAGTTGCGGTCGGATACGGGGAGCCGCGCAAAGTGAGAGCACAGGGCTGCTGTCGTGAGGGCGTGGAAACGCTGCCCGCGTGGCGCGGCGGTACGCGGTCGGCCCGAACAGCAGGCGCACTGGGAGCGACAGCCACGTTCCTCACAGGCATGACGAGCGGCGGCCTGACCGCCTGGACAGGTGGAGCGCTCATCATTGGTGGCTTCCTCCTGGACGCAACCTGCTCTTCCTTCCCAGCGGACACCGGCTCGCCGCTTGCTTGGCTCGGCTGATCCGGGCCCGGCAGAGCCCTTCTCCTCGAGTAACCGGCCGGAATGAGGCAACACCCCTGCTGCCCACCCAGAACGGGCGGTGACGGCAGGCCCGCCTCCGCCGGTCAGATGATCAGGCGGGCCTGGTGACTTCGCCCGTCTGGCCACTGCTGGTTCGGGGCCTACGACCTCAGATGCGATGTGCCGCCGACCGGACCACACGGGCAAACACCTGGGTGCGTGAGTCAGAAGGCCGACGGGGAGGTTCCTGGCGGGGCGCCGACCGACTTCCGATGGAGTGACTCTTCGTGGCTCCGAAGACGCCCTGCTCTCCACTCTGCCCGATGCCGCCGGGAAGGTGGCCGAGCAGCGTCAGCCTTCGTTGCGGACCGGGTCACAACAACGGTGACCGAGACCCTCACGAAACGCCATACACACCGAGTGGTAGACATGCGAGAAGTACCAAGCCGTGGTTCCCACCTCCTGGACGCAGGTGGGAACCACGGCTTGGTACTTGAGGAGGCCGCCGGAGGGCAGTCAGGAGGCTCCTTGACCAGCGGCCGACGCAGGCGTGGTGAGGTCCGCCTCGTCCGGGAGTTCGTCGACGTCGACGCCGCGTACTTGGGCGAGTTCGTGTTTGAGGGCGGCGAGTTCGGTGCCGCCGGCCATGTGGTTGGTGAGTTCTTCGAGGCTGACCTGGTCGCGGGCGGCGGAGAGTTCGAGGGTGCCCAGGCGCAGGACGCTGAAGTGGTCGCCGACCATGTAGGCGTGGTGTGGGTTGTGGGTGATGAAGATGACGCCGAGGCCGCGGTCGCGGGCGGCGGCGATGTACTTGAGGACCACGCCGGACTGTTTGACGCCGAGGGCGGCGGTGGGCTCGTCGAGGATGAGGACGCGGGCGCCGAAGTAGACGGCGCGGGCGATGGCCACGCACTGGCGCTGGCCGCCGGAGAGGGTGCCGATGGGCTGGTCCAGGTCGTCCAGGACGATGCCCATGTTGCGCAGTTCCTCGTCCGCGGTCTTCTTCATCCTCTCGATGTCGAGGCGGCGGATCGGCCAGGGGCCCTTGGTCATCTCCGAGCCGAGGAAGAAGTTGCGCCATACCGGCATCAGGGGCACGGTGGCCAGGTCCTGGTAGACGGTGGCGATGCCTGCGTCGAGGGCCTCGCGCGGGGTGGAGAAGCGCACGGGCCTGCCGTCGATGACGAACTCGCCCTCGGTGTGCTGGTGCAGGCCGGAGACGATCTTGATGAGGGTGGACTTGCCGGCGCCGTTGTCGCCGAGCACGCAGGTGACCTTGCCGGGGTGGACGGTGAGGTTCACACCGTGCAGGGCGCGGATGTTGCCGTAGGCCTTGCCCGCGTCGCGCAGCTCGACGGTCGGCGTGTCCTGGCCGGGCGCCGCCGCGTCCTGGACGACGTCCTTCTCGGCGTCGCCGGCGTCCTTCGCGGGCGCACCGTCTGCTGCTGATCCGTTGGTGTTGGTCATGGGGTGGTTCACCTCCGGGTCGCTTGGCTGCGGACCCACAAGTTGACGAGGGCGGCGATCAGGAGCATCACGCCGAGGAAGGCCTTGAACCAGTCGGGGTTCCAGTTGGCGTAGACGATGCCCTGGGAGACCATGCCGAAGATGAAGGCACCGATGACCGGGCCGATCGCCGAGCCGTAGCCACCGGTCAGCAGGCATCCGCCGATCACGGCGGCGATGATGTACAGGAACTCGTTGCCCACGCCCTCGCCGGACTGCACCGTGTTGAACGAGAACAGCAGGTGCATGCCCACGAACCAGGCGCCTGCGCCGACACCCATGAAGAGGGCGATCTTGGTGAGGTTGACCGGGACGCCGACCGCGCGGGCGGAGTCCTTGTTGCCGCCGACGGCGAAGATCCAGTTGCCGAACTTGGTGCGCAGCAGCAGCCAGGTCGCGATGCCCGCGAAGGCGAGCCAGTAGAACACAGTGATCTTGAAGTTGACGCCGCCGATGGGGATCTCGGAGGCGAAGACGCTCTTGGCCTGGTCGAAGCCGTCCATGTCGGCGATCGAGTCGGACGCCACGTTGCCGGTGAAGATCTTTGTGACGGCGAGGTTGGAGCCCTGGAGGATCAGGAACGAGCCGAGGGTGACCAGGAAGCTCGGCAGGCCGGTCCTGATCAGCAGCCAGCCGTTGAACGCGCCGACCGCCAGCGACACGATCAGCGCGACGATCACGCCGGTCCATACGTTCACCGACAACTGGAAGCTCAGGATCGCGGCGGTGAGGGCGGAGGTGGTGACCGCGACGCCGGCGGAGAGGTCGAACTCGCCGCCGATCGTCAGCAGGGCCACCGGCAGGGCCATGATGCCCATCACCGACGCCTGGTAGAGCACCGTCGCCAGCGAGCCGGCCTCGCGGAAGGAAGGCGCGACGGAGAAGAAGAACAGATAGACGCCGATCGCGGCGATCAGTGCGCCGACCTCGGGGCGGGCCAGCAGTCGGTGCCCCAGGGAACGCTGTGTGGTGCGGCCGTCCTTCTGGGCGGCCGGCGGAGCCGGCGACGAGGGGGAACTCGCCGCCGGTGCCGTTGCTTGGGTCATGATCGGATCACCGGGTGCCCTTCGCGGCGAACTCGGCCACGGTGTCGGCGTTGTCCTTGGTGATGAAGGCCGGGCCGGTGAGCACGGGCGCGGTGCCGCCCCCGCTGAAGTTGCCGTTGTTCTTGTAGAGCCACAGACCATCGACGGCGAGGTAGCCCTGGAGGTAGGGCTGCTGGTCGACGGCGAACTCGATGGTGTTGTCCTGTACGGCCTTCACCAGGTCCTTGTTGAGGTCGAACGTGGCGATCTTGGCCTTGCTGCTGGCGTCGGACACCGACTGCACCGCTGTGAGTGCGATCGGGGCACCGAGGGTGACCACACGGTCGATGGAGGAGTCCTGCTTGAGCTTTGCGGTGATGGTCGACTTTACGGAGGGCATGTCGGTGCCGTTGACGTAGAGGATGTCGGTCTTGCCGCTGAAACCCTTCTTCAGGCCGGCGCAGCGGGCCTCAAGGGCGACTTGTCCCTGTTCCTGGATGACGCAGAGGGCGTGCTTGGCGCTCGAGTCGTTGAGGCGTTCGCCGAAGGCCTGGCCGGCGATGTTCTCGTCCTGGCCGAAGTACTCCAGCATGCCGAGGTCTTTCCAGTCGTCGAGACCGGAGTTGAACCCGACGACGGGAATGCCCGCGGCAGTGGCCTTGGCCACGGCGTCCTTCATGGCGTCCGGCTTGGCGGCGGTGAGCGCGATGCCGTCGACCTTCTGGTCGATGGCGTTCTGCACGAGGTTGGCCTGGTTGCCGGCGCTCGGGTCGTTGGAGTAGACCAGCTTGATGTTGTCCTTGGCGGCAGCGGCTTGGGCTCCCTTGCGGATGAGGTCCCAGAAGGTGTCGCCGGGGGCCGCGTGGGTGATCATCGCGACGGTCATCCGGGGGGTGTCGGCCTTGCCCGCGGAGACGGCGGCACCGCCTTCCTCGGACTTCTTCCCACCGGAGTTGCTGGAGCAGCCCGTGGCGATCAGCGCCCCGGTGATGGCGACGGCGGCCAGAGTGGCGGCTCGGTGGTGTCTGTGCATGTCCCTTGCACCTCGCTGTGCTGGTCAGAATGGCTTGTGTCGGACGGTGTGGAACGGCTTCGGTATGTGCGGGCCGGTGTCTGCGGCCGGGCGTGTGGCGGGCGCGGGTTGAAGGCGGGGGATGGTCCCGCGACGGCAACCAGAGCCGACGGGTCGGCGACCGCGACCAGGGGATGCGCCCTCGGGCCGTGAGGCCGGCGGGCGGTAACGCGTGTGCCTGTCCGGCGGCGGAGCGCCGTGCTCGGCGGTCTTGGTGCGGACCACCTGCTTACCTCACTAGAGCGCTTCATTAGCGCGCTCTAGTAGCTCGTAACTATGGATCCGGCCACCAGCGATGTCAATAATTTTGTCAGGACGTATCGACAAAGTCCGGGCGGGTGGCGTGGGGGGCGTCGGCAGGGTGTCATGGGCCCAGTCACTCCGGCCTTGTGCATGCTCACCCTGCCCATGTTTCGCCAACTGCTGCTGCGCCGCCGGGCGCCACGGTCGACGTCGCCCAACGGCACACCGGCGACCTGGCCGCCGCCCGCGCCGCTGGCATTCCGGCCGTCGCCGCAGGGGTGCCCGGCCTCATTGGCCCAGAACACCTCGGACCCGGTGCCACCGTCATCCACGTGGGCGTTCACCGCACCCCGTACGGCCCGACCGGTGACGTCCACAGAGTCCACTCGACGGGATCACCGCACGGGCCACCACGGTGCCCGGCGGCATCGCCCCGATGACCATCGCCATCCTGCTGGTCAACACGCTGCGCGGCGGAGTGGCACGAGCGGCGACGGCAGGGCGGACGCAGGACGCTGGAGAGGGTGAGGGCTCCGGCCTCCACCCCTGACCGGGATCGGCTCTCCAAGGCTTCGCTCAGGAAGCGAGTTCCTTGGTGATGCGGTCCAGCATGAACGCGGACGACTCCCTCGCCCGTTCCTCCCAGGCGAAGACACAGGCGGTGGCCACGCCGTCGAAGTCCAGCTCGCGCAGGGTGCCGAAGAAGGCGTCCCAGTCCACCTCGCCCTGGCCGATGTCCAGGTGTTGGTGGATGCGGGCGGTGGTGCCGGGCGGGTTGAGGATGTAGCGCAGGCCGCTGGAGCCCTTGTGGTTGAAGGAGTCGGCGATGTGCACGTGCTTCAGCCTGTCACCGGCGTACCGCATCATCGCCGCGATGTCCGCGCCGACCTCCGAGACACCGGAGAGGTGGAAGGAGTGCGGGGCGCAGTAGAGGTAGTTCACCCAGGGTTTGTTGATCGCCGTGACGAGGTCGACGGCCGGGTTGTTCTCCTCGCAGAAGTCGTCCGGGTGGGCCTCCAGGTTCAGGGCGATGCCCTCCCGTTCGAACAGTGGCAGCAGCTCCTCCAGCGAGCGCCAGAACGCGGCCTCGCTTTCGGCGGCGCGCTCGGGGCGGCCGTTGAACTCCGAGTTCATCAGCGGGCATCCGAGGTCGGCGGTGATCTCGATCATCCGCTTCCAGTAGCGGACGGCCGCCTGCCGCTCGGCCTCGTCGGGCGAGGACCACTTGTACAGCGGCAGCACCGAGGCCAGCTGCACCCCGTGCGTGCGCAGCGCGCGCTTGAACTCCGCGACGCGTTCGTCGTCTGCCCGCGGATGCAGGAAGAAGGGCATGAAGTCGTCGCGCGGCGACAACTCGATGTACTGATAGCCGAGTTCGGAGACCGTGCGCACCATCTCGCCGATCGGCAGGTGGCGGAACATGTACGGGTCGAGGGCGATTTTCACGCGATGCCTCCGTAGAACGCGGGACGGGGCTTCATGTCGGCGGCGACGACGGTGCCGTCGGACTGAAGGGAGCGGACGGCCGCGTCGGTGATGACGGTCGCGGCATAGCCGTCCCAGGCGGAAGGCCCGGTAGGCTCACCGCCTGCGGCGACGGCGTCGATCCACTCACGGAACTCGGTGTCGAAGGCCTCGGCGAAGCGGGCCTTCCAGTCCTGCGGCACCGTGCTGCCGTGCTGCCCGGCGGTACGGACGGCGACGGCTGCCGGATCCGGCAGCCGTACAAGGCCGTCCTCGCCGACGACCTCACACTGGATGTCGTAGCCGTACTGGCAGTTGACGAAGACCTCCAGATCGATGCGGACACCGCTCGCGGTCTCGAAGACCATGATCTGCGGATCCTTGAGGTGCTCGAACCGCTTGCTCGTGGCGCGCGGGGTGATCACCTGGGCGGAGACGATCTCGTCGTCCAGCAGCCAGCGCAGTACGTCGATCTCGTGGACGGCGGTGTCCTGCGCGGCCATGGGGGAGGTGTACGCGTCCGGGACGGTCGGGTTCCGGTGGGCGCAGTGCACGATCAGCGGTGTACCGAGGGCCCCGGAGGCCAGGACGTCCTTCATCTGCCGGTAGCCGGGATCGAAGCGGCGCATGAAGCCGACCTGCACCAGACGGCGGCCGTGGGCGCGCTCGGCGTCGACGATGCGCAGACAGTCCTCGGCGGTGGTGGCCAGCGGCTTTTCGCAGAACACGGGCTTGCCGGCCGCGATGGAGTTCAGCACGTGCTCGGCGTGGGTGGGGCCCCAGGAGGTGACGAGGACGGCGTCCACGTCCGGGGAGGCGATCAGATCGGTGCCGGTGGGCAGCACGAGGGCGCCCACCCGGGCGGCGACCTCGGCAGCGCGCTCGGCGTCGATGTCGCTCACGGCGGAGACCTGAGCCCCCGTGACGGCCTTGGTCAGGCGCCGTATGTGGTCCTGGCCGATCATTCCGGCGCCGATGACGCCCACACGTACGGTCATGGTCATGTCCTAATCAGAGAGGGGGCAGGAGAAGCGGACTTGTGCCCCGTGGCCGGCGCTGTGTCGTCGCTGACACACATGGGTGTGTCCTACCGTTCGAGCGTGGGGCGCCGGGTTCCGGTGAGGCCGCTGCCGGCCAGGTGCTCTCGGGTGCGTACCGCGATGGGCAGCGGCACCTCGGGCGCGCACGGGTACAGGTCCTGTTCGACGATCACGAACAACTCGGCGTCCAGCTTGCTCAGTTCGGCGACCACCTCAGCGGGGCTTGGCACCCCGGCGGGCGGCGTGACGCACACCCCGCGCTTGACGGCCTCGCCGAACGACAGGTCCTCGGCGGCGACCTGGGCGAGGATCTCGGGGTCCATCTGCTTGATGTGGACGTATCCGACGCGCTCGCCGAACCGGCGGATCAGGTCGAGGTTGTCGCCGCCGCCGTAGGCCACGTGCCCGGTGTCCAGGCAGAGGTTGGTGTAGCGGGAATCGGATTCGTTGAGCAGGCGCTCGATCTCGGGCTGGGTCTGGATGTGGCTGTCTGCGTGCGGGTGGACGACGAGCCGTACGTCGTACTCGTCGAGGAGGAGCCTGCCGAGCCGGTCGGCGGCGCGGCCGAAGCCGGCCCACTGCTCGGTGGTCAGCTCGGGCGACTCGGTGAAGGCGCCGGTCTTCTCGTCCCGGTACATGGGCGGGATGAGGACGAGGTGGTGGGCGCCCGCCGCCGCCGTCAACGTGGCGACCTGCCGGACGTGGGCGAGCAACTCCTCCCACGCCTCCGGCCGGTGCAGCGCCCCGAACACGGTGCCGCCGGACACCTGCAGCCCACGGGCGTCGAGTTCGCCCTTCAGCTGCTGAGGGTCGGTGGGGAGGTAGCCGTACGGGCCGAGCTCCAGCCACTTGTAGCCCGCCGCCGCCAGCTCGTCGAGAAAGCGGGTGTGCGACACCTGGTGCTCGTCCTCGGGGAACCACACACCCCACGAGTCGGGCGCGGAGCCCAGGCACAGGTTACCCACGGCGGTGCGGAGGGATGGCGTCGTTGCCATGGTGAAGGTCCTTCGGATCGTTGGGCTGTCGGGGAATGCCCAGCCGGATCAGCTGGAGGTGGGGAAGTCGAAGCCCGCGGCGACATGTTGCGCGGGCTGGGGCCAGCGGGTGGTGACGACCTTGGGGCGGGTGTAGAAGCGGATGCCTTCGGGGCCGTGGATGGGGGAGTCGCCGATGAGGGAGTCCTTCCAGCCGCCGAAGGAGTAGTACGACATCGGCACGGGCACGGGGACGTTGATGCCGATCATGCCGACCTTGACGTTGCGCTGGAAGCGGCGCGCGGCCTCGCCGGAGGCGGTGAACAGGGCGGTTCCGTTGCCGTAGGGGTTGGCGTTGATCAGGTCGATCGCCTCGTCCAGGGACTCGGCGCGGATGACGGCGAGGACCGGGCCGAACAGCTCCTCCTTGTAGGCGTCCATCTCGGTGCTGACGTGGTCGAGGAGAGAGGGGCCGGTGAAGAAACCGTCCTCGTGCCCGTCGACCTTGAGCCCGCGCCCGTCGACGACGACCGTCGCGCCCTGGGTGGCCGCGCCGCCGACCGCGTTCTCCACGCGCTCCTGCGCGGCCCTGGTCACCAGCGGGCCCATCTCCGTGCCGGGCGCGTCACCGGGGCCGACCTTCACCGCGCGCGCCTTGCGCTCCAGCACGTCGACCAGGGCGTCGGCGGCGTCACCGACCGCGACGGCCACCGAGACCGCCATGCATCGCTCGCCGGCCGAGCCGTAGGCGCCGGCGGTGATGTGGTTGGCGGCGAATTCCAGGTCGGCGTCGGGGAGGACGACAGCGTGATTCTTGGCGCCGCCGAGGGCCTGGACGCGCTTGCCGTGGGCGGTGGCGGTCTCGTGGACGTACTTGGCGATGAGGGTGGAGCCGACGAAGGAGACGGCCTCGATGTGCGGATGGGTGAGGATGGCGTCGACCGCTTCCTTGCCACCGTGGACGACGTTGAAGACGCCGTCGGGCAGTCCGGCCTTCCGGTACAGCTCGGCGACGAAGTTGGCGGCGGACGGGTCGCGCTCACTGGGCTTGAGGATGAAGGTGTTGCCGGTGGCGATGGCGATCGGGTGCATCCAGAGCGGCACCATGGCGGGGAAGTTGAAGGGCGTGATGCCGGCGACGACGCCGAGGGGCTGGCGGAAGTTGTGTACGTCCACTCCGCGCGAGACCTGGTCGGAGAAGGACCCCTTCAACACGTCACCGAGGCCGCAGGCGTATTCCACCACTTCCCGGCCGCGGGTGATCTCGCCGCGTGCGTCGTCGACGGTCTTGCCGTGCTCGGCGGAGATGATCCGCCCGAGCTCCTCCTCGTGCTCGACGAGCAACTGGCGGAAGGCGAACATCACCTGGGTGCGCTGCGTCAGCGACGACTCCGACCAGGTCTCGAAGGCGGCGGAGGCCGCAGCTACGGCCGCGCCGACGTCGGCGGCACCGCCGAGAGCAACACGGGCCTGCTCCTTGCCGGTGGCCGGGTTGAAGACGGGCTGGGTGGCGGCAGCGCTGCCCGGGTCCGGGCTTCCGCTGATCCAATGCTGGATGGTCTTCATGTGAGGGTGTCCTTACAGGTAGTGCCGCTGGTCGAGCTTGTGGGCGGCGTACGTCTCGTACGCGGTGCGGGTGGAGTCCAGGGCCGAGGTCTCGCTGACGGGAACGTCCCACCACCCGTGGCCGGGCGGGTTGGGCCCGTACAGGTCGGTCTCGACATGCACGACCGTGGTGCGGGTCGCGGCCTTGGCCTTCTCCATCGCGGCGCGGAACTCGTCGACGGAGGTGGCGTGCAGGACGTCCGCGCCGAGGGAAGAGGCGTTGGCGGCGAGATCGACAGGGAGGACCTCGCCGTCGAGCCGGCCCGAACCGCTTTCGCGGAAGCGGTACTTGGTGCCGAAACGCTGTGATCCCAGTGCCTCCGACAGTGCGCCGATGGAGGCGAAGCCGTGGTTCTGGACGAGGACGATGACGACCTTCAGGCCTTCGGAGACCATGGTGACGATCTCCTGGGCCATCATCAGGTACGAGCCGTCGCCGACCAGGACGACCACCTCGCGTGAGGGATCGGCCATCTTCGCGCCGACACCGGCGGCGACCTCGTAGCCCATGCAGGAGTAGGCGTACTCGACGTGGTACGCCTTGGGGTCCCGTGCCCGCCACAGTTGTTGCAGGTCGCCGGGCATGGATCCGGCCGCGTTGATGACGACGTCACGGTCGCCGAGGACGTCGTTGAGGGCGCCGAGGATCTGGGTCTGGGCGGGGAGATCACCGGTGTTGCGGTCGGGGGCGAAGCACTCCTCCTCGATCTCCCGGGTACGGGCGATCAGTTCACGGGTGCGGCGGCGGTAGGAGGGGTCGACCTCCCAGTCCGTCAGAGCGCCCGCGAGGGCCTGGATGCCGAGCCGGGCGTCGGCGACCAGCGGCTCGGCGGACTGCTTCACCGCGTCGAGCCGGGCGACGTTGAGGTTGACGAAGGCGACGTCGGGGTTGCCGAAGACGGTGTGGCTGGCGGTGGTGAAGTCGGAGTACCGGGTGCCGATCCCGAGGACGACATCGGCCTCGCGCGCCAGCTCGTTCGCGGCGTAGGCGCCGGTGGAGCCGATCCCGCCGACCGCGTAGGGGTGGTCCCAGGCCACGGCGCCCTTGCCCGCGTGTGTGTCGGCGACCGGGATGCCGGTGGCTTCGGCGAAGGCCCGCAGCTGGGTCTCGGCACCGGAGTAGACCGTGCCGCCGCCGGCCACGATCAGCGGCTTCCGCGCCCCTCGCAGCAGCGCGGCAGCCCGCTCGACCGCATCGGGTTCGGGAACCGGGCGACCTACGTGCCAGACGCGACGGCGGAAGAAGGAGAGCGGCCAGTCGAAGCCTTCCGCCTGCACGTCCTGCGGCAGCGCGAGGGTGACGGCGCCGGTCTCGACGGGGTCGGTCAGTACCCGCATCGCGGCGAGTGCGGCCGGGATCAGCTGCTCGGGACGCGAGATGCGGTCGAAGTACTTGGACACGGCGCGAAAGGCGTCGTTGACGGTGACGTCCCCGCCCCGGGTGTCCTCCAGCTGCTGGAGGACGGGGTCGGCGACGCGGGTGGCGAACATGTCACTCGGCAGCAGGAGCACGGGTATGCGGTTCGTCGTTGCCAGCGCGGCACCCGTGATCATGTTGGTCGAGCCGGGCCCGGTCGACGCCGTGCAGGCGAAGGTCGCCAGCCGGTCGCGCATCTTCGCGTACGCCACCGACGCGTGGACCATGCCCTGCTCGTTGCGGGCCAGGTAGTAGGGGAGATCGGCGTCTCCGGTCGTGGCCGCCTGAAGGAGCGCCTGGCCGATGCCGGCGACGTTGCCGTGTCCGAAGATGCCCCAGACACCGGGGATGAGGCGCTGCTCCTGGCCGTCACGCTCGCTGTACTGGTGGGCCAGGAAGCGCACGAGCGCCTGGGCGGTGGTGAGTCTGATCGTTTCCATCACTCGTTCTCCTCGACGCCGAACGGCAGCCGGTCATCGATGTCCTGTGCGGCCCAGGTCGTACGCACCCAGCCGTGCGCGGGGTCGTCGCAGATCAGCCAGGCGCGGTCCTGCCCCGGACCGGCCATGACGTTGAGGTAGTACAGGTCGTAACCGGGCGCCGCGACCGAAGGGCCGTGCCAGCCGTGCGGGATGAGCACCGTGTCACCGGAGCGGATCTCGGCGATGACATCGATCGGCCGCTCCGGGGTGCCGTACACGCGCTGGTAGCCGAACCCGCCCTCGCCCGCGACCTCGAAGTAATAGATCTCCTCCAGCTCCGACTCGGCCGGGTCGCCCGCCTCGCCGATGCGTACCTCGTCGTGCTTGTGCGGCGGGTACGACGACCAGTTGCCCCCCGGCGTCAGAACCTCGCACACCAGCAGCTGCTCGGCCTCGAACGTCCCCGGCAGGCAGTAGTTGTTCACCTGCCGAGAGCACGCACCGGCGCCACGCAGTTCGACGGGTACGCCTGCTTTGGGACCGTACCGGGCGGAGAGTGAGCTCCGCCCGGCACGGGCTGTGGGCAGCGCGAACCGTCCTCCGGTCGCGCTGCTGATGACGGCCTCCGACTTGCGGGGGAGGTAGGCGAAGTCGGTGACCGAGGCGAACACATCCGCGCGGCCGTCGAGTTCGAAGGTCTGGCCTTCGAAGGTCCGGCCGTCGACGGCGACCGTGCAGCCGCCGGTCAGCGGCAGAACCAGGCACTCGGACTCGCCGGTGGACATCGTGTGTGTCTCACCCGGGCCAAGGGACAGGATCCTGAGGCCGGAGTATCCCCAGCCCGCCGACTCCGGCGTGACCAGGACGTCGTACGGGCCATCGCCCGAAGTGCCCCTGGGCAGGTGGTACTTGCTCGTGTCGCTCACAGCAGGCTCACCGCCCGGTCCACCGCCCCGGCGACATCGCCGGAGGAGGGGTAGAGCAGGGAACGGCCCACGACCAGACCCTGAGCGGTGGGCTGCTTCAGCGCCTTGCCCCAGGACGCGAAGGCTGCGTCGGCATCCTTGACCTCACCGCCCAGCAACAGCGCCGGCAGGGTGGAGGAAGCCAGCACGCGCTCCATGTCGTCCACGACGGGCAGTTTCAGCCACGTGTAGGCGGTCCGCCGGCCCAGCCCGGAGGCGATGGTGATCGACTTGACGACGGCGTCGGTGGACAGGTCGTTGCGGATCCTCCCGCCCTGCCACGTCGAGAGGAACGGCTCGACCATGGCTATCAGTTGACGATCGTTCAGCTCGTCCACGGCCCGGGCGGTGTTCTCCAGGATCGACGGGGTGGCCGGGTCGTCGAGGGCTATACGGGTGAGCATCTTGCCGCCGTCGAAGCCCATCGCGGCGATCGTTGCGGCGTCATAGCCGGTGAACCGGTCGTCGATCTCGAAGACCGACCCCGCCAGCCCGCCCCGGTTCATGGAACCGAAGACACTCTTGCCGTCCAGGACACCGAGCAGCAGCAGGTCCTCCAGAATGTCGGCGGTGGCCAGCACCCCCGTCACCCCAGGCCGCTCCAGCGCGATACACAGCCGGTCGATCAGCTGGAAGCGGTCGGCCATGGCATGGGGGTGGGCGCCGACGCCGTTGGCGCCGCGTGCGGGATGGTCGGCGGCGATGATCATCGCCTTGCCGTGTTCCCCGCGCAGCGAAGTGGCCTTCACACGGCGTGCGGCGGCCGCCGCGATGGCACCGGGATCGTTGACCCGGGCGCCCACGATTCGGCTCACGTGGTCGGACAGCACGTCGTCACGCCTTTCCTTGGGTGGGGTCTTCGGCGGCGAGGCAGGAGGCCTCACGGAGTTTGGCGTCTACTTCCGCCTCGGTCGGCATGGCGTCGGAGCAGGACAGACGGCCCGCCACGATCGCGCCGGCGGCATTGGCGAAGGACACCGTGCGCAGGGTCTCCCAGCTCGAGAGCAGGCCATGGCACAGGGCGCCGCCGAAGGCGTCACCCGCACCGAGCCCGTTGACGACGTCCACCGGCACCGGCGGAATCTCGGCCGTCGAGCCGTCCCGGCCCATCGCCAGGACACCCTTCGGCCCCTGCTTCACCACCGCCAGCTCCACACCCGCGGCCAGCAACGCCTTCGCCGCCGCGTGAGGCTCCCGCTCACCGGTCGCCACCTCGCACTCGTCGAGATTGCCGACGGCGACGGTGGTGTGCCGCAGGGCCTCGGCGTAGTGGGTACGGGCCTCGGACGGGTTCTCCCAGAACATCGGCCGCCAGTCCAGGTCGAAGACCGTCGTGCCGGCCCTGGCCCGGTGCGCCAGCGCGGCCAGTGTGGCCGAGCGGCTCGGCTCCTCGCTCAGCCCGGTCCCGGTCATCCAGAAGATCCGCGCGTCGCGCACCGCCCCCAGGTCCAGCTCCTCAGGACGGATGTCCAGGTCAGGAGCCTTCGGCAGCCGGTAGAAGTACAGCGGGAAGTCGTCCGGCGGGAAGATCTCGCAGAACGTCACCGGCGTCGGCGCGATATCCGACGTCCCCACGAAACCGCTGTCCACGCCGTACCCGTCCAGGGCCGCGCGGACGAAATCCCCGAACGGGTCGCGACCCGTCTTGGTGACCACCGAGGCAGAGCGGCCGTACCGTGCGGCGGCCACCGCGACATTGGTCGGGGAGCCGCCGAGGTATTTGCCGAACGAGATGACCTCAGCCAGTCCCACGCCTGTCTGGAGCGGATACACATCCACCCCCACACGGCCCATGGTCAGCACATCGAACGGCATTACTGGCTTCCCTTCGCTCCGGGGACACCGGTCACTTCATTGGAGGATGATTTTCTCTGTCGCGCGCTACTAGCGCGCGCTAGATGAGTACGATGGGCCCTGTCCAAATGTCATGTCAATAGCTTGTGCCGGGAGATTCGGGCGGGCGTAGGGTTGGACGCGTCGAAGGGTGGGCGGGCAACGACCGCTGTGCGTGGGGGGTGTAGATGTCGTTGACGCGGGCGGGAGTCGACATCCCACACGACATGTCCGTCGTCGGGTACAGCAAGGCGCCCGTTTCGGCAGCCCGGGCGGACCATGACGCGTAGTCCTGCGGGCCCGGCACCCCGGTCGTTCGAAGAGCACGACGGTCAACTCGGAATCGACTGTCAGGCGTAGATGGTCACTGGCGCGTATGGCATCGGTGACCAGTCGGCTGGTGGCCGGTGTCCGTTCCACGGCGCGCGCGTGCCGGTCGGCTCGGTGGACGGCCAGGCTGAACCAGAACGGCAGACCGCGGGCACGGCGGCTGAGATGGAGGGTCGGGTCCGCCGGATTGTGGACATCACGGTCGATGGCGTCGAGACAGTGAGCTTTTTCAGAGTGGCCCTGATCGAGTGATGGCTGAGCCGAAGCAAGCTAGTTGTCACATGGTCAGGTGTGCTGTCGCTGTGGACGAGGCTGCATGCGTTGGACTTGACCAGCTGAACACCGATGCCACCGGATCGCCCAGGTCTGGTCGGCCCACACCACCGCTTCGGGAACTGCCAATGGCAACTCTGGAAGGTCCAGCCAGCTCAGTTCCTCGGGTGTGAGTTCAAAGTGCCGCTCCCGGAGCCGGGTCCGGCAGTACCGCAGGGCTTGGCCGACGAAAACGTCGAAACGGCTCACAACGTCGTGAGCGAGTTGGAGGGTGACCTCTTCAGGCGGCGCGGCGGGCTCAATCACCAGACTGACAACCGCCGCGTTGCCGCCCGCCGACTCCGGGAAGCAGCCGGTCCAGCAGGCCAGGGACGGAGGGCTCTCCGTCCGTGTGAATGCAAGCCCGGCGATATGCAGCGTTGCAGGCAGGTCCACGCCAATACCCGAGATACTTGGCGGTTCGCCGTCGTCCGACATCAGCTCAGCATAGGACAAGCCCCGTCACGCCGATTACCGACAGCCACGCACACGGTGCCGGCATGGCCGCTTTCTACTCCCGAACCGAGCCCTATCTGCGCGACCCTAAGCAGCGGTCCGGATGCGCAACTCGTCCTGACGAGCGGGCCGGGGTCCTCCAGGCCGCCATACCGGCTGGTGGAGCGGAAGTGCCGTTCGTCCTGCACGCCGTGTGAGCGTTCGTTCGGGGACAGTCCTCAGTCCGAGTCCTCCTTCCTCCTGAGCTCGGCCAGCTCGTCGAAAGTACGGATCAGGACGGTGCGTCGCTCGTCCTTGTAACCCGATGAGGGCGCCAACTCGTCGATGCCGCGCTCCCACACCGCCATGAACGCCTTCTTCCACCCCTCGACCACCTCGGCCTCGGGCAGCGACGCCCCCACGTACCCCTGCCTCGCCAGAAGGCTCAGCAGCTCCAGGTTGGCCGGCACCGCAACGCCCCAGTACTCGTCGGGCTCGAGCTCGACCGGATCGCCTGCCATCGCGTCCGCCACCTCGGTGATGAGCCGGTCCGTGAGGATCGACAAGTGGTCTGCGGCCGCGTCGCTGTCGAAGTTGCCTGTTCCCCAGTCGCCCACGGGTCTCCTCTGCTGGCTGGGTCGGTACGCAAGAGCTGTATCAGCGCGTACCGACAACCGGGCCGCACGGAGGTGCGGCGGGCCGGGATGCCCGGAACGACGTGGACAGGCCTCATGTGTCGGAGCGGTAGTCGCCCGTCGACCATCTTCCCGCCGCCTGGCATGCCTGGATCAGGAACAGGCTCTAATCTTGTTCTTTTTCTTCCGGTATCGAACGGTGTCTCGAACTGGGTCGCTCACCTGGAGCCAGGTCCTGCCCGGCATCCACACCCGCCTGGCCCGCCGCGGACTGCTGCCCGCCGAGCACCTGGTCGACTCCGGCTACACCTCCCTGCCTCACCTGGAACAAGCCGCACGTGAACACCAGGTCACCGTCTCCGGGCCGCTGAAGAGCAACCCCACGCACCAGCACCGCCGAGGCGAGGGCTTCGCCCGGGACGACTTCCACATCGACTTCGACCTTCGGCAGGTCACCTGTCCCCAGGGCCAGGTCAGCGCTGGCTGGCACGGCCCCTACCCGACATCCTCGCCCACCGCTGCCCCGCTGACCGTGGCACGGTTCACCAAGAGCCAGTGCCGTCCCTGCCCTGCCCGCACCCAGTGCACCAGCACCGCCGACAACGCCCGCACCGTGGGCTTTCCCCCGCGCAAGCTCCGCGACCTGCAACTCCGCGTCCGTGCCGAGCAGCAGACGCCCGAGTGGAAGGCCCGCTATGCGGTCCGCTCGGGAGTGGAGGGCACGGTCAACGAGTTCGCCCACGGACACGGCACGCGCCGCTGTCGCTACCGAGGACAGAGCAAAGCCCACGTCCAGCACGTCCTGACAGCCATCGCCATCAACATCGAGCGCCTCAGCGGTCTCCCACCAACCGAGAAGGCACCCCCTTCCCGACGACCGACCGCCTTCCAGAGCTACCTCGACCGGTGCGGGATCTCCAGGCCAAAATCCTGGCGCACCCTGGGCACCTGACCTCGGCAACTCCAAGATCCCCGACAGAGTCAAGCTAAGGCAAACGCGTTATGGGTCGCCCAGCTCAGCCGCAGGGTCCTCTATGCGTCGGTCCAGCGGATCGGGTGACCGGATTGATCGGCGGTCAGCCAGGATCCGTCTCCGAGGGGCTGGATGTCGTAGGGATTCTCCGCGTGCGCATCGAACGCAGCTTGGACCTGGCCGGAGCGCACATCGACGCGGTAGTGGCAGAACCACTCCTGCTGGTCCTCGGTTTCGCCGACAAGGGTGACGATGACGGTGTCCTGGTTGAGATAGCCGCCGCTCCATTCCATGAAGACCTCGTCCGGGTCGTGCCCGAAGGCGTCGACGGGGAAGGTGAACGTCACCTCGCCGTCCGGGCAGGTGTGGATGGCGACGTCGGTCTGCTCGTGGTCGACGGTCATGAATTGGCGTCCGTCGGGCGCCAGGTCGATGAGGCACCGGTCGTTCCAGGGATAGCGGATGAGATCCATCCGGTCCTCGACCACCGACGCGCGGTAGATGACTGAGCCGTCCTGCCCTTCTCCCACATCGAGGAACACCTGATCGCCCGCTGGGTGCAACAGATGCTGACCGCCATGGCCAACGGTGTCCAGATCCGCCTGCGCGATGACCGCTCCGGTCCCGGCGTCCAGGGCAACCCACTGATCGGGGCGGTTACGACCGGCCATGGCATCAGGCCGGTAAACCCAGACCACAAGTCCGTCCAGCGACATCACGCAGCTGGGCCGGTGCCCGAATTGCTGGTCCGACTGCGGCTCGAACTCCGACCGCCAGACTTCGATCCCGTCTGCTGTCACGCAGACAACTGCGTTCAGGGTCGTGTAGTAGGCGCGCTGGAGATCTTCGGCAACGGCGTGGTCGACGACGTCATCCTCGCCAGACGGCCGACAGATCATGGCGGGTGACAGCACACCCCCGGCATCGGCGGCCAGGTCATAGGCGCAGATGCTTCCGTCAACGAGCCGCGTGATGACCTGGAGGGGTCGAGTGGGTTGAGCCATGTCAGGAGGTTAACCTCCAGCAGATCTTCAAGAAACCATCGTTTCTGAAGACCTGGCACTCAAGATCGAACGATCGCGACACGCCTTCAAAAACTCCTTCAGAAACCTCGGGCTGCAACAACCCCGTGAACCCCGTTTCTTGAGAAGATCCCGGGCATGAACGCGTCGCTGGAACCGTCCGAACTCCTCACCCCCTCGCCCACCGTCCTCACCGACATCCGAATCGGCTACGCGAGGGTCTCGACCGGAGGGCAGAAACTCGACCGCCAGATCGATGCGCTCAACGCGGCGGGCTGCCGACGCATCTTCTCCGACAAGAAGTCCGGCAAGAACGACCTGCGCCCCGAGCTGAAGGCGTGCCACGCCTTCCTCACCCCCGGCGACACCCTCGTCGTCCCCTCGCTCGACCGCTACGGCCGCAGCCTCCAACACCTCGTCAACATGGTCGCCGAGCTCCGGGAGCGCGGCATCGGCTTCCGGTCCCTGCACGAGGCGCTCGACACCACCACTCCCGGCGGGCGTCTGATTTTCCACGTCTTCGCCGCGCTCGCCGAGTTCATCCGCGAACTCATCGTTGCCGGCACCAAGGAGGGCCTTGCCGCCGCCCGCGCCCGCGGCAAGGTCGGCGGGCGCCCCTCGGTCGTCAACGAGGACCTCATCCGCGCGGCCCGCGACATGCTGCCCAACCCGGCCAACAGCGTCACCACCATCGCCAAGATCCTGGGCGTCTCCGTCGGCACCCTGTACAACCACATCCCGGACCTCAAGGAACTGCGGAACTCCCGCGTCCCACGGCAGTTGGAGGGGAGCAAGTAGTCCCTGCGGCTACTTTGCACCGTGGGTCAGAGATAGGAGACCGGGGCCGCGTCAGGGTGTGCGGCAAGCCGTTTGCCTCACGGCGGAGGGACCCGCAACGCACGAGGCTCCTGTGCCGTTGGGGGAGGTGTTCGAAGTCTCAACCCATCGGCACAGGAGCCTCGTTGGCTCCCCATCCTGCCGCACTCGACCTGCCGCACACGCTGGTTGAGTGGGTCACCATGCTCATCGTCACCCGTGAGGATGACCGCCTCTGCAAGCTCCCACCGCACCGGCGCGCGCTGGTCGCCTTGGTGTACCTGCGCAAGCACGACATCCTCGCGCAGATCGCCGCCGGCTTCGGCATCTCGGTGGGCACCGCCCACGCCTACACCCACACCGTGGTCGACCTGCTCGCGGTGCGGGCACCTGGCCTGCTCAAAGCCCTGCGTGAAGCCGACCCGGACTTCGTCCTGCTTCGACGGCACCCTCGCCGCATGCGACCGCCTCGGCGACGGCCGGGCGGACTGCTCCGCCAAGCACCGCCGCCGCGGCGTGAACGTCAGGTGGTCACCGATCTGACCGGACGCCTGCTGTGGATCTCGCCGGCCCCCCGGGTCGGACCCATGACCTGACTGCGGCTCGCACCCACCGGATCATCCGGTTCTGCGAACGCCAAGGCGTCCCGATCGTTGCCGACCGCGCCTACATCGGCGCCGACCGTGGGTCACCACACCCGTCGGACGCCCACCCGGTCGCGACCTGTCACCAACCCAGCGCACCGTCAACCGCGCGCTCTCGGCAGTACGAGCATCGGTCGAACGGGGCGTGGCCCGCCTGAAGTCCTGGCAGATCTTCCACCTCGCGCGCTGTAGCCCGAATCGAATGTCGTCGATCGCCGCTGCCGTCCTCACCTGGAGCGGCAACGCTGAAATAGCTCAGTGCGCCGACTGACTGTGCGCGGCGCGCCGAGGCCGGATCCCGGTAGAGCGGTGCGCAGAAGTCGTAGGCGCGAAGAGTCATTTGTGCGGATCGACGAGGAAGCTGTCGGCGCGTTCGATGCTGCCGCACGCTGGGCGCTGCCAGGCCTGCTCCGCCGTAGGCGCCGTCGACGTGCAGCCACACCTGGTGGCATTCGCACGCGTCGGCGATGTGCCGACTCCAGCGTGCAGATTCCAGCTGGGCTGAGAGTACTGCCTCGCAACGCATGGGAACGGCTGCGTGACCGATCGGAGTCCGGGCAACAACGAGCGCGAGGAACTGACGTCGGGCGCACGGTGCACGCGTACGCTCTCCAAGTACAGACGACACTGGTTGCGTGATTATCGAACGCGCGTATGTCCATCTTTCCTCGTACGACGAGGAATCCTGGCCTTGGTCGGTGCCTTGCGTCCGACAGTTGCTCAACGAAGGGCTGCGGTTCACCGCGCCGGTGACTTTTCTGGTCGGTGAGAACGGTTCGGGGAAGTCGACCCTGGTCGAGGCGTTGGCGGAGGGGTTCGGCCTGGATTCCTTCGGCGGCTCCCACGACTGGCGCTACGCTTCCCCGCGCGGCAAGTCGTTCCTCGGTGAGTGTATGAAGTTCGATGCCGCCTCGGGGCGCGGGCGTCGTATGGTCACCAGCTGGTCGGCCCGCAAGGGCTTCTTCCTGCGTGCCGAGACGGCGCTGGACGCCCTGGGCAGGGAGGGGTTCTCGCCGGATGATGTCAGCCATGGTGAGGGCTTTCTGGCGGCGTTCCGTGGGAAGTTCCTTCACGCCGGGCTCTATGTTCTTGACGAGCCGGAGGCGGCGCTCTCCTTCTCTTCGTGCCTCGAGTTGATCGGGCATATCGACCGGTTGGCCAAGGAGGGCGGCCAGGTCGTCTGTGCCACGCACTCCCCGTTGCTGACCGCACTGCCGGGCGCGGACATCATCGAGGTCGGTGAGCACGGTATGCGGAAGGTCGCCTGGCGGGAGCTCGGCGTCGTGGATCACTGGCGCCGCTATCTCGCCGACCCGCACACCTATCTGCGGCACATCGTCGAACCGTAGGCGGTCCCCCTCAGCCCTCGTCACATGGGCGATGCAGAAGAGTTGGCTCTCGGCGTCTGCCAACAGATGTGCCGATCTGCCAACTGTGCTGCCTCGACACAGCCGGATGTGACTGAGCGCGCTACCTGGCCAGCCTGGCCAGGTAGCGCGCTCAGGGTTCTGCGCCGCCACGTCGCTCCGCAGGAAGCCGGACTTCAGACGGCGTCAGGCTGGTCGGCTCAGGGGATCGGACTCCGCTCGAGCACAAGGAGCTCCGGCTTCTGCGAGGTCGGCCCCATGTCGACGGCGTATCGCGGTCTGGGGTCCGGGTGATGACGCTCATGGAAGGGGGAGGCGATCCGCGCACGTCGCCTATCGCACGGCGACGTGATCCCCGGTCGACGACTTCGCTCCGGAGGTGGAGTTCCCGTAGTACGTCCACCGCCACGCCCCCGGCCCGGTGGCCTTCACCGTGGTCTTGAGTACCCCCGTTTTGCTCGATTTCGCTTTCGCGACCGTCCTGTACGAGGAGGTGCCCGCTGCCTTGAACTGCAGGCTCACCGTGCGGCCCGCGTAGCCCTGGTACGTGTGGGTGTCCCAGTTCGCCCGTGTGATCCGCCCGGTCACGGTGATGGTCTTCCCTTTCGTGACCGGCTCCGGCGAGGCGTTGACGGTGACGCGTGTCGCCCGCTTGACCTGCAACGGGAGGTTCTTGTCGTCAGTGTCGTGGGCGTCGCCGGCGAGAAAGACCCGAGCAGCAGTTTTCCAGGTGCCGGCGTCTTCGTTCCCGAAGTCATAGTTCCGCGGGTCGATGTACAGCCACTCCTCGAAGTCGCAGATTCCCTTCGCCTTGTCCACGACCTCGCAGTCGCTGGTGATGATGGCGCTGTGCAGCGTGTCCCCGCTGTCAAGCTTCCCCCGGTAGGGGAACACGGTCGGCCCGGAGTCGTACCTGAGTTTGGTCGTCATCCGGAAGACCGCACGCACCTCGACCTCCTCCTTGACCCCGATCACAATCGGCTTCCCGCCGTTCACCGCGACTCGGGTGAAGGAGACTCCGCCCTCCGCCGCCCCAGCCGGCACCGCCGCGACCCCTGTGAACACGATCGCCGCTCCACCGGCCACCACCGCTCTCCGCATCGTCTCCCCCATCCTCGAGTCCCGCCCTTTCCCCTACAGCCTGGACCGAGCGCGTAGGCGCATCGGCCGGAGGTTCATCCTTGTGGCTGAAGGTGGGACGGCAAAGGGCTGTGCCCGGTTGTACGCGATGCGGCAACGATTTGATCACCACGCCATTGCCCTGGTCTGGCTTGGCCCTTGTCGCCAAGAAACGAGTTCGGGGCGACGGCGCGGGCGCCCGCGCCGTCCGGCCACGGGCCGGATGCCGTCGATGAGGGCGAGGGCCTGGGTGACGTCGTTGACGTTCCCCGCGGTGGTGATGACTTTGAGCGGGGCGCCGAGTCCGTCGCAGATCAGGTGGTGTTCGCTGCCCGTCTTCCGCCGGTCGACCGGCGACGGGCCGGTGTCGGCTCCCCTTTTTCGCGCGGATGTGGGCGCCGTCCACGCAGGCCCGGGACCAGTCGAGTTCGCCAGCCGTGTTGAGTTCGGCGAGCAGGATGCGGTGCAGCTGGTCGAAGACGCCGGCCTGCTGCCAGCGGTCCAGGCGTCGCCAGCACGTCTGTCCCGAGCCGAACCCCAGCTCCAAGGGCAGGAGTTGCCAGGCCGTTGTTGTAGAACACGTACAGGATGCCCTGCAGACACAGCCGGTCCGGTACCGGCTGCGGGCCCGGCGACTCTCCGGCCGGGGCGGCGGCAGCAGCGGCCCGATCAGCGCCCACAAGTCGTCGTCCACGATCCACGGCCGAGTACTCACACCCTCCCGAAAGGCCGAATCGGCACATCGGTTACGCCGGACCAGGGCACTTGAACAAGATCGTGTTACGAGCTCTACTGATGATCTCGACGTCATGTCGCCGGACGGTTGAGGGGACCTCCAAGTCAGACAGGTCTTCGTTGGGTGACATCACGACCGGAATCTCAGTAACACCCTCTGAGGAGACGGGCTATCTTCGTCGCCATGTCCGTCGATTTCGTGGGAACGATGCACGCTCCCGTACCCTTGGACGCTCTCGTCACCACGGCCCGGGAGACGTTGGCGCGGTTGCTCGGTCTGCGAGCGATCCCCGTCATCGACGTGATCGCTGACCGCAGGTTCGATCAGGGGAGCCCTGTTGACGCGGGACGGCGCCTCCGTGATCAGGAACTCGGCGCCGTTCTGGTCGGCGAGCGTGTTCCCGGCTCTCCTGTGGAGGATCCGAGCGAACGCGACTTCGCCTTCTGTGTTGCCGGATCGAGGGACATGGTTCGACTGATGATGTTCGACCCACACGAGCATCTGGACCATGAGGCTCCGCATGAGAAGCGTGGACCGGTGGAGGCGGTGTTCAGTCCCACGCGGACATGTGTCGGCGTCGTGACCGCTGCGGCCCTCGCGCTGGCTGTCGGCAGCCTGGGTGACGGCGAGTTCATCGACGCCGAGGTCTCCTTGCTGCAGGCGCCCGAGTCGGATCCCGCCCGGATGATCGAGCTCACACGGTTGCCCGACCGGGGCGACGACTTTGGCGCAAGGTGTGAGCGGTTCATGCGTCAATTCGCCCGGCTCAACGGCTGGCCCCGGGACGTGCGGCTGCCACCTGGTCCGGAAGCCGACGGGGCCTCCCCCTGAGTGGTGGTCACGCTGATATTGGGTCTGCTTGATCCGGAGGACGCGAGACGACCGCCGATGGCGATGAAAACTACTCGGACGAGTTCAAGGCCGATGCCATGGCCCTGTACGAGTCCATATCCGGGGCTATTTATAAGATCATCACTGCTGACCTGGGCGTCCACCGGGCGACCCTGCTTGAGTGGGTGCTGCGGGACCGCGGACGCCGTGGCTGCGAAGCCGGGCGCTCGGCCTCGGGAGGCGGTGCCGTCCGCTGATCCGGACGAGCGCGGGCGCGGCCAGCTGCAGGCGAGGGTGGCCGAGCTCGAGGCGCGTGAGCGCAAGCTCGCCACCGAGCGGGACATTCTCCGCAAGGCGGCCAAGTATTCGCCAGGGAGATGAACTGGTGAGGAGCCGCTTCCAGTTCGTTGACGACCATCGCAGCATCTGAGAGGTGAAGCGGCTCTGCCAGGTCCTGGACGTGAACCGGTCCAGCTACCACAAATGGCTCGCCGACGCCGACGCCGACGCCGACGCCGACGCCGACGCCGACGTCGCTAAACTCACGCTCGCCGCGTGATCAATAACCGCGTGCCCACCTTCACGGGGGAAGGCACGTGCCCAGTTCGGTCAACTGGCATGCTCGCGTCCGTGACAGTGCGCTCCGTCACCTCGGTGAGGGAGCGAGGTTGTCCAGGACATCGGCGGCCAGTTGGTCCGCGTCGTCGATCGTGGCGGTGAGCTCGTCCGGGGTGGCGCCGAGTGCGCCGAACAGGGCGTGGGCGCGTGCGGAGAAGTTTGCCGGAGCGGTCGGGAGCTGCCCTGCCGCCTGAACGGCTCCTTTCTCGTTGAGCACCCAGCACCCGGCCTGGGCGTGAAGGGCGTGCACAAGGAGTCCCACCACGCGAAATAGGCAGCCGGCGATGTAGAAGGCGTCGCCCCGGGTCACGCCTTTGCGGGCGATGGACAAGGTTAACGGCACTTCCCATCGTGCGTTGGCGACGAGCGAGTCACGTAGGGGCTGCGGGTATGAGGTCCGGATCTGCTCCTGCAAGGCGGTCAGTTCACCGGTGACGTCTGTGAGGAAGCGTCCGATGGCTACCTCACCGGCGTAGGCGTGCGAGTAGACCCCGAGCGGGTGGCCTGCCTGGGTGCCTACTTCGAAGTGCCCGCCCTGGCACTGCTGCCAGATCCGGTGCACGCGGTCCAGGTCGCGGTAGATCCAGTCGATGTGTGCCCCGTCGACGGTCAGCCAGCCGCCTCCGTCGACCCAGGGACCCCACCCACCCGGCTCGGTTACTTCGACCGTGCCGCCGGTCAGCTCGGTGGCGAGCAGGCGCAGGGCGGCGGTGTCCAGCGGAGGGCGATAGTAGAGGCCAAGATCGAAATCGGAGTCGGGCCTGTGCGTGCCTCGTGCCCGGCTGCCGCCGAGGCAGACCGCGACGACGCCGTCGATGCCTGCCAGCCGGTTCGCGATCTTCGTTACTCGGTCCACTGGGTGGAGTCTGCCGAACGGGACTGGTCCTGGCGACTGGATTACCGGTGACGGCTCGCGCCAGGGCCGAGGCGGCTCGCAATTCGAGGTTCTCGCTCTGGGCGGCTTCGAGGGCCTGCCGCAGGGCCTGGACCTCGTCGCGGTGCCGCCGTTTGAGCTCGGAAGCTGGGCGGTGAGGGTGCGCACGACGCTGCTGGGCGAGTCGTCGGGCGGCTGCGCGGCTGCGCGGCTGGCTGTGGCGGGTGGCTTCGCTGCTGGGCCCTGAGCTGCTCGACCCGTCGGTGGAGTTCGGTGCAGCGGTAGAGGAAGTCGAGCGAGACATCGACGGTCTGGGAGAGGGAGAGGCGGACGCAGATGAAGGCCCACAACGTCGCTCGACAGCCGTTGACGAGGCGCAAGAACGGTTGAGAGGGCAGAGCGGCGGAGCCGTCAGCTCGCGAAGATGAACGCGCCGCGCCCGTAGCAGCGCCGCCAAATCCGCCACCTCGTGGATGCCGTCGTTCTGCGCTGACAGAGGTCCCCCGTCCTCGTGCGACCCCACCCGGCCCGGGACGGTATCCCAGGCATCCATGTAACTGCAGGTCACAGGGGCTGGGATGGTTCCAGCCTGCCCGATCGGCCGTCGGCTGTTGCGCCCGGCCGCTGTGACCGTTGATGCTTTTGGTGCCGCACCGACCGGGCCCGGCCCGACCAGCCGGCCTCGCCGCGGCATCCATGTCCACGCACTCATCCACACGGGGGAACACCCATGTCCATGCGCATCCGAACGAGCGCTCTCACCGCACTCGCCGTCGCCGCCCTCGCGGCGGGCACCCTCCTCACGGCGCCGGCCGCGGGCGCCGCGACGAAGGCTGCCGCGCCCACGTTCCTGTCGGCGTCCCAGCTGCCGCCGCACCCGACGTCGTCCTGGACCGCCGGGCCGGTCACCGAGGGGTTCCCGGAGGCACTCGGCCTCTGTGTGAGCACGGAGGGCGTGCTCGACTACGACTACCGGCACCGGGAGTTCCGGACCGACCTGGACACCAGCGCTGTGCAGCTGACCGTCGTGACGGGCACAGCCGCCCAGGCCAAGGCCCTGGCGAAGCACTACGACGACCTGATCCGCACCTGCGCCGACCGCCTCGAGGAGAACGACCCGGACGTCGACGCCGAGGGCCGGGACTACGGCACGCTGCCGGTCGAGGAGGGCGCCCACGTCCGCGGCCTGAACACCGAGACGTCCTGGGGTGCCAACGACGTCGCCCTGCTGTCGGTCGGGCGGGACGGCAGGACCGTCACCGTCGTCCAGTGGGGACAGATGGGCGACCTCGTGAACGCCCCCGTGGCCGCCTTCAAGAAGACCACGACCACGGCCGTCAACAAGCTGTACTGACCGGCCGGCCACCGGAAAGTGCCAGGGCCTTCCGGCCCGCCACAGTGGGCCGGAAGGATGGGCCGTACCAGTCATGCCCCGGGGCGGGGACCGTTCGTACGTCGGCCAAGTCCCCCTGGCACCCCGCCCGGGGGACCGCCTCGACTGCCTGGCCCGACATGTCGCCGAACAGAACACCGCATCCGGCCGTGTTCCCGGCCTCAGCCGTTCACCGCAGCCCTCGCACACCGTATTCCGGCCTGCCCGGCGTCCTCGGACACACAACCAGCCTAGACGCCAAGGCTACTCAGAACCGGAGATATGGAACAGGCACTCACCTTGTCATTCATCCAGTTCGACGTGGTTTCGTGCCGACCTTGTGGTGGGCGGGGCGGCTGAACGCCTCGCCGGTGGCAAGGACTCTGCCCACGTCATGGCGAGTAGCCCGCCGACCGTGCTGCTCGCTGTCCGGGCGAGGGTGGTGGTGCGGCCGGTGTACTGAAGCCGACCGTCGTCGTACTGCCGAGCAGCAGACTGCTGGGGGCGGCGAGTGCCCTCTCCGCTGTCGGCTCGCGGAACGCGGGCGAGGCTGGTCTCCGCCAGGTCGCCCCGGCCGGGGAGGCCGCGGCCGACGCACCCTGCTGACCACCGCGACTCCGTTCCGACTCTTCGCCGTCGAACTTCCCCGCGTGGGCCGACGGGTGACCCGGCGCCCGCACGCCGCCCACGGCAGCGACGGGAGTACGGCCGCGGAGCGACTCGATGCTGCGCTACCGGCCTTTCCACGCGGGTGCCGGACTCCTGGCTGCCGCTGCTCCCCACGGCCACACGGCGGTGACGTCCATCATCCGCCGCGCGAACTCCGCGTGCGAGGTCCCCGCGCCGTCGGTCCCTGCACTGGGCCGAGATCCTGCGCCGCTCCGGCTACCCCTCACCGAGACCGCCGCCGACCGCCGTGTCGGCGAACACCGTGTCAGCGCCCGCCTGGTGGGCCTCGACCTCGGCGATGGGACTTCGACACTCACATGATCACCGGCATCGTGCCTGCACTGCGTTCGCTCCTGTACGAACGGGATGTCCAACCCAACTCCCCTCCGCGCGCGGTACGGCGCTCCGGACGGATCGCGATCACGCAACGGCTCCCGGGGATCGGTCGGCCCGTTTCCGCTGAACACCTATGCTGCGGTGAGGTGATGGGAGACACGTATGCGTAAGCCCGGCAGTCGGATACTGGCCTGGGGATCGGCGTCGGTGTGGGTGATGGGGGCCGTGGTGGCATGTGGTCACCCGGACTCGGCGGCGGACGACGCCTCCCGGGGCGCCTCGCAGGATTCCTCGGAGTACACCTCCGAGCTGCGGAAGAGCGACCTTCCCTGGAACGGCGGTCGCAGTCCCTACAACGCCGAGGTGAAACTCGACGACGGTCGCCGGGTGGCCATGTACTACCTGCGGAACAGAGGGCTCGTCGAGCAGCACTACAGTCCTCGCGCGAAGGCGTGGACCGAAGCGACGGTCATCCACCGCACCGAGGCCGACGCATGCCAGGGCATCGAGCTCCGGGCAATGGGCGGGACCGTCGCGGCGATCGCGGACTTCGGCCCCTACTGCAACGACGGAGAACCCCCGGCGGAGTCCATCGCGGCCGTCGGCGTGGACAGCCTGACCAAGTGGGACATCAACGTCACGAAGGATTTCGACGGTTGGGAGCGGGCTACCGTCTCCGACGACGGGAGCGAGGTCGTCTTCAAGAGGAACACCACCCTGCGATGGAGCCGTGCCGACGGGTTTGACGATCTGTAGCCGACGTTGGGCCCAGGGCCCCTGGTCGGCCGGTCGGCGTGGCGTGCGGTGCGGCAGGAACCCGGTGAACGGGCTCTTGGCCGTGAGGTAGCGCACCTTTCTGCTCACCCTGCCCAAGCGCTCTGGTGCGGGATGCCGCCGTAGTTGTGCTCGTGGCGCTGTTCACTCTGGCCGGAATGCCGTGGGGGCGCTGCATGTGCACGTTCGTGACGCCGAGGCCTTGATGTTGGTGCCCTCGGTGGGCCGTTGCTGTACGGGAGTGTGAGACCGGCGTCGACGGGTCAGTCCCCAGTGCCTACCGAACCAGGAACGTTTCACCTGGGCGTCCACCGGCTCGGACGCATGCCGTACACGCCGCCGGGACCCGGCCTGCGGATGTGTTGCGTCAGCGGGAGTGGCCGAGTTGGGTGAGGGCCAGGTCGAGCATGTCGGCGAAGAAGTCGGCCGCGGTGGTGTCGAGGCACAGAGGTGGCTTGATCTTGAGGATGTTGAGGTGGTCCCCGGTGGGCTGGACGATCACGCCGAGGTCGAGCATGCGGTCGCAGAGTTCGGCGGTCTCTTCCGTGGCGGGTTCCAGGCCGGCGCGGTCCCGGACGAGTTCGAGTCCGAGGTAGAGGCCCGAGCCGTGGACGGCGCCGATGATGTCGTAGCGGTCACCCAGTGCTTCGAGCCGGCCTCTCAGATGCTCGCCGACGCGCGCCGCGTTGCCTTGGAGATCCTCGTCGCGCAGGGCGTCCAGAACGGTGAGCCCCACCATGCTGGAGACGGGGCTGCCGCCGGTGGAGGAGAAGAAGTAGCCCTGGTCGCGGTACCGGTCCGCGACCGCCCGAGACGTGATGACGGCGCCGAGAGGGTGTCCGTTGCCCATGGCCTTGGCGACACAGACGACGTCGGGGACGACCTGCTGCTGCTCGAAGCCCCAGAACCAGTGTCCCAGGCGGCCGTATCCGACCTGGACCTCGTCGGCGACGGCCAGGCCGCCGTGACGCCGTACCGCCGCGTACACCTGAGCGAGATAACCGTCGGGAAGGGCGACTCCTCCGGCGTTGCCGTAGAAGGTCTCGCCGATGAATGCTCCCGCCGGACGGCCGGCGGCGGCCAGTTCGTCGATCACCGCGACGGCCTCGGGTGCGTAACGCACGGCATCCGCCCCGCGGTGGCGGCCGCGGTAGGAGTTGGGCGAGTCCACGGTGTGCACCCAGCTGGGGCGGGTGGCCAGGGCGTTGGGGTTGTCCTGGAGCGAGGTGGAGACCGCGTCGGAGGCGTACGTCCAGCCGTGGTACGCCTCGCGCAGCGCGACGACGTCGTGCCTGCCGGAGGCTCCGATGGCCAGGCGAAGGCCCAGGTCCACCGCCTCCGAACCGGAGTTGACGAGGAACACCGTGTCCAGAGGATCGGGGAGAAGGGCGGCGAGGCGTTCGGTGAACTCCACCACGGAGGCGTAGTGGAAACGCGAGTTGGTGTTGAGACGCCGCAACTGCCGGGAGACCGCCTGCTCGACGCGGGGGTGGGCGTGGCCCAACGGGGTGACGTTGTTGACGATGTCGAGGTACGACCGGCCGTCGGTGGACAGGAGATGGTGACGCCAGCCACGTTCGATGCGAGGAGGGTCGGCGTAGTAGTGCTCCTGCACGGTGGCGAACGCGGCGTCACGCCGGTCGAGCAGGTCCCTCTCGCGCGTACGGTCGTAGGCGGCCGGGAGGCCGAGGAGCGGGGCGGGGTCGGCGGTGAGCGCGAGCCAGCCGGCTGCGTACTCGGGGCGGACCAGGCGTGGCGCGGCGGGGCTGTCGGCGGCGCGCAGGGCAACGTGGACCGAGGCGCCGGGGCTGAGGTGGGTGATGTCGTCTCCCGCCCGCACCGTCGCACCGGTGGTGACCACGGGCTGGATCGCGCGGGGAAAGGTCAGCGACAGCGTGTGCGTGCCGTAGGTGAGTTCCACGTGGCCCGGCGCCGCAGCGAGGACCTTTCCCGCGGCGGGCATCTGCACCACGGCATACCGGCCGAGCCAGAGGTCCATTCCGGTGGGCACCGTGGCCGTGGACACCGCCGACAGCGCCGATGTCCGAGTGAGTCGCGCACGGGCGTACCGGGTGGCGACGGCGGCCGCTCCGTCGGCCAGCGCGGAGGTCACCAGCCGGTCCTCGGTGCCGGCGTCCATCCAGGCTCCGTGGTCCATGGAATCGGCGTCGGTGGACAGGTCGAGGAGGGTGATGTCGTCGGCGACGAGGTCCCGCAGGAGCGGGCGCACCGGCGCATCGGTCCGGGCAGTGCGGGCAGTGCGGGCAGGCGACGCGTCGGCCGTGCCGGTCGCGTCACTGATGAGGCGGGTCATCACGGGCAGGGGCAGCCAGGTGGCCTGTTCGAAGACGCGCCATTCGCGGTCGAGCGCGGCCCTGGCATAGGCGTTGTCCCCGTCGACGGCGGCCTGGTGCCGCCCGCTGGCCACCAGGACTGCGGCGCGCAGGACCACGAGCGGCCACACCGCCTCGGCTTCCTCGGGTGAGAGCGGCCGCACGGCGTGGAAGGCGCGGACGGCCGGCAGCACGTGGTGAGGCTCGATACCGTCGTGGTGGAGTATCGAGGACAGTGACACGGCGAGTTCGCCGACCGCCCAGCTCGTGGTCACGTCACCGAAGTCGATGACCCCGTCCGGCATGGGCGGACGGCTGTCGGGGCAGCGGATCAGGTTGTCGTCGGTGAGGTCCAGGTGCACGGCCTGCGACGGCAGCGCGGCGGCGAGCTTCTGGACATGCGCCCAGGCTTCGGCGGTCGATGTCTGGACGGCGGTGCGCCGGTCGGGTTCGTCGATGTGCCCGGCGAGCTTGGCGACGACACGATCGGCGTGCTGCGGGTCCCACTGGAGTACGCGGTCGAGGCCCGGGTGCCGGAAGTCGCGCAGGGCGGTGCTGACCTTTCCGGCGATCGTGCCCATGCCCGCCACGGTGCCGGGGGACAGGTGCCGTGGTCCTGAGAGCGTGCCGCCGGGCAGGTAGCGCAGCAGGCGTGCGACGGCGGGACCGCTCTCGGTGTCCACCGTCGTGCGCCGCGGGGAGCCGTCGGGGCTGCGCAGGACCGTGGCGACGCGCAGTTCCGGACGGGCCGAGGCGATCAGGTCTGCTGCCGCGTCCTGGGCTTCGATCTCCACCGTGTCGAAGGCGGGGTTGGCGATCTTCAGAATCGTCGCGGGCGTCCCGTCGTCGGCGTGCAGCAGGAAGTTGGCGTCCTGCTGGCTGCCCAGCGCCTGCGCGCGAGCGGTGATGCCGAGGTGTTCGGCGGCGATGAGCTCAGCCTCGGCCGCCGTCGTGCGGGGCGCGGGAAGGGCGCCCTCGGTGAAGAAGTCGATCGTGCGGTACTCGTCGGGCAGCATGCGGGTTCCTCGGTTGGTACGGGCAGGCAGGGCTCGGACGCTCGGATGCCTCAGTCGACGTGCCACAGGAAGCGGTGCGTGTGAATCGCGAAGTAGGGGAAGTTCTCCACGGATGCGACCCCCTCGACGGGCCGCACGACATCGTTGATGAAGTCCAGAAGATCCCGAGGCTGAGGGCACACCACCTCCACGAACAGATCGAAGCCGCCGGCCGTCAGGACCGTGTACACGACCTCGTCGTGCCGGGACAGTTCATCGGCGACCGCCCGGGGATCACCGTCGATGCGCAGGCCCAGCAGCGCCATTGTCTGCTGGCCCATGGTCATCGGGTCGGTCACTCCGACGACCTGTACCGCATGGGTGTCGATCAGCCGCTGCAGCCGGTGCCTCGCGGCCGAGGGTGACAACCCCACCTTCGGACCCAGATCGGCGTAAGGGATCCGGCCGTCGACCTGCAGCTCCCGCAGGATGGCCCGGTCGATGTCGTCCATGAGGCACCTCTCCCTCCTGCGTGAACGGCAGGCACCGTGCTCGTTTCAAGCACCATGACGGATAAATGTGCTTGATTCAAGTGTGATGACGATGGAATCTAGCGTATGCGCGGCTTCTGAATCGGCTGCCCCGCCTTCAATCTCTGCGAAGTGTCAGGAGCAGGCAGTTGGACCGTCTTCCGTTCCCGACTCGTCCGCGACCGCGCTCGCCCCTCTGTTGTCGAGACAGTGACCGGAGGGACGGCCGGTGGCCACGGCCACCCCGGTGACCGGGCCCTGAGCGATCCGCTCGACATCAGTCGCATAGGCTGGTTCCTTGTCGCCGGTAAGGAGACGCAGGTTGCGGCAGCGTGTGCGCTCGCCGTCCGTCCGAGGAAGGCGTTCGCGTGGCAGTTGCTGGGGGGCGGTCGCCGAAGCGGCTCCAGCGGGGAACCCTTTCCCAGGGGCTCATCGTGGAGACCGCGCTGCGGATCCTCGACGAGGACGGGCCGGACGCGCTGACCTTCCAGCGGCTCGGCAAGGAGCTGTCCTCCTCCGCGACCGCGGTCTACCGGTACTTCGCGAGTCGCGACCACATCATGGTGGCCGTCGCGGATGAGCTGGACAGGATCTCCCTGGAGGGGTACGAGCCGCACGAGTCGTGGGCCGAGTCGCTGCGGGACCTGGCAGTCCGTGCCTGGGACACCGCGCTGGACCACCCGGCGGCAGCCGCGCTCTGCATGGGGAGAGTCACCCGGGGCGTTCACGAGCTGCGTGCCGTCGACGCCTGCCTGGAAGCGTTCCACCGCGGCGGCTGGCGCGGCCGGGCGGCCGTCCTGTACTACCAGGCGTTCTCGAACTTCCTCCTCGCCGTCGCGAGCAACAACGCCTGGCGACTCGTCAACCAGCGGTTCGGCGCGGAGACGAACTGGGTGCAGGAGTACCAGCCGGCGGATCCTGACGCGTACCCCTACGCCGAGGCGGCGAAGGAGCACCTGCGCAGCATCGACATGACCGACGTCTTCCACCGGCAGATCGACATCGTCCTCGCGGCCCTTGAGGCAGAAGCGGCGGCGCTCCCGCGCGACTGACGCGCGACGCTCCCGCGGGACTGACACGCGTCTGTCTTCGCGGCCATCACCCAGTAGCGATCGCGCCGCCGAAATCGGCGGCAGGACTGGCACGCGCAAAGATAGTTAACGCTATTGACTACGCCGTTCACTTGGCGGCATCCTCTCCACACCGAGTGCTCCACGGCTCGTTCACATGCGGCGTCCAACGAGCGCCGCGCGCACCGCCTCCGCCCCGAACTGCTCGCGCTCGTCCCGCCCGATCCCGCGCGACCTGCGCAGAGCGCGACATCCTCTCCAGGAGCACCCATGCGCCAGACCCGTACCCGCGCGGTCCCCGTGACCGCAGCCGTCGCCATGACGGCCGTACTCGCCGGCTGTACCACCACGGGATCGACGTCCGGAGACCCGAGCGGCGGCGGTGCCGCCGCGGCGGCGAGGATCCGGACGACGATCGACGTACCGGCGGGCTTCGACCCGGCCAAGGCCCTGTCCCTGCCGGACTACCAGCTCGCCCGGAACAGTTACGACACCCTCGTGCGCAAGGACGACGGCGGGCTCGTCGGCGGGCTCGCCACCAAGTGGAAGAACACACCGACGTCGGCCACGTTCACCCTGCGCGCCGACGCGACCTGCGCCGACGGGACGCCGATCACGCCGACGGTCGTCAAGGGCTCCCTGGACCGCTACATCGACCCGAAGACGGCGGCGCCCGATCTCCCCACGGTCTTCGGCCCCGGCAACAAGGTGAAAGTGACCGCCGACGACGCGGCGCGCACGGTGAAGATCACGCTCACCAGGCCGTGGGGCGACATGGTCACCGGCCTGTCGGTCGCCAGCACGGGCATCGTCTGCCCGGCGGGACTCAAGGACCTCAAAGCCCTGGCCGCCGGTAAGGCCAAGGGCTCCCAGTCCGGCCCGTACCTTCTTGAGAAGTCCCAGTCCGGCGTCTCGTACTCCTACACGCTTCGCCCGGAGTACAAGGCATGGCCGGCCTGGCGCACGAAGATCTCCGGCAAGGTCGCCTCGACGCTGGAGTACCTCGTCTCGCCCGACCCCACGGCGACCGGCAATCTCGTGACGAGCGGCCAGCTGGACATCGGCAAGATCGACGCCTCCGGCATCCCGCGCTTCGACGGCGTGGGCGGCCACAGTGTGAGCATCAGCCGGTTCTCCGACTTCTACCTGCTCTTCAACGAACGACCCGGCACGGTCTTCGCGGACGTCGCCGCCCGCCGGGCCGTCGCCCAGGCCGTCGACCGCGCCGCCTTCACCAAGGTCGTCTCGAAGGACACGGGTGAGCCGTCGACGATGTTCGTGCAGAAGGGCGTCCCCTGCAACGACCCCGGCACCTCCTTCCTCGTACCGAAGGACAAGGCCGCGGCGGCCGGCGTGCTCAAGGGCAAGAAGATTCGCCTCGTCGGCCCCCAGGTCGTCGGGCCGGCCGACGCCGGAAACCAGTACATACAGGAGGCGCTGCGGGCCGCGGGCGCGGACGTCACCCTCGCCAACGTCGACGTCGGGGCCTGGGTCGGGACCGTGTTCGGCAAGCCCGACGCCTGGGACCTCACGGTCTTCGCCGACCTCAACTTCCTCGGCAGCCTCGCCAACCCGCTCGCCCACTTCGTGGGCGCGACCGTTCCCGAAGGCGGCGGCAACCTCGGCGCGGTGAAGAACCCCGCAGTGAACAAGGCCTTCGCCCAGGGTTCCGAGGCGACGACCGAAGAGGCCCGCTGCGCCGCGTACCAGAAGGCCGCCAAGGCCCTGATCTCGCAGGCGGACGCGGTGCCGCTGGTCAACGACCCGTTCATCTACGCACTGCGCAAGGGATTCAGCGCACAGATGCTCGGCGGCTCGCTCGACGACCCCATCCTGCGCGTCACCGGCTGACGGACGGGCCGCCCGCACACGGCGGAGACCCACGTGTGCCGGACCGGCCGTCCGGCACACGGAATCCCCGCGCCGCCCCGGCGCCCCGCACCGAGCCCCTTGCACTTTCTGACAGGAGCCCCCTGGTGATCGACCCTTTCAGCACCGCCCAGCAGATCGCCGACCTCGTACGCACCAAAGAGGTCAGCCCGGTGGAGGTGGCCGAGACCTACCTCGACCGCATCGAGCGGATCAACCCCGCCGTCAACGCCGTCGTCTGGCTCGACGCCGACGCCGTGCGCGCGGCGGCCGTCCGGGCGGAGCAGGCGGTGCTGCGCGGCGATCCGCTCGGCCCGTTGCACGGCGTCCCCGTCCCCATCAAGGACCTCAGCTCCCTCGCGGGACAACCCAACACGATGTCCTCACTGGCGATCCGGGACACCCCGCAGACCGTCACGGACCCCGACGTCCAGCTCCTCCTCGACGCCGGCGCGATCCCCCTCGGCCGGACGAACTCGCCGGAGTTCGGCGCTCTGACCGTCTCCGAGAACGCCCGGCACGGCAAGACACGCAACCCGTGGAACCTGGCACACACCTCCGGCGGGTCGAGCGGCGGCGCGTCGGCGGCCGTCGCGGCCGGGCTCGCCCCGGTGGCGCACGCCGGCGACGGCGGCGGATCGATCCGGGTCCCGGCGTCCGTCACCGGCCTCGTGGGCCTCAAGCCGAGCCGGGGACGCGTGCCCGAGTTCGTCCGGGGCTGGGAACACTCGACGACCTCAGGAGCGATCACCCGCACCGTGCGCGACGCGGCCCTCATGCTCGACGTCATGGGCCGTGCCGACCGGCTCGCCTGGTACAGCGCGCCCGAACCGGACCGCCCGTACATCGAGGAGGTCGGCGCCGATCCCGGGCGGCTGCGGATCGGCCTGCTCCTCGACGCGCCGACCGGGCTGCCGGTCGACGAGGAGTGCCGAACGGCGGCGCTGACGGCCGCACAGGCACTGCGCGACCTGGGACACGACGTCGTCGAGGCACGCCCGAAGATGTTCTCGTACGAGGCGATCATGGGCTTCACCTGGACGATCATCAGTGCCTCCACCTACGCAATCGAGGTCGACGATCCCGACGCGGTGGACCCCTACATCCGGCGCCGCCGGGAAACCGCCCTTGAGGCCACCGCGGGCGACTACGCCCGGACGGCCGCGCTCCTGCAGGCCGAGTCGCGCGGCGTGGTCGCCCAGTGGGGCAGGGACTTCGACGTTCTCCTCACCCCGACCACGGCGGTCGTGGCGCCGCCGGTCGGCCCCGTGTACGAGGAGGCGAACGCCGACCCGGACGGCCCGCGGGCCACCGAGACCCGGATGGTCTCGTTCACCGCGTTCGTCAACATCGCGGGACTGCCCGCCATCTCGCTGCCCGTCCACACGACCGCGGACGGACTGCCGGTCGGCGCGCAGCTCATCGGCGCGCCCTACGACGAGGCGACGCTGCTGCGCCTGTCCGCCCAGCTCGAACCGCGGTTCCGCTGGCACGAGCGGCACCCGGACGACGCGGCACTCGCGGGGGCGCTGTGAGCGCCGGGTCCGCGGTCCCGACCGGGCCGCTGACGGCCGCACCCGTCAGGCGCGCTCCCCGGCTGCGGTTGCGCGGTGGCTGGGCCGGGTTCGCCGTCCGCCGGGCGGGCGGACTGCTGATGTCCATGCTGCTGCTCGTCCTCGTGACGTTCCTCATCGTGCCCCTGCTGCCCGGGGATCCGGCCCGCGCGATCGCCGGCACCAGCTCGTCCCCGGCCACGCTCGCGGCGATACGCGAACGACTGGGCCTCGACGAGCCGCTGGCGACACGGTTCGTCCACTACCTCGGCGACATCGCGTCCGGACGGCTCGGCACCTCGTTCCGGTTCGACACCCCCGTCGCGGACATCATCGCGACCCGGTTGCCGTACACCGTCCAGCTCGTCATCCCGGCCGTCCTGCTCTCCCTGGCCATCGCCGTCCCGCTGGGCATGACCGTCGGTGTCCTCACCCGTGACGGGCGCCGCCGCCGGCTCGGCGTCGGATTCGGCACGCTCGCCGGGCTCCTCGCGTCGGCGCCGGTCTACGTCGTCGCGACGCTCCTCATCGTCCTGTTCTCGATCAGCCTCGGGCTGCTGCCGTCCGGCGGCGCCACGACACCGAGCGCGCTCGTCCTGCCGATCGCCGCGCTCTGCATCGGCCCGGCCTTCGCCATCGCCCGGGTCGTCCGGCAGGAGACGGCCTCCGTGCTCGCCCAGGACTACATGAGGACCGCCCGCGGCCACCGCCTGGGACCCGTGCGTCTCCACCTGCGCCATGCGCTGCCCAACCTGGTGACGAGTGTCCTCACCCTGAGCGGTCTCGTCCTCACGTCCCTGCTCGGCGGGACGATCATCCTGGAGAACGTCTTCACCTACCCAGGACTCGGCACCGAGGTCGTCCAGGCGATCATCTACAAGGACTATCCGGTGATCCAGGGCATCATCCTCGTCGTCGGCATGCTCGCCCTGCTCGTCAACCTCCTCGTCGACGTCGTCCTCGGGATCGTCGACCCCCGCACACTCGAGGGAGGTCGTCGTGGCCACTGACACGACCGCGCGCCGATGGCGCCGCAACCCGTCGCTGCTGTCCGGCGCCGTGATCCTCGGACTGCTCCTCCTCGTCGCCCTCATGGCCCCGCCGCTGCTGAGCGGCTCCGCCGAGACGCTCACCGGCGACACCCGGCTGGGGCCCGGTGCCGAGCATTTCCTCGGCACCGACGCCTTCGGCCGTGACGTCCTCGCCCGGGCGCTCGTCGCGACCCGGCTCACGCTGCTCATGGCCGCCGCCGCCACCGCCGCCTCGTTCGTCGTCGGCGTCGCGATCGGCGCGCTGGTCCACCTCGCACCGGGGTGGCTGCGCGAGACCTGTCTGCGGCTCATCGACTCGGCGGTGGCCTTCCCCTCGCTCGTCCTCGCCCTCGTCATCGCGGCGGTGCTCGGACCGGGCATGGGGTCCGCGATCGTCGCGATCGCCGTCGCCGGCGTCCCCGGGTTCGCACGTCTGACGGCGAATCTCGCCGCGACCGTCGCGGACAAGGACTACGTCCTCACCGCACGCCTGCTCGGCGTTCCCGGCCTGCGCATCCTGGGCCGACATGTCCTGCCGAACATCAGCGGGCCGCTGCTGGTGCTCCTCAGTTCGAGCTTCACCCTGTCCCTGCTCGACATCAGCAGCCTGTCGTTCGTCGGCCTCGGTGTGCAGAACCCGCAGTACGACTGGGGCCGGCTGCTCAACGAGGCGCTGCCGTCGATCTTCGCCCAGCCGTCGCTCGTCCTCGCTCCGTCGATCATGCTCATCGTCACCGGTGTCGGCGCCATGCTCCTCGGAGACGGCGTGGCCTCTCTCGTCGACCCGCGAACCCGCGGCACGGCGCCCGCACCGGCCAGGACGGCGGACCCCACGGGACCGGCCGCCCCGGCACAGGACGGCGCGACGCAGGCGCCTCAGACGTCGGGCGGTGCGGTGGCAGTGGCCGGCACGGAGCCGGACGGCCTGCTGACCGTCGCCGGGCTGACCGTGCGGGCCGGCGAACGGACACTCGTCGACGACGTGTCGTTCACCATCGGGGCCGGCCAGATCGTCGGCCTCGTGGGGGAGTCGGGATCGGGCAAGTCCACCATCGCCATGGCGGTCGCGGGCCTGCTCCCCGAGGGCGTGCGGGCGAACGCGTCACGCCTTGCTCTCGGCGACCTCGACCTGCTCGCGACACCGCAGGAGCACCGCCTCGCGACCGAGATCGGCATCGTCTACCAGGACCCGATCGGCACGTTCAACCCCGCACTGAGGCTCGGCACCCAGCTCACCGAGGTGGCCAGGGTGCATCTGGGGACACCCAGGCGTCAGGCCGCGCAGGACATGGTCCGCGCCCTGGCCGACATCCACGTCACCGAGCCGGACCGGCGACTGCGCCAGCATCCGCACGAGCTGAGCGGCGGCATGCTCCAACGCGCCTCGATCGCCTCCGCGATGACGACGAACCCGCGGCTGCTCATCGCCGACGAGCCGACGACGGCCCTCGACGTCACTGTCCAGGCGGAGGTGCTGCGCCAGTTCCGGCGCATCAACCGCGAGCACGGGACGGCGATGCTGTTCATCTCGCACGACATCGGCGTGGTCGGCGTGCTCTGCGACACCGTCCTGGTGCTCCACGGCGGCCGGGTCGTCGACCGCACCACGGGCGGAGACCTGCGCCGAGGGACGGTCACCCACCCGTACACCCGCGCGTTGCTCGCGGCGACGCCCGCCGCTGTCGAGGCCGGTGCAACCCTCAGCGCCGTCCGGTGGACGGCCGACGCGCACGCGCCACAGCCGGGCGGGGCGCCGTCGGACGACCTCTCCGACACAGCCGCGGACCGCTCCCCGGCCGCGGAAGGGAGCCACTGATGTCCGCCACCGCCACCACACCGGACCCGCAGGCGGCCACCGCGCTGCTGCGTGTCGAGGACCTCACCGTCGAGCTCGGCCACGGCGTCGCGGCCCGCAGAGTGCTCAAGGGAGTCTCGTTCGACATCCCCCGGGGCAGCACCCTCGCACTCGTCGGAGAGTCCGGGTCGGGCAAGACGACGCTCGCCCGGACGCTCGTCGGTGTCCACAGGCCGTCGAGCGGCCGGATCCTCGTGGACGGCGCCACGCTGCGCACCTCGCGCGGACGGGCGCGGGCCGCGACGGTCCAGATGATCCCGCAGGACCCGTACTCCTCGTTCGACCCGCGGCGCACCGTCGCGCAGTCGCTCGCCGAGGCACTCGATCCGGTCCGGGCCAGGGTCGGACCGGCCCGGGACCGGATCGCCGAGCTGCTCGGCCAGGTGAGCCTCGACCCGGACAGCATGGACCGCTACCCGCACGAGTTCTCCGGCGGCCAACGGCAGCGGCTGGCGATCGCACGGGCCCTCGCACCCGGTCCCCGGTTCGTCATCGCCGACGAGATAACCTCGGCCCTCGACCTGACGACCCAGGCCGAGATCCTCAACCTGCTCGCCGATCTGCGCCGGCGGCTCTCGCTCACGATGCTGTTCATCTCACACGACCTGGCCGTCGTGAGGCACGTGAGCGACTCGGTCGCGGTCCTGCTGCACGGGGACCTCGTCGAACTCGGCCCGACCGGAGCCACCTTCGCCGAGCCGGACCATCCGTACACTGCTCGACTCCTCGCGTCCGTACCGGGCGACCCGAGGTTCCGCCTCGACGATCAGTCCGCCACGGCGTGAACCACCGGACGCGGTGCGGCTTCGCACCCGCCGACCGGCCCATGCCGGTCGGCGGACCGTACAGCTCTGTGGGCGCGGACCTCGCCGGCCGTCAGCACCTTCGACGCAAGGGAATTGACCGCTTCCTCCGCGCCGGACAGCCGCCTCTGCTGCTTCTCGACGACCTCCGGCTCGAACGAGCCGGCCCGATCGCGGGGACGGCTGTCTTCGTCAACAACGCCCGCCGCACGCGACGGGCGGGCCGACCAGTCGGCCGCGGGATCCTGACCCGGGCCGAGCCAGGCTGGTGCACCGTGGCTCGGCCGTGGTCGACCGACAGCCCTACGACCTGCCCGCTTGCCCCGCACGAAACGACGATCGGGCGACAGGTCTCATCTCCCGTTTCGGATCCTGTAATGGAATCCGACCCTGATCCGGCTGTTACGGGCCCGTGAGCTGCGTCTTGCAGGCTTGCGCCATGCGCCTGCGCCCTCGCTGCCCTGTTGTCGTGTCGGTCTGTCTCTGCCTGACCACCCTGCTGGTCACCGGCTGCTCGGGCGACGGCGGGAAGTCGGCGCCACTGCCCCCTTCCCCCGCCCAGCGGGACGACGGCGAGGTCAATCGGGACGACGTGAACGGCGACGGGTACGCCGACGCGGTCGTCAACGGCTGGTACAAGGAGCCGAAGTCGGGGGGCGACTGGCACAACAACCGATTCGTCGCCCTTGCCGCGCCCGGCGGCCCGAAGCCGGGAGAGGCCTTCCGCCTCGCGGAGCGCTACGCCAAGCCGGACCCCAGGGTCACCAGCGCGCCGATCGAGTACGACCGGTCGGTTCAGTTCACCGCTGACCTCGATGACGACGGCTACGCCGACGTCGTCGTACGCAACCTGCTGAGACACCCCAGCGGGAAGTCCAGGCTTGAGCAGCGCATCGTCTGGGGTGGCCCGGACGGCCCCACTGGCGCCACCAAGCTGCCGGCCGACGTCTTCCGGGCCACTGCTGCCGGGGACTTCGACGGCGACGGCGCCCTCGACCTGTTGACCCTCGCGGAGCCCGGCAGTGAGTACGACCGCGAGCCGCAGCCCGCCGCTGTGCTGTACGGTCCGCTCAGCCGCGACGGAGGGGTGCCCCGCAGCACATCGAGAACCGACGTGGGCCAAGAGGGCTGGGCGTCCGTGGCCCACGCGGTGGTGGGTGACTTCGACGGCGACGGCCTGGACGACCTGGTGACCAAGGCCGCATACGACGAGGAGGACGTCCGCTTCGAGGAGGACATGCCCAAAGACGTCATCGACGCCGTGTTCTACCGGGGTACAACCCACGGGCTGAGGCCCGCCGGGGCCGTACCCGGCATCACGGGCCAGGCTCCCGGCCTGGCCGACGGCGCCGTCCCCGTAGCCGCGGGGGATTTCGACGGCGACGGCCGCGCCGACATCCTCGCGCAGCGGGGTTACCGGGAAGCCGTTGCCGTCTACGGCAGCGGCAAGGGGCCCGGCCGGGGCAGGACCGAAAGCGGGCTCGGCAAACTGGACGTCGCAGGCGCCCTCGCCGTCGGCGATGTCAACGGCGACGGGCGCGACGACATCGCCACGCAGTCCCCGGGCAACGATCGCCGCATCGGCCAGGTGGCAGTGGTACTCGGCGGCGAGGACGGGCTCAGCGCGGCCCGTACCGTCAAGATCGACCGGTACGCGATCGGTCTCGGCGGCTCCCCGCAACACTCGGGTGACCGCGACTTCTTCGGCTGGGACCTGCACCTCGCCGACCTCGACACCGACGGTCACGACGAGCTGCTCGTCGGCACGTTCGGCTTCAACAAACCCCGCAAGGACGCTGGTTACTGGGTCCTGCGGGGAACGAAGGACGGGCCGTCGAAGACGGACCGCCGCTTCGTCAGAACCAAGGACTTCGGCCGCAGCTGACCTCTCCCGACCGGCCGACGTAACGTCATTGCTTCGCGCGCCATCGCCCGCGGCCGGCACGGAAGGGTACGGCCGACTCACTCACGGTCGGCCGTCCTCCCGGAGATTGCGCAGCGCGCCGAGGGCGACAACGCCACGCCATTCGGCGCTGTGCACGGCATCCAGGGGAGGAAGGGGAAGTCCCCACCTCTGGAGGATGCGGAAGTCCCCACCTCCGTCGTCCGACTGTTCGCCCTCGAACCGCCCGAGATCGGCATCGATCTGAGCGGACATGAAGAGCGCCCGGCTCGGCGGCTCCACCAAGGGCGAGAGTCCGAGTGTGGCATTGCGTGCTCGTCCTCGATGCCACCCGGGACCGGGACGGTGCCGCCGAAGCGGATCGCCGGCCTCAGCCTCTCGATCGTGGCGGCCGCTCGGTTCAGGCCGGCCCGCCGCGTCGAGGAACTGCGAGCCGAACACCACGGAGCAGCCACCCGGGCCTCCTTCTGCGCTTGAGCTCCTGCCTGCTCCAGGCCATCGCGACGCCGAGCCACGCTTGCCAGCGGCCCCCGATCGTGCTGGTCTGACGTCGGCTGCACGGTGCACGCGTACGCTTTCCGAGTCCAGACGACACTGGTTGCGTGATTGTCGAACGCGCGTATGTCCATCTTTCCTCGTACGACGAGGAATCCTGGCCTTGGTCGGTGCCTTGCGTCCGACAGTTGCCCAACGAAGGGCCGGCATCGAGGTGCCGCGCCGTCCTGCCGTGCTCGACGCTGTCCGACGGGCACACGCACGCGGTGCGTGCCTGGTCGGCTTCTGCAGCGGCGCCTTCACACTCTCCGAGGCAGGAGTCCTCGACGGTCGCCGAGCCACCGCACACCGGCAGTGGGCGGATTCCTTCCGGGCCCGCTTCCTCTCTGTCCGGCTCGAATCAGACGTGCTGTTCGTGGATGACGGTGACATCCTCACCGCCGCGGGGAGAGCGGCCGCGCTCGACCTCGGGGTGCATGTGGTCCGCGGTGTCTGACGGGTGCCGGACCCGTGACAGTGAGCGACGTCGGGAGACGTTGGTGAATACTGCGCAACCCGCCCCGCAGTTCGTCCACGAACCGCACATCCCAGCGGCTGGGAGGGCTGAGTCGTCCCACAAGGGGTAGTCGGGCTGAAGGAGGCACTCGCTGGTACCGAGGGATGGAGTCGTATGCCACGCATGATGGAACGTATCAAGCAGTTCGCAAGGAGCCCCCAAGGGCGTCGTATGGCCGAGCAGGCGCGGCGGGCCGCTGCCGACCCCCGTCACCGGAGCCGGGCCATGAGCCTGCTGGGTAAACTCCGCGGCCGTCGCTGACCGCGTCCGCTCCACACAGAGTGCGTTGCGGAAGGTCACGAACAGGCAGCCTGGGCCGGCCATGGGTTGCGTCCGGGGAAGTGGTGTACGGGTTCGACCTGACCCGGGTGTTTGCTCCGGCGTCGGGCTGATGCCCGCATGGATGAACGGCCACCGGCTGATCTTCGAAGAGTCGAAGCCTCGAAGGAGATCAGCACGATGACCGCAACTGACAGTGTGCTCCTGCACGTTCTCGCCGAGGACAACCTGGCCGCGGCGAGCCCTGATTTGCTGCGCGCGATGGTCACGATGTTCGCCGACGCGCTCATGTCCGCAAAGACCGACGCCCTCTGCGGCGCCGAATACGGGCAGGTAAGCGACGAGAGAGTCAACCACCGGGACGGCTACCGCCCACGCGAGTGGCACACCCGCGCGGGCACCGTCGAGCCGGGCGTTCCCAAGCTGCGCCGGGGCGGTTACTTCCCGCACTGGCTCCTGGAACGCCGTCGGCGGGCTGAGCAGGCCCTGATCCGGTGGTCGCCACCGCCTTGATCTGCTGGGCGTCTCAACCCGCCGGGTGGAGAAGCTCGCCGAGTCCCTCGGTGTCACCCAGCTGTCGAAGACCCAGGTCAGCGCGATGGCCAAGCACCTCGACGAGTGGGTCGGACGCAGGACTTGGGATGGCGAGCGGTGTCCCGGACCCGCTCGTCGGCGACCACCGAGCGGGAGATCTCCTCCCGCCCTGCCAGGCTCGGCACGACCTCCGCCCTGTTGCGCTCGGGGGGATGGGAGTCACCCGTTCGCCGCCACCACACCGCGAATCGAGCCGCGACCTTGTCTGGCGTGGGTGACTTGCTGAGCCGTACGGGCAGGAGGTGCCCAAGGCCGGGGCAAGGCCGTGGATTGGCGGTAGGCGGTAGGCGGTAGGCGGTAGGCGGTAGGCGGGAGGCGGGAGGCGTTCGGTTTCGGGGATGGGTTCTTGGGTGCAATGGTTCCTGCCCGTTTCGGTCCTTCCGCCGGGACGGGGCATCCGTTACAACGAGTGTGCGGGGTGGCCCAGTTGGCAGCCGGGCAGGTCAGGCGGTGCAGGGCGGGCGCGGGACGGTGGGGTGTGGTGGAGAGCGGGGCGTTGCAAGGCTCGACGGCCAGTACCCGGATGCGGCACGAGGGCCCGTCCGGCGTGGAGAAGGGGATCGCGCAGTCCGCTCCCGAGGTTTCCGTCGTCGCACGCCTGGCTCATCTTCAGGAATCGGCGGGGAACTCCGCCGTCGTACGGCTGCTGGGCATGGGTGCGGCTGCCGGGGATGACGCCCTGGGGGCACCGGATCCTGCCTTTTAGGTCCTTCCGGTGGAGCGCAGGCTTCGACTACAACGGGTGGCGCGGCAGCTTAGTTGTCAAGGAGGACCATCTGTGAACTCCGTCGGTCGGGAACACCTCAGGGTCGGCGAGCGGGCATCGGGCACGACGCGCCGGACGCAGCCGCCGACGACGACCATGAGCGGTGCGTGGGTACGCCATCTGCAGCGCGTGGCTGAGGGCGGGGCCACCTCGTCGTCCGCCGGAGCCGGTCGGGAGACCGAGGCCGCCGATCGGTCCCAGGTGCAGCGGACCGCGGTGGACGAAGGCCTTCGGTCGCCGACGCGGCCCCTCGATCCCGCGCTGCGCGGCGAGATGGAACAGCGGTTCGGCGGCGCCGACTTCAGCGGCGTACGGGTGCACGACGGGCCCGTGGCGCAACGTGCCGCCGCGGCGGTCGAGGCCAGGGCGTTCACCAGCGGCGCGCACATCGTCGACGGCGGTGAGATGTCCAGGAAGGACTGGGCGCACGAGCTGGCGCACACCCTTGATCAGGCGGCGGGACCGGCACCGGGCACCGACAACGGCGCGGGCCTGCGTATCTCGGACCCGCGTGACGAGGGTGAACGCCGGGCTGTCGCCGCGGCCGACCAGGTCATGAGCGCTCGCGCACCCGTTCAGCGCCTGTCCGCGGAGCACGAGCACCCCAGTGGCCACGCGGAGCACGATCACGCGCACCCATACGCCGGTTCAACGTTCGTCCAGCGGGTCCAGCAGAGCGCCGTGACCGAGGAGCCCGTCGCCGAACAGGCTGAGGGGCCCGAGCAGTCCGGGCAGCAGGCCAAGGGGGCGGAGATCATCACCCGCCTGAGCCAGTCGATCGAACAGCACACGGTCCAGAGCAAGGTGAAGAAGAACGTCTTCGCGCCGGGAACCTGGTGGCCGGAGCAGTGGATGGTCGTCGGGCCGGCCCGGCTCAGGAAGACCCTCGACCGGCGCGTGATGCGCGGCGAGACGTTCAACGACCAGGACCTGGACGACATCAAGCACCTCTCCCAGGCGAATGCCCAGTGGCTCGAAGCGGTAGGCATCGGCACCTACGAGCAGGCCGAGAAGTACGCCCAGGGCCGGTTCGACACCTGGCTGACTCTTCCTGCGGGCAAGCGCGTGCTCACGGCCACCCTGGCCGTTCGCGCCAACCATCCGGACGTACGCGAGGCGGGCCGGCGCACGCCGATCTCGCCGGACTACACGCTCGGCCGGTTCATGCTCACCCAGGCCCCCGACACCTCGCCGGAGGAGAAGCAGAGCCTGGAACGAGAACGCGACCAGCAGATCCGCGAGACGGCCGTCGACACCCTGCACCCGGCAGGGATCCCGTCCGAGCGCCTGCACCCGGCTGGCATCCCCGAAGCGAGCCCCACGACGGCCAAGGGCAAGGGCAGGAGTACGGCGTCGGACTTCGTGGCGAAAGATGCGCGGGCTCGCGAGATGCTCACCAAAGTGCTGCTCATACTGCAGAACGGGCTGAAGCTGTACGACCCGAAGGCCGGGGCACACGTGGCCGACTACGAGAAGGATGTCATCCGAGCCCTTGCCCACGGCGGGCGGGTCAACATCCGTATCCCCGCTCTGCGTTCCGCGGACGAACCGGCCTACTCGCTGCCGGAGTTCCTGGGCGTGACCCAGGACGACCGTACGAACACCCGCGCGGGGGACGTCATCGACCGTGGCTTCGCCACGCACCGCACCTCCATCGGGGCCAACAAGGAGGACAAGCCCGGCGCGTTCAAGGAGAAGGGCGGCCCCTTGGCGTCGGTCACCAACATGCTGTCCGTCGGGTCCGGCCGCCCGGACCTGTGGGGACAGAACATCTCCGGCGGTGGCCTCGGCTCCAAGGACTGGAACGGCGACGTGGTACTGCCGAACGGGTCGTACGGCCACATGCTGCTGGTCCACCACCGGCCGACCATGAGGAAGGACGGTTCGCTGCAGATCGGCATCGAGACCCTCGCGCCGCATGCCACCAGCCCGGTGGGCTACGAGCACGACTTCCGCTCCACCGAGGCCACCGCCAACCCGGAGTCGGTCATGCACGGCCACAAGGGCGACAAGGTCGGCTCGGGCGGCCTGGGCAAGAACGAACGTCTGGTCGAACTCGGGGAGATGGGCAAGGCCCATTCCAGCGGCAACTGGCGCACCTTCCTGGACGAGATCAAGAAGCAGTGGGACGCCGCGCTGGTGGAGACCGAAGACGGCTCCCAGGCACGGCGGGTCTTGTACGAAGGCTTGGTCGGCCCACGGACCCAGCCGAGATCCTGACCACAACAGCCCGGCTGTCGAGAGAAGCCGACGGCGTTTGGGTGCGTCCGCAAGGGGAGTGGTAGTCCCGCCCCGTGGGTGTGTCGACGGGAGCGGCAGCACCGGGCGGGGTACGGCGACGGGCGGGTGTATCCCTCGCGCACTGCGGCCAGGACATGGGCCGGCGTGAAACGCGGCCGTCTTCCGGAGGTGACCTACGGCTACCCTCCTCCATGTCGAGGAGGGGCAACGCGGCAAGGGGTATGGGCGGGCCGCGACGGCGGCCGGTGAGCAGTCCCTCCGCACCGCAGGTGACAACGCGCCGATGGTCACCGGAAGGGGCTGCGACCACGTCGCGATGAACCTCCGCACCGGCGTCGGCCACCACGTCGTCGAGGACAACCGCTTCCTCGACCTCGGTGACGACATGCCCTGAGGCCGTCGGCCGCGCCTCGCCGCAGTAACCCGCCGGGCGCGGCCGGCAGCCTCAGTCCCCGTCCTTGCTGATCGCGTACACCTTGCCCTCGTCGTCGCCCACATAGACCGTGCCGTCGGCCACTGCGGGCGCGGAGCCGGCCGAGGAGGTCGTGGTCGAGGTCCAGTTCGTGTCGCCCGTGGTCGCGTCGACCGCGTACACGTGGTCGCCACTGACCACGTACACGACGCCCTCGGACACGACCGGGGCGTAGGGGGTGCCGTAGCCGACGGAGGTGCTCTGCCATGTGCGGCGGCCGGTCGCCGCGTCCAGGGCCATCAGTTCGCCCTCCCCGGAGACGTAGACGGTGTCACCGACCACTGCGGGCGCGGAGCCCTGCCAGTCGCCGCTGGCCACGGACCACTTCTCCGTGCCGGTCGCTGCGTCCAAGGCGTAGAGCGTCTCGTCCCGGCTGCCGACGTAGAGCGTGTCACCCGACAGGACCGGTGCCGACTCGATCCAGTCACGGGTGGGATACGTCCACTTCTTGTCGCCGGTGGCCGCGTCCAGGGCGTACACCTTGCTGTCGCCACTGCCGACGTAGACGGTGCCGCGCGCCACCACGGGGCGTGTCTCGACGGATCCTTCGGTGCGGTGCGCCCATTTCCGGGCGCCGGTCCGTGCGTCGAGCGCGTACACTTGGGCGTCGCCGCTGCCGACGTACACCGTGCCGCCGACCTCGACCGGTGTGGACTCGACCCCGGCCCCGGTGGTGTAGGCCCACTTCTTGTCGCCGGTGGCCGCGTCCAGCGCGTACACCTTGCCGTCGCGGCTGCCGACGTAGACCGTGCCGCCCGACACGAACGGCGAGGCCTCGATCGCATCGCCGGTGCGGTAGGCCCACTTGCGGGTGCCGGTGGCCGCGTCCAGCGCGTACACCTTGCGGTCGTTGCTGGTCACGTAGACGGTGCCGCCCGACACCACGGGCGCCGACTTGACGGCTCCGGTGGTGGCGAAGGTCCATCGGTTGCTGCCTGCAGGCGAGTCCTCGGAATCGTCGCCGCCGTACACGCCGGAGAGGACCGACATGAGGGTCACCCCGCCGGCAACGAGGCCCGCGACCACGGCTGCGGCTGCCAGGCCACCCACCAGTACCGGGGCCCAGGGGCGGGTGCGCCGGGCTCCCGGCCCGACGGTGACCGACACGGACACCGGGTCCGCGAAGGGGTTGCCGCTGGGCGGCAGGGGTGAGGCCGGGGCGGTCTGCGTGGCCCATCCCGGGATTGCGAACGTCACGGAGTCCGCTGCGGAACGCCTCTGGGGCGGGGTGGCCCACGTCGGCGCGGTCGGTGTGAACGCGGCGACGGTGGGGACGGCCGTAGGGGCGTCATCGTCGACAGCCGGGCCGCGCCCGGCTGATCCATCCGGCGCCCCGGGCGGTCCCGGGCGGCGGGGTCGCGCGGGAGTGGCCGGCTGTGTCGCCGCGGCCGGACCGGCGGGCATCGTCGCGGCGGCCGACCCGGACTGCGGGGAGGCCGGCAGGGCGGCACGCAGTCGGTCACGGACCTCACCCGCCGTAGCGGGACGTTCGTCGGGATCCTTCGCCAGCATCTCCAGCACCAGCGAGTCCACCGCCGGTCCGAGGCCCGGACGCACCTGGCTGGGAGCCGGCGGAACCTGCTGCAGGTGGGCCACCAGCAGTGCGGCGGTGTCCAGATTCCCGAACAGGCGCTCACCGGTGAGGAGTTCGTACATCACGCAGCCCAGCGAGTAAAGGTCCGCCCGGTGGTCGCCCGCCCGGCCGGCCAGCCGCTCCGGCGGCAGGTAGGCCACGGTTCCCACCACCGCGCTGCTAGCCGTGGTCGTGGCCGCGTAGCGCGCGATGCCGAAGTCGAGAATCTTGAGCATGCCGGCGTCGGTGAGCATCAGGTTCGCGGGCTTGAGGTCGCGGTGCACGATCCCCGCGGCATGGGCGGCAGCCAGGGCGTCCGCCGCCTGGGCGATCCAGCCGAGCGCGTCCGCCACCGGCGGCGGACCGTCCTTGCGGAGCACGGTCGACAGATCCCGCCCCGAAAGCATCTCCATGACCAAGAAGAGCGTGCCGTCCGCGTCCTCGCCCAGATCGTGGACGGTGACGATGCCAGGGTGGTTGAGGCCACCGGCTGTCCGCGCCTCGCGGAAGAACAGCCGGGTTCCTTCACCGCCCTCCAGGTGAGACTGGAGGAGCTTGACTGCCACCCGCCGCCGTATACGGGTGTCATGCGCGACCCAGACCTCGCCCATTCCCCCGCGCCCCAGCAACACCTCCAACTCGTAGCGACCCGCCAGCATTCGCCCCGTCATGACGCTCCCTCAACCACACGACCCCGGAAGACCCCCCATGCGGCACCCGGGCCACGCAGGACACGCGGGCGATCGTAGTGCCCCGCCCGCTCGCTCACGGCCCGTAAATAGGCACCCGCGGAAACCGCGCGCCACAAAACCGGACGCATACGCGCGCACCGGTGCGAGTACAGGGGCGATGGAGGCCCTCTGGCCGACTCCGGTGCGCCACCCTGGACTGGCTGCCGATGCCGTCGCTCACCCCTCCCTGGCCGCCGCCAGGTTGCGGGAGACCACTGGTGTACTCGCCTCCCCCCGACCTGGACTCCGAACAGCGCATGCACACCCACTACGCCCGCGCCGCGAAGGCCCTGCACGTCCAGACCGAGTCGGGCGGGGAGTTCTGGGGGTGGTGGTCCGGACGCACCCTGGGCGCCCCGGACCGCACGGCCGCCGGCGCCCCGGTGCCGCTGCGACTGGTGTCCGCCCCGGAGGCCAACGCTTCGGGCTGCCGATGTCCCGCCCCGCAGGGCCGGTGAGGAAGGGGAGGGGCCGGTCCTGCTGTCTGAACGGAGCGGTGCCGGATTCCTCGGATGTACGGCTCGCAGCGTGGGGTTCCTACCGCGGTAGGAACCCCACGCTCGCAGTGACTGGCGCTGGATCTCAGCTCTTGTTCCGGCAGGGCATGCTGTGGTGCGCCCGTTCTCACGGCTGCGTCGGTGGCCGAAGCTCAGGAGTCGGCACCGGCGAAGCCGGATGAACCGGCGGACAGGACCGAGCCAGGCAGCCTGATTCTCACCAGTGAGGCAGTCGACTTGGTACCAGTGGACGACCACCACTGCCACCACGCCCTCAAGCCGATGCCACGCTCACGCCGAGCACATCGCCGGAGCCATCGTGAAACTCCCCCACTCGATGACTCGATGGGGGACTGCACGAGGGCCGATATGACCGCGAGGACGGCTCCTGCGACCGTGCCCAGCTCCCGTTACCCACTACGGATACGGGAAAGCCCCTCAGATCCGCCAGGAGCGGAGCGCGTCCGCGACGTCGTAGATGCTCAGCCGGGTCTCGCGGACCTTTCTGATCAGGTCGGACAGGGCGCCATAGGGAGCGTCGATGCCTTCTCCGGACTGGTCCATGTACTGGCTGGTGACGAAGCCGGCGAAGAGGCTGTTGCGGTGGGGGAGCGGTTCGAGACGCACGATGGTGTGCAGGAGCGCGGCCGCGCGCCATGCGGCGTCGGGGTTGGACGTGGCGAGGGTCGGCATGCGTGTCTTGTGGCGGGCGACAGCCGCTACAAGAGCCGAGTAATCGGTGACCGACACGTCGTCGTGGCCAAGAGCGACGTCCTGGACGTCCAGGAGCCAGGAGACGTCGATGTGCAGGATCTCGCTCATCAGGCGGCGGTGGCCCCTTGGCCGCGCCCGGACGCGGGAATCTCATCCGGGAACGCCTCGTCGAACTCGGAACGCAGCCTGTCCGCCCACGAGGCGGCGCCGGCCACGAACCGTTTGCGATGCATCTCGCGGACACCGAGGTCGTGCAGGTACTGCTTCAGGCTCTTGCCCTCAGCCGCAGCAGCCGCGCGCACGCCTTCCATTTCTTCCTCAGTGAAGGGCACATTCAGTGATGGCATACCGGCATGGTACCTACTTGGTACCTGCTGGGGCGACCCCCAGGCTGATCGCCGAAGGCGCGAGGGCTGTTGGAACGAGTCGGCCAAGGACGTCGCAGCGATGGCCAACACCCGCGGCGGCCTGATCATCTACGGCGTTCAGGACGAGACGTGCGAGCTGGTCGGCATCAACCCAGGTGGACGTGTACACCGAGCAGTACGCCCAGCGGGTTCGCAAACGTCGCCGAGCGCGGCGACGTCCCGCCCTTGTCCGCGGTGAAGCGGACCGTCTGCACCGCCAGCCGGCACAGCTGCTGCGCCAGGCACCTGACGGCCGCTCGAGACCGGCGCCGGCGGCTCCTCCGGCCCGCAGGGCCCCGTCGGCCGCGCTGTGAACCTTCCGCGCGCGGGACGCGAACGGGCTCAGGGCTCTCACTCGGTCGCAGGCAGCCGAGGGTTCACGTCCACGAGGCGCTGCACAGGGCGTATTCGTACTGGAATCCACCCCGGGCCCAGACACGCACTGGTCGCGGGCCTCCATGGCCGCCCGAACCGGGCTGTCGAAGTCCACCATCAGGCGGATCTGGGGGAAGTTCGACCCGCTGCAGCCAGAGCCGAAGCAGAGAGCTGCGTTTCAAGCCGTCTGCGCCTGCCCGGCTCCCAGGGCACCCGCACGCCGCGCGGCCTCAAGAGTGTTGAGCGACCGTGCGATCAGGTGCTGCTGTCCGTCTCAAGGGGGCGGGACTTCGGGTTTCGTACGGAGAGGGCCGCGATGTCGTCGTCCAGCCTTCCGCCGCTGAAGCGGAGCAAGTCCTGGTGAAGCCGGTCGAGCAGTCCGTGGGACGACACCGGGTTCTGCTGTCGCATCCAGTCCTGCAGCGGGAAGAACTCGCCGGCGGAGTCCCGGGTCTCCGTCACGCCGTCGGTGTAGAGCAGGAGCTGGTCGCCCGGGGCGAAGGGCGCGGTGTCGGTGCGGTAGTTGTCTTTGACGAGTGCCGCGAGGTTGAGAGGCGGCGAGGGTTCGCTGGGCTCCAGGACGTGCATCTCGCCCTGGTGCACGAGAAGCGGTGGGGGGTGCCCGCAGTTGAGGAGCCTGACGTGGCCGCCGCCGGGCGGGATCTCGGCGAGCAGAGCGGTGGCGAATCGTTCTGGGAGATCCTGGGAGGGGTAGGCGGCACTGTGACGGCCGATGCTGATCTCCAGGCGCTGGATGACGCCCGTCAGGTCGGGTTCGTCGTGCGCGGCCTCTCGGAAGCAGCTGATCAGCGCAGAGGCCGCCCCCACTGCGGCGAGGCCCTTGCCTCGTACGTCTCCCAGGAGCAGCCGGACGCCGTGAGGTGTCTCGGCCGCCTCGTAGAAGTCGCCGCCGATCCGCGCCTGGGCCTGCGCCGCGACGTACAGCGAGTCGATCTCGATGCCCCCGAGGCGGCTCGGCAACGGTCGCAACAGGACTTGCTGGGCGGCGTCGGCCACGAGCCGGATCTGGAGGAGGGCCTCCTCCCGCCGGAGCCGGACGTGGCTCGCGTAGGCGGCCGCCAGGGTGACGGCGGCGATTGCAGCCGCCGTGTAGGGAGTCCCCAGGTCGGTGTAGACGAGGCTCAGACCGAACATGATCAGCGCACAGAACGCGCCCAGGAGGATCGTGGGGAGCACGGGCCACATCGAGGCGGCCAGAGCGGGCGCGGCAGGCAGGAGGCGGCTGATGGCGATGTCCCTTGGTGTCGCGAACGCCAGCGCGCCGATGAGGATGGTGAGGATCACCGGTGACAGCCGGACAGCGTCCCATCGGTCACCGTGTGGCCGACGGCGTCGCTGTCGCCTCAAAGTAGGCACGAATGAATCGTAACTACAATAAAGCGGTCATCGAGTCAGGCGGGAACGCATGTTCACGCCCGGCTTATTGCCATGATCGCCGGACTTCGCCTCACCCAGGCGGCGCTCGCCGACGAGCAGCCTCACAGGCCTGGCAGGGGAGCTGGCGGGACCGCGCAGCAGCGCCACGCCCTTGGCCTGGGCTGCCTCGACCGTCAGGTTCTCCATCCCGATCATGGCGCGGAACTGCGAGCAGCCCTCGGGCGCACGAGATCGGCCAGCGCACCACGACTGCCGCGTACGTCGAAGCCGCGCAGGAGGGGTGTGCGCTCCTGCGCGGCCCCGCAAAGCGTGCACAACCGCGTTGCTGAGTTCTCCGCGACGTTCAGGACGTGTTCCAGATCGAGCAGTGGCGCGCCCTGCGGGGCTCCCTCAGCACTCATCCCGAAGGCCGAGGAAGTCGCGGACCATCGACTGCGGCGGCGGATGAAGGAGCCCGGTTGCGACCTGGTTGTAGTCGATGCCGTCGACCGGCCGCACATGACTCGGGAGCGCGCACCCATACCCGGTACTCCGCCGCCTCCACATTCCCTTCCTCACAATCTCGGAACGATGGAATCCCCACGAAATAGGCCCAGCCCACTTCCGACCTGTTCCTGGAGCCGCTGCCTGCACCGCCGGGAAGATGGCCGTGCTGCTGCACACTGGAGCGGGTCTCGCTGCGGCGGGACACCAGCCACCAGGGGAGGGAGCGCAGATGGATGTGGGCTCGGTGTTCGGCAACATGGGTCGGGTGGCGGCTGGTGTGGGCCGGCTCCTGTGGGAGGTGATGACCGCGCCGACCACGGGCACGGAGAATGACGCCCGGGACGAGATCGGCAGGCTTGCGCAGAGGATCGCGGACGAGGTACCGGAGGAGCTGCGGGACCGGGCGTGGGGTCTGGTCCTGCAGGCGCTGTACGAGGTGCCTCGGGAGATCGAGCAGTTGGTGCAGGAACACCAGGGCCCGGACGACGAGGAGGCCGAAGAGCCGCCAGCTCCCCGACGAGCATGACCGCCTGGCCGCCGCGCTCTTCGAGGGCGACTGGACGGCCGAGGACACCGCGCTGTCAGTGCCTCGCCGTAGGGTGCCGGGCATGGCCCCTTATCGGCCTCGACCCGCAGTTGAAACCACCCACCGGCCCCCGCACCGCGGCCCGGAAAGCCCGACAGAGAGCAGATCCCGCTGTGTTCCAGGAGACCCCCATCTTCAGCCGCCTCGTCGACGAGCGCGGTGACGTCCCCGCCCAGGTGCGCGGTGAAGCCGAACGCATACGCCGTGGCCTGGACCAGCTACTGCGCCGGTCGCCCGGACCAGACCCGAGCGCACCGCCGAACCTCCCCGGCCCGAAAGTTCCTTCCGCCAGCCTGTAACGCGAAGAAGGCGCCGGGAACCGGCCGCGCCGGGGTTCTCTGGTTGAATCCGGACGCGGCCTGACGCCGTCCGGTCCGACAGCAGACGCCGCCTTGAGGACCCTGTCCGGCCCTTCCCAAGGCGCGGACCCTGGCTGGCGGTTGCTTTCCGTCCTGCGGGACATCTTGTCGGCGACGGCCGCCGCTCTGACCGGGACGCGAGCCAGGCAGGTGAACGGGTTGGCTCACCACTCCAGATGCGCTGCCGTGTCGTAGCGGTCCATTCTCCGAGCGTAGACGCCGGTACTCCCCAGCGGGGCCGCTCGTTGCGCCGAGTACCTGCGGCGCCGAGGGATGTGGCTTCGACGCGGTCGGGACTGACCGGGTTGGAGGCGCTGGAAGGCTGCACGACCCACGCGTCACGGGCGGCGGGACAGACCGATACGGCGGGCCGTATCGCCCTCGGTCACTGCGCCGACCTGACGGCTCTGACCGGGCGCTGCCACCTGACTGTCCCCTCATCCCTCCACGACGGCGGGGAGCGCGAGTGACTCGTCCAGGAACTCACTTACGTACGCCAGGACTTGCTCGCGGCCCGTGCCGCGTAGACCGATGGCCACGTGGATGGAGAAGCCGTCGAGCAGGGCGCGCAGCCGGGCGGCGAAGCGGTCGGGGTCGACGGGGCGGAACTCGCCGTGCGAGATGCCCTCGGCGAGCAGCGCGACGAGGTCGCGGTGCCAGGCGCCCTCGATGGCGGCCTGGCGCTCGCGGGCGTCCGCGTCGGCGGCGGCGCTCTTCGAGCGGTTCCAGACCTCCAGCCAGAGGGTCCAGTGCGGGTCGCGATGGCCCTCGGGGACGTACAGGCCGACGTACGCGTCGAGCCGTTCGCGGGCTGACGATGCCCGCACGAGCAGCCGTCCGCGCTCGGTGCCGAGCTGCCCCTCACTCCACTCCAGGGTGCGCAGCAGCAACTCGTCCTTGGAGTGGAAGTAGTAGAGGAGGTGGCCGCTGCTCATGCCGACCTCGAGACCGAGTGCCGCCATGGTGAGCTTCTCCAGACCACGCTCGGCGATCATTTCCATGGCCGTGGCGAGTACGTCCTCGCGGGGTGGTGCGGTGTTGCGCCGATGGGGGGTCACGGGGCGGACTCCACGCGGACGGCGTCCGGGACGAGCCGGGTCTCGTAGCCGCCCGAGCAGTCGGAGGCCTCGATGGCGACCTCGGCTCCGCAGGAGCAGACGCGATTGACTCCGTGGTACGGACTCAGGCCACAGCAACCGCTGATGCGCGAGGTGTGGGGGTGAAAGCCGAGGTCGACGACGTCGAGCGGGTGCAGGACGTACGTGCCGCACGACCCGGCGGAGACGAGGAAGCCCCGTTCGTCGGACATCCACATCCCGCCTGGCACGATTCCGTCGTACGCGTCCTCGTCCTCGTCCGCGCACGGTTCGAACGGCGCCCCGAACGGCAGCGGATCGACCACGTAGACGCCGCGCGGCACGCTAGCCTGGCCGTGTCGTCGTCCCTCCGCGTCGGGCATGCCGTCCCAGCCGGGGTACTCGGGCATCTCGTCGATGCGCCGGACGGGCTCGGTCAGACGGAGCCCGCAGGCGGCGCAGCACAGTACGTTCACTTGTATGTTCTACCTGACCTTCGTGGTCCTCAGACCTTCGGCTGCTGCTGCGTGATGCAGTGGATGCCGCCTCCACCCGCGAAGATCGCACGGGCGTCGACGAGCGTGACCGTCCGCTCGGGGAACAGCCGGCGGAAGATGCCGGCCGCGAGTTCGTCACGCGGATCGTCGAAGCCGCAGAGCACGACCCCGCCGTTGCAGAGGTAGTGGTTGATGTAGGAGTAGTCGGCCCAGTGGCCGTCGGCTTCCAGGGCCGTCGGGGCGGGGACCTCGACGACCTCCAGGCGGCGTCCCCCCGCGTCGGTCTCCGCCGCCAGCAGTCCGATGATCTCCTTCGACACCTCGTGGTCGGGGTGCGCCGGATCCGGCTGGGAGTGCGCGACGACGACTCCGGGCCGGGCGAAGGCGGCGACGATGTCGACATGGCCGAGTGTCCCGAAACCGTACGGAGGATAGTCGCCGGTCAGTCCGCGCGGCAGCCAGATCGCCTTGCGGGTGCCGAGCAGACCGTGGATCTCGGCTTCCACCTGCGCGCGGGTCCAGCCGGGGTTGCGCTCGGGTCCCAACTGTACGGTCTCCGTGAGCAGGACCGTGCCTTCTCCGTCGACGTGGATCGCGCCGCCCTCGTTGACCAGCTTCGAGGCGTACGTCCGGGCCCCGGCCAGGTCGGACACGTGTGCCGCGATCCTGGCGTCGTGGTCCCAGCGGGCCCATTCCTGGGCGCCCCATCCGTTGAACGTCCAGTCCACGGCGGCCAGTCCACCCTTGCCGTCGGTGAGGAAGGTGGGGCCGATGTCACGCATCCAGGCGTCGTCGAGTTCACGCTCGACGGTGTCGATGCCGGGGCCCAGAAGGGCTCCGGCCCGGGTGGCCTGGCCCGGGCCGCACACGACGGTGACCGGCTCGAAGCGGCTGATCGTCCGGGCGACATCCGCCCAGGCCAGGCGGGCCTCGGCGAGGCCCGCAGGGTTGTCGAAGGTGGGGTTCGGGCCCGGCCACGCCATCCAGGTGCGTTCGTGCGGGGTCCACTCGGGAGGCATGCGGAAGCCGTCGGCGGCGGCAGACGTGTCCATGGGGGTCCTTAGAGGAAGTACAGACGGTTGAGGGACACGGACTCGGCGGGCTCGGAGTGCAGAGGTTCGCCGTCGAGCGTGACTAGGCCGGTGTGCGGATCGACATCGACGATTCCGGTACGGGAGTTGAGGTGCAGGTCGGCGGGGCCGATGCCGCGTGTGCCACGAACGGCCACTCGGCGGCGGCGCGTTGGCATGGCGTCGTTTCCCTGGTCGAGTGCGGCCCGCGCCACGAAGGCCACGGAGATGTCGGCGGGCGTCGTACCGTGTGCACCGAACTGCGGTCCCAGAACGAGGGGTTCACAGGTGTCGGTGGCGGCGCCCGGGTCACCCACGACGCCGTACGCCGGGAAGCCGGACTTCAGCACGAGCTGCGGCTTCGCGCCGAAGTACTCGGGCCGCCACAACACGATGTCGGCGAGCTTGCCCACCTCAATGGAACCCACCTCATGGGCGAGACCGTGGGCGATGGCGGGGTTGATGGTCAGTTTGGCCAGGTAGCGCAGGACGCGCGCGTTGTCGTCGTCGGCGCGGTCCCCTCCCAGGGGGCCCAGCTCCGCCTTCATCTTCCCGGCCATGGCGAAGGTTCGGCGTACGGTCTCGCCCGCGCGCCCCATGCCCTGCGCGTCCGACGAGGTGATGCCGATCGCGCCCAGGTCGTGCAGCACGTCCTCGGCACCCATCGTCCCGGCCCGGATCCGGTCGCGGGCCATGGCGGCGTCACCGGGCAGGTCGGTCTTGAGGTCGTGTACGGAGACGATCATCCCGTAGTGCTCGGCGACCGCGTCCCGCCCGAACGGCAGGGTGGGGTTGGTGGAGGAACCGATGACGTTCGCCACGCCTGCCATCTTCAGCACGTTCGGCACGTGCCCGCCGCCGCAGCCCTCGATGTGGAAGGCGTGGATCGTGCGCCCGTCGAGCACGCGCAGGGTGTCCTCGACGGACAGACACTCATTCAACCCGTCGCTGTGCAGGGCGACTTGGACGTCGTGTTCCTCGGCGACCCGCAACGCCGTGTCGAGGGCGCGGGTGTGGGCACCCATGTCCTCGTGCACCTTGAAGCCGGACGCGCCGCCTTCGGCGAGCGCCTCGGTCAGGGGTGCGTCGTGGGACGACGAACCCCGGCCCAGGAAGCCGATGTTGACCGGCCAGGCGTCGAAGGCGTTGAAGGTGTGCCGCAGCGCCCAGGGCGAGTTGACGCCGACGCCCCACACCGGCCCGAACTCCTGGCCGATGATCGTCGTCACGCCGGAGGCGAGCGAGGCCTCCATGATGCGCGGCGACAGCAGGTGGACATGTGTGTCGACGGCACCCGCAGTGGCGATCAGCCCCTCACCCGACACGATGGACGTACCCGTACCGACGACGACGTCGACACCGTCGAGGGTGTCCGGGTTCCCGGCCCGCCCGATCGAAGCGATCCGACCCTCTCTGATCCCGACCGACACTTTCCGGATACCCTGCACCGCGTCGATCACGACCACATTGCTGATGACGACGTCACAGGTCTCCCGGACGGACGCGGCCTTGAGATGCAGCCCGTCGCGGGCGGTCTTGCCGAAGCCGACGAGGAACTCGTCCCCGTATCGCTGGGCGTCCGACTCGACACGGATCGTCAGCCCCGAGTCGCCGAGGCGGATGCGGTCACCGGCCCGAGGGCCGTGGGCGGCGGCGTACTCGTACGGGTTCACCGCTCGGCCTCTTCGGTTGTCTGGGCCCCGGCTCCCAGATATCCGCAGGCGGCGGCTCTGCGCAGGGCCTCCTCCCGGGCACCGGGTGCGTCCAGGGGGCCGTCCACCAGCCCGGCGAACCCGATGGCGATCCGCTCACCTCCGATCGGCAGCAGTCCGACCTCGACGCTCGCCCCCGGCGCGAAGCGCACGGACGACCCGGCGGGCACGGCGAGTCGCATCCCGTAGGCCACCGCCCGGTCGAAGTCGAGCCGCGGGTTGGCCTCGAAGAAGTGGAAGTGAGAGGTGACGGAGACCGGGACGGTCGCGGTGTTCGTGACCGTGAGGCGCACGACCGCCTCGGGCTCGGCGTGCTCGGGCCCCGGCAGCAGCGCACCGGGAGCCTGGTCCACCAGGCGGCCCCCGATGGGGTCGGTCACGACCGCGAGTCGCGATCCGTCATCGAAGACGGCCTCCACATGCACCTCCGTCACGATGTCCGCGACACCTGGCAGCACGTCGTCCGGCCCGAGCACGGCCCGCGCCGCCTCGACGGCCTCCGCGAGGCGCCGTCCGTCACGGGCGGCCTCACACACGGCGTCGGCGACGATCGCGGTCGCCTCCGGCACGTTCAGCCGGAGGCCCCGGGCCCTGCGCGCCCGAGCCAGTTCGGCCGCTCCGAAGAGCAGTAGTCGGTCACGTTCCGTGGGAGTCAGCCGCACCCTGACGCCTCCTGCCTTCCATACGTTAGAGCGCCACTCTAACTATGGTGCTCTCAGGGCGCACATACTCACGCGCGATGGGCAATATCACATGGAGCATCGATCTAAAACCTGACGGGGTCGTCGCGGTTTCGGGTTCGTCACGCCCCTCCCGCGGTGGCACGAGCAGCCGGGAGTGCGGCGCTGCGCGGCTTCCGCGGATATCGGTCCTCGACCGACTGAAGGTGAGTCGGTGTGGTCCGGTCGACCGGCCGAAGTGAGCTGTGGGGGAGCTCGCCACGCTGGCGTTCTTCGCGCCGGTGGCGTGGATGGTCCTCACGTCCTTCCATCAGGAGGCGGACGCGGCGACCATCTCGCCGCCCCCCTCGCCGCCCTCACCCTCGACCAGTACGAACTCCTCTTCAGCCGGGACATCACCCATTCCTCCTCAACTCGGCAATAGCCAGCATTCTTTCCACGATCCTGGTCCTCGCCCTGGCGGTGCCGGCGGCCTACACGCTGTCGATCAAGCGGACCAGGTTGGCGGGCATTGTCACGTTGTGAGCGGGGTGAGGTGATCTTGTGGTTGATCGCGTCTGGATGGGATCGCCGGTGTCGTCCGCGTCGCCGTTGTACAAGGGCACCGGTACCCGGTCGAGATCATCTCGCACTGCGTGTGGCTGTACTTCCGGTTCCCGCTCAGCTTCCGCGAGGTCGAGGAGCTCATGCTGGAGCGCGGCGTCGTCGTGTCCTACGTGACCATCCGCCGCTGGTGCCTGAAGTTCGGGCAGGCCTACGCCAACTCCCTGCGCCGCCGGCGCCCTCGCCCCGGCGACAAGTGGCACCTCGACGAGGTCTTCATCAAGATCAACGGCGAGCAGAAATACCTGTGGCGGGCCGTCGACCAGGACGGCAACGTCCTGGACATCCTCGTGCAGAACCGACGCGACAAGGCCGCGGCCAGGCGATTCTTCCGTGGCCTTCTCACAAAGACGTGTACGGTGCCGCGGGTGGTCGTCACCGACAAGCTCCGCTCCTACGGAGCCGCCCACCGCGAGGTCATGCCCTCGGTCGAGCACCGCTCCCACAAAGGCCTGAACAACCGGGCTGAGAACTCCCACCAACCGACCCGGCAGCGCGAACGGGCCATGAAAGGCTTCCGCAGCACCGGCGCAGCGCAGAGATTCCTCGCCGCGTTCAGCGGGATCTCACCCCACTTCCGACCCCACCGCCACAGCCTGTCCGCTACCCACTACCGAGCCGAGATGATCATCTGCTTCGCCATCTGGGACCACATCACCGGCCTGCCCGCAACAACCTGACCCAGACCGACACCCGGGCCGGCCACACCCAGCACGCTGTCAGGCACCCACGCACCCAACAACGTGACAGCGCCAGGACAATTCCTCGCGTACGCACCGGCACCGCTCCCCGCGCCATGGCACCCCTGCCCCACCTGGCCATCGGCGCTCTCCGCCTGGCAGGACGGGACAACATCGCCGAGGCACTGCGCCATCACGGGCGAGACATGGCCCGGCCGCTGGCGCCCCTCGGACTCGCGTGATCATTCCCGGCCAATCACGAGAACGACGGAGCCCTGCCCACAGGGGTGACCGAGCGGCGGGGAATGCCTACTCCTTGACCTGCTTCGGGTCGATCGGAATCTCGCGTGCCGTGTTCTCGGCGCGCTCCTCTGCGCCCAGCTTCAGCGTTGCGGTCCCGCAGCAGCGGTCGTACTGGTTCTGCCAGTCCGTCATGAACGCGTCATAGCTGGACTGGCCGACCAGCTTCAGGTCCGACTCGTCGTTGTGCCAGACGCCGTTGCTTGTCCAGTTCGCGGAGCCAACGAACACGATTCTGGAGTTGACCGCACCTGCGTAGCCGCCGCTGACCATCATGTACTTGTCGTGCGTGTAGTGCAGGGCGTTGCCGTTCGCGTCGGTTCCGCGGCTGGTGTCGTGCACGGAGATGTTCGGCCGGTCCTTCAGGTAGTTCTGCACGCTGCTGTCGACCTGACCGGCGGTGAGGAGTATGCGGATCTTGACGCCGGTCTGTGCCAGGCTCACCAGCTTCTTCGGCAGTTCGAGATAGTTCCGGTCGCCCGGCTGCCCGTGAGAGGTCCACTGGAACATGGCTATGTTGATCGTGGCCGGCGCCTTGACGTTGTTCAGGAAGTCGACCCAGGTGTCGCTCTTGGAGCGTGCCTTGGGCCACTGGTAGGAGGGCGGGGACAGTGTCCTGGCGGCCTGGCCGTCGGTGGAGCTGTAGTAGTCGGGCATCAGCGGGCCCGGACCGTTGAGCGCCCCCTTGGCCATGGCGGTGAAGTAGCGGGCGTAGAGGTTGTACAGGTCGACGTTGCCCTTGACGGTGGCGCTGCTGTTCCACGCGGTATTGGCTTGGGCGGACGTGGGGTTGGCGCTGCTGACGGTCACGGTCCTGTTCGCGTCGCTCCCGCCGCTGAACATGTAGTACTTCGCGTGCAGGGAGGAGCCGGAATAGTGGGTCAGGCAGCCGCCCGGGCACAGCGCGGCGAAGCTGGAGGCTTGCGGATCGTTGCCGAGCTCGGTGACCAACGACTGCCAGACCGCGTTGTCGCTGTGCACGTCCATCAGCGCCTTGACGATGACGCCGCGCTGGTGCGCGGCGATCAGGGCGTTGGCGAAGTCCGGGCCCGGCTGCGTGCTGCCGATCGAGTACATGGCGACGCGTATGGTCTGCCCGCAACTGGCGCTGTTGATCGATTCGATGATCGGGTCCATGACGTTCATCCGGGCGTCGGGGTCCTCCGGGTCGTTGAAGCGAGGACCCGGTGTCGAGGTGAACGTCCGGGACTCGCAACTGAGGGGAGTCTTGGCCTTCTTGACCGCAGCGTGCGCCGCGGTCGGCGACAGCGCGGTGACGGCCAGTGCACTGATCAATGTGAACGTTCGCTTCATGGACGTGCCTTTCGCTGAGCTGTTGCCGATGACGAGTCGGGCATTGCTGTGCTGATCGCCCCAGGGTGGCCGCCGAGGCGAGCCCGGCAGCCGGCGTTCACCCAAAACGTCGCACAGCCCTCCCAGTCGACCTCCGCCGTGCGGTCGTGGCGGAGTGGGCCGCTCCGGCCGAGCCGCCGACGCGGCGAGGAGGCCGCCGGTCAGGGGCGCTGCCACGACGTTCGCCGTAAGGACGTGGACGCGTGTCGGGAGCGGGGCCGGGAATGCGCCTGTGCTCGGCCACGCGTTGAGATCCTGCGATGGGACCGGGACATCCGGCGGACATCCCGGTCGATGAAGTGCTGGTCCGTTAGTGTCTGCCCGAAGTTGTTCCATGTATCCCACTGATCCACTGTTCGGCAATCAGGAGACTTGTGAAGGCGTCGAAGGGTTGCACGAGGAGACAGGAAAGCAGGTACGCAGGCAGGGGAGTTGGAAGTGGGGACGGGCCACGGGAGCGGTGCCCTCCACGAGCGCATGGGGCAGGCCGACTGCAGCATGACGGATGACCAACGAGGCCCCGGAGCAGAGTGATCGAGACGTCCCGGGCAGCGCCATCGCCGACGATGAGTTCCAGTTCCTTGTCACCGCGGACGCCCGCCTCGGCACGTTCGCCCACTACGCCGAACAAGCCCTCGTCGTCTTCGGAGATGACCTCATCGAGCAGGTCGCCAATGACTTGGACCAACTGCTCGGCGACGGCGTCTGGACCTTCGGTTGAGCGATCAGATGACGCCCCGTCACCGATCTTTCGAGAATGTCCTGGATGAGCCGCATTCCGTGCCGTGAACCGGTGGAGTGCATCTCTGCAGAGACTGCGGTCGCGCTCGTTGTGCCAGCCCCGGCTATGTGTGCCTCATGTGCCTGCATGGCGATCATGGACTCAAGCTGCGGGACCGCCTCCGTAACCCCAGATGAGGTTAAGAAGTCATCTCAATTGGTGAGTCTGCGGTAGCAGATGAGGGTGCAGGCGATGCTGGTGAAGGCTAGGAAGTGCTCGGCCTTGCGTTCGTAGCGGCGGTGGAGCCGTCGGCAGTCGGCGAGCCAGGACATGGTGCGTTCGATGGTCCACCGGTGTCGTCCGAGCCGCTGTGAGGTCTCGATCCCTTTGTGGGCGATGCGGTGTCGGATACCGGGCTGTGCCAGCCATTGCCGCAAGTGGCGGTAGTCGTAGCCCTTGTCGCGGTGGAGCTTGGCGGGCTTGCGTCGGCGAGGTCCTCGGCGATACCGAATCGGAGGTATGTCTTTCACGAGCGGTATCAGGGCCTGACTGTCGTGGACGTTGGCGATTCGGACCTGTCAGGTCCCCCTTTTCAGGCCCGCATGTTCACCGAGTCGATCGCGCACCTCGACCAGTCCAGGTCACCGCGAGAGCCGAGTTCGTCGAGGACCAGGCGGTGGAGCTTGGCCCACACTCTGGCCTTCGTCCACTCGGTGAACCGGCGGTGGGCCGTCGCCCCGGACGGCCCGAACGACGCCGAGTGCAGCTGCTGCCACGTGCAGCCCGACGTCGCCACGAACACGATCGCCGCCGGCACCTCGCGGTCACCGTGGCGACGCCGGCCACCACCCTGCGGCCGCGATGGCGCTCCCGGAACCACGCGCTGGAATGACTGCCACAACTCATCCGGCACCAGCCGCTCAACGATTCCCACGCCGGGAGGCTACCGACCGCAAAGGTAAGGACCGTAGTCAGTGGCCCATTCGGCGCTGCTCGTCGAATCGAAGCAGCACCCTTACCAGACGCCACACTCCGGCCATCGCCCCGAGCAGCGCGCCCCCTGCCAACACGCCTTTCTCTGCCGAACCGGAGAGGCCAAGGATCAGGACGAGAGTCCAGGCGACGGCAAAGATCGCCCCAGCCAGCACAGTGGCAGTCACCAGGGCGAAAACGATCTCCACCGTCATTGCGTCCTTCTCCCACCGCGACTCACGCCCAATTTCCATGCCGCAAGTTTCCCATCGCGGCCAACCACCGCGCCTACGCCGACCGCCGACTCTCACGGGCGGCCATCCGCTACCACACTGAGCCGGTGAAGCCGGTCCTCGCTGTACCCAACGGCGGGCTGCCCGGGGCTGATCCGTACCGAACAGGCACCGCTTCTGACAACTGTTCCGGAGCCCATGCTTCGTGCGCCGGCCGCAGGCTGACGTTCCTGGCGTGCTGCGAAGAGCCAGTTCCGTCGGCCGCCGCGAGCGTGCCAGCTGTTCGCTGCGGCGGTACGGGGAGGCGAAGCGCCCGTCCTTCCTTGGTGGTGCCGGGGAAGGACGGGCTTCGGTATACAGGGCTCAGTCCTGGAGCTTCATGCCCTTGGGGGAGGTGAGGCCCTTGTCGGGGTGGGCGCGGAATGTTGCCGTCCAGACGGTGGGCAGGCAGGACGTCCCGTTGGGGTGCTGCTCGGCCAGCTTGGCTCGGCTGCTGTCCTCGACGACCTTGTGGCCGTTCTTCACGGAGGTCACGGTGAGCTGTACCGGCACGGTGGCGGCGCCGATGTCGTCGGGGAGTGGGATGGCCAGCGCGGCGAACGGGTCGTCGGGGCTGCCTGATGTCCGCTCCTCGCAGGTGCCGTCCACACACAGCCGGATCCGCGCCGCGTCCCGGATGCCGAAGTCGGCGGGCCGCCACACGGCGGCGACCTGTGAGTCCGCGTCGGCCTCGGTGCACGTGGTGGCCTGGCCCAGGAACGAGCATCCGGTCAGGGCAAGCGCCAGCAGGGGCGTGAGAAGGGCGCGGCGCATGTCAGGACCTCGCTACGGTGCCGGGGAAAGGGCTGTTGGCCAGTCTGATGATGATGAAGACCAGCCCGACGTGGGTCAACAACCCCGCATCTGTGCGCTCTGCGCCCAATTCGCCGACCTCGAGTCGCCGGACTGCTTCGCGGAGGGCCAGTGTGGGGCGGCGCGGGGGTGTGCGCTGATGTGCGAGGGATGGGCGGGCCGGCTATTCGCGCCGTGCGAAGTCCTCGAGGGCGGGTTGGTACCGGGTGACGTACGGGTGGCCGCTGTAGTCGACGGTCACGGTGTGCCGCAGGACTTCGTCGTCGGCGTCGTAGAAGACGTGCTCGATCTCCAGACAGGCCCGCTCGGTGGAGATGACGAAATCCTCCGCCTCCTGGCCGCTCACCTGCCGCGCCCGCGTGCCGGTGACCACCCGCACTGTCCCGGGCGGCGCACCCGGTGGCGGCTCGACAGTGCCGCCCAGCCGTCCCCGCTCCGCCCCGCCCTGCGTCTCGCCTCGTTCCGCCATGGCTGCCACCGTACTGAGCGCTCATCCCGAGGCACAGATGACAGACCACATCGCCTTGCGCAATGCGCACACCCTGCCCCTCTCTAGGCGTGCGCAATGCGCACACCCTTAGCGGATGGCCCCACTGACCGTGGAACCGCCCAACCACCGCCGCTGCCAAGGAGACTGACCATGGGGATGTTCAAGAACAAGGAAGAGGCCCTGCGGATGGCCGACCACCTCATCGAGGCGACGCGGCCGGAGACCGAGCGGATCATCGCGAAGGCCCGCAGCGACCGGGAGAGCACGCCCACCACGACCCACGACAGCGGAACGAACTCCACCACCGTCATCAACGGCGACCACCAGGGCATCACCGGCGGCGTCCACCACGGCGACCTGAACTTCGGCCGCTGAGCCGACTCCCGCCCACGGTCTTGGCCCCTGCAGATCCGGCGAATTCCAGGGGCCGCACCCCTATCCAGCAAGGAAAGCGCTCGGGTCCGTGCACGTTACGAAGACCAGCGGCCACACCGCAGAGCTCACCTGGGACCCCAAGAGCGACGACCCCCAGGGCTGCTTGGCGACAGCCATCGAGGGCGACCAACTCGCCTACGCGCTCGAGGCCCTCGGCGATCCCGACGACGTGGGACTGAAGGGGGCATCGCCGGAGAGCGCACTGCAGGCCGCAGTATGCACGGCCCAGCTGGCAGTACTGCTGGAACGGCGCTCCGCCCTGCAGGTCGTCCGGCTCCGTGACGTTCACAAGCTCTCGTGGCGGCGAATCGCCGCGGCGATCCTCGACGACCCCGAGAAGCAGTCGTCGGTCCGGCGGATGTACGACTCCGGCCGCCGCAACCTGCCCCACTGATCACCACCTGGCAACAACGACGCACCGCCCAGGGAAGGAGAGCACCATGTCCGAGCAGACGTCACCCGAGGTGATGGAGGCCCTGCGGCAGGCGGCCTTGCAGCAGGAGGAAGCCTCGCGACAGCTGGCCGAGCAAATTGCGCGGCTGGCCGAGGAGGGCAAGTAGCCGCCCTGAGCCCCGCCAACCCGAACCCCCGGCCACACGCCGGGGGTTCGCCGTGGGACGGCTTCAGAGCCTGTTTTTCGATCCGAAGATCGCCACTGGAGGGGGATAGCCCTCAGCGGTCTGTCCGGCGGTGCCAGCCATCTGGTGCGCGTGCTGTAGGTACGCCACGCTGGTTCAGCAGCAGGACCAGGGGAGGGCATGATGAGGTTGTTTGCTTGCCTCTATGAACGTGCGGTCGGCTCCGTGATGGCCGATGGGCCGTCTTGCCGGAGGATCGAGCTTGACCGCGGCTGAGCGAAATTCGAACCTGACGCCGCGCGGTGCCATGCGCTGGCCATTGGGACTGCATATCGCTGTCGTACTGGTGCTGGCCGTAGCCGCAGTGATCACCGTCTTGGGACTACTGTGGCTGATGCTCGGGGCGCCCCAGGTTCAGGTGTCTGGACCGCTGAGGCCCGGTGATACATATGACGCCATCAAGATCGCACTGGCTGTTGTTGCGGGTGTCGGCGGGGTCGTGGCACTCGTGGTCGCCTATCGGCGCCAGCATCTGAGTGAAGCGACCGATTTCCGCGAGCATGACAAGGCGCTGATCGAACGGTTCGGCGCCGCCGCCGAACAACTCGGGACAGACCAGCCAGCTGTACGCATGGCAGGCGCCTATGCCATGGCACGGCTCGCCGATGAATGGCCGCAGGAACGCCAGATGTGCATCGACGTACTGTGCGGCTACCTGAGAATGCCGCATGCTCCCGATCCGCCGACCGACGATCAGGCGCTGGCGTCGTGGCAGCGCGAGCGAGAGGTGCGCGTAACTGTCCTGAGGCTCATTGCCGCCCACCTGCGCGACGGTGCGCCCGCATCCTGGCAGGGCCACGATCTCGACTTCACGGGCGCCGTCCTTGTTGAAGCTGACTTCCGTGGCGCCCGCTTCACTGGCGGTGACATCCTCTTCGTCAAGGCCCTCTTCGCTGGCGACGGAACGGACCAGATCATCTTCGATGAGGCCAACTTCGCCGAAGACAGCCACGTCTATTTCCGGCTCGCCGAATTCCGCAGCGGCACCGTCCGCTTCAACCGTGCCACCTTCAGCGGCGGCTGGGTCACCTTTGACCATGCCCGCTTCACCGGTGGTCGCGTGACCTTCCGGGACGCTTCCTTCACAGCGGGCGAAGTCCCTTTCGAGGGAGCTGAGTTCTCCGACGGCATCGTCGACTTCACCGGCGCGACCTTTACCGGCAGCGCCGTAAACTTCGGTGAACGCCACCTCTCTTCCATTTATCGCACGGTGCCGCCCGCTCACTTCAGCGGTGGCACCGTCGACTTGTCCCAGGTAGCCGACCTCAGGCACCCCCCGAAATTCGGCCTGCAGGTGACGCCCTCTGGGCTGCGACTTCCCTCGGGCACCAGCATTTCTGACCTGCCTTGAGCTCGTCCTTGCCCGACGGCGGTCCTGAGAACCGTCTCTCAGCGCGTACGAGATGCCCACCCTGGCCGACTGCGACCGGCGGTCCTTGTAACCGACCCTGCCGCAGCCTCGCATGGGGCGTCTGGAGCCCGGCGAGAGCTGGCAGGCGCGAGCCTTGCCATCACGTCGCTGCCAGCTCTGCCACCGCTTCCAGCGACGATGCCTGTCGATGTTGAGGAACTCTTAGGAACGCTGGTTGCAGACCTCACCGTCCTTCTTGACGGCTCGGCAGTACTCGGCGTGGTCCTTGCACCGGTCCCCATGGCTATGACCGAGTGTCTTGGCCCCAAGGGAACGAGTCCTCTGGCCCCTCTTGGTGATCTTCGCCCCGTGGCGTGACCGAGTGAGTTGGCCCCACCCTGTGCTCGGTTGGCAGAACGGTCAGAGCAGGATGGGTGTTAGCGCGTGTGGTCGGCTGGCAATGTGGCGCCCGTTTGAAGGGCTTTCTCCGGATGCGGCCGAGCTGGGGTGGGGAGGCCGTTTGCGGCCTCCCCACCCGATGTCTGGATCAGTTCCAGGTCATGTTGATCGTGCGTTCGAAATTGACGTATCCGACGCGCTGGAAGGCGTTCGCCATGGGAATGTTGCCAAGATCTGTGGCCGCCCGGATGCGCGGAACGTCCTGCGCGATGAGGATGCGAGTGCCTTCGGCAAGGATCTCGTCGATGTAGCCGTTGCCCCGGTGCGCGGGGAGTACGGCGAGGTAGCCGATGATGGGGTTGTAGTCGTTGCGGGCAGGGGTGACGAACCCCACCGGTTCGCCGTCTGGCAGCGTCGCGATCCGCCACCATTCCCGAGGACTCCGGTAGTGCGCGAGTTCGTCCTCATAGTGCCTGGCCGCCGCCTCGCGGGCGGACATCCGGGTCAGGTCGTCCCTGCTGTGCGCGTCCAGCGTCCCGTCCAGGACCCGAGTCATCAGGGTGAGGATTTCCTCGGTGTCGCGGACCGGCCGGAACGCCAGGCGCCCGCTTGGCTCGGGGAGTGGCGTCCCGGGACGCCACTCCAGACGTAGCCGTTCGACGAACAGGCGGGCGCCGGTCCGTTCCAGGGCAGCCATGCGGTCCTCGACGACGCGCCGGGTCACCCCGCCCTCGCGCCAATCGGGTGGGACGAAGCGGCTGTACTCCGGTGGACGGGTGTCTGCCGGCACAACTTCGGCTGTGGCGGTCTGCAGCAGCCGCGCGCCGATGTCCACGCGGTCGCGATCCGCGCTGCTGTCGTCGATGTCGAGAATGTCCAAGAGGAATGGTGTGGCGTCTCCGGTCCGGCACCACCAGGCGGCCCTGGCCACCAGACGGTCGCCGCGCAGGGCGACCCACATCCATTCCGGCCGACGGCGGCCGGCGGCGAGGTCGTCCGCGAGTTCCTCGTTGAGGACGTAGGGAAGTCGGGAGAAGAGGTTGAGTTCGTCGCGCCCGGTGATCGGGCGCATGGTCAGGTCGTTCTGTTCCACGGTCAAGGCACGCTCCGGTGAAGGCGCCTGTCCGCTCCGGGGTTCAGACGCGGTCTGCGCCCCGGGAGGACACAAGCGCAGTGATCATGGGGATCATGGGCTTATCCCTCCTTTTCGGTGTCGTGGCCCCTCGGTCCTGTCGACAGGGGTCCGGCCGCAAGATCTATCCAATCGCCGTCGCCTGCGCAAACCTATTTTGCGATCACCGGCCCGAGCCCGCTGGCAGCGCCGGGCATGGTGCAGTGTCGGGCGGCATGAGCCGAGCGTCATGCTTCCCTGGCCATCACGGTCTCGTGAAGGGGCCAGGGTTTGTTCGTCAAACCGGTCGTTGTTGCTGGGCAGCTTTGGTGTGAGCAAGGCGGTAGGAGTCGCTGCCGGTCTCGATGATGTTGCCGCCGAAGGTGAGGCGGTCCACGATGGCCGCGCAGAGCCGAGGGTCGGTGAACGTCTTGGTCCACGAGGAGAAGGACTCGTTGGAGGCGATCGCCATGCTGTTCTTTTCCTCCCGCTCGGTCAGCACCTGGAACAGCAGCTCGGCGCCGCGCCGGTCAAGCTCCATATAGCCCAGCTCATCAATACAGAGAAGATCGACCCGTCCGTAGCCGGCGATGGTCTTCGTCAGCAGCTTCTCGTCAGCGGCCTCGACCAACTCGTTGACCAGCTTGGTCGCCAGCACGTACTTGACCCGAAAGCCGGCCATCGCGGCCTCCGTGCCCAGCGCGATCAGCAGGTGCGACTTGCCGGTCCCCGAGTCGCCGATCAGACACAGCGGCAGCCCCTTGCGGACCCAGTCGCAGGAGGCCAGGGTGTGGATGGCAGCCGGGTCGATGGCGGAGTTCGCGGCGAAGTCGAACGTGCGAAGCGCCTTCTCGCGGGGGAAACCCGCGGCCTTGATCCGGCGCTCGGAGCGGCGGCGGTTGCGGTCGTCGCACTCGGCCATCAGCAACTCGGCCAGGAACCCGCGGTAGGTCATCTGGTCGCGGGCCGCGGCGTCGGCGAGCTCGGAGAACTGGCTCCGCATGGTGGGCAGACGCAGGTTGCGGCAGGCCGCGTCGATTGCCGCGTCGGCGGCGGGTTCGGTCAGACCCCGGGGACGGGTGGGCTCATGGCGGGGACTCCCTTAGCTGGTGGGGCGCTCGGCCGATGGCCGGGTGTGACGAAGGAGTTGGTCGTAGGCTGCCACCGAGGGCAGCGGCCTGGGGTCCGGGGGAAGTGCGGCCATCCTGCGCGCGGTCAGCGACACCACCGGAGAGACGATATAGCCCGGCACCGTGTCCGGGCCCGCCTCGGCGGGAGTTTCACGTTCGGCGGCCAGGCGGGCTTCCAGGGCCACCGCGTCCGAGGTCAAAGCGCCGGCCCGTAGAGCGGCGGCGATCCCGGCGACGATGTGGTCGTGGCTCATGTGCCGGTGCAGCAGCAGAACCTCGATCAGCGCACGGGTGCCCGCCGCGTCGCCGTGTGCGCGGCGGGCGGTTTCCCACCAGGCGTCGTGCACGGGGGTGAACTTCCCGGCCGCGCGGGCCTGGTCCAGTGCGGTCGCCCCGGGCAGCGCGCCGGGTTTACGCAGGAGTCCTTCCAGGTAGTGGTCCAGGTCCAGGCGGCTCCCACCGCGTGTGACGAGGCGCTCGTGCCGGGCGACTTCGGCACGGCCGTCGTAGACCACCACCTCGGAGGCGTGCAGCAGGACCCGGACCTGACGGCCGATCAACCGTACCGGCACCGAGTAGTGGTTCTGCCGCACGGTGACCTGCGCGTAGCGGTCCACCCTCGGGGTCAGCAGCCGCCCGGTCTCGAAGTGGTCTTCCGGCAGCGGCTGCAGCAGGGGTTTTTCGATGGCGAAGTACTCGCCGACGGTGCGCGGGCGCTCGCCGATCCGGCGCTGGTCGTCCTGCCGGTCCCACTCATCGATTTGTGCGTTGAGCTCGGCCAGGGTGGCGATGTCGGGAACGGGGACCAAGTGGTTGCGGCGGAAGCGGCCCACTTCACCTTCGACGCCGCCCTTCTCATGGGCGCCGTCGATGCCCGGTTGGCAGTAGAAGGCATCCAGGCCAGCCCAGGAGCGGAACGCAGTCCAGCGGTCGGTCTCGACCCGGGCCCGGGTGAAGCCGAGCACCCGGGCCACCGCGGAGGTGAGGTTGTCGTAGCGGACCTTGCCCCTGGGGACGCCTCTAATATGCGGGTCTCGATGTCAAGGCCGTGAAACTCACTGGGGCGTCAAGATGTGGTGAGGCAAGATGACGGCCGTGATCCACTACCCCTGCGTGTGCTGCGGCCATCTAACTCTGGGTGAGCCACCCGGATCCTTTGAAATCTGTTCGGTTTGTTTCTGGGAGGACGATCGCGTGCAGCTGCGTTGGCCTGACTGGGCTGGCGGAGCGAACCGGACGTCGTTGATCGAGGCCCAGGCGAACTTCAAGGAGTTCGGGGCCTCCGAGCAACGATTCGTGACCAAGGTCCGGCCGCCTCGGGACGACGAGCCGCTGGATCAGAATTGGCGCCCCATCGACCCGGACCGGGACCACTTCGAACCTCGCGGCAGGCAGGAGGCACCGTGGCCCGTCGACTGCACGGTCCTGTACTGGTGGCGCCATCGCGATACCGGATTCTGGCGCCGCAGCAGCTGAGGCGGTCAGCTGGCCTGCTCGTCAAGGCGGGTCAGTAGCCCGTCGAAGATCTGCTCGCGTGCGACCTGACCCTTGGCCACCGCGTCGTCCCGCTGGCGCTCGAGGGTGGGGCGGAACTCGATCGTGGTGACGAAGAACGTGCACGACTCGCAGATCGACTCGAAGTGGCAGTCCATCTCGACCGGGCGCGCGCAGTAGCCGTTGCCGAGCATCCGACGGTGCATTTCCCGGCGGAGCTTGCCCATCTCCGAACCCTCGGCGTCGGCCGGCAGTTGGCGCGGAGCGTCGTAGAGGGCCTCGACCTTCTCCGAGACGGCGAAGTACTCATCCGCGACCGTCCGGTCGGCGATCCGCGCGTAAACACGCGTCATGGACAACGACCGGTGACCGAGCAGTGCGGCGATGGCCTCCAGGGACATGCCTCGGTTGATCGCCTGGGTGGCCAGAGTGTGTCTGAGCTGGTGTGGGGTGACCCGGCCCAGACCGGCCCGCTCTGCGGCCCTGCGGACGGCCGTCTCGATGCGAGATGCGTTGATCGGACGGCCGTGATCGGTGAACAGCAGGTTCGAACGCAGGCCCTCGGGCCGGTGCAGCAGCCAGTCATCCAGCAGCATCTTCAGCTGTGGATGCAAGGGGACGTAACGGTCGGTGTGCATCTTGCCAACCGGGACGCGAAGCCAGTAGGCGGAGCCGATCTGCACCACCGCGTCGACGGTGAGGCCGAGCATTTCGCTGCGGCGCATCCCGGTGCGAGCAAGGATCTCGATCGCGAGCCGGGCGAACGGATCAGTGTCCCGGCGGGCTGCGGCCAGCAACTTGGCGGCTGCGGCGTCGTCGAGGAATCGGGGCAGCGGCTCGTCCGCGATCGGAAAGTCGCTGTCGAATACCAGCTGGCGGGGCGGCCGGTCGGCGGCGTCCCACTCGTCCAGGCGGCGGAAGAAGCCGCGCAGTTTGCTCAGCCGGTCGCGGACGGTATGCCGGTGCAGCGGACCGCCGCGCGCGGCCGGCCGCTCCAGCAGCCATTGCCGATAGCGTTCGACGTGCCGACGCTTGAACTGGGCGACACACGTCACCGCCGGGTCTTCGGCGGCCACCAGCAGAGCGAACTCCCGCAGCGTCAGCTCGGCGTTCTTCACCGTGCCCGGCCGCAGCGTCCCCGCGATCTGCTTCAGGTAGTGCTGCATCGTGGACGCCATCGTGGGTGCGACGCGTGACCATTCGGCGGCGCGGATGTCGGCTCGATCCGGGTGACGTCGGCGCGGGAGCTGGTCGGACAACTCGCAGTGGAAGAGCGTCGCCTCGAGGTTGAACAGAGACGTCGACAGGGCCTTGACCCCGCGATTGGGAATGCGACGGGCTGCCTCCAGCAGCAGATCGCGGCCCTGGTCCCAGTCTGTCTGCTGCAACTCGTGCGGCTGCTTGCCGAAGAGGGCAACGAAGTGGCCCAGCAGATTGAACTGGGACATGGCCAGATAGTCGCGGAAGCCGAGTGTCCGGGCCGTCTCCATGAACCGAAGGTGCAGTTCCGGCTCCGTTCTGGCCAGCACGATGCCCAGCCGTGGGCGCCGCGCGACCAGGTAGTCCGCGCCGGGCTGCAGACGTCCGGTGACCGCGAGCCAGCTGATGAATCGGTGCGTCTCATGGTTGAACGAGAGTTGCCGCTCGATCGGAAGGCGGCAGAAGTCCTCCAGATCGGGCACTGCGGCGAGCAGGGCGCGAGCCCTCCAGCGGACCTTGTGGTCGGTGTTCATTCCCTGCCCGGCCCGGTGGGCGAGGTAGTACTCGACGAGGTCCGGTCGCACGATCGGCAGGGCCGCGGCTCTGGCCCGGCGCATCAGGACTCCGCCCTGTCTGCGTCGATGGCGGCGCTTGCCTGGAGATATTGCTCGGCGAGCCAGCTGTTCGCCAGGTGGATGTAGATCCGGGTTGATTCGATGGAACGGTGCCCGGCCTGGGCCTGCACTGCTTCCAGGGCCATGCCCGCCTCCCGCAGCCGGGTCAGGCAGGTGTGACGGAGCTGGTGGCAGGTCAGCCGCGGCAGTCCTGTCCGCCTCCGGACGCCGTCGAGAATTTCGTCCAGACCGTCGGAGGACAGAGGTCGGCCCCGGGTCGGCCCCCGCAGCACAACGAACAGCTGATCGTGATCGACGGCAGGTCGCTCCTGGTCCAGGTAGTCCCCGACGGCGGTGAAGAAGTGCGCAGAGATCGGTATCAGGCGTTGATGCCCGCCCTTGCCTTCGTTGATGAAGACTCGACGTTCGCCTGGCGAGAGGTCTCCCAGCCGCAGGCCGAGTACTTCGCAGCGGCGCAGGCCGCCCAGCAGCATCGCGAGCACCATGGCCCGGTCCCGTGCAGTGTTCACCGCGCCAAGCACTGCTTCGACCTCAGCCGGTCCGAGGATGCGCGGGAGGGTTCGGGGCGTGCGCAGCAGCGGTGTCCCGCGGTTGCCGCTGCGGCGACGGTTGGCCAGCCCCGTCGGCACCGGGTTGCGATCAATGGCGAGGTCGTCGCGGGTCATGAGGTAGCCGAACAGCCCGGAGATGCTGGCGAGTCGGCGCTTGATGGTCCGAGCCGAGAGTCCCGCTTCACCGTCTTCGAGCCGGACAACCTTCGGCCCTCGCCGCGGCTTCTTCTGCGCGGTGATGAACGCGAAGATGTCGGCGGTGACGACGTCGACCGGCTCCTTGGGCACCGCCGAGAAGAAGACCTTCAGGTCGTAGGCGGTGGCCAGCAGTGTGTTCGGCCGACAGCGTGCCGCCACGAACTCCAGGTAGTCGTCGACCAGGGCGTGCCCGAGCGACGCCGCGGGATTGCCGGCGCCATCGACACGTCGTACCAACTGCGGCTGCCAGGCCATCCGAGCTCCTCGACGGGAGCGACCATCCTGACCGGGAACACGAGATCGCGGAAGAGTTGTCACCCACATAACCTCCCAGCACCTGGAAGGCGTGGAGGTGGCCCTCGAAGAAGGCTTCCTGCCCTTGCGATGCCGAGACGTTTCTCTGTACTACCGAGGATGAACGCGCGGCGTCGTGAAGGGCTAGCGTTCCTGGCCGAGTTCAGTGACGAAGGCTTTAGCGGCTCGTTCGATCTTCGCGCGCTGGGCTTTCAGGAAGGCCGCGTCGTGCCGCGGAGTCGCGTACTGGGCTGACGTCCCCGTCGAGCCGTCGATCTGTTCGCGCAGGATGTCGGCGTGTCCTGCGTGCCGGCTGGTCTCGGTGAGCATGTGGACCAGGATGTTGAACAGCTTCACGTTGGGGCGGGGCCACCAGGGCACGTGGCCAGGGGAGTCGATGGCGAGGGCGGTGATCGTCGCGTCTGAGTGCTCCCAGACGCGACGGTAGCGGTCGGTGATCTCCTCGCGCGTCTCGTGCTCGGTCGCCCACAGGTCGGCGCCGCGCTCCCCGGCGTCGTCCCACCGGGGCAGAAGCTCGGGGAACGGTCGGTTGAAGACCTCGCCGAAGTACCTGGCCTCCCAGATCGACAGGTGCTTGACCAGGCCGAGAAGGTTGGTGCCCGTCGAAGTCAGAGGCCGGCGGATGTCATACTCGCCGAGCCCGTCGAGCTTCCAGAGCATCGTCTTGCGTATCTCTCGCAGATCGCTGTGCAGGTAGTCTTTCGCGAAATCATCGATCATGGCGTACGAGACTGTCACGCGCCGCCGGTGTGCTCAACGTGCGACCGGCACTCCCTGGGTGGTACGTCCTGATAACGGCCGTCAGCTGAGAGCACCGGTTCCTCCCTCTCCGTGTTCGGCATGCCAGCGCAGGCGGTCGGCCTGCTTCTTCTTCTCGGCGATGTGCCGCAGGCTCTCCTGCAGTCCGGCGACCTCGCCCAGCCACTGCATCCGATGGGCCTCTTGGAGCCGTTCGCGGTTGTTGGCCTCGATCTCCAGCAGCCGGGGCTCCTGGGCCAGGTCCAGCCGGAGCATGGGGCACCTGACACAGGCGTTTTCATGCTGGCAAGGGGTCCCGTAGGGCCGGTCGCAGGTGCCGAGCGCGACCTTGCGCAGGCTGAAGTGGTCACGGAAGTCCTGCCACTCGGTGTCGCTGGGCTCGCGGTACTCCTCGCTGGGACGGTGCGTTCGGCGCTGGTCGACGAACTGCCGGTAGCGGCGGATCACTTCCTCGGGATAAACAGCGACGTAAGCCTGAGTGGTGTTGAGATCAAGATGGCCAAGAAGCTTCGCGGCAATGTGGATCGGCAGGCCGCCGTTGACGGTCTCTGTCGAGAAGATTCTGCGGAAGTCGTGCGGCGTGAACCTCAGCGGTGTCCCGTCGACATCGACGATGCCGGCCCGCAGCGCGAGCTCGGTGAGGAACTCGCGGATCCGGTTGGGGGAGATGACCTGCAGCCGGTGCTGGGAAGGACATTGGAACAGGTGCGGCATCGGTGGGCCGAAGACCCGCTCGTAGCCGTCGTACCGGGTCAGCAGCGGCACTCGCTCGCCGGTGCCCTTGATGCGGCGAATGACCCGGGCGAGCACCGCGACCAGGTCCGGGTCGGCGGAGATGACGCGCTCACGGTCGGTCTTGGACGGGCTGATCTGCAACAGCGGCACTGTCTCCCCAGTCGGCGCCTGGTACTGACGCAGACTCAGGTGGGTGAGCTCCAGCAGTTCCTCGATCCTGGCCCCGGTGCGTCGCAGAACCTCGATGCTCGCCCAGGTCCAGAACGCGTTGTTCTCCTCGCATTCGGCATCGAACCGCGGCCCCGGTTCACCGACGGGGGCGAGGAACAGCGCGGTGGGACGCCAATGGCTGCCGTCCCTGCCGGTGCGTCGATACTGCGAGCCCTCAACGGTGAAATCCTCACCAGGCTTCGCGGAGCGGGCTGCCCGCAGCAGCAGCGTGGCACGTTGCAGCCGGGCCTCGGCAGCGCGGACGAGCTGCGGCAGGACGGGGACCAGGGTGCGGGTGCGCTGCTGCATCCGCGCCCGCCGGTGGCGGGTCTCCTTGATGTAGCCGCGGATGTCGGCCTCGCTGATCGGGCAGGGTGCCGCCCAGGCCGCCCAGCGGGCAGGGTCCTCCATCGACCACTGCGAGAGGTCCAGGTAGAAGGAGCGGACGGCCAGGAACACAGCGTGGGCGGTGAGGCGCGGTCGCCCGTCCGGCAGGACCCGGACGCGTTGCTTCCATGCCTGGGCGACCTCGTCGGGCAGGTTGAGCGAGGAATTCGTGGGGTGGTGGCGTTGCAGGTCGCCCCAGAACAGGTCGGCCAGCATCTGGGCGTGGTTGACCAGGGAGCCGTAGTCCAGGACGGCGGATCGCTCGGCGAGGTAGTGGACGAGCACGTCGCGGACCGCGCGGTTGGCGATCGGATGGCGGTCGATCAGCTCGGCGGGGGTGAGCTGGCCGCGGGCCTGGGCCTCACGCAGGGTCGGTGGCGAGTCCTTCAGAGGGCGTTTGAAGTGGGCAGATTGCCGTTTACGCCCTAGTACGTTCCTCGCCAGGTGGGTGTCGTCTCGTCCGTTATGCGCCTGGCGAGGTTGTCGATCGAGGCGATGTGGATCATGGTCTTGGAGCTGGCGGTGAGGGTCTCGTAGTCGCGGGCGAGGCGGCGGTGCATCATGATCCAGCCGATACTCCGCTCCACCACCCAGCGCCTTTTCACGACCTGAAAGCCGCGGCTCTCCGGATTCCGGTTGACGACTTCGACGTCGATTCCGAGGGTGGCGCCGTGCTCGACGACGGCATTCTTGAAGCCGGTGTCGACCCAGCTCTTCGAGATGGTCGGGTACATCTCCTTCGCCTGGTCGAGGAGGCGGATTCCCAGGGCGTTCTCCGAGAGGCCGGCGGCGGTGACGGTCACGGCGAGGATGAGTCCGATCGTGTCGGTGAGGATGCCCCGCTTTCGGCCCATGATCTTCTTCGCGGCGTCCGTTCCCTGGCTGGTCACGGGCATGTTGGTGGAAGTCTTCACGCTCTGCGTGTCGATCACGGATGCGGTCGGCTCGGGCTTGCGCCCCTCTTTTACTCGCGCCAGTCCGGTCAGGTCGTAGTTGAGCTGGGCGAAGATTCCTTCGTCGCGCCAGGCGGCGTAGTAGGCGTAAACGGTGCCGTGGTTCGGGAAGTCGTGCGGGAGGTATTTCCAGGGAATTCCGGTGCGGTTCACGTAGAGGATGGCGTTGAGGACGTCCCGTAAATCGACCTTGGCCGGCTGTCCGGTTGGTCTGCGGTCGAGTCGGGCCTTCCTCCAGGCCGTCAACGTCGGCTTGATCAGGGCCCATCGGGCGTCGGACAGGTCGCTGGGGTACGGCTTGCGCTCGCTCACGGCGTAGCGTGATCACGTGCGAGGCGGAGGGCTCGGTTCCGTCGCTCGCTGGGCGATTCCATGGCAACTTCAAACCAGACGGACTTCCAGGCATGGAAGTGAACGAGACGGATGGCTGAGCATCCGCCCTGGAGACCATCATTCGCCGCCTATGGGATGAAGGCCCCCAAAGCAGGGCAGGGGCGAGAGTCATATTTAGGGCTTGACCTGTATAAACGCCCTCTCAGAGGTGGGTGCCGCCGCTGGCGTCGAGGTGTTGGCCGGTGATCCAGCGGGATGCGTCGGAGGCGAGGAAGGCGGTGATGTCGGCGATGTCGTCGGGTTGGCCGATGCGGTTGTGGGTGGAGTGGGTGGCGAGGTGGGCGGCGGTTTGGGGGGTTTGTCGTTTGTGTTTGTTCATGTCGGTTTCGATGTATCCGGGGTTGATGGTGTTGACGGTGATGTTGCGGGGGCCGAGTTCTTTGGCGAGGGCGAGGGTGAGGGTGTTGAGGGCTCCTTTGGTCATGGAGTAGATGAGGGATTCGGGGTAGGCGATGCGGGTGGCTGCGGAGGAGATGTTGATGATGCGGCCGCCGTCGCGGAGGTTTTTCAGGCCTCGTTGGACGAGGAAGAGGGGGGATCTGGTGTTGACGGCGAAGAGGCGGTCGAAGAGTTCGGGGGTGACGTCGTGGATGCGGGCGGATCCGCTGATGGCCGCGTTGTTGACGAGGATGTCTAGTTCGGGTCCTTTGTGCTGTCTGGCGAGGGTGTCTTCCATGTGGGTGTAGAGGGTTTCGATGTCGCCGGGCACGCCGAGTTCGGCGTGGACGGCGAAGGCTTGTCCGCCGTCCTGGGTGATGAGTTTCAGGGTGTGCTGTGCGGCTTGTTCGTTGCTGCCGTAGTGCACGGCGGTCAGGGCTCCTTCGCGGGCCAGCCGGCGGGCGATGGCCCGGCCGATCCCGCGGCTGGCTCCGGTGACCAGTGCCGTCTTCCCGGTCAGTGTTCCCATGCCCCTGTTCCCCCGTCGTCGGTCGGTGCCGCCGGGTGTGCTGCGGCGGTGTGTGTCTGGCGGTGTTCACCGGCGGGTCGGGATGCTTTTGCGCCGGTGGTGTGCGTCGTTGGCCTCAAAAAAAGGGGGGCGTCTTGCGGGCTGCGGTCAGGTGCGGGCGCGGCCCGCAGGACGCCCGCAGGATGCCCACGGGGTCCGCAGGACGCCCATGAGGGCCCCGCAGGATGCCCGGGGGGCCCGCGGGCATCCTGCGGGGCCTGTGGGGGGTGGGTGTTGCGGGGTGAGGTGCGGGGCCGGCTGTGTGCCGGCTGTGTCAGTCCGCCGTTGCTGCCGCCGTTGCTGCCGCTGCCGCCGCTGCCGTTGCTGGTGCTGGTGCTGGTGCTGGTGCTGGTGTCTGGTTGTGCTGTTGTGTGGGTTGTTCTTTGAGGAGTCGGGTGGCTTCGTGGTAGACGGTTGCTCCGCGGGTGGTGGAGAGGTGGAGTGAGGCGATGGTGGAGGGTTGGGCGAGGCTGGGCAGGAGGTGGCGTAGGAGTTCGCTGGCGCGTGTCATGAGGTCTTGGTAGTCGCTGATGGCCTGGGACATGGATTGGATGCCGGCGAAGGAGCCGACGATCACGTCTGCGGTCCGGGCGGGTTCGACGTGGGGCAGGAGTTCGCCCTGGGTCTGGGCTTTTTCCAGGAGTTCCCGTACGAGGGAGCTCCAGCGCAGGAAGGGGCCGGTGCGGTCCAGGCCGGTGGCCATCTGGTCCATGGCCAGGCGCACGCTGGCGCGGACCATGGGGTCGGTCTGCAGCCGGTGGGAGTGCAGCATGACGACGTCTACGAGTTCCTGGAGTTTGCCGGGCCGGTGGGGGACGGTGAACTGGCTGTCCTGTGCGTCGAGGACGCCCAGTGCCAGTTCCTCTTTGGACCTGAAGTGGAAGTACAGGGCTCCTTTGGTCACTCCGGCTGTGGTGAGGATCTGGGAGATGGTCGCGGCCTGGTATCCGTGGTCCTCGAAGACTTTGGCTGCTGCCAGGAGAATGGTCCGGCGTGTGCGGATGGCTCGGTCCTGCTTGGCCATACGGCCTCCATGTGTCGTGCGGCTGGCACGCGTTCCAGCTCTTCAAAAAAACCGCCCAGTTTGTATATTACCGTGAGGTGGCCGGGGGTGGCCGGTCCGTTGCTGCCGGGTGGGGGCAGGTGGTGTCCGGGCCGGGCGGGTGGGGCCGCGCCGGTGGCCGTGGGAGGGGGCGGTCCCGTGGGGTGTGTCTGCGGGGGGCCGGAGGGGTGCGGTGTGCCGCTGACGGGCGGGAGGCCTGGGGTGGCCCGTGTCTCAGGGGGTGGGCGGTGCTGCGGTCACCGTGCACCGGAACACGCTCTGGCCGTCCTGGTGGCCGCTGACCAGTACGGACCTGCCGGGGCCGGGGCCGGGGCCGGGGGAGGTGGCGGGGGCGGGGTGTGCCTCGATGATGCAGGGTGTGTCGAGTTCGGCGTAGCGCTGGAAGCTGGCGGTGAGGGACTGGGGGACGAAGGGGCGGCCCAGGACGGTGGCCGTGGCCTGGCGGGCGGCCTCCATGAGCACCATGCCGGGCACGTGGTCGACCGGGTGGTCGAAGAGCACGGGGTGGCGGCTGTCGACCCTCAGCTGCCAGCGGTGTTTTTCGGTGAGGGGGGAGAGCACGACGTCCATGGGGGACATCCGTCCGACGCTCTGCGGTGCGACCGGGGCGGTGAGCAGGGGTCTGGCGCACTCGCCGGCGGGCGGGCGGTGGGCGCGCACGCGGCGGTAGACGGCCGGGGACATGCAGGAGAAGGAGGCGCCGGCGGTGGCGACGGGCCGGCCGTCGCGCCGGATCGCGGCCTCGTAGCGCAGGCCTGCCAGGCTGCGGCCGCGCCGCTTGATCTGCGGGCAGCTGATGTCCAGTTCCAGGGAGGCGGGCGCGCCGCCGACGAGGAGGTGTTCGGGGCGCACGTCGACGGCGAGGTCCCACATCAGGAAGTGGTGGCCGAGCGGGACACCGAATTCGGCATGTGCCAGGAGTGCGCCGGCCTGGCGGACGGTCTCGGCCGCGATGAGCGGGTCGTGGCAGCCTTCGAGGGGGGTGAAGAAGCTGTGCCCGCGGGGCCACTGGGCGCTCACCGTGAAGCGGGCCTGCCCGGTGCGTTCCCAGTCGGTGAGCATGACCTCGGCGACGCTGGCGCGGTGGACGAACTCCTTGGGGACCGTGGTGGTCAGGGACGGGTAGCGCATGACGCCGGTCCCGGCCGGTGCCGGGGTGTCCGAAGCGGTGGGCGAAGTGCTGGGTATCGCGCGTTCTGTGCGGAACGTGATCGCAGACATGTCTGATCCCCTTGAGCCGCCATGGCGTGCACTGATGAGTGGTGGTCCCTCGAGCAAGCAAGAAGATACATACCAACCGGTTTAATTTCTAGCGGTATCGCGCAGTCCGCCGGGGCGGGATGCGGAGCAGGCTGCTCCAGATCCGCCACCGGTCCTCGCTCCGCCCGGGGAGTGCTGTCCGACCTGCGGATATCACCCGGTTCCGGGCGGTGGGGCGTGCGTGCCTTCCGTGGGTGCAGGGAGGCTGTGCCCGCCGGTCCGCCCCGGGGCGGCAGGCCTCGAACGCCCTCGTGAGCGCGGTGCGGAGGGCGGGTGGTGGTGAGCGGGCGGGCCCCGGGGGGACGGCCTGCCCCCGCCCGCGGCGCCCGCCCGCCCGGCGTGCGGGAGCCGCGTGCGGGGGCGGCGGGGGAGGGGGCGGGGGAGGGCGGGAAGATCGCGGCATCCGGCGCCGCGCGGACGGCAGCCCGCGCGGCGCCGGATGCCGCCGGCGTGGCCGGGCGCCTCCCGGACCTCTTTCACCGGCCATACAGAGACCGCGTGTGCGGTTTGTTATGGTGGTGTTTCATGGGCCTGAGACGGGACCTCCCCGGCCTTCTTCCAGGAGGGGGCCTGGCATGGCAACGACGGACGCCCGGGATCCGGCGCAGCCGGATCCCCCCGGCCTGCACCCGCACGGGGGGTGCACCCACACACGCGGGGGTGCACCCACACGGGGGGGCATTCACACGCGGGGGTGCATCCATGCGCGGGGGTGCATTCACGTGCTCGGCGCGGCCACGTGTCCGGCGCACCCGGGTGTGCCGGCACGGACGTCCGCCGCCGGCCCGGTCCGGGCCGGGGGGCGGACGTGTGTGCCGTGTCTGTGCCGTGGCCCGTGGCGTTGTTGTTCCTGTCATCGGCCCGTGGCCGGGACCCGGTTGGGGTCCTCGCCGGCTCCCTCACCCTGCCGCGCACGCCGGTCGGTCCGCCTGCCGAGAACGAACAACCCTTCGCAATGACGGAGCACCTCGATGGTCAAACAGGAACGCGCGCTGCGCACGCGCGAGGCACTGATCAAGTCTGCCGCGGTCGTCTTCGACCGGGACGGTTTCAGCGTGGCCTCGCTCACCGTGATCAGCCGTCAGGCCGGTGTGAGCAACGGGGCGCTGCACTTCCACTTCGCCACCAAGGCCGCCCTGGCGGGCGCGGTCGAGGACGCGGCCGCGCACCGGCTCGGCCGGATCACCCTGCGGGAGGAAGAGGCGGCGGGCAGTGCCCTGCAGCTGCTGGTGGACGCCACTCACGACCTGGCGCGCGGGCTCCATGACGATGTGGTCCTGCGGACCGGGTTCGAGCTGAGCGGCGATCACGTCTACGTGGCGAAGCGGGATCTGAGGCACCAGTGGCGTCAGTGGGTCGAGAAAACGCTCCGGCGCGCCGACGCGGAAGGGGCCCTGCACGAGACGATGACGCCGGAGGACGCGGTGATCACCCTCGTGGCGGCGACCACGGGCCTGGAGGTGCTGGGGGCGCAGGATCCCGTATGGCTCTCGTGCCGGACCCTCACCCGGTTCTGGCAGCTGCTGCTGCCACGGCTCGCCTCCGCGTCGGCGCTCGGACGGCTCACCGCGGAAGGACACGGCGCCACGGCCGCGCGGGATCACTGAGGGCTGCCGCTTCCCGGAGTGCCGGCGGGCGGCTGGAGTGCATGCTGTGGCCTGTCCGGCGGAGGCGGGCCTGGCGGGGCGTGCGTGCGGCTGCGCGGATTGCTGAGGGCTGCCGTTTCCCGGAGTGCCGGCGGGCGGCTGGAGTGCATGCTGTGGCCTGTCCGGCGGAGGCGGGCCTGGCGGGGCGTGCGGTGTGCATGGGTGCGCGGATTGCTGAGGGCTGCCGTTTCCCGGAGTGCCGGCGGGCGGCTGGAGTGCATGCTGTGGCCTGTCCGGCGGAGGCGGGCCTGGCGGGGCGTGCGTGCGGCTGCGCGGATTGCTGAGGGCTGCCGTTTCCCGGAGTGCCGGCGGGCGTCTGGAGTGCATGCTGTGGCCTGTCCGGCGGAGGCGGGCCTGGCGGGGCGTGCGTGCGGTGCTCATGGCGCCGTGGGGTGCCCGGACGTCGGCGGCCCGGCGGGCCGTTGATCTGATGGGTCGCCGGGAAACCGGGGCGCGGCGCCCGGGACCGTCCCCGTCTCAGAAATGGTTCCGTCCACCGGGTCACCGGCCTCCGGGAAGGCCCCCTCGCACAGCACCCCGCCCCCGCCCGGCATCGCCCCGACCCCCGCTGTCGGAGCCGGCACCGCCCCCATCCCACCCCCCCTCGGCGTCGGTCCCCTGGGCCGCGCCTTCGGCCGCGGCTTCGGCCGGGCCCTGGCCGTGCCTTCGGCCGGGCCCTGGGATCTGCCCGCACTCTCGTCCTCGGCGTCGGTGGGACGTGGTTGGAGGCGGGTGGGGGTGGCGGTGTTGTGTGCGGTCCGGTTCACCGTTCTTCTGCGGCGGGTTCGGGGGCCGGGTGTCCTGGGGCCGGGCCGCCGGTGTGCGGTGGCCGGTGGTGCGTGCAGTGTGGCGCGGGGCTGAGGGTGGGGCTGAGGGCGGGGTTGTGGGTGGGGTTGTGGGTGGTGGGGGCCGGCAGGGTGCGCAGGACGAGGCCGTGGGCGGTGATCCGGCAGTCGTCGCCGACGGTGACCGGTCCCAGGACGGACGCGCCGGTGCCGATCATCACCCGGTCGCCGATGACCGGGTGACGGCGCCGGCCGGGGCCGCTGTCGTGCAGCCAGCCCCTGGAACCGAGCGTGACGCCGTGATACAGCGTCACGTCGTCACCGACGACGGCTGTTTCGCCGATGACGACGCCGAATCCGTGGTCGATGAACGCGCGCCGGCCGATACACGCTCCGGCGTGGATCTCCATGCCGGTCAGCAGGCGTGCCAGCCGGGTCAGGGCCGCGGCGCTGAAGCGGTGTCCGTGCCGGTGGAGGCGGTGTGCGAGGCGGTGCAGGGCCAGGCCCTGCCAGCCGGCGTGCAGCAGCGCCTGGCCCCGGCCCGGGCAGGACGGGTCGCGCTCGAGGACCGCCTGCAGGTCCTCCCTGATCAGCTCCAGCAGTGTGGGGGTGATCCGGGAGGCGGAGCGGCTCATCGGGCGGGCGCCGCGGCGCCCGCCGGGCCCAGCCGCCCGATCCGGTACATGGTGCGCTGGAACAGCTCGTCCGCGGTGAGGGTGGCGAACCGCTGCGGGCTGTCCTCGGTGCCCGGCAGCCGCAGCGGGGTGAGGGCGGTCCAGGGTGCGGGGTGGCAGAACTGCACGATGGACAGGCGGCCCTGGCGTGCACCGGGCGGGGCCACCACCCGGTGCACGGCGGCGCGCGCCAGCCCGCCGGTGAGCCGTTCCAGGACCATGCCCACGTTGACGACGGCATACCCCGGTGGTGCCTGGACGGCCAGCCACTCACCGTCGAGCTGCACCTGCAGGCCTGCCGCGCTGGCCCGGGGCAGTGTGGTGATCAGGTCGAAGTCCTGGTGCTGCGCCGCCCACACATGCTGCTGGGAGGGGGCCTGCTGCATCGGCGGGTACCAGGCGGCCCGGTTGACGGCGGGGCCGTCCTGCAGCATGTCGCTGAAGTAGTCGGGGTGGACGCCCAGCGCGCCGGCCAGGGCTTCCACCACCTCGTGCTGGAAGCGCAGCATGCGGGTGTGCAGTTCACGCAGTGCCGAGCCGATGCCGGGCACCAGGTGGTCGGGGAAGTAGGGGTCGGGGTAGCGGGCGGGGTAGCGCACGCGCAGCGGGTGCCCGGCGGGCAGCGCGGCCCCCCAGTGGAAGAGCTCCTTGAAGTCCGCCACCGGGCCTTTCTCGGCGTGTTCGGCCAGCGGCGGGGTGTAGCCGGACTGGCCGTTGCTGCCCGGCACCCGGCAGGTCCTCTTCTGCTCGGGCGTCAGGGCGAAGAAGGCGGACAGGAATCCGTACGCCTCGTCCAGCAGGGACTCCGCGACGGTGTTGCGGACGAGGAAGACCCCGTCGTGCAGTGCGCCGCGCAGGTGGAGGCGGCCCTGGGGCCGTCCCAGGTCGATTTCCTTGATCATGTCGGGTCCCCTTCACATCGGGACGGGGCCGGTTGCCGGTCTTTGCGGAATGCCAGCGCCAGGTAGGCCAGCCGGTGGCCCCGGTAGGAGAAGTCACGGTCGATCACCAGGCGGCCTTTCGGGGTGAGCCCGGCGCCGGTGTACAGGCCGGTGACGGCCTCTTCGGTCAGCCACCAGTTGAGCCGGCCGTCGTCCAGGGGCAGTTCGGTGACGGTGCCGTCGGGGCTGAGGAATACGCTGACGACGAGGACTCCGCCGGTGCGCAGCAGGCCGGCGCCGTGGGCGGCCCAGGCCTGCCAGTCGGCGCGCCGCTGGTGGTGCAGACAGCCGTTGTCCACCACGAGGTCCAACCGGGCGCCGGTGAAGTCCAGGAAGTCGCCCTGGCAGAAACGGACCAGGCCCCGGGCGGGCGGAGGTGCGTCCCAGACGTCCAGCAGGTCCAGGCCGGTGCTGTCGGCGTCCAGGTGTTCGGTCAGGGCCGTGATCTGCCGGCCGCGGCCGCAGCCGACGTCCAGGACCTTCGGGCGGCGGCCGGTGACGGCCGGTGCCTGTTCCGCGGCGAAGCGGGTGATCGCGTCGCTGGTGCCGGCGCCGGTCCAGGAGTCGCGCCGGCGGCGGTACCAGTGGCTGAAGGAGCCGGCGACGGTGCGGCGGTAGGCGGCGTAGCCGCGCGGTGTCTCAGTGGCCTGCGGCATGGTCCCATTCCTCCGTGGTTCCCCGGCCTGCGGCGACGGCCACGGCGTGCCCGCCGCGCAGGTCCTCGTCGATGACGCGGGACGCGCTGAGCCAGGCGCCCGCCGCGCTGCTGCAGACGGCGATCTGCTGGGTGCGGCGCAGCAGGCCCATGGCCTTGAGCGCCTGCGGGTAGGAGACGCCGGCGAAGGCGAAGCCGTCCTCGTAGGGGGCCAGCAGCGGCTGCCGCAGGCCGTGCCCCAGGCCCCCGGTGCCGCTCATACGGCGGGTGCCGTCCGGTGCGCGGCTGTCGCCGTAGGGGGCCTCGGCGGGGAACACGGCCAGGGCGCGGCAGCCCGGCCAGCGCCAACGCAACGCCTGTGCCGTGCCGACGAGAGTGCCGGCGGAACCCACCGAGGCCGCCAGCACGGCGGGCCGTATCCCTTCCCGGGCGAGCCGGGCGACGATCTCGGCGCCGGTCTGTTCGCGGTGCACGGCGACCGCTTCGGGCGCGCAGTGCTGCAGCAGCAGGTGGCGTTCCTCGCGTTCGGCGATGCGCGCCGCCTCGTCCATCGCTCCGAGGAATCCTGTGCCCCGGGGCGCGTGGGTGACCTGTGCGCCGTACCGGCGCAGGGCGCCCGTCAGGCGCTCGGGCGAGCCGTACGGCACGGCCAGGTGCACATCGAGGCCGAGCAGCGCGCACATCTCGGCCAGGGCCAGGGCCAGGGAGCCGCCGGAGTACTCGGCGAGGCGGACCGCGGGGGTGCCGGCCCGGGCAACAGCCGCGCACAGCAGCGCGTAGGCGGTACGGGCCTTGACGGTGCCGGTGAGGTTGGCGGCCTCCGCCTTCAGCCACACCGTGCCCCGCCCGCCCCGGCTGGGCACCGCCACCAGCGGCGTGGCGCCCAGGGCGGACCGGATCGAGGCCAGGCGGGGCAGCAGCAGGTGGGCCCGGCGCTCCAGCGGCGCGAACGGCGCTTCCAGCGCGGCGCGGTCGGGACACCGGGCCCGCAGCGCCCGCCCGATGTACCGGTAGCCCACCGGCACCCCCGCCACCGGCACCCCCGCCACGGGTGCGGCTGCCGGCGGTGGGGTGGTCACGGGTGCGGCTGCCGGCGGTGCGGCTGCCGGCGGTGCGGCGGTCATCGGTGGGGTGGTCACGGGTGCGGCTGCCGGCGGTGCGGCTGCCGGCGGTGGGGTGGTCACGGGTGCGGCTGCCGGCGGTGCGGCTGCCGGCGGTGCGGCGGTCATCGGTGGGGTGGTCACGGGTGCGGCTGCCGGCGGTGCGGCTGTCATCGGTGGGGTGGTCACCGGTGCGGCTGCCGGCGGTGGGGTGGTCGTCGGTGCGCTCATGACGGGCGCTCGCTGCTGGCCAGCCGGAACCCCACCGGGTACAGGGGCCCGGGGAAGGGGCCGTGCCGGCGGCGGGTGCGGGTGAGGTCGCCGAACCGGGCGAAGCCGCCGCCGCGGGCGATGCGGTAGCTGCCCATCGACTCCACCAGGTGATCGGCCACCGCCTCGCCGCCGGGGTAGGGCGCGTAGTCGTCGGCGGTGAACTCCTCCACGTTGCCTCCCATGTCCAGGGCGCCGCACGCGGCGGCCCCGGCCGGGAACGCGCCGACGGGCGTGGTGGTGTGCACCCCCGTCTCGCGGGTGTTGCAGGCATCCGGATCGAAGCCGCCCTGCCACGGGTAGGGGCGGTTGTCGGGGCCCTTGGCCGCGTACTCCCATTCCGCCTCGGTGGGCAGCCGCCACGGGTGGCCGGTGCGCTTGGACAGCCACCGCGCGTACGCGTCGGCGTGCTCGGCGCGGATCCCGGCGACGGGATGGTTGGAGCGGTCCCAGGGATAGGCGCCCAGATACCAGGTGGTGGGACGCTCGGTGAGGCCGGTGTCGGCCAGGAACGCACGCCACTCGCCGTTGGTCACCGGGTAGCGGGCGATGAAGAAATCACTGATCCGCACGGTGTGTTCGGGGCTCTCCTTGGCGATCCACGACTCCTGCACACCGCGGTGCGCCCAGTACCGGGTGACGTATTCGACCTCCTCGGCCGGCAGCCCGATACGGACTGCTGCGGCCGCCACGGGGCACACCGCCGGGACGGGGGTGATGCGCGGGTCGCCCAGCAGGGCCAGCATGCCCCCGGCGGCCAGCCGTTCGGCCAGCGCCAGCGACGGGTCCTCCACCGCCCTCGCCAGCCCCGGCCGGTCGGCCAGGACGGGTAGGGCGCCGGGCGAGGGATGGACCAGGGCGGGGTCGGCGAGGTCCGCCTGCTCGGCGAAGTGCGCGCAGGAGGCGACGTCCTTGAGGTTCATGCGCTCGCCTCCTCGAGCAGCGCCAGGGTGTGGCCGCTGCCGGCCTTGGCGGCCAGATAGGCGGCGTTGTCGGGGGTGAGATGAACGGTGGTGGCCACGACCGCGTCCACAGCGATGCCCAGGGCGCGCAACTGGGCGACCTTGTCGGGGTTGTTGGTCAGCAGCCGGATACGGGTCAGGCCCAGCGCCCGCAGCATCGCGGCGGCGGCCCGGTAGTCCCGCTCGTCCTCGCCGCGTCCGATGAGACGGTTGGCGCGGAAGGTGTCGATGTCCTGGTCCTGCAGGACATAGGTGTCGAGCTTGTTGTACAGGCCGATGCCGCGGCCTTCCTGGCGCAGGTAGAGCACGACGCCGCCGGTGTCGGCCAGGGCGGCCAGCGCCTCGTCGAGCTGCGGTCCGCAGTCGCAGCGCGCCGAGCCGAACACGTCACCGGTCAGGCACTCGCTGTGCAGCCGCACCAGCGGCACGGACTGCGGTGCGTAGGGCACGACGCAGGCGATGTGCTCCGCGGCGTCGGGCAGCTGGTGGAAGGTGACCAGTTCCGCCCGGCGGCCCCGCGCACGGTCCAGGGTGATGGGGACCCGGGCGCGGACCCGGGCGGCAGCGGGCAGTGTGACGAGGGTGTTCATGCGGCCCTGCTTTCCACCGTGCGGCCCACCGGTGCGGCCGCGGTCGGTCGGGTCGGGGAGGTCAGCAACTCGCCCAGGTGCAGCGAGCGCTCGACGACGGGCAGGCCGGCGCTGTCGACGCCGACGAGGAGGACGCGGCCGTCCCAGCCCGCGACGGCGACGGTGTCGTCGTCGAGGCGGAGCATGCACGACACACCCTGGGCGAAGTGGTCCACCACACGGCCAGAGGCCAGGGTGGCCGCCGCCTCGTCGAAGTCGACCTGCCAGGCGTACAGGCCGAAGTCGTAGGAACCCGCGAGCACCACGGGCCGCTCGGCGCTGCCCATGAGGGCCACGCACTTGACGGACTCGTCGGGGCCCAGCAGGGTCTGCACGCACTGCGCACGCCAGGTGCCGTCGGGCAGGCGGGCGATCCGGCCGGCCTTGACGGTGTGGTCGCGCGAAGCGCTCGCGGCGACCCCGGCGCCCAGCACGGCGACCGCGTTGACGAGGTTGCCGTGCTCCCACAGCCTGCTGCGCCCGTGCACCCCGCCGGCCTCGACGGTGCGGTCGGTGGCCGCCGACAGGAAACCGCCGGGGACGGCGGCCAGCGACTTCACCGACCCGCCGTGGGCCTCGACCCGCTCCACCACGCCGAGCGTGTCCGGGGCGATGAGGAGGAACTCCCCGTTGTAGGTGCCGGCGACGAGGTGGCCGTCGTGGACGGCAAGGGAAGGCACGGGAGCACCGAGCTGCGCGCTGGAGGTGACGGCACGGCCGTCGTGGCGCAGGACGTGCCCGCAGTAGGTGCCGGCGAAGAGCACCCCGTCATGGACGGCGAGGGACAGCACCGGACTGAGACCGAAGTCGACCAGGCGGACGGGGCCGCAATCGGTGCCCCCGGCCTCGAGGGCGACGGCGACGACGAGACCGGAGTCGGTGCCGATCAGCAGGTCGCCGCCCAGCCGGGCCAGCGCGTTGGGCCCGTGCGTGGCCCCGGCCGGAGCAAAGACCTCCGCGCCCGTCGCGAAATCGTACAGATGCGGGCCGTTCCAGAAACTGCCGGCCGCCACCACACCCCGGGCGGCGCTGACCGAGCGCGGCCACACCCGCCGGTCCTCGATGCGGTGCAGACGCCTGCCGGCCACGTCGAAGCAGTGCAGAGCCCCGTCGTAGGCGCCCACCACGAAGGAGGAGTCGTCCTCGGACCAGGCCACCGAGCGCGCCGCGGACGTGGACACCGCGACGGTGCGGACCACCTCCAGGCCGGCGGTGAGCAGGTCGACGGCGCCGTCGTCGCGGGCCACCGCCAGCAGCCGGCCCGAGTGGGACCACGCACAGCCCTCGATGGAGGAGCCGTAGCGGCGGGTGACGGGCGCGCCGCGGCCGTCCGGATCACTGACGGCGACCAGACCGTCCTCGCCGACCGTGGCAACAAGTCCCTGCGCGCTGACCGACACCATCATGCAGTGCGCCTCGTGCGAGCCGACCTCACACAGGAACGCCCCGTCGGCGGCCGACCACAACGTGGCGCGCCCGTCCTCGGACACACAGATCAGCCGCTTGCCGTCCGGCAGCCAGGCCACCGAGTTGATGTCGTCGGTGTGCCGGGCCAGGACGGTCTGCAGCACCGCCCCGCCCTCCTCGCCCACCCGCCACACGGCCACCGTCTTGTCCGCGGACGCGGTGGCCAGCACCTCGCCGTCGACCGGGTTCCAGGCACAGGCGTTGACCAGACGGCGGTGGCGCAGCCGTGCCAGCACAGCGGGACGGGACGGGTCGCCGGTGTCCCAGACGATGACCGTGCCGTCGTACGAACAGCTGGCCAGCCGCTGTCCGTCAGGCCTGAAGCCCACATGGGTGAGCGGAGCACCATGGCCCGGTCCGCAGGCCGGAAGATCAATGGGTCGCACGCCTCTCGTCCTTTTCCTCGTGTTCTCGAATATGGGATCTTGAATTTCTTCCGTATTTTTGAACATGCGGTGGAAGTCCACCCCGATCCACAGCTTCCAGGGCGCTCCTGACGCCCCGGAATTCCTGGACTTTCCCGCCGCCCGGCGCTGCGCTTCGCATTCGTCCGCCGAACGCCGAAATTAGGCGGGCGGCCCGCCGAACGGCCAGCGGCCGGCACACAATCCGGCAACTTCGACCATTGCCGGCCGCTGACTTGACGATGCGGCACCTGCCTGGCAGAAGGCGCCCGGCCGACACCCGCCCGGCCGGTGCGCCACCTGCCCCGTGCGCCACCTGACCGGTGCGCCACCTGACCGGTGCGCCACCTGACCGGTGCGCCACCTGACCGGTGCGCTACCTGACCGATTCCGCCGGACGCGGTTGAGGCATTCGCCGCGACGGGCGGACGCTTGCCCGAATGCAGGGACCGGCCGGGGAGCTGAGCGGCGTGCACATTGTTCTGGTGGAGACGGCATCCGTCCGTGGATTCGACATGATCGCGGAGATGGCCGACTCGGGCATCGAGGTCAGTTTCGTCACCGAGACGCTCGATGCCCATCGAAAGAATCCGGGGTTCGAACTGTCCGCGCGGGCGGCACGCATCGTCGAGGTTCCGCACCTGGCGAGAGGCGTCCTCGCGGACCGGCTGCGCGGCCGGCTCGGCCCCCTTGCGCCGGACGGGGTGATCTGCCGGGACGAGGTGCATCTGCCGGCTGCCGCCGCACTGGCCCGCGACCTGGGACTGCCCCACGAATCGCTGTCGGCGGCCCGGATCCTGAGCGACAAGGCGGCCGTCCGCGCGCGGCTCACCGAGCGCGGCATCGGCTCGCTCGCCTGGCGGGTGGCCGCCACCGCATCCCAGGGACTTGCGGCCGTCGACGAGATCGGGCTGCCCGTGGTGGTCAAACCGACCGCGGGCGGATGGTCGGTGGGAGTGAGCATCGCCTGGAGCCGGGCGCAGGCGGCCCACGCGCTGGCCGAGGTGCTCGGCGTGCCGGCCGGCCCCGACGGCACACCACCGCGCGCGCTCATCGAGGAGTACGCGGTGGGCCGGCACGTCAGCGCCGAACTGCTGGTGCAGGACCAGCGCACCGTGCTGCTCGGGTTCGCCGAACGGCTGCCGGCACCGCCCGGCCAGACGGCGGAGCTCGGCGGCCACTTCCCGGCCCGTATCGAACAGGAGGCAGCCGCGCGCGCCTTCGTCCTCGACGCCGTGCGGGCGATCGGTGTCCGCTCCTCGGCCGTCCACGCCGAACTGCTGCTCACACCGACCGGTCCGGAACTCATCGAGATCAACGGCCGGGTGGCCGGGCATGTGGTGGCCCGTCAGATGTCGCTGGCGCTCAAACGTTCACTCACCGCCGACCTGGTGGCCCTCGCCGTCGGCGACCCGGTGCGCGAAGCCGCGCCGAAGGAGACCGTCGTCGCCCTGCACCACCTCTTCTCTCCCGTGGACGCCGTGGTGCGGGGAGCGAAACCGCAGGACGTGCTCACCGACGAGGTGATCGAGTCCCACGTCACGGCCGGCACCGGCGACCGGGTGGCCGCACTGCGCACCAACCACGACCGGATCGGCTACGTACTGGCCCGTGGCCGCACCGGCGACGAGGCCGCCCGCCATGCCGCCCAGGCCGCCCGGCGCATCCTGAAGTCACTGGAACTGCACCCGGTGCCGGGCACGACCAGGACGGCCGACGCCCTCCCCGCCGGCCCGAAACCTCAGAACTCCCGACCGGACCGCCTGCCGGTGCCGAGGGAGTCCCCGACGGGCTGCCTGCTGGTGCCGGGGGAGTCCCCGACGGGCCGCCTGCTGGTGCCGGGAGACTCCCGGACGCACCACCTGCCGGTGCCGGGGGAGTCCCGACCGGATCACCTGCCAGCAGCAGGGGAGTCCCCGACGGGCTGCCTGCTGGTGCCGGGGGAGTCCCCGACGGGCCGCCTGCTGGTGCCGGGAGACTCCCGGACGCACCACCTGCCGGTGCCGGGGGAGTCCCGACCGGATCACCTGCCAGCAGCAGGGGAGTCCCCGACGGGCTGCCTGCCGGTGCCGGGGGAGTCCCCGACAGGCCGCCCGCCGATACCGGAGAACTCCCCGACGGGCCGCCCGCCTGCAGCAGGGGACCTGCGAACGGGCCGCCCACCACGCCAAGCCGGCGAGCCGTCCGGTCACACCCCGCACGACGCCCCGCACGACGTGCCGCACGACGCCCCGCACGACGTGCCGTGCGGCGAGCATGTGCTGGTGCTGCTCGGCGCCGAGGATCCCGCCGACCGGATCATGGCCGCCCTGGGAGCGGTGACGGCCCGGGTCAGCGTGATCTGGACCTCGGGGCCCGACGGCGAACGCCGGGCACGAACGCGCTGGCAACACCAGTGCCGTGGCCAGTGGCACACCGCCTCCACCGGCCCGGACATCCGCGCCGCCGCCCGCCGCATCCACGCCGCCGAGCCGGTGCGCGCCATGCTGACCTTCTCCGCCGCCCCCGCCGCACGGCAGTTGCGCGACGGAGCCCCCGCCGCCCGGCCCCCCGCCGCCGCCACGCCCGGACACACGGTCGTGGTGGCCGCCTACCGCGGCGAGGTACGGGCCCTGGCCGTCATCGACGAGGAACCCGGCACCCGCCTGTGCCCCTCCGGCCTGGACGGGCCGTCCCGCGACGAACTGACCGACCGCGCCGTGCACGCCGTGCGCGCCGCACACATCGAAGGCGTGGTGCGCTGCGTCCTCACCCGGGACACGGCCCGTCCGGGCCCCGGCCGGCCGGAACCCGTCCTGCTGCCCGGCCTGGACGCCGCGACCATCGACCTCTACGACGCCGTCCACACCCGCGGCCTGGTCACCGCCGTCGCGGAGTCGGCCCTCGGCCGCGCCCCGCGCGCCCGCAGCCGCCCCGCCGTCGCCCTGCAGCGCGCGGTGACCACGCCCGGCGGCCGCTTCCGGGTCCTGGAGGCCACCACCGAAGAACAGCTGCAGACCTTCCCCGGCCTGTTCCGGGCCCAGGTGTTCACCCGCGCCGGCCACGTCCACCAGGACCCCCGGCCCACCGTGTGGCTGCGCCACACCGTGGTCGCGGCCGGCCGCGAGCAGGCACGCAGGACGGCACGGAAACTGGAGCACTCGCTGGTCTGGCGCACCACAGCACAGGAACGCACCCATGTGCTCCTGCTGGACCGGATCGGCGCCGCCACCTGGACCCTCGACGACAAAACACCGGTACTGCCCGCGGACCGCTTCCGGCTGAGCGTGCTGTCCTCCACGCCCGGCCCCCACCCCGCCGACCTCGCGGCGCGCACCGACCTGAGCGACGACCTCATGCTCGGCCACCTCGCCCGCACCCTCGACGCCGGCCACCCGGTGCACCGGGTGGCCGCCCTGTCCGAGCGGCTGCTCCAGCCGGCCGCCCGGCTGCGCGCCCTGCTCGGCACGGCCGGCGAAGGACCCCACGAGGTAGCGCGCTGGGTGGACAAGGCCGTCATGAAACGCATCGCCCGCAGCCACCGCATCCGCTGCGCCGACGGGCTGCTCGCCCACACGGCCCAGGACATCACCGAGATGTTCGACCGCCACGGGAAGATCGTCCTCAAACCGCGGGCCGCGTCCGGCTCCCGGGGCGTGACCGTCCTCGCCTCCTGGCCCGGCCTCCAGGCCTGGCTGGACACGCAGTTCACCCCCGGCACCCACCTGTGCGAGGAGTTCGTCGACGCCCCCCTGTGCCACATCGACGCGGCCGTGCACGACGGCGAACCGGTGTGGGACGTCTCCCTCTACGAGCGCGACACCATGGCACTTAGGCACGGCCTGCCGCTGTCGTCGGCCACGGTGGCCGACCCGGCGCTGCGCACGGCGGCCGCACACCTCCTCAACCAGGTCCTGCACGCCTGGCAGATGGACTCGGGCGTGCTGCACCTGGAAGCGTTCGTCACCGGTGAACACCTGACGTTCTGCGAGGTGGCCGCCCGGCCCGGCGGCGCCGGAGTCGCCCAGGCCTTCCGCGCCACCACCGGCATCGACCTCGACCACGCCAAACTCCTCGCCGACGCAGGGCTGGACCCCCGCCACCGCCGCCGGGACCCCGTGGCCGCCCACGCCGGCTGGACCGTGCACTACAGCGGCGGCGGGAAACTCCTGGAGTACGACGACTCCGCGGTGGCCCCGCACGCCTACTTCCGCTCCGTCAACGCCCGCGTCGGAGACACCCTCCCCGCCTCACAGTTCTCCGGCACCGGCATCAGCACCCACGTCTTCGCCCACGACTCGCACACCGAGGTGTCCCGGCTGCTGCACCGCGCCGAGCACGACATACACATCGTGTGCGCACCGGCCCCCGCCGCCCCGGGCCGGCCATGATCCTCGCCCTGCTCGGCAGCGCCGCCAAGGACTCGGTGACCCGCGAGGTCCTGCTCAAGGCCGGCGAGCGCATCGCCCGCGCCGGCCACCCCTTCGAACTCATCGACCTGGCCGTGGAGTTCCCCCGGCCGCACGCACTGGCCGACTACGACGACCCGCCCGCCGGCAGCCAGACCGCGCTGCTGCGCGCCCGCATCGCCCGCGCCGGCGGCGCCCTGCTGGCCACCCCCGTCTACCACGGTTCCTACAGCGCACTGCTCAAGAACGCCCTGGACCACCTCACCGGCGACGCGCTCAGCGGCCGGCCGGTCGGCCTGATCGCCGCCGGCGGCGGACCACGCGGCGCCGGCACCGCCTGCGACCAAATGCGCACGGTCGTGCGCGCGCTCAGCGGATGGGCCGCACCCACCCACATCGCCACCACCGCCGCCGACCTGACACCCGGGGCGGCACTGGACTTCCTCCACCTCAGACTCGACGACCTCGTCGCGGAACTGCTGTCCTTCCGCACCCCTTCCTCTTCCTCGCCCTTCCCCGGATGAAAGGCCCCGTCATCATGGCTTCCCCCCACCTTCTGCTCCTCGCCGGGATAGGCGGCCACGCCCCCGACGAGGCCCTCGACTCCCTGGCCACCCTCAGCGACACCGTCAGCGTCGTGTACGTGACCGCCTGGCAGCCCTCCAAGGAGGTACGCGCCGACTGGGAACGCCGCGGCCTGCACGGCGAGTTCCTGGACGCAGCCGACCTGGACGCGGCCGTCGAGGCGGCCGCCGCGCTGCACGCCCGGCTGCCGCTTAACGGCGTGGTGACCTACTCCGAACTGCTGCTGCGCCCCCAGGCCGAGATCGCCGGCAGGCTGGGCCTGCCCGGCAACACCCCCCAGGCGGTGAGCGTCGCCCAGTCCAAGGCACGCCAGCGCCTGGTCTTCGCCGAGCACGGGGTGCCTTCACCCGGCTTCGAGGTCATCACCAGCGACCGGGACCTCGCCGCGGCCGCCGCACGCGTCGGACTGCCCGGGGTGTTCAAACCGTCACTGGGCGCGGGCAGCCAGTGCGTGCGCCTGGTGTCCACCTACTCGGAACTGATCCACGCCTTCACCGTGGCACGCGCCGAGAAAACAGCCTTCCTGCAGTCCGACGACTCCTATCTGCTGGAGGAGCGGATGGCGCTGGAGGCCGACGGCGACAGCGGATACGCGGCCTACTGCAGCGTGGAGTCCCTGCTCGCCGCCGGCGTCACCCACCACCTCGCCGTCTCCGACCGGCTGCCCCTGGAACACGGCTACGCCGAAGAGGGCGTCGTCCTGCCCACCCGGCTGGACGCGGCGAGCGTGAAAGCCGTCGTCGACGTCGCCGACCAGGCCATCCGGGCGATCGGACTGACCTGCGGCGCCGTGCACACCGAGATCGCCCTGAGCGCCGATGGCCCCCGGGTCATCGAGGTCAACGCCCGCGCCGGAGGCCCGCTGCCCACCATGTTCGAGGTGGCGGCCGGCTACGACTACGCCGCCCAGATCGGCCGCAGCGCACTCGGCCTGCCACCGACCGGGCTGCCCGACTTCACCCGGGTGGCACTGCTGCGGTTCCTGCCCATCCCGGCCGGCCTGTGGCGGGTGGCCGCGCAGAGGCCCGTCGAGGAGGTGCTGCGGGACTTCCCCGAACTCGTCTACCTCTCCCCCCGCTTCACCCCCGGCCAGCGGGTGAGCCGGCAACGCACCCTGCACCTGGCCAGCTTCATGGTCGACGCCCCCGACGTGTCCGCGGCCCGGGCCACCACGGCACGCGTGGAACGCGCCCTGGGCATCCGGCTGGTACCCGGCTACGGCGCCACGACAGGAGCCGACCGTGACTGACCGCCCCGCCGCCCCGCCCGCCACGTCCTCGGCCCGCCGCTTCTACGCCGTCGGTCTGTGCGACGCGGTCGGCCTGGGCACGTACCTGTCGCTGTCGGTGCTCTTCCTGGACAAGGCGGCCGCCCTGTCCAACCAGCAGATCGGCGTGGTCCTGGGCGTGTCGGGAGTGACCTCGCTGCTGGGCGCCATGCCCATCGCCCGGGCCGCGGAGCGCTACGGCATCCGCGGCGTGCTGTGCGTGCTGTTCCTGATCCGCTGCGCGGCCTTCCTCGCCCTGGCCATGGTCGGCTCCTTCACCCAGGCGCTGGGCGCCGCGGCGGTGGCCGGACTCCTCAGCCGCGGCATCGGCCCGCTCATCGAGTCCGGACTGATCAGCCGCGTCCCCAACGCCGCGGCCGTCGGCGCGCTGGCCCGGCTGCGCACGCTGCGCAACGCCGGGATGGCCGCCGGCGCGCTGCCCGCGGGCGCCGCGATCGCCGCCGACCAGGCAGGGGCCTACCGGGCGGCGATGGCGGCCTCGGCCCTGCTGTTCCTGTGCTGTGCCGCGATATGCCGGGGCTTCGACGCCGTGGCGGCCACCCCGGCGGGCGGACAGGGCGGACGGGCGCGGATCCTGCGCAACCGCGCCTTCCTGGGCATCACCGCCCTGTACGGGGCGTTCACCCTGTCGGCACTGCTGCTGGGCATCGGCGTCCCGCTGTGGATCGTGCAGCAGACCCAGGCCCCCTCCTGGAGCGTGACGGTGATCCAGCTGCTGAACACGGTGCTCGTCGTCGTGCTCCAGGTGCGGCTGAGCCGGGGCTCGGAGCGGCTGGAGCGGGCACGGGTGCTGATGCTGCGCGGCGGACTGCTGTCGGGGCTCGGCGCTCTCGTGGTGCCGCTGACGATGCTGGGCGGCGGGCAAGGGGACGTCGCGGTCGTCGTCGTGGCCGCGGTGCTGCTGTCGCTGGGCGAACTGCTGATCATCGCGGGCACCACGGGAGCGGCGCTGCTGCACATCCCACGCGAGCAGACCACCAGCCATCTCGCCGTGTTCAACCTGGGCTTCGCCATGACCACGGTGGTCGGGCCGCTGCTGATCAGCACCACCGTCGGCTGGTCCTGGCAGGGCTGGGCCGGCTGGGCGGTGTTCTTCACCGCCCTGGGACTGATCGCCCTGCGCGTACCGGGGCCGGCCGCCGTGCACGAGCACAAGACACCGGCCGCGGCCCCCGCCTGACGGTACGCCAGGACCGGCCGTACACCGGCTTCGGCACCGGCCGGCCCCGCAGCCGGATCGCATGTGCCCGGGCCCGCACCGGGGCGGGTACCGGCCCGAAGGTTGTGCCCGCTCCACGGGTGTGCCGTCCGCCGGGCACGTGCCCGGCTCCGACGCCGCCCATTGCCTTCCTCGTAGAGCCCGGTTCGGGCTCGTGGCCTCCAGGGCCGGTATGACTCGTTGCCCCTGTCCTTGATGATCCGGGGGGTGCTGTCGCCGGTCCTGGCGGCACCGGAAGGTCGCTGATGGAAGCGTGTCCGCCGACAGGCAGGGCTGCGTAATGTGGCTGCCGATCTCCGGTGCCCGAGCGGGCCACCGGTAGTGACTCCGGGGAGGGAAACCCGGTGACCAGCAACAACTTCTCCTCGATCGACGTGTTCTGCGCCCTGGACGTGGGCAAGTCCACCCACCACGGCACGGCCCTGCTGGCCGACGGCCGCACTGCCTTCGACAAGCCGCTGCCCAACGGCGAGCCCCAGCTGCGGGAGCTGTTCACCCGACTGGGGCGCAAGGGGAAGGTCCTGGTCGTGGTCGACCAGCCGGCTGTTGCCCGGCGTTGAAAATGCCGACGAGGGCGGCGTTCACGATGCCGACGAACTCTGATGGCGACGCCCCGCCGGTTGGTGTTCCGGCGGGGCTGTTGTCGGTGAGGTGTCGTTTTCTTCGGCAAGGTGCCGGTGGATCAGCCTCAGCAGTCAAACACCGACCAGCAGATGTCGTTGCGCAAGCGCTGGTCGTCAAGTACGAGCTCGCGAATCGTTTCCGGGAGCTGGTCGCGCTGCCACTGGCACTCGAGTCGCCCTGCGGCCTCACTCTCGTCTTTTGGCGCGGCAGCGCGTGCCGCCTTGATCGCATAGGCAGCCGCACCGAGTTCATGCGCGGCGACGTGTGCGACGACTGCGGCCTGGCCGGCGGCGTAAGCGGCATGCCGTGCTGCGCCACGCAGGTCTCGAGCCGCGCCCATTGCATGGCCGCCCGCCGCGCGGGCCTGCATCATCTTGACCTCGCCGCGCACCCAGGCTCGGGCATGCTCGATCGCCTGGCGCGGCCGTGGGTCCTCAGACTGAACCGACTCGAAGAGGCCAAGGACGTGCTCCGCGCAGGCTGCCGCCCAGAGGGCGAGGAAATGGTGATCCGAATCGGTGAGGGTGCCACCGCGGCGGATCGTCACGAAGCGAGGGTCCCTGACCTTCGGGAGGATCATGGTTGGCATTCCTTCCTGCTGGTATGGAGCGAAGCCTGCAAACCCGGTGGTCGGTCCGCAAGCCCGGCTGCCATCTCCCGGCCAGATCCGACGAGTTGTCAGTCGCCGACCACCTCGCTCACGGAGGCGCGGGCGGCGGCCTCGTCGACGAGGTTCTTGCCGGTGGTGAACGCGGCGACCAGGGCCTGCAGGGACAGGATGTTGACCGCTCTCGGAAAGCCGCGCGAGGTTGTGTGGATCAAGGTCAGCGCGTCCTCGGTGAACAACTGGTCCGGGCGGCCGGCGATCTTCAGCATGATCTAGCGCGGAACCCCGGGCGTTCACGCCCGGGAGGAAGCGCTTCTTAACACTGCTCTGACGTGCACGGGTGCAGGGTCTGCACTGTTGGCCTCAGTCGGGACGTTTCTGGTTCTCGATGTACTCCTTGATGACGGCGAGCGGGGCGCCCCCGCATGAGGCGGCGAAGTAGGACGGCGACCAGAAGTGCTCACCCCACAGGTACTTGCGGATGTGGCCGGGGAACTCCTGCCGCAGGCGCCGGGCGGAGACGCCCTTGAGGGAGCCGACGAGCCGGGAGATGGCGACCTTGGGCGGGTAATGCACGAGCAGGTGGACGTGATCGCGTTCGCCGTTGAACTCCCGCAGCTCCGCGCCGAAGTCGGTGCACACGTCGCGCATGACCTCTTCGCAGCGCCGAAGGATCTCGTCGGTGAACGGTCCGCGCCGGTACTTGGGGGTGAAGACCAAGTGCGCATGCAGGGTGCAGACGACGCTACGGCCCCTGCGGATATCGGGGTTTGGCTCCCAGCGTGGTGACATAGATCAATGCTACGATCACTCTCGTGAAGATCGTGACGCAGGTCAAACTCATGCCGGACGCCGTGCAGGCATCCGCGCTTGAGCGCACCCTGCGCACGGTCAACGATGCCGCGAACTGGGTGTCACAGGTGGCGTTCGAGCGCGGTGTGCCGCGTGAGTACGAGCTGCGCAAGCACACCTACGCCGAACTCAAGGCCCGTGGGCTGGGAGCGCAGGCCGCGCAACACGTCATCAAGAAGGTGCGCGACTCGTACACCACGCTCAAGGCCAACATCCGTGCCGGGAACCTCGGCAAGGAGGGCTCGAAGCGCCGCCGCAGGGCTGAGTCCAAGCCGGTCACCTTTCGCCCCGAAGCCGCACAGCCGTATGACGACCGGTGTCTGAGCTGGCAGCACGACCAGCGGACCGTGTCCGTCTGGACCGTGGACGGCCGAGTCAGGAACATCCGCTTCGCCTGCTCCGCCGACGCGCTCAAGACGCTCCAGGCGCACCGGCAGGGCGAATCCGACCTGATCCAGCGCGACGGCGTGTTCTACCTCGTCGCCACCTGTGACGTGCCCGAGGCCGAGAGTTACGAGCCGGACGGCTTCATCGGCGTGGACCTCGGCATCGAGAACATCGCCACCGCCTCCACCGGCTACCTCGCCACGGGGCGGAGACTCAACCGGTACCGCAAGCGACAGCTTGCCCTGCGCGCCAAGCTCCAGAAGAAGCGCACCAAGTCCGCCAAGCGGCGGCTCAAGGCCCGTGCCCGCAAAGAAGCGCGGCACGCCGCCAACCAGAACCACATCATCTCCAAGACGATCGTGACCGAGGCTGAACGCACCGGACGCGGCCTGTCCCTCGAAGAACTCAAGGGCATCCGCAACCGGGTACGGCTCCGCAAGCCCCAACGGGTCGCACTCCACTCCTGGGCCTTCGCCCAGCTCGCAGACTTCATCGTCTACAAGGCCAAGCGGGCCGGGGTGCCCCTGGTCTTCGTCGATCCCGCGTACACGTCGCAGACGTGCGCCGAGTGCGGCCACGTCGACAAGCGAAACCGTGTCGACCAGGGGCTCTTCATCTGCCGGAGGTGCGGGGTCGTTGCCCACGCCGACCGGAACGCATCCCACAACATCGCCACCCGTGGCGAGAGCGTGTGGAATGCGGGGCGTGAGTCACGCGTCCCTGCCACCCCATAGGGGTGTCTGGACGGAGGAGTCCACCCCAGCAGCCAGCTGGGCACTACCTCCAAGCCCGGTCCTTCAGGGCCGAGTCAAGTTGACGTGGTGGGCGACGTAGCTGGTCGTCTCCTTCGAGGTCATGCCCGGCATCGTGTAACGCAGAGCGGTCCGCTGTTCGAGGGCGGCCAGGACGGCGAGCTTCATGGTGCGTCGGAGGGTGGGCTGGCCGACCAGCAGGCAGGACGGCGGAGAGTCCTGGTCCATGCCCTGATTCGTCAGCATCCGGATGGATTCCAGCTGTTCGTAGGACATCAGGTGGGCCTCGTCGACGACGAGGACGGGAGTGCGTCCGCGTTCTTCCCGTTCGGACAGCAGGGCCCTGCCGGTCTGGACGGTCAGCCGCGAGCCGAGGTGGGCGGGGGTCTGTCCAAAGGCGTGCACGATCTGCTCGTGGATGCCGCGGACCCCGATCATCGGGTTCGGTATGTAGATGACGCTGTATTTCGACGGGTCGAGGGCGTCCAGGCAGGTGCGGACCGAGACGGTCTTGGCGGCGCCGACCTCGCCGGTGACCACGCCGATGGAGCGTTCGGCGATGCACCAGGTGATGCGGGCGACGGCCTGGTTGTGGGACTCGTGCCGGTGCAGCATGCCGGGCGCCAGGTTGCGGCCGAAGGGCATGCGCTCGAACCCGTAGTGGGCCTGCAGCTTCTCAATCATGTTGATCCTTCCGGGAGTTCGCGGGCGAGGGCTGCTGCTGGAGGTGTTCGGTGACCAGCTCCAGGCCGGCGCTGATCCAGTCGACGGCGGCGGGGAAGCCGAAGCGGGCGGCGAGTGCGTCGTCCACTTCCTCGCCGCAGGTTTCGAAGAAGGCGTGCAGTTCGGCCAGGACCACGGCCCAGTCGCCGGTGCCGGGCCTGGTCATGGCCTTAAGTCCTGGCCGGTCAGGTCGACGGCCTCGGCGGGCGGGTCGGCCAGTGCCGCGTAGTTGATCTTCTGGCCGAGGTGGTTGGAGTGCGCGGTGTCGACCAGGTGGAGGTAGTCGATGCCGGTGGTCACCCGCGCGGGTTCTTCCTCGGCGGGCACTTCGGGGCGGGCCTTGAGGTGGGAGTGCCGTTCGATCTGGAACGGTCTCGCGGTGCCGGCGTCGTTGCCGTCAAGGCGGACCCGTAGGAAGGTCAGGTCGAAGGGGTCGAAGACCAGCTCGACCTTGTGGCCGACCAGCTCGGGTTCGACCTGGTAGCGGTTTCCGTGCAGCGAGACCGTTGCGGTCTTGGCGACCCGGCGGTGCTCGGACCAGCGGAAAGCCTCCGCCAGGTCGGCGCGCACAGCATGCCCTCAACTCACCGCCCACGTAGGCATCTTGAGTGTCGTTGAACAGCGGCCTCCATCGGCACCCTGGCGGTCACCGTCGCCCGCGACTGTGGATGCGAAGTCGCCTACCTGCCAGGCCTGTCGATGCGCCGGCTGGCCGATCTGCACCCCGGCACCGCAAGACCGACGCCCGCGATGCCTACGTCATCGCCGACGCCGCCCGCACCCTGCCCCACCTGCTGCACTCCATCGAGGCCGACGAGAGCGTGCGGGCCGAACTGACCATGGTCCTGGGCCACGACGACGACCTCGCCCAGGACGCCACCCGCACCTCCAACAGGCTGCGCGGACTGCTCACCTCCATCCACCCCGCCCTCGAACGCGTCCTCGGATGCCGCCTGCGGCACCCGGCCGTCCTGGCCCTGCTGCAGACCTTCGGCTCCCCGGCCCAGCTGGCCCAGGCCGGCACCGAGCAGATCACGCAGGTCATGCTCCAGGCCGCCCCGCGCATGCGCAGTGCCCGCACGCTGGCCGGCCAGATCACCACCGCCCTGGCCGAGCAGACGGTGCAGGTCCCCGGCACGGCATCGGCAGGGGAGATCATCTCCGGCCTGGCCGAGGCCCTGGCGGTTCTCCTCAGGCGCCGGGACCTCCTCAAGATGCGGGTCGCCGCACTGCTGGATGCCCACCCTCTCGCGAAGGTCCTGACCTCCATGCCCGGGGTCGCGGTCAGGACCGGTGCCCGCGTCCTGGCCGAGGTCGGCGACGCCAGCGCGCTCCCCACCGCCGCCCACCTGGCCTCCTACGCGGGACTGACCCCCACCACCCGCCGTTCCGGGACCTCCATCCGGGGCGAAGGACCACCCCGCGGCGGCAACAAGATCCTCAAACGGGCCCTGTTCCTGGCCTCGTTCGCCTTGCTGAGCAGCCCCGAATCGCGGGCCTACTACGACAGGAAGCGCGCGGAAAACAAGCGCCACAACGCAGCCCTCATCTGCCTCACCCGCCGCCTCGTCGACGTCCTGCACGCCATGCTCAAGCACCGCACCCTCTACCAGCCCGGGCACGAACAAACAGCCTGACCAAGCCCACAGACCTTGACCGAACAGATAGAAGCACCCCCCCACGGGCGCGCAGCGGCGCGGGCCGCCGCCGCGGGCGCGGCCGGTCCAGGACCGGGCCCCGGGGGCACGATCGCCTGAGCCGATGCCCTCTTGGCGCACGACGCGCAGTGCGTGGCCCGCAGGTGTCCTGGCAGGCGCAGCCGGTCGGCTCCGGTGCCGGGCCCGTCTCCTCGGCCACACCTCCCCGACGGCCCGGCCCGGGCCCTGGCGGTGCGCAACGGGTGCCCAGGGCCGTGCGGCGCAGGCAGGTCACCTCATCGCCCGTACCTCTGCCGGGCGTCCGCCACCCGCACCGGCCCCCCTTTCCCCTTCCTCGCCCGCGACGCGCTCCAGCACCGCGCGGGCTTGGGCCGTCGTCCTCGCGGCGCGGGGCCCGTGCCCGGTGCCCGCCACGGTGTGCAGATGCGCGAGCAGGGCCGCGAGGCGCCCCTCACCGGCATGGGGAAGAGCGACAGCGCCCTCCCACAGGGCGGACCGGATGCGCTCGGCGGTCAGTTCGCTGTCCCGGCACAGGCCACGAGCAGCATCCGGGCGATCCGGCGCTCCAGCGGGCCGGGCGTCCACGCCCCGGTGTCCAGGCCGTGCGCCAGGGCCGTGCAGGGGCCGGCCGCGCAAGAGTCCTGCCCGCGCGCGGGGACGGCGGTGTCGGTCATGGAAGTGCTCTTTTCGCCCGGTCGTCATCATGGTGCTGCTCGTGCCGGCGGGGCACGCCGGGCCCACCCTCGGCACGGACGGCCGAGGATCGGCCAAGGGCCGGCCAAGGCGTGCCCGGACCCCGGCCGAGCCGCAGCCGGGCTCGGCCAAAAGGCCGCGAGCGGACCGGCGTTCACCTCACCTGTTTCTTGTGAGGAGGCCCGGCGTTCACGCCGGGGAGGGATCGCATCCGGGTGTCGCGACGCGGAGCGTCGCCGTATCCGGTTCAGGGCGCGGAGCGCCCGTGCCGCTGTCGGCATCGTCGAGGTGGATGCGAACGCGTGTGCCTGTCATCGCTGGTCGGGGTGGCCCGGGCCCCTGGGCGGGCCCGAGTTGACATACCGGCGCCCCGAGTTGACACACCGCCGGCCCGACCTGACGGACCGCGCCCCGCGATGGCGGCTCACCCCCGCCACGGCGCCGGCGCGGTGCCAGACTCCACGACCATGCGTGCCGCCTACATAACCCGACTCGGCTCCCCGGACGTCATCCGTCACGGCGAGCTGCCGCCGCCCGCCCCCGGCCCCCACGACGTACTCGTCGACGTCGAGGTGAGCGCCGTCAACCACGTGGACACCTTCGTGCGTTCGGGTGCCTGGCGCACCCCGCTCGAGTTCCCCTTCGTCATCGGCCGCGACCTGGTGGGGACGGTGGCCGCCGCCGGCCCCGGCGCCACGGGGTTCCGCACCGGCGACGCGGTCTGGTGCAACAGCCTGGGCCACGACGGCCGTCAGGGGGCCGCCGCCGAACAGGCGGTGGTGCCCGCGGACCGGCTCTACCACCTGCCCGCAGGGGTGGACGCGGTCGACGCGGTGGCGCTGGCCCACCCGGCCGCGACCGCCCACCTGGCCCTGTTCACGCACGGGAACCTGCGCGCCGGCGAGAGCGTCGCCGTGCTGGGCGCGGGCGGCAACGTGGGCAGCGCCCTGGTCGTGATGGCCGCCCGGGCCGGAGCCCGGGTGATCGCCGTCGCCTCCGGGCACGACGAGGAATACGTGCGCTCCCTGGGCGCCGAGCACGTCATCGACTACCGCACGGGCGACGTCGCCGCCCGGATCCGGGCCGCCGCACCGCACGGCGTGGACCTGTACCTCGACACCTCGGGCCGCAACGACCTCGACACCGCGGTGGACCTGCTGGCGAGCCGGGGCCGGATCGTGGTGATGGCGGGACTGCGCACCCGCCCGGTACTGCCCGTGGGACCGCTGTACCTGATGGACCGCTCCGTGCGCGGTTTCGCCATCTCCCACGCGGACACCGCCCAGCTCGCCGACGCCGCACGCGGCATCAACACCCTGCTGGCGGCGGGCCGGCTGCGCCCGCGCGCCAGCGAGGTGCTGGAACTGACGGAGGCGGCCCGGGCCCACCGCCGTCTGGACGAGGGGAAGGTGCACGGCAAACTGGTACTGCGGGTACGCGGCTGAAGACCCCGGCGCACGGCCAGGCCGGCTGCCGTGGGCTGCACGCCACCCGGTGCTGCGCGGTACGCGGCCGAAGACCGCCGGGCGGCGGCACCCCCCCGGGCCGCGCGAACCGCCGGACGGGGCCCGCACCACTGCGATGCGCGGAAGCATTCACCCCCCGCCCCCGCCGAAGAAAGACACCGCACAACAATTCTCCGCAGGCCGGCTTCGCCCGCCCGGACGTCACATGAGGGAAACCCCGCGGACGTCACAAGAGGGAAACCCGCCCGGACGTCACATGAGGAAATTCCGTGCGGACGTCACCTAGGAAACCTGACGGACCCCGGACCGCTTCATTGCTCACATTCCTCGGCCATCGGCAGGATTGCCGCCATGACAGTCACCAGTGAAAGCGTCATCAACCAATCCCCCCTCTTCGAACTCGACGCCCGCATTCGTATATCGGCGAGTGCGGCCGAGATCTACTCCGTCGTCAGCGATCTGGCCCGCAGCAAGGAGTGGAGCCCGGAGTGCATGGGCGGCCAGTGGATCCAGGGCGAGCCGTCGGCCGTCGGCTCGGTCTTCCGCGGCGAGAACCTGCGCAGCGAGGACGTGGTCGGCTGGGCGCCGCTGGTACGCGGCACCTGGTACACCGAGTCCCGCGTGGTGGCCGCCGAGCCCGGCCGGACCTTCCGCTGGATGATGCTCACCCACGCCCGCGAGGACCAGGAGTCGATCTGGGGCTTCGACGTCGAGGACGCCGGCCAGGGCACCTCCTGGCTCGTCCACCACTTCCGGATGGGCAGGGCCACCGCCGGAATCCACAAGATCGTCGCCGGCCTCGACGAGGACGCCCGCAAGCGGTTCGTCGACGAGTGGACCGCCAAGCTCGCCCGCGACCTCGACGACACGCTGGCCCGTATCAAGGACGTCATCGAGAAGAACTGACGCACACGCACGGCGCGGTTGTCACCCGCCGGCGAAGAACCGTCAGCTCCGAAACGAAACGCAGCACCCCCTTCAGGAATCCGCAGCCAGGGACGAGAGATCGGTTACATGTTTCTCCAACGAATAGGAAGCAAGGGAATTCGGCTGGGCACGCTGTTCGACCGAGCGGCGGCACGGCATCCGGCGAATTTCGTGATACTCGACCACGACCTGGACATCGCCCCGGACCTCGGCCGGCGCGCGACACTGACCGAACTGGCCGACCTGGTGGACGACTTCGCCTCCCGGCTGTGGTCGGTCAAGGTGCGCCCGGGCGACCACGTCGTGGTGCACAAGAGCGACGGCTTCGACATCTCCCTGCTCGCCTGCGCCATCGCCCGCACCGGCGCCATCCCGGTCCTGCTGTCGCCCAAGCTCGACGGCGCCACGGTCGCCGAACTCCTGCGCCGCGTGGGCCGGCCCTTCCTCGTCACCGACCAGGACAAGCTCGAGCACGACCTGCCCGCCGAGGTCTTCGGCCTGTCCCGCACCGTGCTGCTCGCCTCCGGCGAGCACGAGCAGGCCACCTCCTTCGCCTCGCTGGCCGGCGCCGAACGCGTGCCCGCGGTGGCCATGCCGATCGACCACCCCACCCTCATCACCCACACCTCCGGCACCACCGGCACACCGAAGCTGGCCGTGCACACCGCCATGAGCTTCCAGTCCCGCTACCGCCCGCAGGCCACCGTCGTGGCCACCACGGTGCGCCGCAGCGAACCCGTCGCGATCCACGTGTCGTTCGTGCACTCACGGATGTTCACGGCGATGCCCATCTCGATCCTCCAGGGCCACCCGCTCATCATCCTCAAGGACGACGACCCGCAGACCGTGGGGGAGCTGTTCACCAGGATCCCGCCCGGCTTCATCGAGGCCCACCCCAACACCTTCCTGCGCTGGGAGGAACTGGCCGAGGACCCCCGCGGGCCGCTGGCGAACGTGAAGTACTTCTCCAGCACCTTCGACGCCATCCACCCGCGCACCGTCAACACCCTGCTCAAGGCCTCCCGCCGCAAGGGACGGCGCTTCGCCCAGGCCTACGGGCAGAGCGAGGTCGGCCCGATCGCGGCACGCACCTACTCCCTCAAGGACGGCGCCGACTTCAACGGCCGCTGCGTCGGCGTCCCGTTCCCGGGGATGACCGGGGTACGCGTCGTCAGCCGCAACGGCGCCCCGGTCTCCAAGGACAACCCCGGCTTCATCGAGGTCAGGAGCGACGGGCGGATCGTCACCTACCTGGGCGAGCACCAGCGCTGGCAGCAGCAGGTCAACGACGGCTGGTGGCGCATGGGCGACGTCGGCTACCGCACCAGGTTCGGCTGCCTGCACCTGCTGGACCGCGAGGTCGACGAGATCCCCGGCGTGCAGTCCACCCTGGAGATCGAGGACAAGCTCTTCACCCGGCTGCCCGAACTCATCGAGGTCATCATCATCCCCGGCCCCGACCAGCGCGCCGTGCCGGTGGTGTGCACCCGCAACGACGCGCCGCTGGACGAACTGTCCTGGAAGAGCGCCGTGGTGGACCTGCCGGCCCTCGCCGATCCGGTCCAGTGGCGGCTTCAGGACCTCCCGCAGACCGCCACCACCAAGATCAAGCGCCTGGAGCTGGCCCGCCTGCTGGCGGCAGGCACCGGCGGCTAGCACCTGCCCGAACGCCCCCGCCCCCCGGGGCCCCCGACGGCCCGCACCCTTTCAAGGCCCCCGGCATCCCGCTTCCCTGCCCGCGGCCGGCGCCCGGCCCTCCCCGGCCGCCGGCCGTCCCTGCCCAGAAACGGAGTCGTCCCATGAGCAGCACCCTCGAGGTCTGTGTCATCGGTGCCGGTCCCCGAGGCCTGTCGGTCCTCGAACGACTGCTGGCCAACGAACGCGGCACCCCCTCCCACGACGCGGTCACCGTCCACGTCATCGACCCCTCGGCACCCGGCGCCGGAGCGGTGTGGCGCACCGAGCAGTCCCAGCACCTGCTGATGAACACCGTGGCCTCACAGATCACCGTCTTCACCGACGACAGCGCCCGCATCAACGGCCCCATCGAGCCCGGCCCCAGCCTGTACGAGTGGGCCCGCAGCCTGGCGCTGCTCGGCGAGGTGGCCGACACCTCGGCCGGCGCCCTGGCCGAAGCGGCACGCCTGGGCCCCGACTCCTATCCCACCCGCGCCTTCTACGGCCGCTACCTGCGGGACTGCTTCGAACGCATCGTCGCGGGCGCACCCGCCCACGTCGAGATCCGGGTACACCGCTCGCGCGCCGTCGCCGCGGCCGACACCCACGGCGTGCCCGGCGGACCGCAGGGCATCCGGCTGGAGAACGGCATCCGCCTCAACGAACTCGACGCCGTCGTGATGGCCCAGGGCCACGTCTCGGCCCGGCTGTCGGCACGCGAGGCACGCACCGCCAGCCTGGCGCGCATCCACCACCTCACCTACATCACCCCGGCCAACCCCGCCGACCTGGATCTCAGCAACATCCAGCCCGGACAGCACGTCCTGCTGCGCGGCCTCGGCCTGAACTTCTTCGACCACATGGCCCTGTTCACCCTGGGCCGCGGCGGGCGCTTCGTGCGCGAGGACGGCCGCCTGGTCTACCGCCGCTCGGGCAGCGAACCCAAACTGTTCGCCTTCTCCCGCCGCGGGGTGCCCTACCACGCGCGCGGCGAGAACGAGAAGGGCGCCACCGGCCGCTACTTCCCCAGGCTCCTCACCCCCGCGTACATCGCGATGCTGCGCGAACGTTCCGCCGCCGGAGTGCCCGTCACCTTCGGCGAGGACCTGTGGCCGCTGATCTCCCGCGAGGTGGAGAGCGTCTACTACGCCACCCTGCTGAGCGCGCAGGGCCGCACCGAGCTGCGCGAGGAGTTCACGGAGCAGTTCCTCGCCACCGACACCGACGGCGAGCGCAGCGCACTGCTCGACTCCTACGACATCGCCGGCCAGGAACGCTGGAACTGGGAGCGTCTGTCGCGCCCCTACGGCGAGCGTGTCTTCACCGGCCGCGAGGACTTCACCGGCTGGCTCCTGGACCACCTGCGGGCCGACGTCGCCGAATCCCGCCGGGGCAACGTCAGCGGACCGCTCAAGGCCGCCCTGGACGTGCTGCGCGACCTGCGCAACGAGATCCGCCTCGCGGTCGACCACGGCGGCCTGGAGGGCGGCTCGCACCGCGACGACCTGGAGGGCTGGTACACACCGCTGAACGCGTTCCTCTCGATCGGCCCGCCCGCCTCCCGCATCGAGGAGATGATCGCGCTGATCGAGGCCGGTGTGCTGAGCGTGACCGGCCCGGGCACACAGGTCCGCATCGACACCACCGCCCAGGTGTACTGCGCCCGCTCCACCGCGGTACCGGGCGAGCCGGTGCGGGCCACCGCGCTCATCGAGGCCCGCCTGCCCGAGCCGGACCTGCGCCGCACCGAGGACCCCCTGCTCAAGCACCTCCTCGACACCGACCAGGCCACCCCCTACCGCATCGCGGCCACCGGCGGCCCGGCGTACGAGACCGGCGGCCTCGCCGTCACCGAACGCCCCTACCGCCTCCTCGACGGCCGCGGCCGCCCCCACCCCCGGCGCTTCGCCTACGGGGTTCCCACCGAGTCGGTGCACTGGGTGACCGCCGCCGGCATCCGGCCGGGCGTCGACTCCGTCACCCTCGGCGACTCCGACGCGATCGCCCGCGCGGTCCTCGCCCTGCCGCCGGCCGCCCGGGTCCCCGACGGCGTACGGCCCATGGAGGCCGACAGCGACCTGTCCGGGGTGATCGTGTGACCCCGGGCCGGGAGGAGGACACCGACGCCGGGCTGCTGTCCCCGGTCCGGGCCGGCACCCCCGTCGAGGAGGCCACCTGCGACCGGGCCTGGCTCCAGGCCATGCTGGACGCCGAGGCCGCCCTGGCACGCGCCCAGGCCTTGCTGGGCACCCTGCCCGCGCACGCCGCCGAGACCATCACCGAACTGGCCCGCGCCGACCGGCTCGACCTGCGCGCCCTGGCGCTCGCCGCCCGCGAGACGGCCAACCCGGTGATCGGCCTGGTGCAGGCGTTCACCGCGGTGGTGGCCGAGAAGGACCCGGCAGCCGCGCAATACGTGCACCGGGGCTCCACCAGCCAGGACATCCTGGACACCGGCGCCATGCTGGTCGCCGACCGCGCCCTGAAGATCATCCGCGCCGACCTCGGGCGAACGGCCCGGGCACTGGCCCATCTGGCCGCCCGGCACCGCGACACCCTCGCCGTCAGCCGCACCCTCGCCCTGCACGCCGTCCCGACGACATTCGGCCTGCGGGCGGCGGGCTGGCGGCAACTGGTCCTGCACGCCGAGGCACGGCTGGCCCGCGTGCAGGAGGGCGGGCTGCCCGTCTCCCTGGGCGGGGCGGCCGGCACCCTGGCCGGCTACCTGGAGTACGCCGCCGTCGGCGACGGCCCGACCCCCGATGCGGAGACCTACCTGGACCTCCTCACCGACGCCTACGCGGCCCAGACACACCTCGCCCGGCCGGAACTGCCCTGGCACGCCCTGCGCACACCCGTCGCCGACCTGGCGTCCGCGCTGGCCTTCACCACCGGCGCGCTCGGCAAGATCGCCGTGGACGTGCAGTCACTGGTGCGCACCGAGGTCGGCGAGGTCAGCGAACCCGGCCCCGCCGGCCGCGGCGCCTCCTCGGCGATGCCGCACAAACGCAACCCCGTGCTGGCCACCCTGGTGCGCAGCGCCGCCCTGCAGGTGCCGGCCCTCTCCGCGGCCCTGACCCAGTGCCTGGTGTCCGAGGACGAGCGCTCCGCGGGCGCCTGGCACGCGGAATGGCAGCTGCTGCGCGAATGCCTGCGGCTGACCGGCGGAGCGGCCCACACGGCCGTCGAACTCACCGAGGGCCTGCAGGCCAGCCCCGAACGGATGCGCGCCAACCTGGACATGACGGGCAGCCGGATCGTCTCCGAACGCGTCGCCGCCCACCTCACCCCCCTGCTCGGCAGGGACCGGGCCCAGACCGTGCTGACCCAGGCCGCGCAGCAGGCCCTGGCCGACGGACGGCCGCTGGCGGAGGTACTCGCCGCCCTGCCCCAACTCCCCGCCCGCCTCAAGGGCGAACTCGCCCACCTGTGCGACCCCGCCCACTACACCGGGGCCGCCGCCGCCCTGGTGGACCGCGCGCTGCGGCCCTGACCCCCTTCCTTGCGCCGCGGCCCGGCAGGACCCCACCACCGGGCCGCACCGCCCCGACCCGAAGAGAGCCGAGGAAAAGATGACCAGCGCACCATCCGCCCGAGGGCGGTGGATCGAGAACTGGGACCCCGAGGACGAGGAGCAGTGGGAGCGCGGCGGGCGACGCGTGGCCCGCCGCAACCTGGTGCTGTCGGTACTGTCCGAGCACATCGGCTTCTCCGTGTGGAGCATGTGGTCGGTGCTCGTGCTGTTCATGTCGCCGAAGATCGGGCTGGACTTCGCCCCCGACGAGAAATTCCTGATGGTGGTGGTGCCCACCCTGGCGGGCGCACTGCTCAGGCTCCCCTACAGCTACGCGGTGACCCGCTTCGGCGGCCGCAACTGGACCGTGTTCGCCTCCCTGCTGCTGCTCGTGCCCACCCTGCTGACCGTCCACTTCGTCCAGCGGCCCGGCACCGAACTGTGGGTGTTCCTGCTCATCGGCGCGAGCGCCGGGGCGGGCGGCGGCAACTTCGCCTCCTCGATGACCAACATCACCGCCTTCTACCCCCAGCGCCACCAGGGCTGGGCGCTGGGAGTCAACGCGGGCGGCGGCAACCTGGGCGTCGCCGCCGTCCAGCTCCTGGGCCTGCTGGTCATCTCCGTCGCCGGCGACACCCACCCCGCCTACGTCGCCGCCTGCTACCTGCCGCTGATCGCGCTGGTGTCGGTGCTGGCCGCACTGCGCATGGACAACGTCGCGGTGGTGCGCACCCCGCCCGGCGCCCAGCGCGAGGCCGCCGCCAGCAGCCACACCTGGTGGATATCCCTGCTGTACATCGGAACCTTCGGCTCCTTCATCGGTTTCGGGTTCGCCTTCGGCCTGGTCCTGCAGAGCCAGTTCGGCTCCACCCCCCTGCAGGCCGCCTCCTTCACCTTCCTCGGGCCGCTCCTGGGCTCGGTGGCCCGCCCCCTCGGCGGCCGGATCGCCGACCGGTGGGGCGGAGCGAGGGTCACCCTGTGGTCGTTCGCCGGCATGGCCGCCGGCATCGGCGTGCTGCTGCTGGCCACCCGCAGCGGATCCTTCCCCCTGTTCGTGACCGGGTTCACGGCCCTGTTCGTGGTCAGCGGCATCGGCAACGGCTCCACGTACAAGATGATCCCGGTGGTCTTCGCCCGGCAGGCCGAGGCCGCCGTCACCTCCGGCCACGACGCCGCCGCGGCCTTCGCCCGGTCACGCCGCCTGTCCGGCGCGGTCCTCGGCATCGCCGGAGCGGCCGGCGCGCTCGGCGGCGTCGCCATCAACCTGGCCTTCCGCACCGCCTACGGCCAACTGGGCGGCGGCGAGGCCGCCTTCTACACCTTCCTCCTCTACTACGGGCTGTGCGCGGCCCTGATCCGGACGGTGTACCTGCGCAGCGACCGCGACAGCGGCGCACAGCCCCCCGCCCGGAAAGCGCAGGCCTCCCATGTCCGCTGACCCCACGGCACCCGCCCGCACCGCACCGCCGCCCACGACGCGGGCGGCACCCCGCCAGAGCACGACACACTGCCCGTACTGCGCCCTGCAGTGCTCCACGGTGCTCTCGGGCGAACAAGGCGGCGTCACCGTGACGCCCTCGCCCGACTTCCCCGTCAACCAGGGCGGCCTGTGCCAGAAGGGGTGGACGGCCGCCACCGTGCTCGGCGCCCCCGACCGGCTGCGCACCCCCCTGGTGCGCGGCAGGGACGGTGAACTCGCCCCCGCGAGCTGGGACGACGCGCTCGACCTGGTGGCCGAGAAGCTCACGGCGATCCGCGCAACGCACGGCGCCGACGGCGTCGCGGTGTTCGGCGGCGGCGGGCTGACCAACGAGAAGGCCTACACCCTCGGCAAGTTCGCGCGCCTGGCCCTGGGCACCGCCCAGATCGACTACAACGGGCGGTTTTGCATGTCGTCGGCGGCCGCGGCGGCCGGCGAGGCGTTCGGCCTCGACCGCGGCCTGCCCTTCCCGGTGACCGACCTGGCCGACGCCGATGTGGTGCTGCTGGCCGGCGCCAACCCGGCCGAGACGATGCCGCCGCTCATGCGCCACCTGCAGCGCGCCGACCTCGTCGTCATCGACCCCCGCCGCACCCGTACCGCCCAGCAGGCGGCGCTGCACCTGCAGCCGGCCCCCGGCACCGACCTCGCCCTGGCCCTCGGCCTGCTGCACCTGGCGGTCACCGAGAACCTCATCGACCTCCCGTACATCGAAACCCGCACCACCGGCTTCGAGGAGGTCTGGGCCAGCTGCGTCGCCTGGTGGCCCGAGCGCGTCGAACAGGTCACCGGGGTACCCGCCCACGACCAGCGCACGGCGGTGCGGATGCTCGCCGCGGCCCGGCGGGCCCATCTGCTGACGGGACGGGGAGCGGAACAGCACAGCAAGGGATCCGACACCGTCGCGGCGTTCATCAACCTGGCGCTCGCGCTGGGCCTGCCCGGCCGCGAAGGCAGCGGTTTCGGAACCCTGACCGGGCAGGGCAACGGGCAGGGCGGCCGCGAGATGGGCCAGAAAGCCGACCAGCTGCCCGGCTGCCGCTCGCTCACCGACCCCGCCGACCGCGCCCACGTGGCCCGCGTGTGGGGCGTGGACGCCAGCACCCTGCCCGGGCCGGGCCGCAGCGCCTACGAACTCCTCGACGCCCTGGCCACCCCCGACGGGCCGAAGGCACTGCTGGTGTTCGGCTCCAACCCGGTCGTCTCCGCACCCCGGGCCGCCCGCATCACCGGCCGGCTGAGCGCCCTGGACCTGCTGGTCGTGGCCGACTTCGTGCCCTCGGAGACGGCCGCGCTCGCCGACGTGGTACTCCCCGTCGCCCAGTGGGCCGAGGAGGAAGGCACCCTGACCAGCCTGGAGGGCCGCGTCCTGCGCCGGCGCGCCCACCTGAGCCCGCCGCCCGGCACCCGCACCGACCTTCAGGTCCTGCACCAACTCGCCGTCCGCCTCGGCCAGCCCGCCCACCGCTTTCCCACCCGCCCCCGGGAGGTCTTCGAGGAACTGCGCCGCGCCACGGCGGGCAGCCGCGCGGACTACTCGGGCATCAGCTACGAACGCCTGGACGCCGGCGAGGCACTGCACTGGCCCTGCCCCGCCACCGGCGGCCAGGACCATCCCGGCACACCGAGACCGTTCCTGGACCGCTTCGCGCACCCCGACGGACGCGCCCGGTTCACGGCCGTGGACCACCGCCCGCCCGCACAGACACCCGACGGCCGGTTCCCCCTGTACGCGACGACCGGCAGAGTGCTGGCCCACTACCAGTCGGGCGCGCAGACCCGCCGGGTCCCCGACCTTCTCGCCGCGGCACCGGAGGCGGTCGCCGAGATACACCCGGACACCGCCCGCCACCACCGACTGGCCGACGGACAGCTCGCCGACGTCGCCTCCGCCTACGGCACCGCCCGGGTCAGGGTCCGCCTGACCTCCACCGTGCGCAGGGACACCGTCTTCGTGCCGTTCCACTATCCGGGCGCGGCCCGCGCCAACCTGCTCACCGGCGACGCACTGGACCCCCGCAGCCGGATGCCCGAGTTCAAGGTCAGCGCCGTACGCGTCACACCGGCCGGGGAGCAGACATGAGCGGCGGCGTCGTCATCGTCGGCGGCGGCCCCGCCGCCCACCGCCTGGCCCACCGCCTGCACGCGCTCGGCCACCGGGACGCGGTGACCGTCATCGGCGCCGAACCCCGGCCCGCCTACAACCGGGCCCTGCTCGGCTCGGTCCTGGACGGCACACTGAGCGCGGAGAGGCTGGCGCTGCCCGCACTGCCCGCGCCCGTGCGCGCGCTCACCGGCGCACGGGCCGCAAGGATCGACCGCGCCCGGCGCACCGTGCACCTCAAGGACGGCCGCGAACTGCCCTACGACATCCTCGTCCTGGCCACCGGCGCCCGGCCGCGGATCCCGGACGTCCCCGGCCTGATGACCGCCCGCGGACGGCTCGCCGAGGGAGCACGCACCCTGCGCACCGCCGCCGACAGCCACCCCCTGCCCCCCGGGCCGGTCGTCGTCCTCGGCGGGGGAGTCCTCGGTGTCGAATCCGCCCTGGCCCTGCGCGCCGCCGGCAAGGAGGTGACACTCCTCCAGCGCTCCGGCCGGCTGATGCAGCGCCAGCTGGACGGCCCGGCCTCCCACGCGCTGGCGCAGTGGGCCCGCAGCCGGGGCGTCACCCTCCACCTGGGCCGGCGGGCCGAGGAGTACGCACCGGGCAAACTGGTCCTGGACGACGGACAAATACTGGCGGCCGGCACCCTGCTGCTGTGCACCGGCACGCAGCCGGAGACCGCACTGGCCCGGGCCGCCGATCTCGCGGTACGCGACGGGATCGTCGTCGACGCGCAGCTGCGCACCGACGATCCGCACATCCACGCGATGGGGGACTGCGCCCAGCACACGGACATCACCGGCACGACCCTCATCCAGGCATGGGACCAGGCCGAGGCACTCGCCCGGATCCTCACCGGCACCGGCACCGCCTACACACCCGCGCGCCACCTGCTGCGCCCGCGGGTATCGGGCCTGGACATCGTCTCGCTCGCCCCGCAGGCACCCGAGCGGGACACGGACACGGCCGTCTCCCTGCTGGATGCGGCCCGGGGCCGCTACGCCCGCCTGACGCTGCGCAACGGCCGTATCCACACGGGCGTCGTCGTCGGCCCGGCCGCCGCGGTCACCGCGGTCAGCGGCCTGTACGCCCGTGACGCGCCGGTGCCCGCCGACCTGCTGGCGTTGCTGAGCGGCGCCGACGTCGAATACGCGGACACCGACGCCACGGCGGACGACGCGGTGGCCTGCCACTGCAACAACGTCACCTTCCGCAGGCTGAAGGCCGCCTGGGCAGGCGGGGCGCACGACAGCCGGGCACTGGCCCGGGCGACCCGGGCCACGACGGGGTGCGGCGGCTGCACCTCGGTCGTACGCCGGCTGTGCACGACACTCGCCGCCGCCGGCGCAGGGCCCGCAGGCACCCGCACAGCGGTGGACACCGCAGAAGGAGGAACACCGTGACCACGCGCACGCTGGTCGTGGCCGGCCACGGAATGGCCGGCCACCGCCTGGTCGAGGAAATGCTGGCCGGCGACCGGCACGGCCGGTGGCGCATCGTCGTCCTGGCCGAGGAACCGCGGCCCGCCTACGACCGGGTGGCGCTGTCCACCCTCCTGGACGGCGCCCGCGCCGACGATCTCGCGCTGGCCGGCCCCGGCGTCCTGGACGACCGCCGCCTGCGGCTGCACCTGAACACGAAGGTGACCGCCGTGGACCGCCGCAGCAGAAGGGTGACCTGCGCGGACGGAACCGGGTTCGGATACGACGCACTGGTCCTGGCCACCGGGTCCCGGCCCTTCGTGCCCCCGGTCGCCGGACACCAGGCGCCAGGATGCTTCGTCTACCGGACGGTGCAGGACGTCGAGGCGATCCGCGCGGCCGCGGTGCCCGGCCGCCCGGCCGTGGTGGTCGGCGGCGGCCTGCTGGGACTGGAGGCCGCGGGCGGCCTGCGGCTGCTGGGCATGCGGCCCCATGTGGTGGAGTTCGCCCCGTGGCTGATGGCCCAGCAGATCGACGAGGGCGGCGGCCGGGTCCTGGCCGCGGCGATCGCCCGGCTCGGCGTGCGCGTGCACTGCTCGACCGCCGTCCACGCGGTCGGCACCGGCGCGGACGGCCGCGCGGAGCGCGTCGAGCTGGACGACGGCACCGCCTTGGACACCGCGCTCGTCGTCTTCGCCGCCGGGGTACGCCCCCGCGACGAGGTCGACGCCCCCGGGCTCGTGCGCGGCGAGCGCGGCGGCTTCCTGGTGGACACGTGGTGCCGCACCGCCGACGAACGCATCTGGGCGATCGGCGAGTGCGCGGCCGTCGAGGGCCGCTGCCACGGCCTGGCCGCCCCCGGCTTCCGGATGGCCGAGACCGTCGCCCGCCAGCTCCTCGGCGTGCCGGGCGAGGCGTTCACCGGCGCCGACACCTCCGCGAGCCTGAAGCTCCTGGGCGTGGAGGTGGCCGGTTTCGGCGACGCCCACGCCCGCTCGCACGGGGCGATGGAGTACGTGCGCGAGGACCGGCGGGCCGGCACCTACGCCAAGGTGGTCCTGGACGCCGACGGCCGCACGGTCCTGGGCGGGGTCCTCGCCGGAGACACCCGCACCTACCCGGAACTGCGCGCCCTGCTCGGCCGGCCGCTGCCGGCCTGCCCCGACGACCTGCTGGCCGCGCCGCCCGCCCGCCGCTGAAGGCCGGCACCACGGCCGAGGCACACGGGACGGCGCCGGCCGTCCCAGCTCTTGTCCCGCCCACCGCAGCGCCTTTGAACACGCATCAGCGAACAACGGCTGCGACCCTGCCGGGCCGTCCGGGCGCGAGTGGTGCCGGACGGCTCGGCAGGGTCTTCGGCGAGCGGCGCAGGGGGTGGGCGCCGCTCGCGGCCCGGGAGGGGGTCTGTGCCGGCCCGGCCGGCCCGCCGCGGGGCCTCGGCCGCAGGGTGAGGGGGCGGAGGCGGGGGAGCTGCCCGGGGTTGCCGGGTGCGGCGGACAGGTCAGCTGTCGTAGGGCAGGCGCGCCCTGGCCTCCTTGGTGGCCAGGGCCCACCAGCTCAGCTTGTCCCACAGGACCTTGGCGGCCGCCTCGGCGTCGGCCGGCTCGATGAGGTTGCCGTCGGTGTCGAACTGGCCCCACGGCCCGTGGAAGCTGACGGCGTCGCGGACGGGGACCGCGTGCAGCTCGTTGACGATGTGACGCAGCTGCTGGACGGCCCGCAGACCGCCGGCGAGGCCGCCGTAGCCGACGAAACCGACCGGCTTGGCGTGCCACTCGTGCTGGGTCCAGTCCAGGGCGGCCTTCAGGGAGGCCGGGAAGCTGTGGTTGTACTCCGGTGTCACCACGACGAAGCCGTCCGCCGCCGACAGCCGGGCCGAGAACGCGGCGAGCAGCTCGGCGACCTCCGGCTCCGGCTCGGCGCTCAGCGCGGTGGGCAGTGGGAAGTCCGCCAGGTCGACCAGATCGACCTCGATGTCGTCGCGCTGGTCGGCGGTGCCGACGAACCAGTTCGCGATCGTGGGGCCGAAACGGCCCTTGCGCACGCTCGACAGGATCACGGCCACGCGGATGCGGTCACTAGGCATGTCAGCCCTTTCACTACGGTCAGTCCTCTCCCCACAGAAGAACAAACCCGCATGCGGGTTTCCAAGTGATATCGAAGAAACCGATGGGACACGCCTGAGCTGCCGGCTCCGCCCCGGAAGGGGGCGCCACCCGGCAGCTCACGGTCGGTCGGCGTCAGTCGACGCCCTGCAGTATGTGCGGTTCGGCCAGGTCGTCCTCGTACCCGGCCAGGCGGATCGGGGCGCACCTCGCCCACACCTCCAGGAAGCCCGGGTCCGCGGGCGCCGGGCAGCCCCGGGCGTTCCGCGTCGTCTCCTGCCACACCTGATGCGCTGTCACCGGTGTTCTCCCTTCCCTTCGCCGGCTTCTCGGCCGGGCCGGTCAGCAGGCTGCGGTCTCGGAGCGGGCCGGCACCCGGCCGTCCTCACCCTCCGCGGCCGCGGCCGCCTGCCCGGTCGTGGCGGAGCCCTCCTCGCCCGCGTCGGCGGCGCGGGCCGTGAGGGTCTCGGCGAGCTGCCGGGCCAGTTCCAGCCGCCGGATCTTCGCGGTGGCGGTGCGCGGCAGGTCCGCGAGGCGACGCTGCACGGGTGCGCCCAGGGCGGGCTGGTCGGCGACGGCCGCCTGCCAGCGCCCGAGGTCCAGCGGCACGTCGCCGCGGGTGCACACCACCGGCACGGGGCGCTTGTCGGGGCCCGGCACGACCACGAGCTCGGTCAGCTCCTCCAGCCGGTGCAGCACCGCGTCCTCGACCTCCAGGGTCGACTCGATCCCCTCGATGACGTCGACCTCGCGGTCGAGCAGGTGCAGACAGCCCCACCGGGTGCGGTAGCCGACATCGCCGCCGCGCCACCACTCGCCGATGACCTGCTGGTCGAAGCGCTCCTGCTCGCCGTAGTACGTCAGCGCCCGCCCCGCGGTGGCCACGTCGATGTAGCCGGGGCTCTCCTTGGAGGGAGTGCCGCCCCGGGACACCAGCCGGTACTTGGTCATGCCGGGCGTGGGGTAGCCCTGGCAGCGGCCGTCCGCCTTCAGCGCGTTGCGGCGCCGGTAGGTGCGGGCGGCCAGCGGGCCGCACTCGCTCTGCCCGTACACCTGGAGGAACACCGGGCTGCGCCGGTCCGAGGCGTGCAGGAACTTGTGCATCGTGCTCGGGTGGATCGCGTCGAAGGTGCTGTTGAAGTACTTGACGTTGGAGACCGGCCGGCGCGGGTCGTCCAGCATCTCCTCCCACTCCAGGAACGAGTTGGGGTGCGTCTCCAGGACACCGGGACGATGCCTGACCAGCATGTCGGCCACGTGCGCCGGGCTGGCGTCGTTCATGAACACCATCGGCATCCCGCGCATCTGCAGCACGGCCAGGCCCAGGTACATCCGCGAATGCACGTACGACACATGCATCGCCACGGTCTCCCGCTTGCGGATGAAGGAGACGACCTTGTCCTGCCAGTTGCCGCGGGCACCCAGCGAACGCGCCGAGTGCACCACCAGCTTGGGAATGCCGGTCGTCCCCGACGTGTGGGTCATCAGCGCCGGCTGGTCGGGGCCGAGCAGCACCGGACGGCGCTCGGGGGCGCCCGCCAGAGAGGCGAAGGAGACGGCACCGGGGTGGGAGCCGGTGGTGGTGACGACCCGCGCGGTCAGCTCGGCCAGCGGCAGGCCGGCCAGCGCACCGGTCAGCTTCGCCTCGTCGGTCAGCACCGTGGGCCGCTCCAGGCGTTCGAGCAGCTTGCCGATGCTCTCCCCGTCCAGGTGCGGGGAGAGCATGACCGGCACCGCACCGATCCGGGCCGCACCGCAGGCCAGCACGGTGATGTCGAAGTTCGACGTCTTGTACACGGCCACGTGCTCGCTGGGCCGCACACCGGCGGCCCACAACCGGTTGGCCGTCTCGGCCACATGCCCGGCGAACTCCGCGACGGTCAGTTTCTGTCCCGCCGAGGGGAAGGCCTCAAGGTCGTGGTCGAGTGAGATCGGAGTGGTGCCGAACTTCTGGGCAGCGCGCTCGGAGACGACCCCGAGGTAGAGGAACTTCTTGCTCTTCGGAACCTTGAACATAAGGACTCTTCCTCTGGTGAACCGGAACACGGAAAATAAGAACTCCCCCCGAAAACCTCGCACACCAGAGGGCCACGGAACAGAAAAAGCCGCTTAATGCGTCATCTCGCGAACGTGCGCTGAATCAATACCGGAGAAGCCGGGGAGAAGCCGGGGAGAAAAGAGAAAGGGGCCGGATCCGTGCGGTGCACGGATCCGGCCTCCCCGGCGCCTTTCGGGCAGTCCTCCTACAGCGACTGCCTGAGCGCCTCGGCCACCTTCATGGTGCGTACGGTCTGGTAGCCGACGGCGGCGAGGTTGTCGTCGGTGACGTTCTGCGCGAGGTGACCGGGAATGGCCTGCAGGCCCGACGTGGCGCTGACCCCGTAGGGGTTGCCGTTGCTCGGTGCGAGCAGGATGTCGTCGGTCACGCCGGGCGGCACGATCACGGCCCCCCAGTGGTAGAAGACGTTGCTCAGCGACAGCAGGGTGGACTCCTGGCCGCCGTGCTGGGTGCCCGTGGAGGTGAACGCGGACATCGCCTTGTTCATCAGCCCGCGCCGGGCGTGCAGTTCGAAGGTCTGGTCGATGAAGTGCTTGAGCGGGCCGGCGAGCAGGCCGTAGCGGCCCGGAGTGCCCCAGACGACGGCGTCGGCCCAGTCCAGGTCGTCGATCTCGGCCACCGCGACGTCCCGGCTGGCGGCGACGTGCTCGGTGTTCGCCTGGCTCCATTCCTTGTAGTTGGGCGCGAGCGGCTCACCGGTGATCTCCGCGACCCGGCGCAGCCGCACCTCGGCACCCGCCTTCTCCGCCGCCTCGGCAGCGGCGACAGCCAGCTTGTGGATGTTCCCGGTGGCCGAGTAATAGACGATGGCGACATTGGTCATGGACGTACTGCTCCCTCATCGGATTCGGTGCCCGCGCCGTCCTTCCGGCTGCCGGTGCACGCCCCATCGTGTCGCCGGGCCCGGCCGGGCAGCGACCTCGTTCCCATAGTCCGTCAGGTACCGGCCCGTGACGGCGAAAGCCGCCTTTCTCTGGCCCCGCGGGGCGCGGCTCAGGCGCCACCGGCCTCCACACCGGGCGGGTTGTCGATGATGTAGCGCCACAGTCCGTCCGGCCCGCGGCGGGCGACATCGGTGGCGGTGCCCTCGATGTGCACCCGCTCGCCGTCCGGGCCGGCGCCGTCGATGACGAAGTCACCGATCAGCAGCGCGGTGTCGTCGTACACATAGGTGTGCCGCAGACTGATCTCGATCGGCACACCCAGGGCCAGGAAACTGCTGGTCGCCTGCCGGCGGCCGTCACCGCTCACCACCACGCCCGGTCGCAGCACACGCACCGCCCCGGGTTCGAAGAGACGGTCGATGGCGGCGAGGTCCTTGGCGTTGAAGGCCTCGACGAAGGTCTGGGGCAGCGTGGCCGGGTCGCTGACTGCCATGTTTTCTCCTCAAGCGTTCTGGTCAGATGGTCCTTCAGGCGGCGGCCCGGACAGGTGCGGCGGCCTTCAGGGCCGCCGCGACATGGATGGTGCGGCGGGTCTGGTAGGCGATGGCACCGACGTTCTCGTCGTGGATGAAACCGATGCGGTTGCCCGCCACGGTGCTCGCGCCGTACGGGTTGCCGTTGTTCTTCTCGTACAGCACCGGATCGGCGGAGCCGGTGGCGACGATGACCGATCCCCAGTGGCAGATGGCGTTGTGCAGCGCGAGGATCGCCGTCACCTGCCCGCCGTGCTCGGCGGAGCCGGAGGCGAAGGCGGAGACGGCCTTGTCCAGCAGACCGCCGTGGATCGACAGCGACGAGGAGGTGTTGATGAACTGCATCAGCTGCGGCGCGGCGAGCCCGAAGTGGACGGGCGTGCCGAGCAGGATGGCGTCGGCCCACTCCAGGTCCGCCACGCACGCCTCGGCTATCTCCAGGGCGTCGGCCGCGTGCTCGTCGGAGCCGGGCCGCCCCGTGGCGGCGGTCTCCGCCACCCGGCGCAGCCGTACCTCGGCGCCCTGTTCGGCGGCGGCGTCGGCCGCGGCCCGCGCGAGCCGGTGGGTGGAACCGGTGGACGAGTAGTAGATGACGGCGACGTTGGTCATATGGGTGGCTCCCTGGGCGTAGCCGGTGAACCGGCTTGGAGTGCGGGGACGTCCGGCATCGTGGCCGACCGCCCGGCACGGCGGCAACGAAGCGCCCGCGAGTGCGTCAGGTCGCCCGCGCGGCGCGCAGGACACCGGCGGTGGCGACCGCCAGAGCCGCGGCCAGGAACAGCGCCAGCGAGGAGAAGTCCGAGAAGCCGACGGCGAGCTGGGCGCCGGCGCCGGCCCCGACGTTGAGGGTGAAGCCGTACACCGCGATCGCGGTGGTCTGCGCGGCCCCGGCCCGGGCGCCGACACTCTGGATGAGCGCCGGACCGAGCGTGGAGAACCCCGCCATGAACGCGAACAGGGCGGCGCCCAGGGCCAGGGCACTGTCCGCGCCCCCCACCGCGGCCAGCATCGCGGCGGTGGTGACCACCAGCGCCCCGCCCGCGCGGCGCGCCGCGGAGAACCGGCTCAGGGCCGGGGCGAGCAGCACGGCGGCCAGCAGCGCAGGCAGGGCGCTGGCGCGCAGCGCCAGCAGGGCCGGGCCGTCGTCCGCCATGCCGGCGGGGCCGTGCAGCTGGACACCGGTGTAGGCGGCCGTGAGGCTCGCCGCGCCGACCATGATGACCAGGTACAGCGTGACCATCCGCCCGCCCAGGACGGCCCGCAGCCCGGAGCGTGCGGCCGGGTCCGCCCGGCCGGCGTCCCTGCGCTCCTGGGGCAGCAGCACCCGCCAGGAGACGGCGGCACCGACCAGCAGCAGCGGCACGGTCCCCCAGAACACCCACGTCCAGCCGAACAGCGACGCCACCAGCTGGGCCTCGGCCTGCCCGATCACCACGGTGGCGCCCATACAGGCGGAGACCACGGTCAGGGCCAGGGCGACCCGGTGCGGGGCCATGCGGGCGTGCAGATACGCGTACGACATGGGGATGAACGAGCCCGCGAACAGCCCCTGCAGGGCGCGCAGGGCGACTCCGGTGCCCAGTGACGTCACCAGCGGCAGCAGGGCCGTGACCACGGCCATGGCCAGGACGCTGGTGACCATGACGGTACGCCGCCCCCAGCGGGTGGCCAGCGGGCCGCTGATGAGCGAACCCGCCGCGTGGGCGAACGCGAACGCCGTGGTCGACAGCGCCGCCGACTGTGTCCGCACACCCCAGGCGGCGGCGAGTTCGGGCATGAGCGGAATGGTGACGTACATCTGTCCGACCACGAGCACGCCCATGAGGGACACGGTCGTCACGGTCGCGGCGAACGGGGCTGTCCGTGACGTCGCCGAAGGCACTTCGGCAACCGATAATTTCGACATACACCGATCCTGCGGGGGAGGCCGCGGCCCCGGCAATCGAACGGCCCGCTATGCGTCAAGTCCCCCATGGCCGGCGTTGAATCCGTCCGCGGAAATGCCGAACCCCCGCACCCGCGGGGGAACGAAACAGTGCGAGGGGCCGGCAGCCGGCGCACCCGGTGGGGTGCGCCGGAGATGCGGGTCAGACCTGAGCGGTCTGCGGCTCCTCACTCGCGGCGGCCGTGGCCGAACCCCCGGCCACGGCCCGCCCCTTCTTGGCCGGCTTCTGCAGGCCCAGGGAGATCAGCGCGGTCAGTGCGATACCGACCGCGGCGATGAACACCGCGGTGCGCAGGCCGTCGTTGGTGGCCGCGCGCAGCGCCTCGCCCTGCAGACCCTCCAGACCGGAGTTGGCGACGGCGACGAGGACGGCGAGACCGACCGCACCACCGATCTGCTGCGTGGTGGAGGCCATACCGGAGGCGATGCCCTGCTCCATCGGGTCCACACCGACCGTGGCGGCGCCGAACATCAGGGTGTAGCCGGCGCCCTGGCCCAGGCCCAGGACGACCATGCCGGGGATCAGGGAGACGTAGGAGCCGTCGGTCGCCAGCGTCAGACCGACGATCACCGTGCCGGCCAGGCCCACCAGCAGGCTGGCGATCATGATGGCGCGCAGACCGAACTTCGTGGCCAGACGGCCGGCGGTCTGCGCGCCGATGGAGATGGCGACCATGGGGACCAGGAACGCCAGCCCCGTCTCCAGCGCGTTGTAGCCGTGCACGCCCTGGAAGTAGACGGTCAGGAAGTACAGCAGGGAGCCGAACGTCGCCATGTAGAAGAAGGTGACCGCCGCGCCGGTGCTCAGGTTCCGGTTGCCGAACAGCCGCAGCGGCATCAGCGGGTCCTTGCTGTTCTTCTCGATGACGAAGAACGCCGCCAGCAGCGCGGCGCCCAGGACGAGCGCGCCGACGATGACCGGCGAGCCCCAGCCCGACTCCGGGCCCTGCACCAGGGCGAAGACGACGGAGGTGGTACCGACGGTGGCGGTGAGCGCGCCGGCCAGGTCGAAGGAGCGGCCCGAACTGCTCAGGGTGTCGCGGGAGATCAGCGGGAAGGCGAACAGGATGGCGATGACGGCGAGGGGAACGTTGACGTAGAAGACGGACTCCCAGCCGAACGCCTCGGTCAGCACACCGCCCAGCAGCGAGCCCAGGATCATGCCGGAACCGCCGGCCGTGCCCCACACGGCGAAGGCGCGGTTGCGCTCCTTGCCCTCGGCGAACCTGGTGGACACCAGCGTCAGCGTCGCGGGGAAGAGGAACGCGCCGCCGATGCCCTGCACCGCCCGGGCCGCCATCAGCACGGCAGGCTCGGTGGCCAGGCCGCCGGCCAGCGAGGACACCCCGTACAGCGCCAGCCCCAGGACGAAGATACGGCGCGGCCCCCACAGGTCGCAGGCCCGGCCGCCGAGCAGCAGGAACCCGCCGAAGGCGACCGCGTAGGCGCTGATCACCCACTGCAGGGTCTGGGAGGTGAAACCGAGAGCGTCACCGATCTCGGGGAGCGCGACATACACGATGTTGTAGTCGATGGAGATGATCAGCTGGGCGAACGCCAGCAGCGCCAGGAGGAGTCCGGGGCGCCGGCGCGGTGCCTCGAGGGCGGCGCCTGTGGCCGAAGACGGCATGACTGTGCCTTTCACTACGGGTCGGAAAAAGAGGGGCGCGCGGGGCGCCGCACCGGGAACGAACAGCCCGGCGCGTGGTGCGGGGGGTGCACTCAGTCCTGGTCGAACCAGTTGCGTACGTGGTGCGGTGCTGCGGGGTCGGCCCGTCGCACGGTGTCGGCCGGCTCGGCGATCGTCCGGCCCGCGGGCCGGTGCCGCCAGGCCGGTTCCGCGCCGGCGAAGGCCTGGGCCACGGTGCAGGGGGCGCGCCGGCCGGCCGGGCCGTGGTGACGGATTTGCGTGCACGAAAAGGCTTGTGCCGCACCGTCGATGGCCGTGGCCACGTCCATCAGGCTGATGTCGTCCGGCTTCCGGCCGAGACGGCAACCGCCACGGGGGCCGGAGCGGGACGAGACGATGCCGGCTCGTCCCAGTGCGTTCATCTGCTTGTTCAGGTAGGCCGGCGGCAGAGCGTGGAACGCTGCCGGTCCGGCCGCCGGCACCACCTTGTCAGGAGAGAGCCAGGACAGGCTGATGCAGCAGTGCACCGCCCATTCCACGCCCTCTCTCAGCTTCATGTCCTGGACATTACGCATCGGCGATGTCCGCGGTGAAGGCCACACTTCTTTTAATGTCAGGTCGCGTCCGGGGCGGCCGGCCGGGCCGTCAGGGACGCTTTCAGCTCCGTCTCCAGACGGCCGAGGTCCGCCTCGTGGCCGTGCGCCGCGATGTGCCCGTCCGGCCGCACCAGCCAGTAGCCCGCACGGCGGCAGCCGGTGGCCAGGGCGCTCTCCGGGCGGCGCAGCACCACCGTGCGCAGCAGCCGTCCGTAGCGGGCGGCGGCATGCCCGGCCTCGGTGCGCCAGGTGTCCGAGGGCGGGGCGAGGACCAGGGTCCAGCCGTGGGGATCGGTGCCGGGGCCGCTGATGTTGTGGGCGAGGGCCGCCCGCCGCGGGAAGACCGCGCCCTCCTGCAGGCCGCCCGGGATCCGCCCCAGGACCCGGCAGCCGGCCGGCCCGGAGGGCCGCTGGGTGGCACGCACCGGCGGGTAGGCCAGACGCCGGCCGGCCATCACCGGCGTGTAGTACCGCGACACCACGCCGCTGCGGTCGAGGAGTTTGAAGGCGGTGTCCCGGGCGAGCACCTTGGCCGGGCTGCGGGCCACCCAGGCGCGGGTCTGCAGGTCGGTGTCGCGCACGATCTGGCGGGTGGCCTCGGAGCGTTCCGTGCCGTAACTGGCGAGCAGACAGGCCGGCGAGGCGCCGCGGATGACGGCGGCCAGTTTCCAGGCGAGGTTCTGGGCGTCCTGCAGGCCGTTGTTCATGCCCTGGCCGCCGGCCGGGCTGTGCACGTGCGCGGCGTCGCCGGCCAGGAAGACGCGCCCGACGCTGAAGTCGGACGCGTGACGGGCGTGCACGCGGAAGACGGCCTGCCACACCGCCTCGGTCAGCCGTACCCCGCGCGGCCCCCGCTCGTCGAGGATCTCCTGCATCAGCTCCAGGGAGACCTCACGCCGGCCCTTGGGCATGACGGACAGGAAGCGGTGGATGCCGCCGGGCATCGGCACCACGACCAGGGCACCGCCGGCCGCCTGGTAGAACAGGCACTCGTCCCGTGGCAGGTCGCCCTCGGTCCGCGCGTCGACGAGCGCGAACGCCATCTCGTAGGTACTGCCCGAAAACCCGACGCCGAGCTGGCCGCGGACCGCGCTGCCGGCCCCGTCGGCGCCGATGACGTAGGGCGCCCGGATGCGGCCGACGCTGCCGTCGGCCAGCTCCACGACGGCCGTGACACCGTCGGTGGCGGCGAGGTCGCCGGAGAAGTCCACCCCTTCCAGGGCCAGCAGCCGCACCCCGCGCTCCACCTTGCCGCCGAGTTCGGCCAGACGCTCGGCGAGCAGACGCTCGGTCACGTGCTGCGGCAGCACCCGGCAGGCGGTGTCCTCGTCCAGGGGGAAGGAGGCGAGCGGCTTGCGGTCGGAGAAGTAACTGAGCCGGTTGATGCGCAGGGACTCGCGGTGGACGGCGTCGCCGAGCCCGGCGTCCTCAAGGATGTCCAGGGCGCGGGGCCACACCGACAGTGCCTTCGGTGTCGTCGACGCGGCCCGGGCACGGTCGATGACCCGCACCCGTATGCCGCGGCGCAGCAGTTCCACGGCCGTCAGCAGGCCGGTGGGTCCGCCGCCGACGACGAGTACGTCGATGTCGGGCGGCCCGGTGGTGGTGATCTCGCTCATCGCTCTTCAGTCCGTCCGCACGCCGGCGGTGACGCCTCCGGCGGGCCGGTCGGGCAGCCGGTCCAGGTGGATGCCGAAGTACTTCTCGTAGGCCTGGAGTGCCTCGCTCTCGCTTCCGAGGGTGTGCTTGGAGCGCTCCTCGCCCGCGACCATGCTGACCTGGGCGTTGCCCTTGAGCGTGACCAGGCCGTCGGGGGTGCGGATGGAGCAGAACAGGCCCTGCAGGAACGAGGAGTCGGGCGAGGTGCGGTACCACCACAGGGTCGGGGCGAAGTCGGCGATCTGCACCGGCCGGTCCGCGACCCGGTAGAGGGGCTTGCCGCCGAGGTACACGTCGACGACGCCGTCGCCCGCGTCGTGCAGCTGGTAGTCGCCGTGCGGGTCGTGCTGCACCTCGCGGGAGGCCAGGTTCAGCGGGAAGCGGCTGTTGCGGCCGAAGCCGACGTCGACCAGCCAGTCCTGGCCGTCGGCCCTGACGCGCAGCGCCAGGTGGCCCAGGAAGGGGCCGAGCCCGTCGGGGCGGTGCACCCAGCCCGGCAGGATGTCGAGCTCGTAGCCGAGGGACGTCAGCAGGAACGCCAGGGCGGGGTTGACCTCGTAGCAGCCGCCGCCCCGGTTCTTGCGGACGATCTTCTCCAGGACGCGTTCGTCCATGAAGATGTCCTCCCCGAGGTGGTAGTCGAGGTTCTCGAAGGGGACCGACAGGATATGACGCTCCATCAGATGGCGGAGTCCTGCCAGGTCCGCGCGGTGCGGCCGGTCCGCTTCGATCCGGCGCAGGTAGTCGTCCATGATGTTGTCCGGCATCACCGTCTCCTTAGACGTGCGGGGTGCTGTGTGAGGGGTGGTTGCGCTGCCAGCGCAGCAGTGACAGGCCCATGGCCATGCCGCCGCCGAAGCCGGCCAGCAGAATGAGGTTTCCGTCGCTCAGCCGTCCCGAGCGGGCCGCGAGGTCGAGGGTGACGGGGACCGAGGCGGATCCGGTGTTGCCGAAGTCCTCGTAGCTGAGCCGTGTGCGGCCGGCCGGGACGCCGAGCGAGGCCGAAAGGTCCTCGAGCATGCGCCCGTTGGCCTGGTGCGGAACGAAGTGGTCGATGTCTTCGACGGAGAAGCCCGCGCCGGTCACGAAGGCGCCGATGGCCGGGGCGACCGTGGCGTCGACGAACTCGCGCACACCGCGCCCGTTCATGGTGAAGTAGTGCAGGCCCTGGGCGAGGGTCTCGGGCGTCGCCGGCAGGCGGCTTCCTCCGGCCGGCACCTCGATCAGGTCGCGTTCGGCGCCGAACCCCGCCAGCTGTCCGGCCAGCAGGCCGCGGGCGGGCCGGGCCGGGCCCAGCACCACCGCTCCGGCTCCGTCCCCGAAGAGGATGGCGGTGCGCCGGTCGGCGGGGTCCAGGATGCGGGAGTAGATGTCCGCGCCGATGACCAGCGCGTAGGGGGAGTCGGAGCCCGCGAGGATGTGCGCGGCCGTGTTCAGTGCGAAGACGAAGCCGCTGCAGACGGCGTTGACGTCGAAGGCGGCGGGCCCGTGGCCCGCGCCGAGGCCGTCGGCCACCACGCAGGCGGTGGGCGGCTGCGGCGAGTCGGGCGTCGAGGTCGCCACGATGATCAGGGAGAGGTCCGCGGCGGTGATGCCGGCGGCCTCCAGCGCGGCCCGGCCCGCGGCGACGGCCAGGTCGGACGTCGCCTCGTCCGGTTTGGCCCGGCGCCTGTTGCGTATCCCGGTCTTGCGGTGGATCCATTCGTCGGTGACTCCGGCGGCGGCGGCGACCTCGTCGTTGCCGACCGCATGGGAGGGCAGACAGGAACCCGTGCCCAGGATCGCGATGCCGGCGGGCCTGCGGGTTGAGCGAGCCGTACCCGTGGTGATCATGTGTGACCCTTCGGTTGAGAGTTCGGTCCTCCCGCAGCAGATGGTCCCCAGGGCGTCCGGTCGGGGGCAAAGCCCGGCCGGAGAACCCGTCAGGTCGCCGGGGAGTACGTCAGATGGCGGCCGGCCGGCGCTCGACGCCGGCCGGCCGCCGACAGCGGTGGTCAGTCGGCCACGGCCAGGCGGGAGCCGGCCAGGAGACCGTGCACGAGGTCGCCGGTGATCCCGACGCCGTTCTGGGTCAGGACGGACTCCGGATGGAACTGCATCGACGCGAACCGCGTGCCGCGCAGCGCGTGGACCTCCAGACTGCTCGTGTCCCGGGCGATCTCCACGACCCCGGCCGCGTCCGTCTCCGTCTTGTCCTCGCAGCTCACGGCCGCGAACGTGTTGTAGAAGCCGACCCGTTCGCGCCGGCCGAACAGGTCGATGTCACGCTGGACACCCTGGTTGGGGACGGCTCTGCGCCGCAGGTCCAGGCCGAGGCGGCGGCTGAGCACCTGGTGGCTCAGGCAGATCGCCAGGAACGGCCGCTGCTCCTGGAGCAGTGTGGTGATCGTGCGGTCCAGATGGGCGATCTTGGGGTGGGAGAGATCGCCCGGGTCGCCGGGGCCCGGGCCCATCACCACCAGGTCGTGGCCGGCGAGCCGGTAGGGCTCGTCGAACCGTTTCACCGTCACCTGCAGCCCCAGGGAGTGCAGCTGGTGCCCGATCATCGAGGTGAAGGTGTCCTCCGCGTCCACCACGAGGACCTTCAGCCCGGGCGGCAGCGGCCGTTCGGCGGCGGGCGGGCCGCCCGCGAGCCAGAACCCGGCGATGGTCTCGTTGCGCTGCTCCAGCGCCCTGCGCACCTCGGGATGGGCGGCGAACCGGGTCGGGCCGTGGCCTTCCAGCGCGGCGAGCAGCCCGGCGGCCTTGGCCCGGGTCTCGGCCACCTCCGACAGCGGATCGGAGTGGCGTACCAGCGTGGCTCCGACACCGATACGCACCTGCCCGGCCGCGTCGATGTCGGCGGTGCGGATGCAGATCGCGGAGTCCAGGGCGAAGCCGCCCGCCGCGTCGCGGCCCATCAGGGCGGCCACGCCGCTGTAGTAGCCGCGGCCGCTGTGCTCGTAGCGGCCGATGACCCGGCAGGCGCTCTGAAGCGGGGAACCGGTGACCGTCGGCGCGAACATCGTCTCGCGCAGCACCTGACGCGGGTCGATGGCGGTGCGTCCTTCGATGAAGTACTCGGTATGGGCGAGCCGGGCCATCTCCTTGAGGAAGGGGCCGCTGACCCGGCCGCCGTCCGGGCAGATCCGGGCCATCATCTTCAGTTCCTCGTCCACCACCATGTACAGCTCGTCGGTCTCCTTGCGGTCGGCGAGGAAGTCCATCACCTCGGGCAGGGTGGGGCCGGAGGCCGGGTAGCGGTAGGTGCCGGAGATCGGGTTCATCACGGCCGTGCCGTCCTGCACGCTGATGTGCCGCTCGGGTGTGGCACCGACCAGGGTGCGGGTGCCGGTGTGCACGACGAACGTCCAGTACGCGCCCTTCTCGCGCTCCAGAAGCCGCTTGAAGAGGGTCAGGGCGCTGCGCGGGGAGTACTCGCCGATGTCGAGGGTGAAGGTCCGCTTGATGACGAAGTTCGCGCCCTCGCCGGTGCCGATCTCGTCGGCGATGATGCGGCGGACGGTCTCGGCGTAGGCGTCGTCGTCCACGTCGAAGCGGGCGCCGGAGGTACGGATGTTCTCCTCGGGCAGCCGGGCGAGAACGGTGCCCAGGGCGGCGCTCTCCTGCCGGGTGACGCTGAGGGCCACCAGGGGGGTGCCGTCGTCGTGGGCGGTGAAACCCCGCTCGGTGATCTGCCGGTAGGGCACGAGGGCGAGCACGTCGTGGCGGGGACCGTCCGCGCTCCCGGGCTCGGGCAGCGGGATGTCGGACAGGGTCCGGGGGTGCGACACCTCGCCGACGAGGATGTCGACCAGCTGGGGGCCGTTCGCCTCGGGCCGGTGCAGCAGGGCGAACGGGCCGGGCTCGGCGCCGAGGATCTCGTCGAGCAGCGTGCCGTTGGGCGGCCCCTGGGGGCGGTCGCCGGTCATGACAGGGCCTCCTTGGCGGTGGTGACGACCGCGCAGCGCGCGGCCGCGTACTCCAGGGCCATCCGGTGCTGGCTCTCGGTGAAGTCGGCGACGGCGTCGGCGATCACGAACGTCTCGATGTCGTGGCTGAACGCCTCCACGGCCGTGATGAGCACGCCGACGTGGGCGTAGACCCCGCAGACCAGGAGCTGGTCACGCTGGTGGAAACGCATCCGGGTGAGCAGGTCGGTGTGGTGGAAGGCGCTGTAGCGCCACTTGGTCACCAGCCAGTCCCCCTGGCGGGGGGCCAGGGCGTCGACCACGGCACGGTCGGCCGGGGCGGGACGCATGCCCGGGCCCCAGAAGTCCTTGAGCAGGCCCCGCTGGTGGGCGCTCATGCCGCCGGGCTGGGCGGTGTAGGCGACGGGGATGCCGAGCCGGGCGCACTGCTCGCGCAGCTGGGCCGCGTTCGCCACGAGCCGGCTGCGCAGCGGCTCGGGGAACGGCTCGAGGAAGTAGCGCTGCATGTCGTGGACGAGGAGCACCGCGCGCGCCGGGTCCACGCTCCACGGTGCGGTGTTCGCCGGCAGCTGTGACGAGGAGGGCAGGGGGTACGACTCGATGGTCGGAAGTCCGGCCATGGTGGTCTCGGTTCCTTTCTCCGCGGTGTGTGCCGCCCGCCGCCGCGTCAGGCGCGGCCGGCGGCGACACAACCGTGCTTCCGGCACGGGGCTAGGCGCCGAGCGCCGCGCCGCCGTCGACGGTCAGGGTGTGCAGGGTGATGTGGGAGGCCTGGTCGGACAGGAGGAAGGCCACGGCGCGCGCGACGTCGCCCGGCTGGGCGAGCTTGCCCAGCGGGATGCCGACGCGGAAGGCGTCGAGGTTCCCGGCGACGGTGGCGCGCGGACCGGCTTCGTCCTGCCACATGGAGCTCAGCATCGGGGTGTCGGTGGAGCCGGGGGCGACGATGTTGCAGCGGATGCCGTGCCGGGCCACCTCCAGGCCCAGGCTCTTGGTGAACATCTCCGCCGCCGCCTTGGAGGCGGCGTACGCCGCCATTCCGGTCCGGGGGGTGGCGGCGGCGTTGGAGGCGACGGTGACCACCGCCCCGCGGCCGCGCGGCACCATACGGGCGACGACGGCGCGCGAGAGATGGAAGACGCCCGTGGTGTTGACGGCGAAGGTGCTGTTCCAGTCGTCGTCGCTGAAGGTGGACACCTCGCCCAGGCGCAGCACCCCTGCCGCGTTGACGAGGAAGTCGATGGGGCCCAGGCGCGCTTCGATCTCGGCGACGGCCTCGTCCACCGCCCGGCTGTCGGTCACGTCCGCCGGGAACGGTGCCACCGGCAGCCCGTCCGCGCCCAGTTTCTCGATCATCTCGCCGAGCTGGGCGGCATCGCGGTCGACCGCGGCCACCGCGGTGCCCTGTTCACCCAGGACACGGGCGACGGCCGCGCCGATGCCGCCGGCGGCTCCGGTGACCAGCGCCAGTCTGTTCTCCATGTCGTGCCTCTCCTTCACATGCCGTGCGGGCAGGGGCTGTTCGGTGTGGCCGGTCACGACTGCCAGGCGGACACCACGGAGATGCCCTGGCTGACGTTGAGCCGCGGGTCGCACAGGCTCTGGTAGGCGTCACCGACGAGGCCGGCGGCCCGCGCGTCGCTGACGCACTCCATGACCGCGTCCGGCGTCGTCTCCAGGTGCAGGCCGCCGGCGATGCCGCCGCCCGCGGTCACCGCGTGGTGGAAGGCGACGACCTCGCGTTCGGCCGCCTCCACGTAGCGGGTCTTGAACCCTTGCGGGGTGGTGACGGTGTTGCCGTGCAGCGGGTCGGTCAGCCAGATCACCGGGTGGCCCGCCCTGCGTACGGCCTCGACCAGCGGGGGCAGGGCGTCGGCCACCGCGTCGGCGCCCATGCGGGCGATGAGGGTGAGCCGTCCCGGCTCGCGCCGCGGGTCCAGACGCCGGCACAGATCCAGCAGTTCCTCCGGGGTGATGCTCGGGCCGACCTTGCAGGCCACCGGGTTGACCACGCCGGTGAGCAGGGCGACGTGCGCGCCCTCGGGCTGGCGGGTGCGCTCTCCGATCCACGGCCAGTGCGTCGAGGACAGCACGAGTCCGTCGGTCTCGTGCCGCAGCAGGGGCACTTCGTAGTCGAGGAGCAGGGCCTCATGGCTGGTCCAGACAGCGGGGTCGATGAGGTCCGTGCCGCGGGCACGGTGCCAGTTCAGGTGGTGCATGATCTCGTCGGCCGCCATGTACCCGGTCAGCAGGCGCAGCGGATCGGGGCGGCGTCCTTCGGGGGTGGGCTCGGGGTTGTTGACCATGTGGCCGCGGTAGACGGGCAGTTCGACGCCGCCGATCAGCTCGGTCGGTTTCGAGCGCGGCTTGCCGAACTGTCCCGCGATACGGCCCACCCGGATCACCGGCTTGCCGGTGACCAGCCGCAGCGCCCCGGCCAGCAGGTCGAGCACGGCCGCCTTGCGCGCGACATGCTCGGCGGTGCATTCGTCGGGGTCCTCGGCGCAGTCCCCGGCCTGCACCACCAGGGCCTCGCCGGCCGCCACCCGGGCCAGGTGGCCGCGCAGGGCACGCACGTCGTCCGCGCGCACCAGCGCGGGCCGGCTTGCCAGGTCCGACCGGACCCGGCTCACCTGCGCCGGGTCGTCCCAGACCGGCTGCTGAGGGGCGATCTTCCATTCGAGGTCGAGCAGTGGATAGTCCACGGATGTCTCCAGACAGGGAATACGGACGGTGGGGAAAAAAGACACGGCACGGCTGCCGCGGTGTACGGACGATCGGGGAGAAGGTCGAAGGGCCCGGCCGGGGCGGCACGGGGCGGCCGGGTTCAGAAACGGGGCGTCCAGCCCACCGCGTCCCAGAACCCGAGCTGGGCGAGCTTGGGGGTGTGCGTGACCTCGGCGATGCGAGGACCGCCCAGGACCAGGGTGCTGGGCGCGTCGGGGGTGAACGGCGGCCAGCCGCAGGTGTTGGGGGTGTCGGGCACGGAGGTACGGGCGAAGGCCGCCACGGCGTCGATGAGGATGTCCGACAGCAGCCTCTCCACGGGGCCCGCGCCGGCGACGGGCGCGAACTGCGGGAGCCGGTGGGTGCCGAACAGGAACGGTGAGGTCGCCTCGTGCGGGGTGCCGAAGTGCGGCGCCGGCGCCGGGTGGGCGAACTCCATGGCGTACAGGGGGCTGTTGCCCGCACGGGCATGGCGCTCGGCGGACCGGACGATCTGGTGCCGGAACAGCGCGTCGCCCCAGATCTCCGTCCACAGCGACAGCGGATCGCCGGGCAGGGCGGCGTCCCGTGCGGCGTCCCGGTAGGCGAGGGTGCAGGCGTCGGCGAGGTCGTCGCCCGCCTCCGGCCGCACGAGCCGCAGCACATCGCGCACGGCCCGTCGCAGGGCGACGGCGTCCCGCGGCGCGGGCAGGGGCTGGGGGGAGGCGGGTCCGGTGTAGAAGGAGCCCTCGGTGCTGGTGTGGACCGACAGCACGGGCACGTCGGGGGCCGGCAGCGCGTGGTCGGGCCCGGCCATGGTGCGCCCGTCGACGACCGGCCCGCGGTACCAGCGTCCGCTGGTGACGATCCGGTCCTCGGGGCGCGGCGCGAAGATCTCCTCCCAGGCCGCGGCGAGCGCGCCGGCCGGCACCTCGCGCAGGCCGGCGACGGTGGTGCCCAGCCGGCGGGCGACGGCCCGGTAGACGGTCCGGGAGTCCTCGGGGGTGAGCGCGGTCGCGGGCGGCGTGACATGGCTGGGGCTGATCGACACGATGCGCCGGATCAGGCCGCGCAGGCCGGGCAGCAGGGCGAGCTGCCAGGCGCTGGCGCCGCCCGCGGAGGTACCGCACACGGTGATGTTGTCCGGGTCGCCGCCGAAGGCGGCCGCGTTGGCGTGCACCCAGCGCAGCAGCGCCTGCTGGTCCTGCAGGCCCCAGTTGGCGAAGTCGCCGGTCAGCGGATCGGTGAGGTCCTCGTGCAGACCGAACCCCAGGACGCCGAGCCGGTAGTTGAAGGTGACCACGACCATGTCCGCGCGGGCGGCCAGCCGGGCCCCGTCGTAGGCGGGCATGCTGCCTGCCCCGGCCTGCCAGCCGCCGCCGTGGATGTACACCATCACGGGCCTGCTGCCGCGGGTGCGGGGCGTCCACACGTTGGCGTACAGCGAGTCCTCGCTGCAGGGCGGCACGGGCCGGCTGGGTATGGAGCTCTGGAAGGAGACGTCGGCGAAACGCACGGCGTCGCGCACCTCGCGCCAGGGCACGGGCGGCCGCGGGGAGGCGAAACGCAGTTCGCCCAGCGGCGGCCTGGCGTAGGGGATGCCGCGGAAGGCGGCGACACGGCCGGTGCGTTCGCCGGCCACCGGCCCGGCCGTCGTGCGCACGACGACGCGGGACCCGCTCGCGGCGCGGGGACGAGGGCCGTCGGTTGCGACGGCGTTCGCCTTTGTCCGCCCGTCGGCGGCCTGCGGCTGGACGGTCATGGTGAACTCCTCGGGCACTGGGACGGGCTGTCCGCAGATCGTGTGCCGGGGGTTCAGAACTCGCCAAAGGACGTTCGGACAATCCGTCAGCTGCCCTGCGCAGTCCGTCAGCTCGGCGGGCCGGGTGGCCGCCGAGCTGACACAGGGGGTGAAAGGACGGCTGACAGAGCGGACCCTCGTCCGTACACTGCGCCGTTCTCCATGCTCACGCGCAGGCCCGCGTGCATGACTACGCGGATGCCTGCGTCACCTCCGCGGCCTCGGTCTGCGGCTCGACCGTGCCGGACAGCACCGCGACGGCGTGGGCGGCCGAGGCCAGGGTGGCGTGCCGGTGCCAGCCACTGAAGGAGCGGCCGGAATAGTCCTTTATGCCCACCCGTTCGGCGATCTGCGCGAAGTCCTGGTTCACCCGCTGGGGCAGCTTGCTCAGCCGCAGGAGCTGGGAGGGGTGCAGGTCGGTGATGTTGGTCAGCCACAGTTCGGCCGGCCAGCGCCCGCCGTTGTCGCCGACGCCGAACAGCACCAGGTCACGGCACCAGGAAGGGCGGCGGGCGGTGCGGCGCGGAAGCCGCACGCGCACCGTCGCGGTCAGTCCCGCGTGCACGGTGCGACCGCCCGGGCCGGGCCGGCGCTGGATGACCGGCTGGCGCAGCGGCCGGGCCATCAGCATGAGCTGATGCGCCGTCATCTCCGTGCCGGCGGCCGTACGGGGCAGCCCCGCGTCGGCGGCGGCCAGCCGCAGGTTGGCGCTGACCCGTAACAGCATCGGCGCACCCGCGTCCTGCAGCCCGCGCACCGTGCCCGCCACGTCGGACTGGCGGGCGTCCATCAGCGCGGGGCGCACCGGCAGGCCCCAGTCCCGGGTGATGCCGAGGTAGGCCTGAACGCAGCACTGGTCCATGGACTCCGGCAGCACCGTCTCCGGGATCGCCGCCTGCCGGCGCCGGGTCTTGTCGTCCAGCCAGGTGTCGGGCAGGTGCAGACGCCAGTTGACCGGGCTGCTGTGCTCCTCGGAGACCGCCCACACGCCCACGGCCTGCTGGGCGTTCATGATCTGGCCGCGGCGCGGGCAGAAGCGGCGGTCGACCCCCACCGAACTGTCGCCGGCCTTGGGTATCACCATCGGCTGCAGCACATAGGCGCGGGCGGGGGAGACCTCCTCCAGATGCCGGGCCAGGGCGCGGCGGACCGGGCCCCAGTCCCAGGTGGAGCCGCTGATGAAGTGGTGCAGGCTCTGCTCGGCCGCCTCCCCGCCGAACAGCGAGGAGATGTTCCGGATCGACTTGCGTCCCTCGACACCGAGCAGACCCTGCACGTACTCCATGCCCCTGCGCCGCTGGTCGCTGCGCGGCAGGGACCCGAAGAGCACCGCGCTCAGCTCCCGCAGCACGCTGTCCCGGGTCGCTTCCCGCGCCGGGTAGGACAGCTCCCCGTCCGTGGTGCTCCTGTGCTGCAGCCTGGTCTGCATCCCATCCCACCTCGCCACTCGGTCGACCGGGCCCCGTTGGTCCGGCCGCGACCCGCGTCTGTGCGGTTGCGCCTGCGGCAGCCGTACGGTGTGGTCCCGACTGCCTGCTGAGGCAGCCTCTGATCAGGCGTCCAAGGGGGGACCAAGGCCGGGGAAACGCGCAGGCCAACGGGGTTTCGGCGGGCTCTGCGAGGACCTGACGGCGGCCGGGCGGGACGCAGGCGAAGGCATGGGGCGGGCAGGTCCTGCGGCCGGGCGGTGCGGGGGAGGAGAGCCGGAACACGCCCGGGCGGGACGGGCGGGCGGGGCGTACGGGGCGCCGGCCGGGCCCCGCCGGCCGTACGGGCCCGACCGGCCGCCCGACCGGCCGCACCCGGCCGAGGCCCCGCCCGCCTGTGCCCCCGCCCCGGCATCGCCGCGCATGTCGCCGCGCCGCCCGGGCACCAACTGTCCCGCCCGTCGCGCCCGTCCCGTCCGTCCGAGGGGACGGCGCCGCCGCGACCGGCCGGCGAGGCAGCGCCCCAGGGACACCGGGCCACTGCTGCGACGCCGTCAACACCCCGCCGGGCACAGCCGGTTCCTCCGCCGCCCCGGCTACGCGGCCGGCCGGACAGCGCCGCAGTGGCAGCAGGACTCCCGGTGCTGCCCGGGGCGCTCCCCGTCCGGCTGCCGGTGCCCCGCCGAGGAGCGCCCCGGCGAGGACGGATCGCCGCACCGGACACGCCTGCCGGGGCCGGCGGGGGTGAGCTCGACCTCCAGTCCCGCGGGCACCATCAGCCAGCGGGGCGGTGGAACCTCGTCCTCGAAACGCATAACCGTCTCCTCACTCGAATCCCGCCGCACGAGGCGGGACCACGCCCGTGACGGCCCGTCGGTCCGGCCGCCACGGCCAGCGTCGGCCCGGGCGATCCAGGCCGGGTGAAGTCATGTCCAAGGTGCTGGCCGGCCGGCACGCGCCGGACCCCGGGCCGATTCCGTCAGCCCGCCGCGGTCAGCACCCCGGAGACGGAACGGTTCCCCAGGCCGCCGCGGTCGCCGCCGGGCAGAACGCGCAGTTCGGCGTTGTCGGCGGACGGCAGGGACAGCCGGATCAGATCCGGCACCCGGAAGGCGAGAGCCGCAGAACCGGACTGCTCCGCCCTGACCACCACGTGATGGTCGAGGAGTTGGCCCACCAGGGAGTCGCCGTCCCAGGAACTGCCGCCCAGGAGCTGTCTGGCCCGTGCCATGTCGAAGGGGGCCGCTCCGGCCGCCGCCAGCAGCGCCAGCGCCCGCCGCAGGGAGCCGGGCAGCCGGGCGATCGCCCCGGCCGCCCGGGCCAGCACATCGCAGGCCTCGTCGTGCAGTTCCGCCGCCAGGCGGCCCTCGTCCACCAGCCCCAGGGCGAGGTCGCCAAGCGTCCACATCGGGCGCGCCGCGAACTTCTCGCCCACGGCACGCAGGGAGAGCGGGAAGTTGCCCATCAGGTGCGTGACTTCCCCCAGGACGTCACCGGCACCGACGCGTTCCGCCCCGGCCACCCTGGTGAAGAACGCGGCGGCGTCGTCGGCCGACAGCGCCCCCAGGGCCATCGACCGGGCGCCGGGCAGACCGGGCAGGCGGACCCGGGAGGTCACCAGCGCCAGGCTGCCCCCGTCCGCCGGCAGCAGCGGGAGCACCTGGTCGGTGCCGGCCGCGTCGTCCAGCAGGACCAGGAGCGACCGCTCGGCACTGAAGGACCGGAACATGCCCGCCAGGTCGTCGGCGTTGTCGGGCAGCGTGGCCGGATCCATTCCGCAGTCCCGCAGCAGGGCATGCAGGACGGCGTCCGCCCGTCTGGGGCGGTCCGCGCCGTCGTGCAGCCGGGCGTGGAGCGCACCGTCGGGGAACCGGTCGGCCATACGGTGTGCGGCGCGCACGGCGAGGGCACTCTTGCCCACACCGGCCGCGCCCAGGACCACCACCACCCGAGGCCCCCCGGAGCACTCCCCGCCGGTCGTGTCCCCGGCGCCCGCGTCCGGGCCGGCGAGCGAGGAGAGCTGCGCCAGTTCCGCGACGCGTCCGGTGAAGTCCGGGGTGTCCAGCGGCAGCCGCCCGCCGACGGGCACCGCCGCCGGCGCCGGCGCGGCGGCACTGCCAAAGGGCGGGGCGCCCGCCGCGTCCTGGGCCGGCAGCGGGCCCGGGCCCGTCACGGCGGCGGCCGGCTGCGGCAGTGTCTCGTTGAGAACGTCCTGCTGCAGCCGCTGCAGCCGCTCCGAGGGCTCGATGCCGAGTTCGTCGACGAGCCGGCGGCGCAGCCGGGCGAACGCCTCCAGCGCCGTGGCGCGCTGCCCGGACCGGTGGGCGGCGAGCATGAGCTGGGCGGCGAACTCCTCGTGGAAGGGATGGTCCGCGATGAGCTGGTGCAGTTCCCCCACCACAGCGCGGTGGCGGCCCAGTTGCAGGTCGGCCGTGATGCGCAGCTCCAGCGCGCCGAGCCGTGAGTCGGCGATCTGCGCGATCTGCGCCGCCAGGAGCGGTCCGGCGTCCAGTCCGGCGAACGGTTCACCCCGCCACAGCCCGAGAGCCTGGCGCAGCAGGTGCGCCGAGGCACGGGGGTCACCCTCGCTCAGCGCGGTGCGCGCGCGCATGACGCCGTGCTCGAACTCCCACAGGTCCAGTTCCCCCGGCCGCAGGTCGATGCGGTAGCCGCCGGGGCCGGTGCGCACCCGGTCGCTGGGATCCGCGGGGCACTTGAGGGCCTTGCGGATCTGGTACACGTACGTCTGGACGGTCTTGCGGGCCAGGCGCGGCGGGTCGGACTCCCACAGTTCCCCGATCAGGGCCGAGGTCGACACCAGACGGTTGGCGCTCAGCAGCAGCACGGCCAGCGCGCGCCGGGCCATGGGCGCGGTGGGCGTACGGTCCTCGCCCTGGGCGCGGACCTCCAGCGGCCCGAGCACCCCTATCCGCAGCGCACCGCCGTCCGTGTCGGCCGGTACGGAGTCGTTCATGGTGTCCTTCCCATCACGGGCTGCGCACCGCGGGCGTCACGGGTGACGGGCGCGGTGCGCGGATCGAAGTGGTTGCTGTTCGGCCGCGGTGTGGGCCCGCCGCCGGCGGGGCCTGCGTGGCGTGTCTCGTACCAGTGCCGCATGCGGGAGCGGCGGAGCTTTCCGATGCCGGTCCTGGGGACGTCCTGGGCGCGCACCGGCACGACCTGGCCGATGTGCAGACCGAGCCGGTCCGCGACCTGTGCGCGGATCAGGGCAGCGGCCCGCTCGGGCCCGGTGCCGGGCCGCGGGTGGTAGAAGACGGCGAGTTCCTCTCCCTCGGGGCCGGTGACCGGGCAGGCCACCGTGTGGGCCGGCGCGACGAAGTCCAGTTCCTCCACCGCGGCCTCGATCTCGTGGCTGTGGCAGCGCACACCGGCGCGTTCGATCAGGTCGTCGGCCCGGCCGGTGACGGTGAGGACGCCGTCCTGGACGAAGGCCAGGTCCCCGGTGCGGAACCAGCCGTCGGCGGTGAAGGCGCGGCGCGTGTGCTCGATGTCGTCGAGGTAGCCGGGGGTGACCGAGGGGCCGCTCACCTGGAGGTGGCCCGGGGTGCCCGCCGGGACGGGCTCGTCCTGCTCGTCGACGCAGCGCACCGCGGTGCCGGGCTGGGGCCGGCCGGCCGGGACGTAGCGCGCGTGCCCGGGGTCCAGGTCGGACAGCCGGCAGTCGACGACGCCCGCCGCCGTCTCGGACATGCCCCAGCCGGGGAACATCGCGTCCGGCGGCAGGCCGAAGGGGGCGAGCAGCTCCATGAAACGCCGTACCACCGAGGCGTGCACGGCCTCCCCGCCGTTCATGAGGTACCGCAGCCGCCTCAGGTCCCAGTCCTCGCCGGCCAGCCGGTGCGCCTGGTCGTTGACCAGGGACAGGGCGAAGTTGGGAGCCCATGTGGTGCAGGCCCGGTGCCGGGCGGCGAGGGCGAGCCAGCGCAGCGGGTCGGCGAGGACGCGTTCGGGGCGGGCGTGCACCTGGTGCGCCCCGAGGAACACGTCGCGCACATGGAACAGCAGCAGCCCGCCGGCATGGTCGAGCGGCATCCAGTTGACGCTGCGGGTCGTGGCACCGAGCCCGTTGGCGCGGGCCGTCGCGGCGCTGCGGCTGAGGATGTTGCGGTGGGTGAGCATCACGGCCTTGGGCGTGCTGGTGGAGCCGGAGGTGAGCAGCAGGACGGCGAGGTCGTCCGGGCGGGACGGGTGCCGGCGGTGGTCGGGGTGTGTGGCGCGCAGCTGGTGGGGGTGGCCCAGCCAGGACCTGGCCCAGCCGGGGTGTGCGCGGGTGCGCGCGGCGAGGTGCTGGTCCGGTCCGGTGACGGTGTACGGCCTGCCGTAGCGGTTCCACACCGCGTCCAGCAGGCCGGGGGCGGCGGTCCGGGCGGCGGGTGTGGCGCCCGTGCCCACGGGCAGGGGGACGAAGCCGCCCAGGACGCAGGCCCAGAAGGTGGCCAGCAGGTCCGGCTGGTGGGCGACGTGCACGAGGACCCGGTCCCCGGGCGTCACTCCCGCCGCCCGCATCCCGGCCACCAGCCGGCCGGCCTCGTCGAGCAGCCGGGCGTAGCTCCACCGTGTCTCGCCGCCGTCGGTGTGGACGAAGCACAGGCCCTGGGCGCCGGAGGCGGCCGCGGCCCGCGTGAGCGCCGTGGTGAGCGTGGCGTACTCCGGGCGGGGGGCGGGTCCGCCGTCCAGCAGTGAGACACCGAAGGAGGTCATCGGGTGTCACGCTCCCTGCGGTAGTCCCGGGGCGTGGTGCCGTAGCGGTCGCGGAAGAGCCGGCTGAAGTGGGACGCCCCGTACAGCCCGGCCCGCTCCCCGATCAGTGCGACGGGCAGGTGGTCCAGGGCGGGGTCGGCGAGTTCGGCCCGGCAGCGGGCCAGCCGTTCGTCGCGTATCCAGCGGGCCGGGCTGAGGCCGTACTCCTGGAAGACCTTCTGGAGGTAGCGCAGGGAGACGTTGTGCTCCCGGGCGATGGTCACCGGGCTGAGGCCGGGTTCCGCCAGCTGCCGGCGGACGTAGGCCTGGATGTGCAGCATCAGCGTCTGCCGGGCGATCTGCGGGTCGTCGGCGACCTCGCGCATGCGTTCGGCGAACAGTGCCGCGGTCAGCCCGACGACGCTGCCGCCGAGCAGGTCGACCGCGGTCTGCACCTCCCGGCCGTGCCGGCCGAGCCCTTCCAGCAGGGAGGACAGCAGGGCGGCCAGCCCCTCGGCGCCCGACCAGCAGCGGGCCGTCAGGCGTCCGGCCTCCGCCGCGGTCAGCCCCACCAGGCGGTGGGTGACCATCACGTCCACCAGCCGGTAGTTCTCGGGCATGACCACCTTGTAGGGGCGGGTGCTGTCGTAGCAGAGGAGCTGGGGGGCGCGCACCGCTGCGTGCCGGCCGTCCTGGACCACCCAGAGGGATCCGGTCAGCGGCCGGCACACCCGCAGGAAGCCCGCGGCCTGCGGGTCGATCTGCCGGGCCGGACGCACCAGTTCCCCGGGGCCGCCCTTGACCAGGGACACCCGCACCTCGCCGAACTGGTGGGTCCGCATCGTCCCGTCGAGCGGTTCGTCGTGTTCCCTGACGATCTGCACGCCCCCGCGTCCGGCACTCGAGGGGCCTTTGCCGGACGCGGGAAGGACGGCGCGCACCGGCTTCGGTTCGTCGAGGCGTAACACCGCATCAACCTCCATCCATGCGTCGGGACGGAGTCGGCCGTCGGGCGGCGGTCCGTCGCCCCACCATGTAAACATACCCGCATGCCGGTATCCCAGTTGCATCGGAGGATTCGATGCGACGTGGTCCGCCGCGGGCACGGCGCACCGGGGCGGCGGCGGACGGGCGTCGCGCTTGCGCGACGGCCCGGCGGGGCGTTCACCCCGGGGCGGCGGCGGTGCTCCCCCCGTCCGCTGCGGGCGGGGCGGCGGCGCGCAGGGCTGCCCCGACGAGCTGCGCCGTGTGCCGCTGGCGCCGGGCGGAGGCGGCCAGCGCGGCCGCCTCCGCCTTCGCGGTCAGCTCCCGGTAGCAGATGCCCTGCTCCGCCGGCGCGCCCAGCACGCGCCAGGCCCGGGCGCCGTCGCCGGCCGGCCGGACGCCCGGCTGCGTCGTGCCGTCCCACCGCAGCGGATACGGCCGGGCCCCCTGCTCCGCCAGCGCCCGCCAGCGCGTTCCCTCCAGGACCTGCTCACGGATACGCAGGGCCGTGTCCACGGTGGCGGCCGCCAGAGCGCCCCGCACCAGGCGGCCGGTGCCCGCCGAGCGCGCACGCGCCCCGCCGGGCACCGGCCCACCCGCCGGTGCGCCGCCCGGCGCGCCGCCGGGAGCACCGGCTGCCGAGTCCAGTCCGGCGACCGCCAGCGAGAGCGCCGTCGGCACCGCGCCGAGGTCGAGCCCGGCCCGCGCCGCCCCTTCGAGCCCGGTCAGGAAGGCGTCGACGACACGGGCGTACCGCTCGACGGAGACGACGCAGACGGCGTGCACCCCGATGCCCTCGGACAGACACCCGGTGATCGCCTGAAGCCCCCGCGCGGTGGCCGGGACGGTGATCATCAGGTTCGGCCGGCCCACGGCGCGGTGCAGGGCCCGCGCCCCCGCCAGGACGGCGAGCGGATCGTGGGCCAGCGACACGGGGACGGCGGCGCACACATGACCGCCCGGACCCCCCACGGCCTGTCGGCGCTCGCGCAGCCGGTCGGCGGCCGAACGCGCGCCGTGGACGACCAGTTCGCCCAGCGCCTCACCGGCCCCGCGGCGGCGCCGGGCCAGGTCCTCCAGATGAAGACGGTAGGCCGGATACGGCACGGGTGTGCCCTCCGTCTCCGGGCCGCCCGGATGATGCACGTGCAGGAACGGACCAAGCGGTCCGTTCTCCACACCGGCGCCCGCACCGGGGGTGGGGGTGGGGGTGGGGCCGGCCAGGGCGCCCAGTGGCGCGCACAGCGGCGCGGCGCTCATCGCGGGCCTCCGTACACCGCGCGCCCGCAGCCGCCCCGAACGCCCCGGACGGCCCGGACGGCCCGGACGGCCCGGACGGCCGGGGCGGGTGGCGGCCCCGCCGGCCCGTGCGGCCGCCGGCGGATGGAGCCGGCACCGGCACCCGACCGCGCGATGCCCACGGCCCCGCCCGCAAGGGCCCGTGCCCCCTCCGCGTAACGGCGGCCGGCGCCGCGCCGGACCGGTCCGGGCCGCGCGGGCGGCAGGAACCGGAAGAAGTCGTCGTACTCGGTGAGCGCCGCGGTCACGGCTGCCTCCTCGGACGGGTGCCGGCACCCTCGACCGCCCGCGGCCGGGGCTCGCTGCGGCCCCGGGCGCGCAGCAGGACAACGGTGGCGTGGGCCACCGAGGCGAGCGTCATGTGGCGGTGCCAGCCGGCGAAGGTACGGCCCTCGAAGTCGTACAGGCCGACCTGGCGGCCCGTCACGTCCATGTCCCGGGCCAGCCGTGCGGGTGCGGCGGCCAGCCGCAGCAGCGCACCGTCGGACAGATGGCCCAGATCGGTGAGCCAGTACCCGCCGTCCGCCGGGCCGCGGGGGTCCCTCTGCACCAGCAGCGTCTGCCGCTGCCGGGACCGGGACGGCACGCCGGCGGCCCGGCACGCCACCCGGGCCACCTCACGGGGCCCCGCCCCCGGCCCCCACGCGCACACACGGCTCCAGCGGCGCGGGGGCACCGCGCCCGCCAGCTGCCGCGCGGTGACCACGAGCCCGCCTTCCGGGCCGTCGGGGGCGAGGGGCGTCAGCAGCTGCGAGGCACTGACGCGCAGCAGATAGGGCACGCCGCCCGCGCCGAGCCGGGCGGCGAGCGGGCCCGCCTCGGCCGTCCGGGCGTCCAGGACGACCGGACGGCACGGCGGCCCCGCCGTACGGGCGGATGCCATCGCCAGGTCGACACCGGCGGCGGCCGCGTCCAGGACACGGGCGTCCTCGGGGATACCGGCCCGCTCGCGCAGCACGGCGTCCTCGGCCCAGCGTGCGCTGAGCCCGAGGTGCCAGTCGACCGGGTAGCCGCCCCACTCGGTGGCCGCCCACAGTCCCACGGACCGCCGCGCGTTGACGGGCCGTCCGGTGCGCGGGTCCGCGCAGTGGGCGTCGACGCCCACGCCGCCCGGGCCCGCGCGCGGCGTGGTCGCGGTGTGCAGGACCCAGGCGACGGGGTTCAGCAGGTCGCCCATGTGATGGGCGAGAGCGCCGCGCACCGGACTCCACCGCCACGTCGAGGCGGTCACGAGGTGGTGCAGCCGCTGGATGTCGGCCGGCACCCCGGTGTGGGAGGCGATGTTGCGGATGGTCTTGCGTCCCGTGGCCCGCAGCAGCCCCCGCACGTACAGCTCGCCGCTGCGCCGCTGGTCGCGGCGCGGCATGGACCACAGCACCCGGTGGGACAGGTCGGCGACCCGGTCGGGGGCCGCCCGGGCGGCGGGGCCGGGTACGGCGGGCCGGGGTACGGCGGCCGGGTCCGGTGCGGGGGGACCGGGGGAGCGGGCGGCCCGGTCCATGACGGTGCCCGGGGCGGCGATGCCGGGGGCCCCCGCCGGGAACGGGGGCGCCGCCAGGGTGCTCCGCGCGGCGGGAGCGCTCATCCGCCCACCCGGGCCCACGCCGCCTGCAGCAGTTCGGGATCGGGGCCCTGCAGCAGCCCGGGACGGCCCGGCGCGTCCAGGACGACGAACCTGAGCCTTCCGCCGCGGGCGGTGCCGTCCGCTCCGAGCGAGGCACGCAGCCGCTCCCAGGCGTGCCGCGGGTAGGAGGTGGGCAGTCCCAGCGACTCAAGGACGGTGCGGTGGCGCAGCACGTGCGGTGCGTCCAGCCGTCCCGCCGCGTGGGCGAGTTCGGCGGCGTACACCATGCCGATGGACACCGCGTGGCCGTGCCTGATGCGGTAGCCCTCCGCGTGCTCGACGGCGTGGCCCAGGGTGTGGCCGTAGTCGAGGAACTCCCGCGGGCCCTCGGCGAGCGGGTCGGTGCCCAGCAGGGCGCTCTTGGCCCGCACGGCGCCCTCGACCAGCTCCGCGGTGCGCCCGCCCGCGGGATCGGCCGCCGCCCGCGGGTCCGCCTCGATCAGGTCCAGGAGCGCGGGATCGGCGATCAGCCCCGCCTTGACCACCTCGGCGAGGCCGCCGACGTACTCGGGCAGCGGCAGCGTGGCGAGCAGGTCCAGGTCGCACACGACGCCGGCCGGCCGGTGCAGGGCGCCGACCAGGTTCTTGCCCTGGGGGACGTTGAGGGAGCCCCTGCCTGAGACCGAGGCACCGACCATGCCCAGCAGGGTGGAGGGCACCAGCACCAGACGCAGCCCCTGTTGCCAGGTGGCGGCGAGGAAACCGGCGAGGTCGGTGGTGGCGCCGCCGCCGACGGCCACGACCGCGTCGCCGCGGGTGAAGCCCACTTCGGCGAGCCGGGACCACAGATACACCAGCACACCGGCGTCCTTGGCGGACTCGCCGGGCGGTACCACCAGCTCCAGCACCTGACGGCCGTGCCGTTCGAGGTCGCCGGCGATGCGCCGGGCGGCGGCGGCCAGCGCCGGCGGATGTATGAGCGCCACCCGCGTCGCGCTGTCGCCGAGCAGCGGCCCGACGTGCTCGTGCAGGCCGGTGCCGACGACGACGGGGTACGGTGCCCCGCCGGTCGCCTGCAGGGTCGTCGGGGCGGTGTCCGGTTGCATGGAGAAAGTCATGGTCTGCCTCACTTGATCGCCAGGTGGCTCAGGTAGGTGCGGTGGTTGCGGGAGGTCTCCGCCACGCTGTCGCCGCCGAACTTCTCCAGCGCGGCGTCCGCGACGACCAGCGCGGTCACCGCCTGCGCGACCACGGCGGCGGCCGGTACCGCGCAGACGTCGGAACGCTGGTGGTGGGCCACGGCGGTGTCACCGGTGGCCACGTCCACGGTGGCCAGCGCCCTGGGCACGGTGGCGATGGGTTTCATGGCGGCGCGCACCCGCAGCGGCTCGCCCGTCGAGATACCGCCCTCGACGCCGCCGGAACGGGCGCTGGCCCGGCGCAGGCCACCCTCGCCGGGCACGATCTCGTCGTGCGCGCGCGAGCCCGGGACACCGGCGAGCGCGAAGCCCTCACCGAGTTCGACGCCCTTGATGGCCGGGATGCCCATGAGGGCACCGGCCAGGCGCGCGTCCAGCCGGCGGTCCCAGTGCACATGCGATCCCAGGCCAGGCGGAAGCCCGAACACCAGGACCTCGACGATGCCGCCGAGCGTGTCCCCGGCCCGGTGCGCCCGGTCCACCTCGGCGACCATGGCGGCCGATGCCGCGGAGTCGAAGCAGCGTACGGGGTCGGCGTCGAGCCGGCCGGTGTCCTGCGGGCCGGGCAGTACCGGTGAGGGCGAGTGCCGGCCGCCGAGCGCCACGACGTGGCTGACGAGTTCGACTCCGTAGGCCTGCCCCAGGAAGGCCTGGGCGAGGGCGCCCAGCGCCACGCGGGCGGCCGTCTCGCGGGCGCTGGCCCGCTCCAGCACCGGCCGGGCGTCGTCGAACCCGTACTTCTGCATACCGGCCAGATCGGCATGGCCGGGGCGGGGACGGGTGAGGGGGGCGCCGCGGGCCTGGCGGGAGAGGGCGTCGGCGCTCACCGGGTCGGCGGCCATCACCGTCTGCCACTTGGGCCATTCGGTGTTGCCCACGCGGACCGCGACCGGGCTGCCGAGGGTGCGGCCGTGGCGTACCCCGCCGACGAAGGCGACCTCGTCGCGTTCGAACTTCATACGGGCACCGCGCCCGTGTCCCAGGCGTCGGCGGGCGAGTGCGTCGGCGACCTCGTCGGTGGAGGTCCGCACATCCGCGGGCAGTCCCTCGAGCACGGCGGTCAGGGCCGGCCCGTGCGACTCGCCGGCGGTGAGCCATCGCAGAGTTGGCAATGCACTTCCTTCGTTCTGGTACGCGGGCGGATGGGAGCGAGCGGGACGCGGGCCGCGATGCGGACGCACGCGCGTCGCACGGACGTACGCGCCGTGTGCGCCGTGTGCGTCGCGCGGAGGTACGGCTGTGCGCGGAGGTACGGCCGTGCGTGCCGTGTGTGTTGTGCGTGCCGTGCGTGTTGTGGGTGTCGTGCGGTTCGGGGGAGGGGGCGGCAGGCGGCCTGGGCGGGCGTCAAGCGACGGTGCGGGCGCCGACCGGTCCACGGCGTGCGGTGCGCGGCGGGCTCTGCGCGCGGACGCCGGCCGGGTCCGCCGCCCGCTGCACGCGCCAGCCGCGGTCCTCCAGCCGGCCCGCCATGTCCTGCGCTGCGGCGGGCGCGACCATCAGTTCCACCAGGCCGCCCGGCCTGCCCGGCGGGTGGTCGACGGACAGGTCCTCGGCGGTGATGCCGAACTCGCAGGCGGTGCCCAGCAGCCGGGCCAGCTCGCCCGGCCGGTCCGCGATGAGGACGCGGACCGGGACACGGGCGCGTTCGGGCGGGCCGTGCGTGCCCGCGATGGCGTCGCGGCCGGCGAGCCCGCGGGTGAGCAGGTCGGCCAGCAGGGTCGTGCCCTGGGCGCGTTCGTCGGCGTCGACGGCGGCCAGGCCGCGCAGCGCCGCCACGGTGACCGCGAGATCCTCGGCGAGTTCGTCCAGGACGTCCGCGACCGCCGGAGCGTTGTTCTCCAGGATGTCGCCCCACAGCTGCGTGTCGCCGTCGGCGGTCCGGGTGGCTTCGCGCACGCTCCGGCCGGCCAGCCGCACCGCGTCGGCGGACAGGTGCTCCAGGCGGGCCGCGACGAGCGCGGCGACGACGTGCGGGGCGTGGGAGACGACGGCGACCGCCCGGTCGTGGGCCTCGCTGTCCATGAGGACGGGGGTGGCGCCGCACAGGGCCACCAGTTCCAGCGCCGTGTTGAGGGTGTCCCTGCCCGTGTGCGCGGACGGGCTGAGCACCCAGGGCCGCTCCTGGAACAGCTCGGCGCGGGCGGCCAGCGGGCCGGAGTGTTCCCGTTCGGCCAGGGGGTGGCCGCCGATGAACACCGCCGGGTCCACGCCGCTGGCGGCCACCTCTCGTCCCGGCCCGGCCTTGACGCTCGCGACGTCGGTGTAACCGCGGGCGAGCCCGCGGGCGCACTGCTCGGCGAGGACGGGGCGCAGGCGTCCCGGCGCAACGGCCAGCACCGCGATGTCGGCCGGGGCGGGCGGTGTGCCGACGAGCCCCGCGCCCAGTGCCGCGGCGGTGCGTGCCGCGCACCGGTCGGTGTCGCTCAGATACACGCTCACCCCGTGCCGGGTGAGAGCCAGCGCGATGGAGGTGCCGATCACTCCCGTGCCCACCACCGCGGCGGTGCGGATCATCCGGCGCCCCCGCCGTGCGCGCCGGCGCCTCCCGGCTCCTCCTGGAGCAGGTCGGGCTGCTCGGCGACGATCTCGTCCCACAGCAGCTGGAAGCTGAACCGGCCCAGCTCCTGGTCCCCGAAGCCTTCACGGGCGGCCAGGGCCTGTTCGGGGGTGAGGGTGCGGGGGGTGCCCGCGGCCCGGGCGAGGAGCTGCACCTGGGCGCAGCTGTCGTAGCTCAGGAACCAGTGCACGGCCTCGTCCAGGGAACCGCCCACCGTGATCAGTCCGTGGTGGCGCAGCAGGACGGCACGGTTGCCGCCGAGCCGCTCGGCGATGTCACGGCCCTGGGCCGGTGTCACGCAAGGCCCGTCGTAGCGGTTGTAGAGCACCTGGCGGCCGTAGAACGCCGCCGATTCCTGGTCGATCGGTTCGAGCAGCGTGCCCAGTGCGCCCAGCGCCCGGGAGTGCGGGGTGTGGCCGTGGGCGACCGCGGTGGCGTCGGGGTGCAGCTCGTGGATCTGTGAGTGGATGACGAACGCGCTGGGGTTGACCGGGTGGTGGCCGGCCACCACGTCACCGGCGGCGTCGACGCAGATCAGGTCGGCGACGCGGACCTGCCGGAAGGAGACGCCGAAGGGATTGACCCAGAAGCGGTCTCGGTGTTCGGGGTCGCGTACGGAGATGTGGCCGGATATCCCTTCCGCGAAGCCGTACTTCCCGAACAGCCTGACGGCGGCGGCCAGCCGCTGCTTGCGGTGGCGGCGGGTCTCCTCGTACGTGGCGAAGCGCGGTTCGCCGGGAATCGGCAGCCGGGTGGCGGTGGCGGCCAGGTAGGCGGGGCGAGGATCGGTCGCGGTCGGGCTCATTGCGCGGGCGGTCCTTCCTGGGTGGCTGGGTGCGGGCGGTGTGCCGGCGCGTCGTCAGGCGGCGACCGGTTCGGCCTCGCTGCGGGCGGCGTCGACGGTGGCCGAGTGCTGGAGGATCGCGGTGACGATGTCCTGGCTGCGGTCGACCAGGGAGGGGATGCCGAAGGTGAAGAACAGGGCTCCGGCGGCGATGTTGCCGAGCCCGTACAGCCGCGGGTCGGGCCGCCCGTTGCTGGTGAGCCGGCTGGTGGCGCGGGCCAGCTGCAGTCCGCCGTGCGGGTGGCGGCTGACCGCGCGGGCCTTGACCAGTGAGGTCACCAGGGGCAGCGCACCGCAGGGGATGCGCCCCTCGGAGGCGTTGACGGCGCTGATCACCTTGTCGGCGCGGAAGGCGGTGCCGTCGGCGGCCAGGACGTCGAAGCCGCTCCCGTCGGCCGCGGTGATGTCGAGCAGGCCCGAGAACATCTCCAGCCGGCCCGCCTCCACCAGGCCGAGCAGGACGGTGGCGCTGGAGGGCGGCATGGGGCAGCACAGGCTCATGAGGGTGCGGTAGTGGGCGCGCAGGACCCGGACCTTGTCCTCCTCGCGCAGCAGGGGCCATACGTCGGGTCCGGTCTCCGGCACGGCGCGCTGCAGGATGCGCATGCCCACCTGCGGCGAGTCGACCTCGTCGAGCTGGCGGCGCAGCCGGTCGACCGGGTCCTCCAGGTCGACGCGGATGATCTCCTCGATGACGCCGTCGAGATCCGCGCCGGCGTCCCTGAACTCCGCCCGCAGTACGGCGGCCACGTCCTCGATGGTCAGCCGGGACCGTTCCCGGGCGGCGGTCCTCACCCGCACCGGCGTCAGGTGGCGCAGTTCGAGGGGGGTGGGCCGCTGCCGTACGCCCGGCAGCACGCCGCGCCGCGACATCAGGCTGATGGGGCCCCGGTGGCCCCGGGCGGCCAGCGACAGGACGATGTCGACGGCGGTCAGGCCGCTGCCGATGACGGCCACGTGGTCGTTCTCACCGAGCTCCGCCAGCGTGCCGGAGAGCGGGTAGGGCTCTGCGATGAAGCCGGGCGTGCCGGTGAGTCCGTAGACGTCCTTGGGGCTGTCGCCGCCGACGCACAGCACCGCGTAGTCGAAGGCCCGCGTCCGCCCCGGACCGGTGCCCAGGAGCACCTGGCCGGGCCTTCGGCCGGCGGCCTTCACGGCCTCGCCGACGATGTCGACGCGCCAGCCCCTGCCCCGCAGCCGGCCCAGGGCCGCGTACGCGGTCTCCTCCAGGTAGTCGCCGTAGACGGCGCGCGGCGCGAAGCGGGCTCCCGACAGCCGGTCGGTGCCCCGGACCACGCCGGTGACGCGGTCGTGGGCCTGCAGCCAGCGCTCGAAGTGCCCGGGGTCGCCCGCCCGTACGGACATGTCGTCGGGGGTCGCGTTCACGCGCAGGATCTCGGTGTCGATCTGGTAGGCGCGGCCGCGCCACAGATGGGGCGAGGGTTCGAACACGGTGAGGCTGCCGGGGTCGCCCTCGCTCCGGGCCAGGTTGTCGATCAGGCAGACGGCGGCCGCACCGCCGCCGACGACGCCGATCGAGATTCCAGAGGGCATGTGTCTGTCACCTATCGGTTGGCGGAGGGCTCGCTTGCGGTGGCGGGAGACGAACACGGAACGCCGGGACGTGCCCGGCGCCGGTCCGACGCACAGCGACTGTAGGAACGCACCGGGCGGTCCATTTGCCGTGCCGCGCACCGGGACTTGCCGAATCACGCCGGGACGTGCGCGCTCGCGCGCGCCGGTGAGAGGGACGTCCCGCTCCTGTGCCCCGGCGGTGCCGGGGAGCGTGCCTCACCCGTGCCGGCGGCCCCGGCAACGGCACGAAGACGGCCGGCCCCTGACAAGGGACCGGCCGCGGCGGGTGAGCCGGTGCAGGCAGCGGGGCGGGCAGTGCCCCTGCCCGCGCGGATCACAGCAGTGCGGGCGGGCCGGCGGTACGGCGCGGGCCGTGGCCGTGCCGTGTGACCATGGCGATCTCGCGCCGGGCCGCCGCCGCTATGTCGATGATGCGCTCGGCGTGCGGCAGCAGCCGTAACCCTGCGTCCGTGAGGGAGAGCTGGCGCCTGCTGCGGTCGAACAGCTCGGCTCCCACGGCTTCTTCGAGGTTCTTGATCTGTGTGGTCACGGTCGACTGCGCGTAGTGGAGGTTCCTGGCGGCCCGCGTGATGCTCAACTCGGTCGCCACCTCACGGAACGCGCGCAGCTGCTGCAACTGCATGGACCAGCCCCCTTTTTCTCACACACGCACGGCGTGTTGCCGCCCAAATAATATACCAACCAACCCGTTTTTTTTGGGGTGCGTCGTCGGGCGGATCCGGGCACGTCAGTCGGACATGGCGGCCGGCGACATCAGGTCCCGGGCGATCTGGGGCAGCACCCGGTCCAGGAGTTCACTCCCGCGCACGGCGCCCTGGGCGGTGCGCGGCACCTCGTCCACGGCCACGGCATGCGCGTACAGCTCCGGCAGATTGCGCTGGCAGGCGGCGAGCACGGCCCGGCGTCCGGAGATCTCCTGGCGGGGCGTCGGCGGTACGAACGCCGCGACGACCGCACTGCCCAGTTCGGGCAGATCGGTGAGGACCACGGCGCACTCCCGTACGCAGGACAGTTCGAGCAGCTCCCCTTCCAGGGCGAAGAACCCCCTCTCCGGATCCATCTCCTGGGCGTCCTCGAACAGGTCGGGCAGGTGCGGGGTGGCGGTCATGCGGAGATCTCCTGGTGCACGGTCTGCTCCAGCTGGAGGTTGAGGGTGATGATGGGGACCACCGCCTCCAGCAGCTCGGCGGTCCTGATCCGGCCGGTCGGGCTGTAGGGGATGGCGTCGACGGCGATCACATGGGCCGGGATCGACGGCACCCGGCGGGCACAGGCCGTCCTCAGGGCCGTATGGCCGGTGACCTCGCGTCCGACGGCGACGGCGATGAACGGTACGACGAGGGCCTCGCCCCCCAGCGCGGGCAGATCGACCCGCACCACGGCGGTGTCGCGCAGACAGGGCAGGTTCAGCAGGTCCGACTCCAGACGGAACAGCGCGGCGTCCATGGCGCCGTCGCGGGCCACCGCCGTCACGCCCGAACCGCGGCCGGTCAGGACGAGCCGGCCCTGCTCGTCGAGGAGGCCGAGGTCGTCGGTCACGAGGAAGCGCTGCTGCCCTCCGCCGGTGTCGAGGGTGACGAAGGCGTCCTCGCCGTCGAGGTAACCGTCCATCACCTGGTGGCCGTGCACGGCGATACGGCCCGGTCGGCCGGCGGGCAGCACGGTGCCTGTGTCGTCGAGCACCACGACGGTGGTGCCGAGCCCCGCCCGGCCGCTGCGCGCCCGGGTGACCTGCGACTCCTCCGGAGTGAGGATCGTGACGAGGCCGGACTCGGGTGTGCTGTGGACCAGGTGCAGCACCGGGCCGAGCCGCTCCCAGGCCGCGTCGAGCGTCCAGCGCCCCAGGTGGGTGCCGGGCGTCACCACGCAGCGCAGCCGCGGGGGGTGCGCCGGGGCGTCGGAGGCCGGGTGGGCGAGCAGCGCGAGGAGCACCCCGGGGTCCAGCACCGCGGTGGTGACGCCTTCGCAGGTGAGCTGCGCGGCCAGGGCCGCGGGATCCCGCATGGCCCCCAGCACCACGGTGGCGCCGACCGCGAGCAGCGTCCGCGTCAGCTGCAGGGCCAGCGGCTGCCACGGCGGCGCGGCCACGAGATGGATGTCGTGCGCGTCGAACCCGAACTCCTCGACCAGGTCGATCAGCGCGCGGGCCTCGGCCGCGGCGGCGCGCACCGCGACGCGCGGCCGGGGCCCGCCGGGCACGACGGTGAGCCACTCGCGGTGCAGGGGGGCGGGAAGCTGCTGCAGCGGTTCGCTTCCCAGCAGCACCGGGAAGGCGGACCGCGTTCGCGGCGCCTGGGCCGCATGGTCGGCCAGGAGGCCGCTCTCGCCGTCCAGGACGACCCGCAGCGCCCTGTCCGCGCCCGGCCACGCGCAGCGCTCCAGCTGCGGCTGGTACTCGGGGGCGACGAACACCGCGCAGGGGCCGAGCAGTTCGAGTTCTGCCAGGAGCCGGTCCGGCTCCTGCTGCGGGTCCAGCCCCGTGCAGGGGATGCCGAGCGTGGCGCAGGCCGCCATGGCGACCGTGAGCTCCCAGCGCGGGCCGGCGAGGAAGGCCGCGCGGACCGGGCGGACGTCGGGCAGTGCGGTCACCAGACCCGCGGCGAACCGGTCCACCGCGTCGGCGAACCGCGCCCAGGACAGGCGCGTCGCTCCGTCCACGACGGCGTCGGCGTCCGGGCGGACGGCCGCGTGCCGGCGGATGTCGTCAAGCTTGATCATGTGGCTTCTCCGTGGTGGGTGAGCCCCTGCTTCAACGCGGGCCCCCGCGGAGCCCGACCCCAGAAAAACAAACCCGCATGCGGGTTTTCAAGTGGCATCGGAAAGTGTGATGAGAGGCCACTGCTGTGTCAGGTGGCACTGCCGTCACGCACCCGCGGCCCCGCACAATCCCGGCGTCGGCACACCGCTCCCCTCCCGGAGGCCCCCCTTGTCGGACGACCGGCCCGCCCCCCACCCCCACGCCACCGCGCCCCGCCCGTCGGCGGGGCCCCACCCGCCGACGGGCGCCCGTCCGCCGCGCCCCCACGGCGAGGAGCGCGGCCCGCACGGTCCGCGCACGGCCCCCCGCGCCGACGTCGCCACCGCACCCGAGGCCGGCACCGCGCCCCTGCGCCGGGCGCCCGGACACGTCGGCGAACCGCCCGCCACGGCCCCGGACCGATCAGGGCCCGCAGCAGCCGACGGGCCCGGCTCCCGTCGCTCCCGGCGGGCACGGGGGCAGGCCGGCGTGAGGCCCGTCGCGGTACTGGTGGGGCTGCCCGGGGCGGGCAAGTCGACCGTCGGGCGCCTGATGGCCGACCGGCTCGGGGTCGCTTTCCGCGACACCGACGACGACATCGAGCACCGCACCGGACGGTCCGTCGCGGAGATCTTCGCCTCCGCCGGTGAACGGCGTTTCCGCGAACTGGAAAGGGCCGCGGTCCGCGCCGCACTCGCCGAGCACGACGGTGTCCTGGCACTGGGCGGGGGAGCCGTCATCGACCCGGCCACGCGCACGCTGCTCAGAAACGGCCCGGTGGTCCACGTCGACGCCGACGTCCAGGAGGTGCTGGACCGCGGGGGCGCCGTCGCGGGGCGCCCTCTGCTGAACGGCGACGCCGCCGCCCGGCTGCGGGAGCTGGCCGTGAGGCGTGCACCGCTCTACCGCGAGGTCGCCCGCGTGACGGTGGGCGTCCGGGGCAGGAGCGCCGCGCAGGTCACCCGGGCGGCACTCGCCGCGCTCGGGCTCCATCCGGCCGCCTGACACCCGGCCGGGCACGCCGGCCGCCCGGTCTCCGCGGTGAGTGCCGGGGCCGGACGTGGTCGCGGGCGCCCGCCGCCGGCCGGCGCATCCCGCGGCGAAACCCGTTCACCTGTTCCTTGCGAGGAGGCCCCGGCGTTCACGCCGGGGAGGGATCGCATCCGGGTGTCGCGACGCGGAGCGTCGCCGCGTCAGGTTCGGGGCGCGGAGCGCCCGTGCCGCTGTCGGCATCGTCGAGGTGGATGCGAACGTGTGTTCCTGCGGTCGCTGGTCGGGGTGGTGGCTGGGGGATCGGGGTGCGTTTGTGCGGCTGTCGTACGTATGGTCCTTCGCGGGGTTCGGGGCGGCACGGTGTCCCGGCCGGGGAGCGTGAGGGGGCGAGATGGCGCAGGTGGCGGCGGCTGCGGAGGCCGGGCAGGCCCGTTACACGTACCGGCTGCGCGTGTCGTGCGCCGCCCGTACCGCGCTGGTGGTGGAGTGGGGCCGATGCCGCTGGGTGTGGAACGAGTGCGTCGCCAAGTCCAGGGCCGTACACCTGCGCAACAAGGTCACCGGCGGGAAGGCCACGTGCGGTCCGGCTCAGCTCGACCGGATGCTGACCGAGGCCCGCGCCCGTACGCCGTGGCTGCGTGCGGGCTCCTCGGTTGTCCAGCAGCAGGTCGTCCGCGACTTCGGCCGCTCCCGCGCCAAGGCACACAAGGACATCGACAAGCGCCTGCCCATGACGCGCCGGGCCGGGATGCCCACGTACAAGAAAATGCGCGAGGCGCTGCCGACCCTCAACTACACGCGGCGCGGGTTCCGGCTGAAGGACGGCCGGCTGCATCTGGCGGGCGGCATCGTCCTGACGGTGGTGTGGTCGCGGGAACTGCCGGCGGAGCCGTCCTCGGTGCGCGTGTACCAGGACAGCCTCGGGCACTGGTACGGCTCGTTCGTCGTCCCCGCCCAGGTCCAGCCCCTGCCGGAGACCGGCCGCGCACTCGGCGTCGACTGGGGTGTGAGGGAGACCGCGACCACCACGTCCGACGCGCACGACCTGCCCCACGCCGGGCGCGGCAGGAAGGCGAAGGCGCAGCTGACCCGGTACGACCGGATGATGGCCCGCCGCAGGCCGGAGAAGGGCAAGCCCGGATCGAAGGGCTACCGCGAGGCGAAGAAACTGCGGGCGAAGGCGCACAAGAAGGTCGCCAGGCAGCGTGCGGACACCGGCCGTAAGTGGGCCAAGAAGGTGGTCCGCGACCACGACGCCATCGCGGTCGAGGACTTCCGCCCGAAGTTCCTGGCCAGGACCACCATGGCTCGCAAGGCCGCCGACGCCGCGATCGGCGCCACCAAGGCCGCCCTGATCGAGATGGGCCGCAAGCACGGGCGGGACATCCGCCTCGTCCACCCCGCGCACACCACGATGGACTGCGCGCACTGCGATGCGAGAGCCAAGCGTCGTCTGCCGCTGGGTGAGCGCACCTACACCTGCACCGCGTGCGGAAATGTGTCCCCACGGGACAAGAACTCCGCACGCGTCATGCTCGTCCGGGCTGGTCTCAACCCGGCTGGTGCCGATGGCGGAAGACCTCCTGGAGCGCTGCTCCAGGAGGCAGCCTGAGCCAGGAATCCCCTCCCCTGGAAGGGAGGGGAGGATTCAACCGGCGGCCTGCGCCTCCAGCTCCAGGACGCGTTCCATCAGCCGCTTGCCGCGGCCGCAGGAGGTGTCGAGCCGCGCCAGCGTCTCAGGCGTCGCGATCGAGCGGGCGACGGCGCTGTAGAGCACCGCGATCCGTTCCTCCAGATCACTGCGGTCGTTCATCACCTCCGACATCAGCTGGACCCCGCCGAACGCGCCGACGATCATCTGCGCGGCGTCGTTCACCTCGACGTCCGGCAGCAGTTCGCCCAGCCGCTCGGCCTCGGTGAGGATCCTCAGGTGCTCCTCGATCCACGCCTGGTATGGGACCCGGCGGTTGATCTCGTGCACCTGGTCCACCGCGAGCCGGATGCTGCCCTGCAGCATCCGGTCGAAGGTCAGCCGGTGAGCCACCAGCAGGCCGATGTCCATGGCCTCCTGCAGCTGCACCGTGCGCTCGCGGGGCGGTACGACCAGATACTGGATCTGGCCGCTCACCTGCTCGTCCAGCACGGCCTGGGCGAGTTCCACCTTGGACGTGAAGTGGAAGTAGAAGGCGCCCTTCGTCACCCCGCACCGGTTGTAGACATCCTGGATCGTGGCCCCTGCGTAGCCGTGTTCCGCGAAGACCTCCCCGGCCGCATCCAAGATTGCTCGTCGTGTCCTGAGCGCCCGCTCCTGCCGTGCCACGCGGCCTCCCCTCTGTGCTCGGCCGTCCGGGGCGGGACGGCCTTCCTGTGACGTACGGCGAGCCCGCTCCCACTACCACAAAAACAAACCCGCATGCCTGTACCTTATCCGCCGCAAGAGGGATCATCCAGAGCCTCCTTACGGCCATGCACTCCCCGCCCGCCCAGGAACAGGCCGGACACACTCCCGCCCCGCCACGCCGGACGGGCTGCGCCAGGACCTCGAGGACACCGGGACGGGAGCGGAAACCCGCCCCGCCGGCCGACTGCCCGCCGCGGCAGGACAGCACCAGCAGGGCGCTCACCCTTCGTGGTGGCGGCCGGTGCCCCCATGGACGACGCCCACGCTGTAGGCGTTGTGCGGGATGCCGCCCAGCAGCAGGGCACCGGCGGACTGCAGAACCTGCTCCTGGGCGATCACGTGCTGGCACATCGTGTTGAGGTCGCGCAGCCAGCGGTCCAGCACGGAGGGCCGGTAGACAGCGGCGGTGGCCGCCAGGTCGAACAGATCGGACACCACCGAACGGGCGGTACGGAAGGCGTTCAACCGGGCCAGCACCGTGGCGACCTGCTCGTCACGGGTCGGCACATCACCGGCCTCCAGGATCTCCCACTGCTCGCGCAGGCTGCCGTAGACGGCGTACCGCGCGGCCGACAGGTCCATCTCGGCCCGGGCGACGACCGTCTGGACACGGTAGGTGTCCGACCACGGCAGCCCGGTGGCACGGTCGATCCTGGTGGCGGCCATCTGCCGGATGTGGTCGATCGCCGCGCGAGCCACACCCAGCGGCACACCGGGCATGTTGCGCAGCACCGCGTCCGCGGTGGCCGCCGCACCGGTGATGCGGGGCTCCGCGAAACTGAAGGTGTACTCCTGCGGCACATACAGGCCGTCCGCGCGGTAGTCCCTGCTGCCGGAGGCTGCCAGACCCGTGCTGTACCAGGTGTCCTGGACCAGGAAGTCCTCCACGGGTGCCACGATGATCCGCCAGTTGCCCGGCGCGCCCGGCGGACCGGGCTCCAACTCGCCGTTCCGCGTGATGAGAACACCCCCGACGACCCAGGTGCTGTGGGTGATGCCGCTGCCGAAATGCCACTGCCCGGTGACCTGGTAGCCGCCCGGCACCCGCTCGGCACGGCCCATCGGCATGATCGCACCGGCGGTGGCGGCATCGGGATCGGCCAGCAGCCGGCGCGCGACGTCCTCGCCGAGGAAGCCCGCGTAGATCGGGGTGTCCATACCGATCATCGCGCACCACGCGGCGGAGGCGTCACCCGTGGCGAGGGCCTCGATGACCTCCGTCTGCTCGACGGCATCAAGTCCGGGACCGCCCCACGCCCTGGGCACGGCCATACGGAAGACCCCGGTCCCGCGCAGCAGTTCGACGACATCGGACGGCAACCGCCGGATGTTCTCCATCTCCTCGGAGCGCTCCCGCAGCCTCGGCGCGAGGGCCCGCGCCCGGGCCAGGACGTCCTCCGCGGTGACAGGAGTTTCCTGCGGCGCTGCGCAGCCGGAGTCCAGCAGGTCCATCAGGCTCATGCGCTGCTCTCCCAGCGTCCGTCGGGTCTCATGCGGTTCGGGTGTCTCCCCTGTGGTCCGGCCCGGCCCGTACGACGGGCCGCCCGGGCGGTGCGCGGTGTTCATCACGCGTAGCGCCCGGCGGCGATGACGCGGTGGGGGTCGACGGCGTCCTTCAGCCGCCGGGCGAACGCCCGCGCCCCCACGCCCGGGGTCAGCCGGCCGGCCCAGTCGCTGTGCTCGATGTCGAGGCGGTAGGGGAGGAACCCTTCGGCCGTGAAGAGCTCATAGAGCCGGTCCAGGGCCCGGTGGGCGCGTGCGGCCTGCTCGGTGTCACGGGCGAACCTCATCGTCACGACACAGTCGACGACGTCCGCGTTGAGGGCGTTGAGCGTGACGCCGCAGCGGATCCCGCTCTCCCTGCCCACGCACTCGACCAGCTCGTGCGCCCGTTCAAGTGCCGGGCCGGTGAAGGGAACCAGTGGCAGGAAGAGCAGGAAGCCGCCCTCCTCGTCGAGCCGGCCGGCGGGCCGGCCCGTCTTGGCCTCGAACAGGGTGTCCGTCGGATCGGGGTCACCGGCGTAGGCCCGCTCCACCCGTACGGCGCCGTCATGGCCCGCGGCGGCCGGGTCGGTGGCGTCGGTGTCCGACACCGCGCTGAACAGAGCGGACCGGACGGCCTCGGTGACGATGATTTCGGTGAGCGCGTCCACCGCCTCCGGGGTCCCGTCGACGCACACATGCACCAGGTACTGTCCGGCCGGGCCGGCGTAGGCCCTGGCCGCGGTCTCGTTGTACATCTTCACCACGCCACGGGTCAGGCCCTGGCTCACCCAGCGGCGCACCTCGGCGGTCGCGGAGCGCACCTTGTCGGGGCTGAAGTTGAGCCGGACCACCCGCAGCGCCTCGGGCCTCGCCAGCAGCCGCACCGTGGCCGCGGTGACCACCCCGAGACCGGACTGGACGAACAGCTGCACCAGCGAGGGACCGAGGCCGTGGGCGTGGACCGGGGTCGCGCGGCCGGGTTCGGGCCACCAGCCGACCCGGATCAGTTCACCGCTCGGCAGAACGACCTCGACGCCCGTCAGATCCTCCGTGCGCTGGTGGCGCAGGCCCACACCACGGTCCAGGGCATTGCCGACGACACTGGTGTGCGCGGAGGAGGCGGTCACGTTCACCATGCGCTCGGTGCCCTGCAGGAGTTCGGCGAGCCGGGCCTGGCTCACCCCGGGCTCCACAACGGCCCAGCCCCCGGCCACGTCGATGTCACGGATCCGGTCGAGGCCGGACAGGTCGAGCACGACCGCACCGTCCCCGGCGGGCTCACGCGAGCCCAGGCCCCAGTTGCCTCCGGTGCTGAAAGCGTGCAGAGGGGCGCGGGCCCTGCCGTCCGCGAACAGCTCGACGACCCGCCGCACCTCCTCGGCCGTACGCGGACGCACCACACCGCAGACGTCCCGCGCCCGGTACAACCCGGCGTTCGGCCCCAGCACGGAGTCCGGTTCCGCGCCGCTGACGCCCCGGGGACGCGTGACCCGGTCGGCGCCCACGACTCGTACGGCCCTGTCCAGCACAGCCTCGACGCCCACACCGGCGGACACCTCGTGCTGAAGGTCGGTCACGGAACGAACGGTCATGGACACACCTCGGTTCCTTCGCGGATGAAGCGGTGAGGTCTACGGCGGCTCCGCAAACACGACAGGCACCCACCGCCACGCTAGAAACCGCCCCACCACGGCTTCCCCCCGATCGCGCACGGGCTCTGACGATTTCGCGCACGCGTTCGGGACCGCGCCGTCCGGGTGGGCGGTCATGCCGGCGGCGGTTGAATCCCGGTTCTGGTTCACCCTCCGTGCCGGAGCCATGGAGGGGCACCACGCCGGAGGTCGCGCAGGGAACCGGCCTCCCGGGCCCGGGCCACGTACAGGATGCGTGTCGCCACCCGGGGTCGAGTACACCGGGGACCAGCTCGCCCAGGACCGTTCAGGGCACGCGGCCGAACTGACTCACCCCCCCGCTCAGTCCACAGGAACGGGACCAGGGCACCACGTCGACCACGCTGTAGCCGGGATCGGCCGAGGACTGACCACCGTACCCGCCGTAGGAGGACTGACCGATGTACCCGCCTTGGCCGCCCGAGGGGCCGTAGTACCCACCCGTGGGCGGCGGGGCGTCGTATGTCTCCGCAGGCGCGGCGACTTCCCTGTAGTAGGGGAGGCTGGTCCGTTGCGGTCCGTTGCGGTCCGTTGCGGTCCATGTGGCGGCTGCAGGGTGCTGGCGGGGTGAGCCATGCGCGGGCCGAACGTCATGCCCTGGGCCGGCAAGGCAGTTTGGGGTGGGTGGGTTCGGCTGGTTGCCCTCTCTGGCCCCTTGGGCAGGGGTCCTTCGTCAGCCCTCCTCCTCCGCCCCGGTCTCCTCGGCCGTCCGGGCCGGTGTGTCCAGTAGCAGGAGCGCCGTGCGCACCTCGTCGACGCGGGGCGAGTCGAGCGCCGTGTACAGCGCCAGCGCCGCCCGGAGGTGGTGCGCGGCCCGCTCCGGGTCCCGCAGCGCCTGCCGGACCAGGGCCGTGCCGAGGTGGGCGCGTGCCTGTTCCTCCCGCTCCTCGATCCCCGACGCCGCCTCCAGCGCCGAGGCGTGCGCGTCGAGGGCCTCGGTGTGCTGTCCGGTTCCGTGCAGCGCCTCGCCCAGGCCGTTGAGGGCGCCGGCCTCGCCGTAGCGCTCCCCGGTCCGGCGGAAGAGGTCCAGGGCCCGGCGCTGGTGCGCGGCCGCCTCGTCGTACCGGCCGAGACCGTGCAGCGCGTTGCCCAGGTTGGACAGCGCGTGCCCTTCCCCGCCGGTGTTGCCGAGCCGTCGGAACAGGGTCAGCGCGCGCTCGAAGTACCCGGCCGCGGCCGCGTGGTCGCCCAGCCGGGCCACGACGATGCCCAGGTTGCCGAGCGCGCTGGCCTCGCCCAGCGGGTGGCCCGTCGAGCGGTAGAGCTCCAGTGCCCGGCGGTACTTCTCGATCGACGCCTGGTAGTCCTCCAGCAACTCGTGCACGATGCCCAGGTTGTTCAGCACGTCCGCCTCGCCGTGCGCGTCGCCCTCCGCGCGGAACAGCCCGACCGCCCGCTCGTGGTGCTCGGCGGCCTCCCGGTACTGCCCGCGCAGTTCGTGCAGCACGCCGACGTTGGTCAGATGCCGGGCCTCGCCGGTCCGGTACCCGACGCGCCGGCACAGCGCGAGCGCGGTGTCGTGGTGCCGGTGCGCGCTGTCGTAGTCGCCGAGCCGCCGGTGTACCGCCCCCAGACAGACCAGCACGTCGGCCTCGCCGCGGGCGTCACCGGCCGAGCGGGCCGCCCGCAGCGCGTGGGTGTGGACGGCCAGGGCGTCGGCGTAGTGCCCGGACCGCTCGTAGTGCCGGTGGAGGGTGGTGGCAAGGCGCACGGTGTGCCCGGACGGGCCGGGCTCCTCGGTCCGCGAGCACAGCGCCACCAGGGCCGGCTGGGCGGCGGCCAGCCAGGCGCGGCACTCCTCGGCCGTCCGCAGCGGCGGCAGTCCGGCGGCCGGCAGCTCGACGGCGGGGCGCAGATGCCGTTCGGCCGGGTAGAGCAGGTCCATGGCCGTCGCGGACGCCGCCAGGCAATGGTCCAGCAGCCGGGCCACGGCGGCGTCCCGGTCCCGCGCCGGGTCGTGCCGGGCGGCCAGCTCCCCGGCGTAGGCCCGCAGCAGGTCGTGCATGCCGTGCCGGCCGGGACCGGTCCGCTGCACCAGGTGCGCGCCGGCCAGCACGTCGAGCGCACGCCGGGCGCGGTCTGCGGACTCGCCGACCAGGGCGGCGGCGGAGTGGACGTCGACCTCGGCACCGGGATGCAGGCCCAGCAACCGGAACAGTCTGGCGGGCAGCTCGGGGAGACGGTCGTAGGACCAGGAGAACACGGTGCGCACCGCGGCCCGCGGATCTCCGTCGCCGTCCAGCAGGTCGAGCCGTCGTCGGCGGTCCCGCAGTTCGGCGACCAGGCCGGCCAGGGGCTCGGCGGGACGCGACAGCACCAGCTCGGCCGCCACCCGCAGGGCCAGCGGCAGCCGCCCGCACTGCTCTGCCATGGCCTCGGCCTCGGCCGGCTCGGCGTCCACGCGCGGTCCGATCAGCGCGCGCAGCAGCGCCGTCGCGTCGTCGGGGGACAGCGCGTCGAGGGCCACCCGGTGCGCTCCGTGCAACGACACCAGCGACGCCAGCGCATCCCGGCTCGTGATCAGCACCCGGCAGTCCGGGCCGCCCGGCAGCAGCGGTCTGACCTGGGCGGCGGAGGCCGCGTTGTCGAGGAGGACGAGCAGCCGCCGTCCGTCGACGGCCGTCCGGTAGCGCGCCGCCCGGTCGTCGAGCCGCAGCGGGATCTCCGGCCCGGAAACCCCGAGCGCGGTGAGGAACCCGGCGAGCGCCTGGGCCGCGGACACCGGCTCCTCCGGGTCGTAGCCCCGCAGATCGACGTAGAGCTGCCCGTCGGGAAAGGCGTCCCGCATCCGGTGCGCCCAGTGGACGGCCAGCGCGGTCTTGCCGACGCCCGCGGTGCCGGAGACGGCGGAGACGGCCACCGCCGCCGTTCGGCGGACGTCCTCCCCGGCGAGCAGATGCTCTGTCAGTTCGGCGAGTTGCTCGTCACGGCCGGTGAAGGGACGCACGTCCATGGGGAGTTGGGTCGGGATCGGCGCGGGGGCGGCGACGGCCGGGGCGGGCGCGGGGCGCGGTTCGGCGGACGGCTGCCCGGTGTCGCTCTCGCTCAGCAACTCCGCGTACATGGCCCGCAGTTCACGTCCCGGAGGTACACCGAGTTCGTCGGCCAGCTGCCGCCGGATCCCGGTGTAGGCGTGCACCGCCTCCGCCGTCCGCCCGGCCTCGCCCAGGGCGCGGACGAGCATGACGGCCAAGGGTTCCGACAGGGGGTGCTCGGCCGCCAGGGGGCGGAGCAGGGCGGGCACCTCCTGCGGCCTCCCCTCGCGCAGGAGGGCCCCGGCCCAGGCGAGCGCCGCCTCGATCCGCTCGCCGGTCCACACGGTCCGCATGCGCTCGATCCAGGCCCCGGCCTGCTCCGGCAGCGGCGCACCCCGCCACAGCCGCAGCGCCTCCTCCAGCACACGCACCCGCTCGGCCTCGGTGGGGCACACCCGGCCCCGGGCGACGAGCGCACGGAAAAGCAGCAGGTCGACGGCGTTCTCGTCCGCTTCCAGGACGTAGCCACCGGAGGCCCTGACGATACGGAGCGCTCCGCCCTCCCCGTCCCGCGGGGCACCCTCCGACTCGGCCGCCGCGGCGTCCTCCAGGAGCCGTCGCAGTCGGCTGATGTGCGCGTACAGGACCGACCTGGCCCCGTCCGGCGGATCGGCGTCCCACACGCGGTCGATCAGGGTGTCCACGGGGACGGGACGCCCGGCGTCGGTCGCCAGCGCCGCGAGGACAGCCCGCCGGCGCGGCTGCCCCACCTCGCGCACCCGCCCCCCGACCCGCAGCTCCAGGGGGCCGAGCAAGTGCAGTCTCACCGTTGACGCCGCGCTTCCACTGGTCCTCCGATCGATCCGCCACCTCCGTGACCGGTCGGCACAGCGCCGGACGTCACAAGGTTTTCGCAAGGTCCACCGTAGATCCTCACGGCGCAGGTCGTCGGGCGTTCCACCGCACGAACCAGCCCCACAGGAAAGCATCCTGACGGGGCGTCGCATCACCGCCGCCGGGTCCCCTGTCGTGCGGGGTTCGGCAGGGGCCCGGGTCGGCCTGGACCCAGAAACACCCCAAGAGGAGACAGAACATGAACCTTCGGCGCTGGGCCGCGGCCGCGTCCGTCCTGATGATGGCCGGGGCGGGCACCGCCGTCGCCGCCCCCGCTCATGCGGCCCCGGCCGCGGGCTGCTACGGCGCGTCCTGCGAGGGCAAGGACCCCGACGTCTACTGCGCGGACGACGCGAGGTCCCCCGTGGGCGGGGTGCGGATAGGCCAGGCGTACGTGGAGCTGCGCTACAGCCCGAGCTGCCGGGCGGCGTGGGCGCGCATCTCTGACGCGAGCTACGGGAACGGCCAGTTCACCCCGTTCGTGACCGTCCACCGCAACTCCGACGGGCGCGAGTACACCTGCGCCGTGCAGCGCGGCGCCACGGGCTGCTACACCCGGATGGTCAACGACGTCAACGTGACCTCGTACGCCAAGGGCGAGTGGGACAGCGGCGCGCGGACCTACACGGGGCGCACGTCGAGCTACTGACACGCACCGACCCCGGTACCGGGCAGGGCCCGCCGCGACGCACGCGGCGGGCCCTGCCCCGTCGTACTGACTGACCGTCACGAGCCGAGGGTGAACAAGTCCCGCTGGCATTGCGGCAGTTCCACAGTGTCGGCGTGGAGCAGCGCGTCGGCGGGCTCGAAGAAGCGGCTTGCAAGGTCGTCGATGTCGCAGCGGCTGCCACCCATATGTCCGGACTGCCGGAGCGCCATCGTCGCCGCACGGTGCGGCTTGCCCGGCAGACATCCCAGGTGGCGCGGAGGTGAGCGGCCAAGGGCCGCACGTCTCGTCCGCCGTCGGCCGCACCCGTTCCCCGCAGCACCGCGCTGCACCGTCGTAACGTCGCGGCACGGAAAGGTACTTCCGTACAGGAGGACCCGTCTGACATCTTGCATCCACCACTCGTTTCGTACGGCCCGGCCGGTGCCCTCAGCACGGCCGGGCCGTCTCCGGAGGACGCCTTGATACCCCACATATCCAGCCGATCCAGACGCACGCTGGTGCTGGCGGCCACGCTCGGCACCGCCCTCGCGTTCGGCGCCCCGGGCGCCCTCGCGGGCACGCTCCCCGTCGCCCCCTCCACCGCGCCGGCCGCCAAGGCCCACGCTCCGGCCGCCGTGCCGGCTTCCCAGAGCGCGACCTGGGTGGCCGGCACGCGTGCCTACCTCGTGATCACCGCCCCCGGTGACAGTTCGGCGGTCCGCTCCGCGATCGCGGCAGGCGGCGGCACCGTCTTCTCGAACTTCGACGCCATCGGCGTGATCGTCGCCCACTCGGCGTCCAGCGGATTCGCCGCCACCATGCGCGCCGTCGCCGGCGTGCAGCAGGTCGGCGCCACGCGCACCTCGGACGTCCCGGCCGACGCCTACAACCCGGCGCTCCCGGCCAATCCGGCTCAGGCCTCGACCCCGGCCGGAGAACCGGTCCGGGCCGACATGAGCCAGATCAAGGCCGACCAGGCCTGGGCCGTGAACCCGGGCTCCGCCTCGGTCAAGGTCGGCATCCTGGACACCGGTGTGGACGACCGGCACCAGGACCTGGCGCCCAACTTCAACGCGGCCGACTCGGTCTCCTGCGCCTACGGCAAGCCCGACACCCGTGCCGGCGCCTGGCGGGACGTCGACACGCACGGCACCCACGTGGCGGGCACCGTCGCCGCGGCCAAGAACGGCAAGGGCGTCGTCGGCGTGGCCCCCGGGGTGACGATCGCCGCGGTCCGGGTCGCCGAGCCGGGCAACGCCTTCTTCTTCGCCGAGAACACCATCTGCGGCTTCGTCTGGGCCGGTGACCACGGCTTCAAGGTCACCAACAACAGCTACTACACGGACCCGTGGCAGTTCAACTGCCCGGACAACATCGACCAGGCCGCCATCATCGAGGGCGTCAAGCGCGCCCAGGAGTACGCCGAAAGCAAGGGCTCCCTCCAGGTCGCCGCCGCGGGCAACGAGAACTACGACCTCGCCCACAAGACGACCGACTCCGCGAGCCCGAACGACTCGACGCCGGTCACCCGCACCATCACCAACGCCTGCCTCGACATCCCGACCGAGCTGCCGGGCGTGGTCACGGTCGCGGCCAACGGCACGGGCGTCACCAAGGCCTCGTTCTCCAACTACGGGCAGGGCGTCATCGACATCGCGGCGCCGGGCAGCAGCGTGTACTCCACCGTCCCCGGCGGCGGCTACGGCAGCAAGAGCGGCACCTCGATGGCCGCCCCGCACGTGGCCGGCGTGGCGGCACTCATCGCCAGCGCCGACCCGGGCATCACCCCGGCGCAGATCCGCGCCAAGCTGGCCGCCCAGGCCAACGACATCGCCTGCCCCTCGGACAGCCGCTGCACGGGCACGACGGCCGACAACGCGTTCTTCGGCGAGGGACAGACCGACGCCCTCAAGGCCGTCGGGGCCACCCCGCCGCCCGGCAAGTACTTCGAGAACCTCGCGGACTTCGCCGTCAACGACAACGCGACCGTCGAGAGCCCGATCGCCGTCACCGGCGTGACCGGCAACGCACCGGCCACCCTCAAGGTGGGTGTCGACATCAAGCACACCTACATCGGTGACCTGAAGGTCGACCTGGTGGCGCCGGACGGCACCGTCTACACGCTGCACAACCGCGCCGGCGCCGGCGCCGACAACATCGCCCAGACCTACACCGTGAACGCCTCCTCGGAGGTCGCGAACGGCACCTGGAAGCTGCGCGTCAACGACAACGCCGCCTCCGACACGGGCAAGATCGACGCCTGGAACCTGACCTTCTAGCGCGCAGGGCCCGGCAACGCCCGCGTACAGCACGCACTGCGCCGGCGACAGCTCCCCGCCCGCGGCCGCGGACAAGGCGGGCTGCGGTCTGTTCGGCCAGAGCTGCGAACTGCTGGGCGGCAGAGGGCATGGGGGCCTCGGCGGCGGTGCACGCCGCGGTCGGGGCCCCACCATGCCGGACACCGTTCCCGGGAAGGCCGCGGACGGCCTGGGGACGGTGTCCGGCTCACCGTGCGCGTCCCTGAGGAGCTGCAGGGCGGTGTCCGCGCTGACCGGCCGGGCCGACCCTGACCCGGGGCGCACGGGAGACCGCGTACGCCTGGCCGGAGATCGAGACGATCGCCGTGGTGGCCTGGCCCCGTGGCGTTGTGACCAGGCCCCGTGGCGTTCGCCACCTGGGGCTGCTTGCGATCCGGCCCATGGGGCGCATCGAGGAGAGGACCGACCGTACGAAAGCCTGCTGCCGAGACCGGTGCCGGGTGACCTGACTCTGTGTCTGCTGCCGGAGGCGACGCATGATCGGCGGCTCCTGGAGACCGCGCTCGCGAGGTTCGCCGACGAGGAGCAGCTCGCCCTGCCCGGCCAGGCATGGCTGCGGACGTCTGCCGGGGTCCCGGCGCCTCCCAGGACCGGCTCCGCGTTCGTCGGCCGTCAACCGATGAAGGTGTCCGCCCTCATGGGGCCGGTGCTCAGGGCCCCTCGGCCGGAACAACAGGAAGGCGCCGTGCTGCGAGCCACGATGGCAGTCTCCTCCGGCTCCGGTCGGCGGCAGGCCGTGCACCTCCCGGCCGGCGGCAACCGTCGTCGTCGGCCGTCGTCGTCGGCCGTCGTCGGCCGGGGTGGTTGCGCGAGCATGCCCATGCGGCCTTGCCGCGACGGTGGGGTGGTGTGCGAGGCATGCGCGCCCCGAGCCCGGGCTGGTCTGTGCGCCATCGCGGTCTGCGGGATCGGCGCGCTCACCCTCCTCGCCGTGTTCGGCACGCCCGGCATGCTGGTGGTCACGCTGGTCTTCATCGGGATGGCGGTGCCGACGGCCGGGGCCACCACCCCGATCGAGGCGCTGCCCGGCTTCTTCCGCTTCCTCGCGGAGTTCGAGCCACTGCGGCAGATCACCGGCGGCATCCGCTCGATCCTCTGCTTCGACGCGCAGGGCGACGCGGGCCCGACCCGGGGCTGGGTGATGATGGCCGCCGGCCTCCTGGCGGCCGTACTGTTCGGCTTCGGCGTGCTGGGCTGGTACGACCGCAAGGGACTGCACCGCATCCCGGTCGAGACGGAGCCCGGGAAGAGCGCCGCCCCGGTGTAGCGCATCCGCTCCCGCATCACTTGGGGCGGGGCTGTGGTGCGGAGTGGCCCCGTGTGCGTGGCCCGTGGGGACGGAGGGCGGGCGCACCGTCAGGGCTCGGCGAGGGTCTTTCTCCCGGGGCCGTCGCCGAGCCTCTGGGTGGACGCGAGGTGCCCGCACGGCGCGGGGCGGCTCCCGGCACCCATGGAAACTGATCGGTTTTTATTTCGTCCGATTCGAGTTACCCTCGCGATATGACCACCGAAGTGAAGCCAAGTTCCAGAGAGCGGCTGCTGGAGGCAGCGGCCACGCTCACCTACCGAGACGGTGTCAACGTCGGCGTCGAGGCCCTGTGCAAGGCGGCGGGAGTGTCGAAGCGCTCCATGTACCAGCTGTTCGAGAGCAAGGACGACCTGCTGGCGGCAAGTCTGAAGGAGCACACTGCCTCCTTCGTGGCCGCTCTCCTGCCCCCGGCGGACGACGGCCGCACCCCCCGCGAACGGATCCTGCACGTCTTCGAGCAACTGGAGTCGCAGTCGGGCGCGCCCGACTTCCAGGGCTGCCGGTACCTGGCTGTGCAGATCGAGCTCAAGGATCAGACCCACCCCGCGAGCCGGGTGGCACACCAGATCAAGGCGAAACTGACGGCCTTCTTCCGTGCCGAGGCAGAACAGGGCGGCGCGAGCGACCCCGACCTGCTGGCCCGGCAGCTCATCCTGGTCTTCGACGGCGCCAGCGCCCGCGCGGGGATCGGAGCCGACACCATCACGGGACTCATCGCCCCCACCGTGGTCACCCTGCTCGACACGGCAGGCGTGCGCTGACGCCTCGTCCTTCCCGCGTTTCCCGGATCCTCGTCGGGCCCGCCCGGACGACCTCGCCGATCAGGCCGCCGGCCTGTGTCCCGGCGGCCGCCACGGCGGCACATCCCTGCATCTGCATGTGCATCAGAAACGTTTCGGGGCGTGTCGAGACCACCCGCGTGTGAGCGTTCGCCATTGCCCGAAGGGCCGGCGCTCCCCTCTCCATCCCGTTGGCCGCCCTCTCGAAGCAGGCACGTGTCTTCCGCGCTCCGTGCTCCGCGCCAGTGCGGCGGCGAAGATCGCCCCTTCGAGTGATCCTGTTGTGCGCCGTCCGGTGAGGTGGCGGTCATGGCGGCGTCGGCCGCGTGGGCCCCTGCCGAACCCACGAGGCCCAGCCGAGGCGGCCCCCCCCCACCGATACCGCCGCCGTCCTGAGGATTCCACGCCGGGGATCAGTACAGCCCTCCCCGGAGTGAGTCGCGTGCGAGGACTGGCGTGGGGGAGCAGGCGGAGAGCGTGGGCCCCCGACACGGACTCGGTCCGTGTTCAGCCGGGCACGCCCACACTCACCGGTTGGCCCTGGACGGCGGCACCTGCCGTCGGCGCAGTCGATCACTGCTCGGTCAGGGTGACCTCGTCGCAGTAGCCGTCGCCCGTTCCGGGGACGAGGTGGCAGTAGATGCGGGCGGCCGTCACACCTGCCCCCGTCGTGAAGGTCGTCGACTGCTTGGAGAAGGTGCTCGACGTGGTCGAGGCACTCGTGACGCGGAGCCGTTATAGCTATGGTGCTGTGAAGAGCAGCGGGAAGCGCAGGCCCAGCCACGGTTTGCGGCCCCAGACGACAACCTTGGCGCGGGCCATGACGGTGGGGACGGTCCAGCGGCCCAGGGCGAGGAGGAGGAAGGCCACGGGGTCGATGGCTATCGTGCAATCGGGGCGCCTGGGCGGGGTGTCGGTGACCGTGGGCACGCCGTCCGCGAAGGTGACGGCGAAGCGGTCGCGGCCGATCCGCAACAGATAGCACGCATGGTGGCCGGCCGCGCCGGGGTTCACTACACGCGGCATGGCCAGTCGTATGAAGGGCAGCGTGAACGCGACCACTTCTCGGTCGACCATGTGCGGCCCGCGCAGCGCGACCGCGATGTCGTATCCGTGCCCGAGCAGGTGCGTGAGCAGGTACGAGCCCAGGGTGGCCCTATCCATCGGCCCCATCGGCGTCAGCACCGCCTCCCGCGGACTGCAACCGGCCGCGGCCGCAACGAAGGCCCGGGCCCTGTCCGCGATCTCCGCGCCGAGGACCGCCGGATCCCGCTGCGGGAAGACGGCCAGAGCCGCACGGTTGGCCGCCGCGAGACCGCTCGGCGTCCCATCGCCGTAGGGACGGTCCTCGCCCGCCCCGATGTCCCCCATCAGCTTCCCTGCCAGCGCGAGGTGCGCCGCCGCCTCCCCCACCGTCCACTCCGCGCCGGGCAACGGCGTCCGCGGGTCGGCTCCCGCCTCGAGCAGCACCGCGATCCGGTCGGCAGTGGCGACAATGGCCCCCTCGAGTGTCATGGGCACGATCGTGTACGCAGTCGGACGTCCTGTCCAGTGCCCTGTCGGTCCCGCTCCCGCCTGTACCTGAAGAACCACTACTGACCTCCTTTCGGATTGTCCTCGGGCGCCGGGGGCAAGGGTCGGACCGGTTTCGGTGAGGCAGCCGTTGATGGGTTCGGGATGGCACTGGATGTGGGCGAGGCCTCGGCGGAGGGTGCGGGTGAGGTGCTCGGGATCGCTGAATGCGGTGCTGGCCGTCCACCCGCACCGTAACAGGGGCCGGACACCTTCCACCGGGTTCAAGTCCGCTCTGCAGAAAGGAAGTTGGGCGATGGTGGGTCAGTCGTGGCCGGCTGCGTACCTACACCCGCGGCAAGGACCGCATCCTGCGACGCATCACGTGAGCCGGATCGGCGAGGAGTGCCAGGGCGCCGAGGGTGCCGTTGCCTGGGCTGCATCCGCCGGCATCCCCGTCACGCCGAAGTCAGCCAGGATCGAAGAACTGCTGTGCTCACACGAGACCTTCGCAGAAGACCTCTTCAGCACACTGCTCGACCAGCCGGGCTTCCCGGCCTGCGACGCCGGGGCGAGGCACGCATAAAGTATCCGGATGATCATTGGAGGGGGCAGGTACGCCCGAAGTGCCGTCTGTACGGCACTGCTTGCCCTTGCCGCCGCAACAGCCGGATGCAGCAGGGCAACGGACGGTGGGACCGCGCAGCCCACCGACATCGTCACGTCCGCGCCTGATCCGAGCGAAACAGCCGGGCGCAAGGCATGCATTGACGCGTGGGCCAAGGCCGTCCTCGCCCACCCCAGGCACTGGAGTCCGGGTCTGGAGGAAACGCCCGAAGAGTGCCCAGGGCAGTTGGGAGACACCTGGGCGACCCTGTACGTGCTCGGCAAGGAGAAAGCCGAGAAGGAAAGGGTGAAACTTCCGCCGATCGATGACGGTGCTCCGACCGCGGCGCTGTACGAGGTGCCCGGGGAGATCGAGCAGTTGGTGCAGGAACACCAGGGGCCGGGCGACGAGGAGATCGAAGAGCCGACCGCTCCCCGAGGGACATGAGCACTAACCGCCTGGCCGCCGTGCTCTTCGACGGCGACTGGACGGCCGAGGACAGCGCGCTGTCAGTGCCCCGCCGTAAGGTGCCGGGCGTGGCACGTCATCGGCCTCGACCCGCAGTTGTCACCACCCCCGGCCCGCACCGCTGTCCGGAAAGCCCGACAGAGAGCAGATCCCGCCGTGTTCCAGGAGACCCCCATCTTCAGCCGCCTAGTCGACGAGCGCGGCGACGTCCCCGCCCAGGTACGGGGCGAGGCCGAACGCATACGACACGACTTGGCCCGCGTTCTGCGCCAGGCGCCCGCATCCTCCCTGAGCACACCGCGCAACGCCCCAAGCCCGACGGCTCCCTCCACCGTCTTGTAAAGGTGCGAGGGGCCGGCCGCTTGCCGTGATCTGGCGCAGCACGTCTCACCCCTTCGGTCCTGGCCGCACTGATGGCGTCCTGCGGCCCTGCGCCTGGAACGGCCCTCGTTGTCAGTGCCGCATGGCATGGTTCGGATCATGTTCGAGGGACTTGATGACATCGACTGGGCATCGATGGAGCACGCGTACGGCACCGCCGAGGAGGTACCGGCACTGCTGTGGGCGCTGCGTTCCCCGCACACCGAGGAACGCCGCACGGCCCTCGACCGCTTCTACGGCGCGGTCCATCATCAGGGCAGCGTGTACCCGTCGACGGCGGCCAGCCTGCCCTTCCTGTTCGAGCTGGCCGCCGACGGCACCACGTCTGAGCGGGCCGCCGTCGTCGCGCTGCTGGTCAGCATCGGCCGGGAGTCCCTCGACCTGGGCTTCGAGGACGACGGCACCGAGATCGAGTACTACCCACCGATGGGCTGCGGGCAGGCCGTCGCCTTCCTGCGCGAGCGGGGTGCGCAGTTCGCCGAACTCGCCCGCGACCCCGACCCGGACGTGCGCCTGGCCGCGATCGGCGGGCTCGGACTCTTCCTCGACGACACCGACCGGGCCGCCGCCGTGCTGCGCGAGCGGCTGGCCGCCGAGCAAGATATCGCGGCGCGGCTGTGGATCGTTCAGGCGGCGGCCACCCTGGCACTGCGCCTGCCGGCGGCCACGCAACAGGTGACGGGCTGGCTCTCCGGGCTCGCCGCCGACCCGGCCCATGGCCCGGTGACCCGGCTCGCGGCCGTGGTCCAGCGAGCCCGCTGCGCCCCGGATGAGATCGGTGAGGATGCCGTGCCGGTCGCCGTCGGCCTGCTGCGCGAGACCGCCCACGCCCTACCCGTGCAGCCGATCGCACCGGCCCCGAGCCGCCCGGCGGCACCCACGGACACAGTCGCGCCCCAGATCATCGCCGCCTTCGAAGATCTCGACCGGCACACGCGCGTGTACGCACCGACCACAGCCCTGCTGCGTACGTTTCACGAAGCCCTGGGAGCCCGGGTCCCCGAGCGCACCGCAGTGCTGGCCGAGCAACTGAGCAGCCCCGACCCCGGCTCACGCCTGGACGCAGTCCGGATGAGCGGCGAGCTGATGCGCACCTGGCGCGGGGGTCACACCAGGCTCCTCCTGCTGGTCGCCGGCCAGCTCACCACGGCTGACCACGAGGTCGCCGCCGAGGCTACGGCCGTCCTGGAGGCATGCCACGCGATCGCAGCCCCGGCCCGGGAGGCACTCGCCGCGCACATCGACGCCCAACGCGCCGCGTACGGACCCCACGTATGGGCGACCCCCGACGTACTGCTGCGCAGAAGCCACCAGGAGGCCGTCCGGGCCCTGGCGCGACTCGGCGACGCACGCGCGCTTCCGAGTCTGCTGGCCGCACTGGACAGCGACGTCGACGCCTGGCGCGCGATCCAGTGCGCAGGGCATCTGCCGCAGGCGGCGAACCAGTTGGCGCCCCGGCTCCGCGACCACCTGCACCGGCTCGACCTCTCCCAGCAGCGGAACGAGATGAGCGCCGCCGCGATCCTGACCGCCCTGGCCGCCCTCGACGATCCGGCCTCGGTTCCTGTGCTGGTGGACACGCTCGGCGCTGCGGCGCGCCATGAGCAGCACGGCGTCACGCGATCAGCCCTGAAGGCACTGAGGGCGTTCGGCCCGGCGGCAACCGGAGCACGGGCCACGATCCGGTCGCTGACCACCGCCACCGACACACACGTACGGCCCGCCGCTGTCGCCGCGCTGTGGGCCACCGGCGGCGACCTGGCCGAGGTCATGCCGCTCCTGCTCGGCCTCCTCGACGACCCGATCACCTTCCGGATCAGCGACGCGGCTGATCTGCTCGGACAGATAGGCCCGCCCGCCTCCACCGCACTTCCGCGCCTGCGAGGCCTCCTGACACACGACAACGAATGGGTCAGGGTGCACTGCGCGGCCGCGCTCTGGGAGATCGCCGGCGAGGCCGAGGCACCGCCCGTCCTGGACACCCTGCTGCAGGCCATGGCCAAGAACCCCGCAACGGCCAACCACGTCGTGAACTGCCTGGACCGCATGGGCCCCCTCGCGGCACCGGCCCTGCCCCTGCTCCGCGAGCAACTGGCCCAGCCCCGGCGCGGCGGCAGGTTCCAGAGCATCGACCACGACGAGGAACTCCAGCAGGTCAGTCGTACCCTCATCGCCCGGCTCGATCCCCAAGCGCCGGCTGGTCCGCCCACCTCGCCCCCGACGACGCGCTCCGGCTGCCCCTGACCCGGCCGGCGCCGAGCACACCCCACCGCGCGCCCCGGGCACCACCGCCGAACGCGCGGCCGCGCACCTGGGCGACCGTAACGCGCCCGCACCGGCCGCCCTCACAGCTCGCGTCGGCACGGTCCGCCTGCGGCTACCAGCACATCGAGGCGATCACGGACGCCGCCTACACCGAGGACATCACCCGCTCCTTCCCGCTCAGCCCCCCGGGCGCGCCCCGCCTCGTCAAAGGGAGCGAGACGCCCCGATCCGAAACCGGAGCCTGGACGACAAACGGGCGGCCGCGGCCGCACATGCTGCTGCCCTCACATGGACCGGCGAAACGGGCGACATCAAGGCAGCCACGATCCTGCTCGTCGACGACATCTTCACCAGCGGGTCGCAGCTTCAGCAGGTCGCACTCCGGCTCCGGGCATCCGGCGCCGCCGACGTCCGCGGACTCGTCCTTGCGCGCGTCCCCTGAAGCGGATGACCGGCGGCTGGGCAACACCCCAGCCAGCAGGGGAGAGGGGGATCACTCCCATCCGGCGCTGAACAGCGCGCATTCGAGCAGGTCGGGGGCTGCACCAGGCGGCCAGGCGCCGGTGGAGGCCAGCTGACGGGCGGCTGCGTGCATGAAGGACCTCCGCCAGGAGTACGATACCCACGTCCGCCGCTACCTATGGGGCGGACACTTCTGGTCCGGCTCCTACTTCGCAGGCTCCTGCGGCGGCGCACCCCTGACCGTCGTCCGCCAGTACATCGAGAACCAGCAGCGGCCCGTGTGAGCCGGTGACCCAAGGCGCAGTGAACTCCGGCGCTCCGGGCCTCCGGGCCTCCGGGCCTCCGGGCCAAGGATGCGCTACACCTCCGCCCTGAAGGACGGAGCACTGCGCAAGATCAGAGGTAGAAGCGGCGAACGAAGACGTCCGACTTGCCGTTGGTGTCGCCGGGCACGATGTCGTCGGCCGTGGACTGGAACACCACGTCGCGCCCACCAGCGCTGACCGCGTCGGTCCCGGCCGAGGCGGGCTGGTTCGAGACGATCTCGTCGGTGCCCGTCTCCAGGTCGCGCAGCGTGAGCGACGGTCCGTTCGTGTCGTGAGGGGCGTACAGCAGATAGCGGCCGGTGGGATCAATGGCCACGCCCCGCACGTTCGGCACCAGTTGGTCGGTGCCCGAGCTCACGTCGTGGACGTAGGTGTCGGAGCCCGAGAGGTAGACGACCTTGCTGCCGTCCTCGCTGAGCTGGACGAGAGCCGCCGCCTTGGACGGGCCCTCGATCGGGTCGGATGTGGTGCCGTCGGTCCGGTCCCACACGAAGACGTCCTCCGCCTTGCCGTCCTGGTAGGCGAGATGGCGGCCGTCACCGCTGATGGACGGCCAGGACGGGAGAGTGTGGTCGAAGTTGGCGATGGACTTCTTGGTGTTGTAGTCGTCATAGTCCAGAATCTCGATGCTCTGACTGGACGACTGTGGCTTGTAGCGGCGTTCGACGAGGGCGATGTAGCGGCCGTCCGCGCTCAGCGACGGCTGGTTGCAGTTGTACCAGCAGTTGGCGGAGATCTCGGATGTCGTCCTCACCTGAACCTGGCGAATCCGATTGTTGTTGAACCACACGTGCGGATAGGCGAGATATTCCCCGTCCCCGCTGATCACCGGGGGCTGGAGTGGGCTCTGGGTCCCCATCCGATTGGTCTGCCTCGTCCGCTGGTCGCGGAGGAACACCCTGTCGCCTACCGTCGTGTCGCCGGGTATCAGGTTCTTTGCCGACGACGTGAAGACGATACGGCGGCCGTCGGTCGTGATCGAGGCGCCTACGGAGTTGTCGTCGGCCTGGGTGCCGTCGGCCGCGACACTGATCCTCTCGACACCGGCACCGCCGTCGCCCGCGATGCCCGTGGACTCGGCTGAGGCCGCTCCGTGCGGCACCGCCGTGACCGCGCAAACCGCGACCGCCGCGGTCAGGGCGGCCCGCACACGTCTGGTGGTGCTCCAGTTCGTGTTTCCCCTCATCTTCCCCCCATGCAGGACACGGCCTCTCCTCCAGTTCCCCACCGGAGGCCCACAAGCATGCAACCGTGATGGCGCTGTGGGGTCAAGGCGTCACATGACGTATTGAGAGGCGTGGTTTCGGCCATGTGAGGGGGAAACACCGCGGGCCACGCTGGAGGCGCTGGCCTGCGCGGCCCCGGACTGGCTGACCGGGGCGGTGCCCGTCCGGGAATGGGCCGAACGCTACGGCCCGCGGACCCACTCCCGGCATCCGCCGGCTTCTGCGAGCCAGCGCGAGGAGATGGCCCTGGTCTACGGCCGGGACGCATTCACGCTGCTGGAGGCGGTACATGCCCCTGATGCCCCGGCCTGGCTGCGCGAACTCCCGGCGGTGCAGGTCCTGCGCACGATGCGGGTGCAGAACTACCACCGCACCGCAACCGAGGCCGGAGCGGAGGTGAAGCGGCGGGAGAGCAAAGACCTCCCGCCCGGGCAGAATGAGGCTGGCCTCTCCGTACGACACCGACGCCCGCCACGGACTTCCTGCGACGATGCCGATGATCAGGACTCAGCTACCGGCCAGGCACCGGTCTCTGGACTCACTGATGTGGATCTTGTAGCCGGTCCACCAGGAGAGGTGCGCAGGCGGCGGTGCTCGTCGAAGTCGTAGTTCGGGGCATCGGCGGCACGGGTATGCCATGTTCTGCCGCGCGCATGCCACGAGCGCGGATCCAGCTTCGGCCGAGGGGCGTCAGTGCGAAACGGAACAGCTGGCCTGGGGCTCGGTGAAATCCGCGGCGATTACGCCATCATCAACCCGGCGACAGGCGCCATGGCGCAGGTGCTGCGGGGATTCTTACTGCTCCTTTGGATCGCCCTGCTCGTCGCCACTGTCGTCAACCCGTCCGCAGTCGACGACAATGCCGTTGTCACGACAGCGGTCGTGGCCGCGGTCTACGCCCTGAAGTTCGGATGGCGTCGGCTGACCGCCCGGCTTGGTGTGAACAGGTGTTACCTGTGCGCGGACGGCGTCGCCGTCACCAACCGGTTCGGCCGGCTACGCGACTCCGTGGCGTGGGACGAGGTGACCGGGGTGCAGCAGACGGCATTGGTGGGTCTCGTCCTGGGCTGCCACCGCATCGAAATCTTCAGAAGCCGTTCCGCCACGCCCCTCTGGTTCATGGCGCCGGGAGTGAAGTCCGCCCTGGTGCAGGCTCTGCTCGACGAGGGCAGGCGCAGCGGCGCCCTCCAGTAGCGCATGCAGGGCCATTGACGGCGACTCTGACGGCAACGACGTCACGCAGAGGCACATGATCGCCGGCTTGGGTGATCAGAGCAGGCACGGGCACTTCTCACAGAGGGTGCCCGATCCTACGGTCCAGCTGGTCCAACAGGTGCTGCCGTCGGCGCCGTGCACGTCGAGGTCATCACGTACTGCGGCGGAGGTGGTTCGAGCGGCTCCACATCCGCTACGAGCGACGCGCCGGTCTCCACCAGGGCCTGCTCGAAGAGGCGCGCAGTTTCATCTGCTCGAGTACTGGACGCAGTTGGGCGGTCCGACGTCGAAGCGAGCAGCGGTGCTGGGCCGCGCGGCCCAGCGGGACCTTGACGACAGAGACTCGCGGTCCCTGCTACCCGGGGAGGCGGAAGCCGTTGAAGAGGTCGTCCATGGCGTGCAGGGCCAGGCGGGCAGGGGTGGCACGGACAGCGAGGTCGCGGGCCGCCACTACGAGCGGGTTACGCAGGGCGCCCAGGCGGCCGACCCGGCGGGCGCGGACGCGCACGGCGTCGGTACGCCCGCGGCGGGCGGCGGTGTACGCGGCGAGGGCGGCCGGGACGGAGTCTGTGCTGTCTGTGCCGTCTGCGCTGTCTCCGGCGGGAAGCAGGTGCGCGAGGAGCACCGCGTCCTCGATGGCCTGGCAGCCGCCCTGGCCCAGGTTGGGGGCCATGGCGTGGGCGGCGTCGCCCAGCCAGGCGATCCGGCCGTGGTGCAGGGTGGGGAGCGGGGCGGCCAGGTCGTAGAGGTCGTTCTGGAGGACGTCGGCAGGGTCGAGGCGGCGGATGCGGTCCAGCAGGGCTGGAATCGGGTCGTGCCACGAGCCGAAGCGGCGCCGGAGTTCGGCGCGGGGGTCGGCCGACCGGGTGCCGGCCGGGAGGACCGCGGTGGCGTAGAGGTAGAACCGGCCGTCGGAGAGCGGGGTGACGCCGAACCGCTCGCCCCGCCCCCAGGTCTCGCTCATGGCCGGTATCCGGAGGTCCGGGGCGTCCACGATGGTCCGCCAGGCGGTCTCGCCGATGTAGTGCAGGCCGGGGTGGGCGGGGAAGTACGCGCGGCGCAGCGGGCTGTGGATGCCGTCGGCGGCGACGACCAGATCGGCGGGAAGGTCCGGGCCGACTGCCGTACGGATGGTCGGGCGGCCCGCGGCGTCGTCGACGGCGGTCACGGCGGTGCCGTAGCGCAGGGCCTCCGGCGGCAGGGAGGCGGCCAGGGCGGCGGTGAAGGCCGGGCGCGGGACGGCGATCGGGGGCATGCCGTAGCGGGCTGCCATGTCGGCGGTGTCGGTCCGGGTGAGCCACTGGCCGTCGGAGCGGCGTACGCCCATCGTCGTGGGTACGGCGCTGCCGGCGGCGCGGGCGGCGTCGACGCCGATGGTGTCGAGTGCGCGCAGGGCGTTGGGGGCGAGGCCGATGCCGGCGCCGGTGGCCGGGGGTTCGGGGGCGCGTTCGCAGACGGTGACGTGCCAGCCGCGGCGGTGCAGTGCTACGGCGGCGGTGAGGCCGCCGATTCCGGCCCCGGCCACCACCGCGTGACGTTTCGGCATGGAGCACCACTTCCGTTCGGTTCGAGCACCCTCTCCAGCCGCAGAGCCCTGCCTCTGCAATCGTAGAGTCAGGGCATGCCAGCACGGGCTGCGCGTTGCGCGCCGGGATCACGGTAGTCCCACCCGTAGGCGACCATGACGGAGCTGCACGGCTCGGCGCCAGGCCGAGCGCAGCGTGGACAAACCGCAGGTGTGACGGGAGCCGTCGCGCGATCCTTCTGGGCGAAGCGGACATGACGCAGACGCGCGCTCTCCTCGACGACGTCGCGCAGAGCAATGACCGCCGCTACCGTGTTGAACAGGCTTACGATCCGGGGGAAGTCATGAGCAGCGACAGCGACAGCGACAAGCGGGACGACCACGACCAACACTCCAGGCGTCGTGCGGAAACGCTCTGGCGCATCGGCTTCGCGGTCGCCCTCATAGCCTGGTTCTGCTTCCTCATCTACATCGCTGACGACCCCGGCCCGGTGTGCGGCACGGGCCAGGACAAAGGCCCCTGCTAGTGCCGCATCAAGCAACGTTGGCCCTGTTGTGATGTGACGCGCCGTCCCGCAGGGCGGCGCGTGTCCGACAGCCTGTCCGAGTGGCAGAGCGAGTACGAGTCCGAGAGATCGACGATGACGAGGGCCGGCGGCTTCTGCGGATCATCCGCAGGGGGACCGGGTCGGTGGTGACGTGGCGGCGGGCCCAGATGGTGCTGCTCTCCGCGCAGGGCATGCCGGTGGCGAGGATCGCCGAGGTGTCGTTCACCAGTGACGACCGGGTCCGCGATGTGATCCACAACTTCAACACCGACGGCTTCGACTCGCTGTATCCGAAGTACAAGGGCGGGCGGCCCAGGACGTTCACGCTGCCCGAGCGCCGTGAGATCAAGAAGATCGCCAAGTCCAGGCCGACGGAACACGACCTGCCCTTTTCCACCTGGAGCCTGGCCAAGCTGGCGGACTTCCTGGTCGCCGAGGGGGTGGTCGACGACATCAGCCACGAGGGCCTGCACATCCTACTCCGCGAGGAAGGCGTCTCCTTTCAACGCCTGAAGACGTGGAAGACCTCCCGCGATCCGGACTACGCGGCCAAGAAGGCCCGCGTCGAGCACCTCTACGCCATCGCCGACGGCGAGGTCATACCCGAGGACGGCGAACCCGAAGTCGTCTTCTGCATGGACGAGTTCGGACCCCTCAACGTGATGCCCGCGCCAGTGAGGTGAGGCGAACAGGCTGGACAGGGTAATGGTCTCGGGATAGGTGGCGAGCTCGATGATGAGGGCAGCCCGTTCTGTGAACCTCACACTCCACGCCGACGCTCGCCCACGAGCCCGGTCTCGTAGGCGACGATCACGAGCTGGGCACGGTCGCGCGCACGCAGCTTGCTGAGCAAGCGTCCGATGTGGGTCTTGACCGTGGCCAGGCTCAGATGGAGGTGCTCTGCCATCTCTGTGTTGGACAACCCTCGCGCGATCAGACCGAGCACCTCCAGCTCCCGGTCGGTGACCCCGTCCAGCGAGCGGCTGGGCGGGCGCGCAGGCTCCGGACGGCGGGCGAACTCCGCGATCAGGCGGCGGGTCACCGAGGGAGCGAGCAGTGCCTCGCCCGCGGCAACGACGCCGACGGCGGTGAGGACCTCGGACGGCGGGGTGTCCTTGAGCAGAAAGCCCGCGGCGCCGGCGCGCAGGGCGGCGTAGACGTACTCGTCCAGGTCGAAGGTGGTGAGGATGAGGACGCGGACGCCGGACAGGGCCGGGTCTGCGCAGATCTGCCGGGTCGCCTCAATGCCGTCAAGGTCCGGCATGCGTATGTCCATCAGCACGACGTCCGGCCGTTCGCGGCGGGCGAGTTCGACGGCCTCCGCTCCGTTCGCGGCCTCGCCTACGGCCGTCATGCCGGGCGTGTGGTCGACGAGGACCCGGAAACTGCCGCGCACCATCGCCTGGTCGTCGACGATCAGTACCCGGACCGGGGTCACGTCGGTCATGGTCATTGGTTCCCTTCGACGGGCAGGCGGACGGACACCGCGAAGCCGCCCTCCGGCCGGGGCCCCGCCTCGAAGCTGCCGCCGTACATCATCGCCCGCTCCCGCATCCCCAGGAGTCCATGCCCGCCCGGCAGTTCACCGCCGGACCGCCCGCGTGCGGACGGCGGTCCCTCGTCCGCGACATCGATGCGGACCTCTCGCGCATCGGCCTCGACCGTGACCTGACAGCGGGTCGGTGCTGCGTGGCGGACCGCGTTGGTGAGGGCCTCCTGGACGATCCGGTAGATGGTCAGCTGTGTGCCCTCGGCCAGACCTTCCGTGGCATGCACCGTCAGGTCGACGTCCACCCCTGCCCGGTGTGCCTCCGCGGCGAGCGAGTCGAGGCGGTCGAGATCCGGTACGGGTCCCAGAGGCGCGCCCTCGGTACGCAGCACGCCGAGCGTGCGCCTCATCTCGGTCAGTGCGGAACGGCTTGTCTCCTCGATGACCTTGAGGGCGGCCCGTGCCTCCCGCGGGTCGGCCTCCGCCACATGCCCGGCGACGCCCGCCTTGACGGCGATCAGGCTGAGGTTGTGCGAGACGATGTCATGCAGTTCACGGGCGATCCTCAGACGCTCCTCGTCCAGTGCGCGCTTCGACCGGCGCCGCAGTTCACGGGCCGCCTCGGCTCGGCGACCGCGCACAGTGAACCCCACGGCCCAGGCCCCACCGATGACCAGGAGCACAAGCCCGGCCATCCCGACGGCGCCTTGCTGGTCTTCGGCGGGAGTGACCACCGCCTCGCTCAGGTAGACGGCACCGCCCGCCACCGGCAGCGTCACCGCGAGTGCGAGCACGGACTGGCGGGCGGGCTCGGCCAGTCCGACGAGGTAGGCCGCGAGCCCGGCGGCCGCGTACGGCTCACGGGGGATGTCGAGGAGCGACGCCGTGGCCAGGGCGGCCAGCACGGCCATCAGAACCGGGAGCGGCCAACGGCGGCGTACGGCGATCGGCAGGCCGACCGCGGCGGCGATCAGACAGCCGAGCCAGGGCGGCCCTGTGAAGGCGGGTTGGCCGTCGTCGGCGGTCAGCCGGGCGAAGCCGACGTACACGGCGGTCAGAGCCAGGGCCGCGCTGAGGTCGAGGGCGTACAGATGGCGTTGCCCCTTGGACTTCATGGCCCGACCGTACCTGTAGGCGGGCACTCAACCGGCCTGTCCCAGCAGCACCATCAGCCCGAGCGTCACCAGTGTCAGCGGCACCCAGCGCAGCACCGCTGCCCGGCTGGGACGGGGCGCCTCACACAGCAGCGCCAGGCCCAGCGGCACCAGCGCGACGCACAGTCCGGCCAGGGCCACCAGCGACAGAGGAGTGGTCCCCTTGAGCACCCCGAGAGGCAGTGCCGCGGTGAGGCCGAGTGCGGCAGCGCGGACCGGGCCGAGCACCCGGGTACGCCAGGCACCGAGGGCAAGGACCAACCACCCGGCGAGGATGGCGACGTTCAGCGTGGCGAAGACGTGAAGGGCGCCGTAGCCGGCGGAGACCGCTTCGGTGGCGGGCCCGACCCCCTCGGAACGCACCAGCTGAAAAGCCAGATGGTCCACCCCCGCGTGGAAGGTGCGGGCGAACAGCCCGAACATGACCAGCACCCCGCCCCACAGTCCCCAGCCGGCGCTGCGTACCCCGATCCGTGCGGCCACCACGGCCACGGCGGGCCAGAGCAGCAGGCTACCCGCGCCAAAGAGGCCGTATGCGGTGGCCATCAGGGTGGGGTGCCGCTCGTACGCGGTGAGTTGATCGGGGTAGAAGAAGTGGAAGCGGGCCCGCAATAACGCGCCGGTCAGCATCAGGAGTGGGCCGAGCACCATGGCAGTGCCGCCCACCCAACGTCCGGGGAAGCCGGTGGCCTCCAACCGTTCCACAGGCAGCGCGCCCCGCAGTCGGGCGCCGATCGTTGTCACCGGGGTGGACATGGATGTCGTCGGGTTCGTCATACCGATGACGATGCCCGCGTCTTCCCTGCGGGGCGTCGGACCAGGAGCTGAACCCCAGGGTCAGACCTGGGTATGACCCATCGGGCTGCCTGAACAAGCACTGCCTCCAGCCCGCTGCAGGAGCAATCGACGTCTTGGCGAAAGGTCCTACAGCAAGTGTGGTTGCGTCCAGGGAAGTGGTGTACGGGTTCGACCTGATCCAGGAGTTTGCGCCGGCTTCTGGCTGATGCCCGCATAGATGAACGACCACCGGCTGCTTGGCCGGGTGTCAGGGCACAGAACGTGGCGGCCTGGTCCAAGTGGAGTCCGCCATCCTGGGCGTGCCCGAGGCGCCCGTCGGGGCGAGTGCGGGCGGCGGCGTACAGGGCCAGGAGGCGAGTGCCGCCGCGGTGGCCCTTTTTCTCGCGGATCTTCCGGTCACCCACAGCTTTCTGCGCCCAGCCGGAGATCCTCGCGCGGGTGGTCTTGCCGAAGGGGAAACGGGCGGGGCTGCTCGGGCAGCAGGGTGGGGACGGTGACCGCGACGGGGTCTTCGGAGCGGGAAGTCATCGCTTCGGCGACGGCGCCGGGGGGTGCCCCTATGTCTTTGGTCAAGCTGGTCGGGTGTGGGTTCGGGACGTCTGGAACGATGTGTCCGTGCATGCTGATGATCAGGTTGGCGAGGGTGTCCCCGCGGAGCTCGCGGCATTCCTGCGGGGTGCGGTCGACGGCCGCCCGGTGAAGATCGCTCCTTCCATCTGCGAGGGGTGCGGCGGTCGTGTGTTCTTCGTGCTGGTCAACACGTCCGGAGCGGAACGCGAGTGTTCCGGCTGCGGCAGCCGTGCGTTCATCGCGGACAGTGAGGAGTACTGGAACGAGGAGTCCTGGGAGGACGACGAGCCCGGTGCGGCCGGCTGCCCGTGCGGCAGCGAGGAGTTCGAGGCCGCGGTCGCGTTCTCACTCGCCGACGACGGATCCGTCCGTTGGGTGACCCTTGGCCTGCAGTGCATCAAGGACGGATTCTCCGGCGTCTATGCCGACTGGAAGATCGACTACGGACCCACGGATCACCTCCTGACCATGGTCTAGATCTGCTGAGCGGCGGCCCGGACAGGCTGGGGTTCGTAGAAGGTTCCGTCGCGGAGCATCGCGAACAGGACGTCGGCCCGACGCCTGGCGAGGCAGAGCAGGGCCTGGGTGTGATGCTTGCCCTGCGCGGTCTTCCTGTCGTAGTAGGCCCGGGAGGCCGGGTCGCCCAGGGCGGCGAACGCGGAGAGGAAGAAGGCCCGTTTGAGCTGCTTGTTTCCTCTCCTGGAGGGCTGTTCGCCGCGGATCGATGAGCCCGAGCTCCGGGTCGCCGGGGCAAGTCCTGCGTAGGCGGCGAGGTGGCCGGAGGTCGGGAAGGCGCTGCCGTCACCGGCCTCGATCAGGATCCGGGCTCCGGTCCTGACACCGACTCCCGGCATCGACGTCAGGACCTTCGAAAGAGTGTTGGGCAGGCGCTTGTCGAACGCCTTCTTCCCGGCCGGTGTGACGGCGGTGGCATGGTGTTCGCCCTTGCCGGCGTCCAGGCCGAGGAAGACGTCGATGTCGCCGGTGTCGATCACGTGCAGGCCCCTCCATCACGCTTTCGTCCGGCCTGCCACGGCACCGAGCTGCCACATCCACGTTACGGAGAGCTCTTCGGGCCCGGGTGAAGCCGGTGCTCAAGCCCCTCATCAGCGGTCCGTCGATGCCTCCGGGACCGACCCCCGGCGTCGTGGAGGGTCATGTCAACCGGATCAAAATGCTCAAGCGCCAGATGTTCGGCCGTGCGGGATTCGCCTTGCTTCGCAAACGAGTCCTCCTGGCCACGTGAGCGTTTGTCAGTGTCTGCTGGAATGCTGGCTTCGTCCGCGAGAGCGATACCAGGAGCCGTGCATGGGAACGTGGGGAACAGGCCCATTCGACAGCGATCTCGCTGCCGACTTCGTCGATGAACTCGAGGGACTGACTCCTCAGAAGGTCATCGAAGTGCTCGAGCGAGCATTCCAGCGAGTCACTCCCGGAGGACGCGTGGATGGCGGCGACGGCACCGATGCGGTGGCCGCCGCGGCTCTCGTTGCCAGCACAATCCCGGGCAGCGGGATTGTGATCGCCCCTGATGACGGACCCAGAGAACCTCTGCCGCAGCTCCCGTTGGCTCTCCGCACGTCAGCCGTGCTCGCTCTGCAGTGCGTACTCCAAGACGGATCGGAACTGCTGACCGGCTGGGTGGACAGTGCCGACGCCGCTCAGTGGCGCCACGAAGTCCAACGGATCGCGGAGGCCCTGGGACCGATCGGTCACGAGCAGTAACCGCGCCACACGAAGTGGACCAGAGCCCGTTCTCGCGGACAGAGCCACCGTGCCAAAGACGTACGGGCTGGGGCCGATGCCCTGGCGTGGGAGTACGGAGACCTACCGCCCGCACCGCGCCAGTTGCAATGATGCGGGTACCACAAGTGTGCTGGACAGTCCGTGATGCGGATCTACCCGAATCCGCGCCGACGCCTGGCCTGACGGTCAGACGGCGCGCAGTCGAGGGGGGTCAGGCTGCTCCGGCTCGGCCTCCGCAACAACCGTGAGGGGAACGGGGGCCTCGGTGTCGGTGGTCTCCTCCGCCCGGCGGCGCAGCTTCGACCTAAGGCTGATCAGCCCGCTCTTGACTTGCGGCGCGGCCTTCACCGCAACGGCCCCCAGCGCGACGCCCGTGCCGAGGATCACCAGAGCCGCCTTGGTTCCGTCGAACAGCACGGCGTGCGTGTTGAGCGTGTTGTCGTCATTCCGCGCCAGCGGGCTCTTTCCGCCCGGAGTGCTCGACTGCGAGAGGTGTGTGTCGGAAGGATGCTCTACCAGCATCAGTTCCCTGATCGAGTCACCCCAGTTGAACTCCATGACGCAACTGTAGAGGCGGCCTGGCGCGCCGCGGCCCGGAACGGCATGGTCTCCACTTTGGTCAACGGACGAGGCCCCGAAGACCCTTTGTCGGGGACTCCGGGGCGGGAGAGGATGCGTCCATGATCGACACGAATGAGAAACCCGAGAAACAGGCCGCGATCGCCGCGGCGAAGGACGGTGAACTCCGCCTGCATGACCCCGCCGTCCGGGCCTCCGCCGTCGGCGTCCGGCTGTTCGACCCCGAGTTCGTCGAGATCGGCGCCTCCGGGCGGCGCTGGACGTACGAGGAGATGGTCGCGGCCCTGCCCACCCTGCACGGCGGAGTGGACAGCCCGCACATCGAGGCCTCCGGGATGCGCGGGGTGCTCCTCACCGCGGACCTCGTGCACCTGACATACAAGAGCGTCATCGCCGGACGCCGGGCGCGCCGCAGCTCCCTGTGGCGCAAGGGCCAGGGCGACACCGGATGGCGGCTCTACTACCACCAGGGCACTCCCGTCCCCGAGGGCTGAACACACCTTCAGTCAGGGCCTTCGGGCCTCCCCAGGGGATGGCCTGCCGACCGCCATAGGCGGCGACACGCGCGTGTCATGTGTGTTTCGTTCTGCTGCGTCGATAGGAAGTCACGCAACCCGATTGGAGGGACCGCGTCAGCGGCAGAGCTTGTCCAGGTCCTCCGAGAAGGACGGGAACTCGGCCTGTGCCTCGGTGATGATGTCCCGGGCGGGTCGGCGCGCCGTGGTGGCGTGGCGCTCGGCGAGTTCGGTCAGTGCCGGGTTCGGTCGCGCTTCGCGCTGCTCGTACTCGACGACCTCCATCGGGCCGAGGCCGTCGGCCAGCAGCCACAGGAAGTCGGACAGGTTTCCGGCCACGACGCCGCGTCCGCCCTCCGAGCCCAGGAACACCACGGGCTGTTCGGCGAGGGGCCGGCCCGGGCGCACACGCCACAGGGCGACGAGGCCGCCGGTGCCGTCCTGTCCGAAGACCCGGTAGGCGTCGTTGTCCAGTTCGTGGTTGCCGGTCCAGTTGCGGATCCAGTCGGTGGTCTCCTCAGCGGAGTCGAAGGCGTCGTAGGGCTCGAAGTCCACGCCCTCGCCGTCGTCGTAGTCAAACTCCACCTGGGCGACGGCGGCCAGGGCGGGCGGGAAGCGGCGGTCGTCGCCGGTCGTCTCGATCATGCCCGCAGGCTAGCCGCCGCCACTGACAACGGCCCTGGCCGACGGAGATGTCCACTGATCCCCAAGGCCGAACGCGCTTGCTCCCGGACCGGCAGGCAGGCCGACCTGTCGTCCGCATCATGCGCCGCGTGAAGGCCATCTGGAACATGTGTGTCCGGGTTGTGACCCTGATCGTGTGATGGTCCGGCCGCTGGTCACCGCCGGGTACTCACCACACCAGTGAGGACCCTCTACTTGTCGAGCGGCTCGGCGAGGTGCGCCTGCGCGACCACGTCGATCCGTCGGGCGAGGTCGAAGTCCGCTTCCGTCAGCTTGTGGCCGACGTCGTGCGTGGTGATCCCGAACCGCAGCTTCCCCACCGCAGATCGATGTCCGCGTGATGGCCGATCAGCCGCTCGACGTCCGCGACGTGCACGATCATCGCCACGCCACCGTGATACCGGATCCCGTACGAGCGGGTGATCTCATCCCCCTCGCGCCGCCACCCCGGCACCGTCGCCAGGGCGGCCGTGATCTCGTCCTCGGTCAGCGGCACCGGTGCCTCTGCCACGTCAGCTCCCCTCGGTCACAGGCGCCAGAACCTCCGCCAGGTCCCGGCCGACCGGGGCATCCTGCCACGGCCGCATCGCCCGCTGAAGGGTGACCAACTCCCGCGCCATCCGGGCCGACCGGGTCTCGACGGCGATGTCCGCCACCGCACGGGCGATCTCCAACGCCCGGTCCGGCTCGCCCACGCCGGCCGCCGCGGTGGCGTGCCGGGCGAGGTACACGCCGCGGTCACGGCGCGCCGTCTCGGGGACGACGTCGAGGACTTGGCCCCACAGAGAGACGGCCTCTACGCCGAGGCCGAGACGCCCGTGGCAGGTGGCGCTGCGCCGGGCCGCTCGAGGTACGGCGTGAGGGCGCACCCGCGTGGGAGGTGCCGCTGGAGACGCTCACGTGCAGCTGCTCGTGCCACCGTAAGAGCCCCCGGGCCAGTCGCAGGCACCCCCGTTAGGGCGGCCGGTCCGGGCCCCGTCCGGGTCTTGCGGATCTCGAACATCGCACCCTTGCGCTGGGGTGTTGCGACGATCGCTAGAACTCAAGCGTTCCCCTGGGGCCAATGGACTCGTTCGAAGCCACGGGACCGGGAATCGGGCAAAGCACGAACCACGATTGGACCAAGAGCGCTGACGTCCCTTATCTGCCGGGAGCCCGCCTGCCCGGAACCGCGACACCGCCGGACGCCGCGGCGTCGAGGAGGCAGCGGAAGGTGGGGCACTCCATGTGGCTCGGCGCGGGGCACGCGGCGGCATGGCGCAGGGAGTCGCGCAGTACGCCCAGTTCACGGATCCTGTGGTCCAGTTCCTCCACCTTGGCCGCCAGCATCTGCCGGTCGATACGCGGCTGCCCGTCCGGCGCGAACATGAGCGCGATCTCGTCGAGCGAGAACCCGGCCGTCCGCCCCAGCGCGATCAGCGCCAGCCGCTCCAGTACGCCCGCGTCGTACTGGCGGCGCAGGCCCCGTCGGCCCGTCGAGGAGATCAGACCTTTCTCCTCGTAATAGCGCAGGGTCGATGCTGGGACCCCGGCGCGGTGCGACACATCGGCGATGTCCACTTCTGCCATTCTGCTTGACCTCAAGTCGACTTGAAGTAGAACGCTGTCATCCCGGCACGACGAAGGCAACCAGAAGGAGAGAAAGTCATGGACTCTGCGCGCAGTGCCGACGACGAGCAGACAGCCCGCTGGAAAGGGCCCGCCGGTCAGGCGTGGGGCGAGCTGAAGGGAGTACTGGACGAGATGTTCAGGCCCATCGAGGAGCTTCTCGTCGATGCCGTCGCCGCCGAACAGGCTCGGCATGTGCTCGATGTCGGCTGCGGTACGGGCGGCCTCACGCTGGCCGTGGCGCGACGGCTGGGTCCGGGGGGCCGCTGTGTCGGCGTCGACATCTCCGAACCGATGATCAGCACGGCCCGGGAGGACGCCGAACAGGAGGACGTACCGGCGTCGTTCGTCTGCGCCGACGCACAGGACCACGCCTTTGAACCCGGCGCCTTCGACGCCGTCATCTCGCGGTTCGGTGTCATGTTCTTCCTCGATCCCGTCCGGGCCTTCGCCAACCTCCGGCGCGCTGTCAGGGACGAGGGCGCGCTGCAGTGCGTCGTCTGGCGTGATCCGGCCGAGAACCCGTTCATGACGACGGCCCAGCGCGCCGCGTCACCGCTGCTCCCGGACCTGCCCGTCCGCCGGCCGGACGAGCCGGGACAGTTCGCCTTCGCGGACGCGGACAACGTCCGGCGCATCCTGGCGGAGAGCGGCTGGGCCGGGATCGACATCCGGCCGGTCGACGTGGTCTGCACCCTGCCCGAGCAGGAGCTGGTTCGTTACTTCACCCGGCTCGGTCCGGTGGGCATGTACCTGCCCGAGGTGGACGAGCAGACCTGCGGACGGGTCGTCGAGACGGTCCGTGCCGCCTTCGAGCCCTTCGTGCACGGCACGGAAGTCCGCTTCACCGCGGCCTGTTGGACGGTCGGCGCCCTAGCCTCGTCAGCGGAATTTTGCTGAGGCCCGGCCCTCTTGCGTGAGCGCGGGCGCCCGGCGCATGGTGAGATCACGATGACGCTGAAGAAAGCCCTGGTGGTCCGCGGCGGTTGGGAAGGGCACCAGCCGGTCGAGGCGACGGAACTGTTCCTGCCCTTCCTGCGGAGCAACGGATACGCCGTCCGGGTTGAGGATTCGACCGACGTCTACGCCGACACCGCCGAGATGGCCGGCACCGACCTGATCGTGCAGTGCGTCACGATGTCGGAGATCACGGGCGAGCAGCTCACGGGGCTGACCTCCGCGGTCGTGGCCGGCACCGGGTTCACCGGCTGGCACGGCGGCATCGCCGACTCGTTCCGCGCCTCCTCCGACTATCTCCACCTGGTGGGTGGGCAGTTCGCCACGCACCCGGGCAGGAAACCGTGCGAGCGCCGGGGCGGGCCGGAGGACAACTTCCTGCCGCATACCATCGCCGTCACCGAAGCCGGCCGCGAGCACCCCGTCACCGCGGGCATCGGGGACTTCGAGCTGCACACCGAGCAGTACTGGGTGCTCCACGACGACCTCATCGACGTCCTGGCCACCACCACGCATCCCACCCGGCCGTGGGAGCCCTGGCACCGGCCGGTCACCTCACCGGCGGTCTGGACCCGTCGGTGGGGGGCCGGGCGGATCGTGGTGACGACGCCGGGGCACAGCCTCGACGTGCTGGAGAACCCCAACGTCCGCACCATCATCGAGAGGGGCATGCTGTGGGCGACGCGCACCGCGTCGGCGTCGTAGGGCTCGGAGTCATCTCCCGCGCGTACCTGGACACGCTGGCCGGTCATCCCGCCGTGCGCGTGACCGCGGTCGCCGACCTTGACGCCTCCCGGTCGGCAGCGGTCGCCGCCGGACTGCCCGGCGTCCGGGCGCTGACCGTCGAGGAGCTGCTGAGCAGCCCGAACGTGGACACGGTACTGAACCTCACCACCCCCGGGGCGCACGCCGAAATCGCCCTCGGGGCCATCGGCCACGGCAAGAACGTCTACGGGGAGAAGCCGCTCGCCGCCACGCTCGCCGACGCCCACACCGTCATGGCGGCCGCCGCGCGGGCGGGAGTCGGAGTGGGGTGCGCGCCGGACACCGTGCTGGGCACCGGAGTGCAGACGGCGCGGGCGGCCCTGGCCGCCGGGAGCATCGGACGCCCGCTGTTCGCCTCGGCCGTGATGGTCACCCCGGGCCACGAACGCTGGCACCCGCACCCCGACTTCTACTACACCGAGGGCGGCGGCCCCCTGCTGGACATGGGGCCGTACTACCTCGCCTCCCTTGTCCATCTGCTGGGCCCGGTGCGGGCCGTGACGGGGGCGTCCAGCCGGCTGCGCGCCGAGCGGGTCATCGGTTCGGGCCCGCGCAGGGGAGAGCGGATACCGGTGGAGGTGGACAGTCATGTCTCCGGTGTGCTGGAGCACGTGGCCGGAACGCTGACGACGATCACGACGAGCTTCGACGGGGTGGCCACCACGGCGTCCCCGATCGAGGTCCACGGCGAGGTGGGAACCCTCGCCGTCCCGGATCCGAACCGCTTCGACGGCGACGTACGGCTCTTCGGACTCGGCGACACGCAGTGGCGCACGCTCCCTCCGTCCGCGGGCTACGTCGACGGCGCACGGGGAGTGGGGCTGCTCGACTTCATCGCCGCCGACGGGCAGCGGGCATCGCGCGCGAACGGCGAACTCGCCCTGCACGTAATGGAGACGATGACCGCGCTGCTGCGTTCGTCGGCCGAGGGACGGCGCATCGAGCTGACGACGTCGGCGCAGCCGCCCGCCCCCGTACCGCTGACGGCCGCCGAGGACTGGGGTGGCAGGTCAGAGGCCACTCGATGCGCATGATTCGGAAGACGCCGTTCCTGAGCAGAACGAGCACTTGCGGGAGCTGGTCGACCACCTCGACGGCTTGGCGGCCGCGGTCACCGATGCCCACGGATCGCAGCGGATGACGCAGTACCTCGACGGCATCCAGGGGGCCGTCAACGGCTGGGGCGGTGCGCTGCCGGTCGACCCCGGCCACCCGGAGCGCCGTCAGACGGCGGACACCCGGTCTCCGCACAGCCCGCGTTCGGTGATGGCCACGCTTGTCAGAGCCTCGCCGAGCATGGACTTCACCGGGTACCGGCGTAACGCCGTCACCATCGCCATGGATCCATCATGGGCGCTGTGGGCGTGGTGAGGCCCGCCGGAGTGCGGGCAGCCGCAGACCCTCGCGTGGAGAGCCGGGAGGCGCGGCGGGTTCTGCCGTCGGCGACGGCAGGACCCGGCAGAGGGGACACCTCACCCGGAGGTGGCTCGGTACCCGCCCTCACACCATGCACCCAAATCAGCCACAGCAACAGACCGTGGCTGGAAAACGCCAACATCCGTGTGCGGGAGGGCCGGAGCGGGCCCCGGCGGCCGGCTCCTGGCAGCGACAGCCCGCCGCGCGATGTGCCGTCGTGCCAGCCAGTCGCGTGCCCCGCGAGCCGGGCGAGCATGGCGGGCGACGATGTCTTTGCGCCGCCGCCCCTCGCCAGGAAGCACAGCAGCGGGTGGAACCCGAAGCCGCCCTTATAGGGTGGAGCGGCCTGCTCTTTCTCGGAATGGCAGGTGACCAGCGTGGCGTCGAGGTCCAGGACCAGACCGGGCAGCATGCGTCCCGCGGCCCGAACCGCGGGTATGCCCTCACCGTGCTCGGCGGCCTGCAGCCAGGCGACTTCCCGGGCCCGGGCACGGGCGGAAGCCAGCGAGGCGAGGGCACTGTCGTCAACATAGGCGAGCAGCCGCCAGGCCGTCGGTGTCGAGGCGGCAGGGCCCAAGACTGCTGGCTGGTCCCGCAGTACGGCCAGATCCGCGATGGCCTCACCACCGTCGGCGAGCATCACCGCAAGGTCGGTGGCGATCCGGCCCGGATCATGTCCGGTCCCGCGCGGCCGAAGCGGCCTGAGGACGGCGGAGTACGCGGCGCTCAGACCGGTGGCATCAGCGAGATCCGCCAGCAGCCGCGCCCCGGCATGCCCGATCACCCCCGAACCATCGGCACTGACATGGACCTTGGGACGCAACCCGATACCCTGCACGTAGAAAGTGCCCTCCGCCTGGACCGACAGAACCCCTCAGCAAGGTTCATCGTTCCCAGGTCAGGAAGGCACTTTCGTGTTTCTGCCTCAGCTGCCGCCGTACTCGGGCGAAACGGCGAGGCTAGCGGTGAGTACCCATCACTTCGGGGTCTGGCCGCAGCAGGCGACGGTCTCGGTCTGGTCGGCGCCGGCGAGCGGCACTACGGCGAGCACAGCCGCCAGTGCCACGAACAAACCGAGTACGGCTCTACGCATCACATCTCCTTGTCGAAGGGGAACGTGTCCAGTACTTCCGCTGGCGATGGCCGTGCCCGTCACATCGTCGGGCCGGTCGCGCCAGCGGTGAGTACCCATTACTTCGGGGCATGGCCGCAGCAGGCGACGGTCTCGCTCTGGTCGGCGCCGGCGAGCGGCACCACCGCAAGCACCGCCGCCAGTGCCACGAACAAACCGAGTACGGCTCTACGCACTCTCTCCTCCTGATCGCCGGAATCCGGTGCCGCTTCAAGCGGTCACTGATTCAGATGCACGAAACAGAGGCCTGGTTGTACGGGAGTTGTGACTCCTGCGGAAGCGCACCAACGTCCGGCAGGCCCCAAGCGGGAACTCCAGCGCCGCATCGGTCTTGCCGCCCCCACGGCCGGGCCGCAGATGTCCCAAGCGCAGGAAGAAAATCACCTACTGAGGCGTGCGGCATGTACTGGATCCAGCATCGTCGCCCGAACGCCTCCCGGATCTCCTCCACGGAGCCAGGGTCCCGGACGTCGCGCCAGGCCCGCGGATCCATCCGCGGGCCTCCACCAGCGCCATCACCTCCTTCCGGGCCCGGTCGTCCGGCAGCTGCGCCATGACCTCCACCGAGGGTTCCTCCACCACCACGCCCGTACCGCATTCCGCACACCCCCGTGTGATCGACTCGGGCAGCAGCGTACGAAGGAACCGCCGATCGCGTTCGGGCCTGTGGATAAAGGAGTTCCTCGCGGCTGCGGGCTGCACTCGCGAGGCCACCTTCGGTGTCATCGGTATCGGCACCCGATCGCCTGCGTTTGCCTTGCCCATGGTGAACCACCTCCCTGTCCATGGTCCTCACGGTGGAGGCCGGCCAGGCATCCGACGTGGTCATCACCATGGGGTGCGGCGGCACCTGCCCCGTCTTCCCCGGCAAGCGGTACCTCGACTGGCAGCCTGACGACCCGGCCGGTCACGGTGTCGATGCCGTACGCCCCATCCGTGACGCGATCGAGGCACGAGTGCGGAGCCTGCTCGATGAGATGGGTGCCCCCGGCCACAGCCTGACCGCTGCACGCGATCATGCGTCGGCACTGAAGGCGGTCTGGCCTTTTGCGCCATGCAGGAAATCGGCATACAACCCCCACTGCATTGAGGGGAGTTGGGTACCACGATTCTGCAACGGTCTGATCGAGTCCTGTACGTCTGGTGCGCCGCGACTCTGTAACGGGTGCCGTCCGGCGGGGATTCGCCCTGGGGGCGTCAGACAGGCGGTCATGCGCGCTGGGCCAAGGGACGTTTCCGCTGCCTGCGCAGCCGATATGACCAGCCGGCTGTGCCGGTATTCCGACTTTCAACTCCCCGTCTGTGTGCGGGGATACCTAGGCGCTGAGCATCCTGCTCGCTGAGATGCGGATTGCCGCGGTGGGGCGCATGCTGATGGTATAGCCGGTTATATCCGCGCTCTGGATTCGTCCACCAGATTGCTGCAGCGGTTGACCGCGCTGTTCATCTGTCCCGCCGCTCGTGCGGAGTGAACTGACAACTCGCCTGGTGCGTGCGGGAGTTCACGCGTCCATGGGCTCGGTCGGGGACTCGTACGATAACGCTCTCGCGGAGCATGTGTGGATGCTGATCAAGACGGAGTGCATCCGCGACCGCGCCTTCGCGACCAGGGCCGAGGCGAACCTCGCGCTCTTCGAGTACATCGACGGCTTCTATGACTCCCGGCGCATCCAGAAACGGCTCGGCTACCTCAGCCCGGTCGAGTTCGAGGAGAAGCACTACGCCGACCAGGCAACGACCGAACGAACGAACCTGAAACCCCGTCAACCCGCCCTGAACAGCTGATCAGCACCTCCCGCACACCGGGGGAAGCTCAGTCACGGCGCCGAGAACGGCAGTGGCCGCATAGCCACCCACGGCGACCTTGCGGCGCCGGGACGAATCATCCGCCAGGACGCCGCCACCGAACCTGGCCGCGCAGGCCAGGGCGTCGGAGACCCCTTCGATCACGCCCAAAGCCGCCGCCGGAGCGCCGAGGGATGTAAGCAAAGAGGGCAGCAGTGCGGGAGGACTTTCATGGCCGACATCAGCAAGGAAGCTGGCGGAGCCGATGCCCTTGACGCCCGGAGTGAGCCATCCATCCTGGTCGCGGGCGGCGTTGGGAGGCGGCACGTTCTCGCTGCCGATGTGGGGCCGTAGTAACGGGCGCCCATCCTGTACAGGCCCGTCGGGTCCGGGTGGGCGCCGCTGTAGCGGAACGGCTGAGGCACCGCCTCTGTCGGCGTCGCTCGCGGCAGGCCGGCCGGGCCGCAGGCCTAGCTGTGGGTGCGCTTGGTGACGCCTACCTACCGGCCCGGCGTGCCCGGCAGCCCCGGCGCGTCCTCCGGCACGGGATCGGCGTTGAAGGAGTGGTGGTAGCTCTCCGGCGGCGCGAGGTAGGTGACGGGCAGCCCGCCGGTGTCGATGACGATCTGGTCCACGGCGATCGCGGGATCGACCATGAAGAGCCGCAGGACGTGTTCGCCGGGTTCGGTGACTGTCACGGTGGTGGTCAGTTTCTCGATGCCGTCCTCGACGTTGCGGGCCCACGCGTCGCCGCGGTTGCCCGTGGCGACGGCCTGTCCCGCCAGGACGGCGACCGGCTGGTCGTCGAGGGCCAGGGCGACCCGGCGACGGCCGCGTTCGTCGAGGGAGGGGAGCCTGAAGACGGTGACCCGGAAGTCCCCGGTGCCGGCGAAACGGACTCGGTAGCTCAACTCCGGTGCCCGAGTGGTGAACTCCTCGGTGATCGGGGCTGCCGTCGAAGGCGCCGCCTCCATGGCGGCCGTACGGCGGCCGAGCCCGCGTACCGTCCGCCAACGGGCCCCGCCGCGCGCCACCCGGTGGTCGTGGTGCGCGGCGTCTATCGAGACATACCCGTGGGCCTCGACGAAGCCGCGCGCCCGCCGGCGCGCCCGCCTCCCGTCGTTGAGCACCCGTAGGGGTACGTCGAACCTGTTGCCTGCACCGGTGACGGTCACCGTGGCTTCGTGTGCGCCCTCGGGCACCCGCTCCCAGTCGATCTCCACCGACACCCGGGTCTGTTCGGTCATCGTGCCGCCGGAGGTGCTCAGCCGTACCCAGGGGTGGCTCGCCTCCGCGGCCCAGTCCAGGGGGAGGAAGCCGGTGTTGAACACGTCGACGAAGCGCCGGTCACGGGTGTAGGAGGAGAAGGACAGCGGCCGCCCGGTGCCGGTCTCGTTGCCCTCGGCCGCCACGCCCAGACCCGAGGTCTCCTTCCGGGCGACCCTGGTGACGCTCGGACGGCCCGGCGCCTTGGGGATCTGCGAGGGGTAGGGGTTGACGATCCCGTTCCACTTTCCGCCGGCCACCTCGGTGTTGTAGCGCCTGGTGATCGCCGCCTCCTCGGCGTGGGCGGCGTCGGACAGGTCCGCGAAACGGTTCGTGCCGGCCCCGCGCCCCTGACGGACCGCGAGTGCGTTGCGCTCCGCCCAGTAGAACTTCAGGTTCATCAAGTAGGCGCCGTGGACCGGGTATTCGACCAGTTCGTAGAAGGCGTCACGGTAGGCCTCCGGCAGCTTGGCGCCGAGCGCGCGGACCCGCTGCAGGAGGCGGTCGTACGCGGACATCCGGCGGCCCGCCTCGTCGCCGTGGTGGACCACGGAGAGCAGACCGCGGGCGACGAACTCCGGCCGCAGCTCCGCCGCGAGGCGGTAGTACTCGGTGCGGATCGCGGCGATCTCCGCGCCGTGGCGGTGCCCGAACTGCCGCCCGGCCCATTCGACGAGGAAGCCCTCCACCTCGTCGGCGTTCCACCGGTCCACGTCCCAGGCCATGTCCATGGAGAAGGACAGCCCGGTCTCGATCGACTTGATGTCTCCCACGTTGAAGATCCACATACGGTCGGCGCCGTGCTCGTGCACCCGACGCAACTCCTGCCAGATTTTGGCGAGTTGGGTGGTGTCCAGCCACAGATAGCTCTTGGGGCGGCCCCAGTAGGAGAGGTGGTAGTAGATGCCGTTGCCGCCCGGTCGCCGCCGCTCGGCCTCGTCGGGCAGTTGGCGCATGTTGCCGTGGTTGTCGTCCGGCCAGATCAGCGTGACGTCGTCGGGCACCTGGACACCCGCGTTGTACAGGTCCAGGACCTCCTTGTACGGGATGAAGATCTGCGGTTCGGCCGCGGTGCCCACCTCCTCGGCCAGAAGGCGGCGCTGGTCCGCGATGATGTCGTTCATCACCACGACCTTCTCCGCGAGGGTGGTGGCGTGCTTCGTCTCCAGCGCGCTGTCGTGCAGACCGCGCATCCCCAGGGTCCAGCTGCTCTCGTAGCCGGCGTTCTGCCGCGCCCTCGCCCGCCAGTAGTCCGAGATGACAGCGGGGTTCACCGTGTAGTCGTACACCGGCAGGCTGCCGTCGGCGGCCGGGTGATCCTTGGCCCAGGGGTCCCATTCGTGGACGCCGTTGCGCAGCATGGCCTCGGGGTGGCTGGATCCGACGACGATGCCGTAGTGGTCGGCCAGTTCGGGGTTCGCGCGGTGTTTGTTGAAGAAGTCGGAGTACGGATGCATGGCGGGCCACAGGTAGTTGGCCTTGAGGCGGAGCAGCAGCTCGAAGACGCGTCGGTAGGTTTCGGGGCCGATGTGCTTGTCCGGTTCCTGCATCCGGTGGGACCAGGTGGTGAGGTTCTGCTCGTCGTTGATGAAGATGCCCCGGTAGCGGACGGACGGCTCGTACCGCTTCTGCGTGCCCGACGGGACCGTCACCGTGTCGCGGCGTTCGACCGGAACGTCGGCCCACCAGTGCCACGGCGACACCCCGATGCGCTCCGAGGTGTCGTAGACGCCGTAGACGGTGCCGCGCCGGTCGCTGCCGGCGATCACCAGGGCGCGTTCCACGCCGGGCAGCGGGCGGTCCACGACCTGGGTCACGGACGCCTCCCAACGGCCCTTCACCCGGGAGACGTCCAGCCGCCGGTCCGCGATGAGCCGGTCGATGGCCGGGCTCGCGCCGATGGTGCCCACCAGGACAAGGAGTGAGGCCTCCTGGGGCAGGGCGCGCAGCAGCCGCGGACGCACCCCGCCGACCCGCTCCATGTCCGCCTGGAGATCCCCGGCCGCGCGGGACACGGCGGGATCGGCGGCCGGGTCGACGAACAGGTCGACGACCACGCCGTCCCGCAGCAGAGGGAAGCCGGCGGCATCGTCCGACGAGACGGCCCGGGCCGGCGAGGGCAGCACCCCGGGTAGCAGCGGGGCCACACCGACTGCCGTCATTCCCCGGAGGAACGACTTACGGGTCCACGCGGTCGACGGGCTCTGTGGTTCGTCGTGCGGCACGGGGCGCTGCCTTTCCGCGTCAGCCCTGCCCGACGCCACGTCCGGGCCGTCGCGCAGGGCTGACGCATGACTCGCTGGCGGGAGGCGGGGAGCGGTGCTGTCGGCGCGGGGAGTGGGGCACGGCCCGGGTCACAGGTTGGCATGACCAGGCCAGAAAGCGCTTGCTGCGTACCCTAGGTCAGGCAAGCGGACGCGTCCAGACGCGGGGGAGCCTTCTCGCACGGCCGCCGTGGTACGCCGTCACGGGAGACGAGCATGCGGACCCTCTGTTCGCCGATCTCGGGCTTGCCGCACGGCACTTGCCCGAACTCGCGTGGCCGGCACGCGGGCCGGCGAGGCGATGCGGCTGCAGCGCCGGCCACGGGAAACCGTGATCGTCGCGCGCGGCCTCGATCCCGCCCGGCGCACCACGGGGCGCCTCGACTGCGAACCCGGTGTCACCGATCGCGTGGGCGCGGGAAAGGGAGGAATGGAGTGAGGGCGGCTGAGCGCACCGCCGTCCGGTGGGCACACGGCTGATCATCACAGCTGGAGGCTTGTGGGGGTGACGCTCGCGCTTGCCCTCGGAGCGTTTGCGGTCGTAGAACCGGCGGGAGTCCTCGCAGTGTCGGATGCTGAACAACGCAGTGATGTAGAAGACTCGTTGGAGTCGGCGGTTGTAGCGTCGTGGGCGGCGGAGGTCGCCGCTGATCTTGCCGGAGTCGCGGGGAACGGGCCGGTTCGGGCGGCTGTGGGAGTTGGCCGAGAGCCTGGACGCGCTGCCGCGGCCAGGCGCTTCTTTCGTCGCCTTCTCAAGAAGACGGGTGCGGTGCCCCGCCACGACGTCTCCTTCAACGATCATCGGCGAACAGAAGGCGGACAGGAACCGCTGGGCTGCGGTGGGCGTGATCCTCGGTGCCGAGTTCCTTGCCGCTGGAGAATGCCGCGCCTGCCCCGCAGCAGGCTGCGAAGTCCGACAGTGCCGTTGTCACGTTGTTGGGTGTGGGGTTGTCTGACGGTGTGCCGGGGCGGTGGTGGAGTCGGGTTCCGGCTGTGTACTTACGGCGCGGTGGGCAGGCCGGCAACTCCGGTGATCTGCTCCCAGATCGCGAAGCGGATGGTCATCTCGGTGCGGTAGTCGGATGCGGGGATCAGATGACGTCGGGGTCGGAAGTGGGGTGAGATGCCGCTGAACGCGGACAAGAACCGCTGGGCTGCGCCGGTGCCGCGGAAGCCTTTCATCGCCCGTTCGCGCTGCCGTGTTGGCTGGTGGCTGTTCTCCGCCCGGTTGTTCAGGCCCTTGTGGGAGCGGTGCTCGACGGAGGGCATGACCTCGCGGTGGGCCGCGCCGTAGGAGCGGAGCCTGTCGGTGACGATCACCCGCGGCACCGTGCGGGTCTTCTTCATCAGCCTGCGCAAGAAGCGCCTGGCCGCAGCCTTGTCCCGGCGGCTCTGTACCACGATGTCCAGGACGTTGCCGTCCTGGTCGACCGCCCGACACAGATACTTCTGTTCCCCATTGATCTTGATGAAGACCTCGTCCAAGTGCCACTTGTCACCAGGCCGGGGCCGGCAGCGGCGCAGCGAATCGGCGTACCGCTGCCCGAACTTGGCGCACCAGCGGCGCACCGTTTCGTAGGAGAGGACGATCCCGCCCTCGAGCATCAGCTCCTCGACCTCTCGGAACGACAGCGGGAAGCGGTGATACAGCCACACGCAGTGGGAGATGACCGCGACCGGGTACCGGTACCCCTTGTACGACGGCGACACGGCCCCCACGGACAGCCCCCTCCAGCACGATCAACCAGAAGATCATCCCACCTGCTCAGCCAACGTGACAGCGCCCCAGAAGGCCTTGCTGGAGGAGCCGTACCTGGCTACGGCCGCGACGGCCTGCGTGATCACGCGGGTGGGCAGCACTCCCGATAATGCGTTTACGGACGCGGCGGCCATCCTGTGGCCGACCCGGTGCAAGAGGCGGCGCTCGGTGCAGAACCGAACCGGCAGAGGGCCGGCACCCGATACCAGGTCCCGGCCCTGCGGATGAGCGGCTCAGCTCTCGCAGTCGAACTCCTGGTCGCCCACGTCCCCCGGGCAGATGTCCGTGCCAGTGTCGCCGTTGGAGGAGTCGTTGCCTCCCACACCGTCGATGGCGCCCAGCCGGTCGTTTCCGGCGTTGCCGTCCATGATGTCCCGGCCAGCCCCACCGACGATCTCGTCGTCGCCCGCACCGCCGATCAGGATGTCGTTGCCGTCGCCCCCGACCAGGACAGCGCGTTGCGTGCTGTCGATCGTCTGGAGAGTGTCGCCGCCCGCGTCGCCGTTGAGCGTGGCCCGCAGGCTCGCCCGCAGGATGACCGTGTCATTGCGGTCGCCCGCGCTGAGGAGGATCGTCCGTGTGCCCGCCGGGCAGGACACCGAGTTGGCGCTGAGCTGGGTACAACCCGCCCCCGCGGTGACGGTGTCACCGTTGTCGATGACGGTGATGTTGCTGCCGGACGGGTTGATGATGATCTGGTTCGCCTTGTCGGCCGCGGCGTTGATATTGATGAAGGCCGAGTTCGCGGTCACACCGGTGGCGGCGTGGGCCTGCCCGGCCGACAAAGCCAGCGCCGCGCCCATCGCGCCTGCCATCACCACGGCCTGTAAACCCTTGCGCATCGAGGTTCCCACTGTTCCTCCAGTCAGTACGGTGCCTGCGATCAAGCATCGACGGGGAAGGAGGGCCGCACATGGGGAGAGAACCCCCAGATAGTGTTCGAGACGGATGGGACGAGCCCGTCGGGCCCGGCGCCCTGGGGTCCCGAGAAACGGGGCAACCGTATGCCATTCCCCACCTGCGCAGCACGGACAGTGAGCGGCACCGTACTACCCGGCACCGGCGTACGGGGGCGGGCTGTGAATTGCACCGCGGGCACCGACCCCCCTTGTGTTGTGATCATGCGAGGAAGAATGTGCAAGGCACGCCGATCGGGTCCACGCCTGCTCACCGGCCCGCACCCTTGCCGTCGGCGGCAGACGGAGCAAAGGATCAGGGCATGGAGGACCAGCTCGGCGCGCTCGGCCTGGCCCTGAACGCCGTAGTGCTCTTCAACAGCCTTTACATCGACGCCGCCGTCAAGCAGCTCGCGGCCGACGGCTTCCCCGTCACCGACGACCTCCTCGCCCGGCTCTCCCCACTCCAGTACGACCACATCGACTTCCTCGGCCGGTACGTCTTCACCCGCCCGCCGGCGCCGGGCCTGCGGCCACTGCGCGACCCGCACACGGATGACGGGACGGACGACGCCGAGGACGGATAGCCGCAGGCGTGTGCGATCAAAAGCGGTCCGGTCCCGCAGTCACCACCTACGTCTCCGGGCTGGAACGCTTAATGACGGGTGCTCAGGGGTCAGGAGCCGACCGGGCCGAGCTCTGCGGGTGTGGATTCACTCCTGCTCAGGGGCCGAAAGCTCTGAGGGTCGCGTCGACAAGTGAGTCGGCGTATGCGGCGTTCAGCGGACCGCTGCGGTGCAGCCACCGCTGGAAGAGAGGGGCGTAGAGCACTTCGAGGACCAGGTCGAGGTCGGCGTCGGCGTCGAGCTGGCCGACTTCCTGGGCGCTGCGCAACCGTGCTTTCTTCGCTTCTTCCAGCGGTTGGGCCAGCTTCTCGCGGTACTCGGCCGCCAGCGCGGCATCGCTGGCGATCTCGGTGTTGAGGGCCCGGATCAGCCTGTCGAAGGACGGATCGGCGAACTCCTCCGCCGTGGCACGCATAACGAACTTGAGGTCTGCCTCAAGGTCGCCTGTGTTCGGCAGCGCGACCGACTGCCCGTCCGTATCCTCACTCAAAGCCAGAATGGCGGCAAAGACGACCGCGCTCTTCGACGGCCACCGCCGATAGATTGTCTGCTTGCCGACGCCGGCACGGGCAGCGATGGCTTCGACAGTGACCTTCTCGTACGACTCCTCTGCGACCAGCGCGCGGGCCGCCGCGAGGATCGCCTGCCGGGACCGTTCCTTGCGCCGGGAGTGGTCCGGCCCCTTCTTGTTGGACATGCGTCCAGCCTACCTCCGCAATAAAACGAGACGATCCGTATTGTGGTGACTCATGTGATGCCCTAGACTCAAAACGAATCGAGACGAACCGTTTTCTTTACTGATAGTGAGGCGCCGTGACGAATCCAAGAGTCTGGCTCATCACCGGTGCATCCCGCGGCCTGGGCAGGGCTTTCGCCGCGGCCGCCTTGGCGTGCGGCGACCGGGTAGTGGCTGCCGCCCGCAACGTCGGGCCCCTGGAGGAACTGACCGAGAGGTATCCCGGCCACCTGGTCCCGCTTTCGTTGGACGTCGCCGACCGTCAGAGCGTGTTCGACGGGGTGGAGCGGGCGGCAGCTGCGTTCGGCAGACTGGACGTGGTCGTCAACAACGCAGGCGGAATGCTCTACGGCATGGTGGAGGAAGCCACGGAGGAACAGATCCGGGCGCATATGGATGTGAACTTCTTCGGCGCCGTGTGGGTGGCTCAGGCGGTCCTTCCTCACTTGCGCGCCCAAGGCGGGGGACGGCTCCTCCAGGTCACCTCGATGGGTAGCGGCGGCGGCATGGCCACCGTCGGCTTCTACGGCGCAGGCAAGGCCGCGCTGGACTCGGTCAGCGAGGCACTGGCGATGGAGGTCGAAGGGTTCGGCGTCAAGGTCACCATCGTGCAGATGGGCGGCTACAACACCGGCCTGTTCACCGCTGGCACCACGACCACCGAACCCCTGGCGCAGTATCAGTCCCTGCGCACCGAGATGGAGGCGATGTGGGGCGACTCCGTCGCCCCGGAGCCGGACACCGCTGCCCCGGTCATCATGAAGCTGGCCGCACTGCCGGACCCGCCCCGACGGCTGATAGTCGGCAGCCAGTCCTTTGATCACGTCTTGGAGATGGACCAGGCTCAAGCGGATCTGTACCGGTCCTGGGAGCACCTCAGCCGTATCGCCCCTGGCTGAACGGGTCCCGCACCACGACGTGTCCGTCCCCGTCCCGCTGCGCAGTCGCCGGGACGGGCGTGTTCCGAGAAGCACGCCGTACCGGCAGGAACCGCTGGAGTCGACCGCAGGGCAGGCTGCCCCGTCGGTCTGGGAGGTGCGTTCGGCCGCGGAGGATTCGAACGCCCACGTAAAACGCGTCTTGCTGGCCTGACCGGGCGTCACCAAGGCCTCGGCGCTCGGTCCACGCCGACCGACGGGACGTCGCCGAGTTCAACGACAGCCCGGCCCGGCGCCGGGGCGGTCAACGCCCCCTGCCCGCACCCGCCTGAGAGGCTTCCTCAACTGGGCCATGCAGGGCCGCCACTGCCCACGTTCCCTGGACGTCCCCGCGATGAAGATCTCCCGCCGGCCCGCGCTGAGCGAGGACGAACGTCTCGCCGCCCTTGGGTGCCTGCTGACTGATACGGAGATACCGATGCGGCTCCGCGCCGTCGGCGTCATCGTTCTTCTCTACGCGCAACCTCTGAGCCGCGTCGTCCGGCTAACCGCGGACGACGTCGTCCACGACGGCGACGCCGTGCTGCTACGACTCGGCGAGCCGGCGTCGCCCGTTCCCGCGCCGGTCACCGCCCTGCTGCTGGAGCACCTTGCTACCCGCTCAGCCAACGTGACAGCGCTCTTCCGCGGACTCCAACGTCAGGGCGTACAGACAGTCAACGATCACCGCATGCGTCACTCCTTGGCCAAATTCTCCCGGTGCCCGCTCTCCTCACCGACCGTTCGGCCAAAGCTGCGACTGATGTCCGTGCCCCATGTCAGGCTGTCGGCGTGATCATGCAGCCCCCTCACGACGCGGCCGACTTCGCCTTCAGCCCGACCGACGCCCTGGACATACCCGTCGTCGTACGCGACTTCAGCTCGCTGCGGCGGCCCTCCGAACCTCTGTGGAGGGGTGCCACACAGCCGTGGCCGGGGGTGGCCGACATGCCTTCGTACGGGACCTACCTGGCGACCACGACCTGGCGGCAGGTCCTCCTCGCGGCCAAGGGCGTCGGGCGCGACCTGACCCCGTGGCTGCGCCGCACCCCCTGGCTCGCCGTCAACGAGCTCATCTCCCGTATCGCCCCCCTCCAGGCCTACCTCCAGCTCAAGGACGTGCCCGCACCCGCGCCCGCGGCCGGCCGCAGGCTCTTCGTGAACGCCCTCTACCAGTACGGCAGTGAGCGCAGCGCCCACTCGGCCTTCGGCTACCACTTGGGCATGACGATGGCGCACTGGCTCTGCGCCGGGATGGCCGGCCTGGGAAGCACCTGGCATCTCGAAGCCCGAGGTCCGGGCGGCCTGCCCGGCTTCACCGACCCGGCTGCCAAGCTGCCCGACCTGTGGGGCAACCACCACGCCGCCGGCCTGCCCTGGCTGATCGAGGCGAAGGCAGCCCGTGCACTCGGCGCAGGCGTGCTGAAGAACGGGAGAATCCAGCTGGACGGTGGTAGCGCCCTCATGCCCGGCATGGCACACCGGCAGGTCCTCTGCGGCACGTCGCTGCCCGGCAATAAGCCCGGCCAGTGGGAGCAGGACCACCTGTTCCTGGCCCTGCATACGGCCCACCCCCACGGCGGGCCGCAGACCGGCGCCTCCCCGGCCGGCAGTCCGCAAGGCGACGCGGAGGATTACGTCGCCGATGACTCCGAGGCCCTGATGGCCGTCACCCGGCAGCAGCTCCTGACGTACCAGGCCTTGGCCTTCGGGGCCGTGGAGCAGTTGCGCGTCGTCCCGATGCGCCGCGACCGTACGGAGCGCGGGCGTCACCGCACCGGTTCCCTGACACTGCTGGAACACGACGAATCCACCACCGGCCTGCGCCGTCGGCTGCGCGCACAGCAGGTGGACACCAAGGGGAGCCTGGCGTCACACACGGACGCCACCGCGTTCATCGCCGCCCGCATCCCCGGCACCGGCATCCACCTTGGTCTCTCCCGCCGCCTCTACGCGGCGTGTGAGGCCCTGTACCTCCAGCAGACCGACATGCCCGACACCGTGGCCTTCGCCGACGGCCCCCGTCTGAACGACCCCGGCTTCGGTCAGGACCAGGACGACGACGAGGCCCGTGAGCAGTACGCGCGTCGGGCTCGCCAAGCCCACCACGAGCAGGAGCAGCGGTATCGGACGCGCGTTCGTGAGGCGGTGAGCACGGCCTTCCGGCTGGCTGAGGAACACCCGGAGGACAGCTGGCTCACGGGCCCACTTCTTCCCGTACGCGTGGACGACCCCGACAAGCCCCTGCTCCTCGAAGCCGCCACGGCAGAGAGTTACCTGGCCCTCGAGCCGACCGACCCCGTCCTCTCCACGGCGGGCCGCACCGCCTGAGCTTGTTCATCGTCGACCATGATCTGTCAGGCCTGCCGATGGCCTCTGGGGGCTTGGGGCGTTTGCCGGTCTGGCCGACGTCGTAGCGGGTGGCGGCCGTTGGCTTTCCCTCGCGCGCTTCCCGACGACCACAGCACTTGCTGATGCCTGGTCCGGCCGATGACCGCGTCGTAGGTCACCCGGGGTCATCCCCGCGTACGCGAGGGCGCGAAATGTCCACGAGTGGTCTTTCTATGGCCATGACGTGGAAGACATCCGCCTGCTTGAGTTCGAACCGCCAGCCTTTGCCGCCAACTGAACTGCGAGCGTGCCGAGCTCGTACCGGTCCTCCAGGAGGAACTGCACCGTGCGCCCGTTTCGGGAGGGCGAGGCCGTGCGGCGGACCTGGGTGTAGCTGCGATCTCTCGGGTTGGTGTCGGTGGTGGTGAGAGTCGGTCGTGCTGGTCCAGGGGTGGGTGTTACGGGGCTGGTCAGCGGCTGTTTACGGGTGGGCAGGCCGCTGTCATGAGGTGAGAGATTAATGGGTGGGATCGCTGTCGTGGGGCTTTATCGCATGGCAGCTGATGTTGTCTCAGATTCGAGAGTTCTTATGCGCTGAGGTTGGCCCGGTCGGTGTGATCGTGGGGTGGACCAAGAGGTAAGGGCCGGTCGTGGGCCCGTGCTGCCCCGGGGGTTGGTGGTGCGTCGTCTGCTGGAGCGGCAGCAGGCGGGGGAACTGGCCACGCGGCATGTGCGTGCGGTCGCGGAGACGGTGGGTGTCTCGGAGCGTACGGTGTGGCGCTGGCTGGAGCAGGCCAAGACGACCGGGCAGGTGGAGGCGCCGGTCCGGCAGGGGTATGCGGTGTCGGACGAGGTGTGGGCGCTGCTGGGCGAGGTGGGAGGGAATGTCGCTGAGCTGAGACGCCGGCTGGCCGCGGCTGGCGGGGCGTCGGTTCCGTCGGCGTCGACACTGCACCGGGTGATCCGCAGGGACCGCCGGGCGGGCCGGGCGTTGATGGTCGAGCGGGAGCCCGTGGTGGCCGGGCCACGCAGGCCTGATCCGCTCAGCGAGCTCGGCCTGAACGTCGTGGCAGGCCAAGGCACAGGCGGGCAGGTGATCCTGCGGGAGCAGAAGCATCTGGCGCAGGTTCCGGTCCTGGTGCCGGGCGCGCAGGTGGTGCACACGTCTGCTGTGCGGTCGGTGCTGCGGACGGTCGCGCACGCGGCCGCGGTGGGGGCGGTGGTGTGTTTGTACGGCGACGCCGGCCAGGGCAAGACCGTCGCGCTGCAGTACGCCCTGTCCCAGTTGCCGCACCCGGCCAGGGTCCGTCGGGTCCATGTCGGTGTGCATCCGACGGTGCCGGAACTGCGCCGGGTGCTCGCGGATGCCCTTGAGCTGGGCAGGCGTCTGCCGCGCGGGGCGGGGGAGGCCGACCTGATGCTGGTGAACGCGCTACGGCAGCCGCGCGTGCTGGTGCTGGACGAGGCACAGCGTCTTCCGGGGCCGGCGCTGGAGTTTCTGCGCGGGCTGTGGGACCACCCGGACACGGACACGGCACTCGTGCTGGCGGGCGCGGGCAGCGAACGGGCGCTGCGCCGGGTGCCCGCGCTGGCCTCTCGGGTGCTGACCTGGGAGTTGGTGCCTCGTCTTCGCCCGGACGAGGTGGCCACCGTGATGGCGGCCTTCCACCCGCTGTGGGAGGACGTGAGCGAGGACGATGTCGCGTGGGTGGACGAGCATGTGGGCCACGGCAATTTCCGGACCTGGGCGAAGCTCACCTCGCACCTGACCGCCGAGGTCTACGGCAAGAGCCGTGCGGTAGTGGACCGCCGGATGCTGGAGCGGGCCTGCGCACGGCTCATGGGGCCGCTGTGACCGGCGCCTCCGGGACGGGAGAGGCTGGCAGCCACGAGGACGGGCACGCGCGGGGAGGTCTGCCTTCTTCCTCCCTGTCGGCGCTGCGCGGCCCTGCTGTGCGCCGGCTGCTCGCCCTGCGACAGGACCAGAAACTGACGTCCCGCCATGTACGGCTGATGGCGGAGTCGTTGGAGGTGACCGAGCGCACGGTGTGGCGGTGGCTTGCCGCTGCCGAGCGTGACGAGTCCGCGGCTGCGGAGCCCGGGGCGCGGGCCCAGAGCAAAGACCGCTTCTCCGTCACTCCGGAGGTGCGCCGCCTGTTGGCTTTGTGGAAGGGCAACGTCGCGGCGGTCCATCGTGAGCTGATCGCTCGCGCGGCCAAGGGCGAGGGGGAGCCTCCTCCGTCGATCCCGACGCTGCACCGGGCGATCCAGCGGGATCTGACGCCGGGGGAGCGGGCGGGGCTTGCGGGAGGGGAACGTGCGGCACGCAAGCACGATGTGTTCCTGGCCCGGCCGCGCGGCTGGCGCAACCAGGTGTGGGAGACCGACCACGTCCAAGCGGCGGTGCTGGTCGACGTCGAGGGCAAGGCCCGCAGGCCGTGGATCACCTGGTTCACCGACTGCGCGACGAACGCGATCACCGGTGTCGCGGTCACGCCGGGGGATCCGTCGCGGGAGTCGGTACTGGCCGCGCTGCGCTCCGCGGTCTTGCGCGAGGACCCCTACGGCCCGATCGGCGGCCTGCCCGAGAAAGTACGGGTCGACCGCGGTAAGGACTTCCTGTCCCGGACGGTGACCGCAGCGTTTGATCTCCTGGACGTGACGGTGGAGGACCTGCCCGCCTACACCCCCCACCTCAAGGGCACCGTGGAGGGCCTGAACCGTGCGGTGGAGAGTATGTTCCTGGCCGCGCTGCCCGGCTATGCCCGCCAGCCGCGCCCCGGCAAACGGGCTTCCCGCCCGAAGGACGAAGTACTGCTCGGCTTCGAGGACTTCACCGCCCGGCTGCTGGCCTGGACGCTCTGGTGGAACACCGAGCACCGCCCGGCGCCGTTGCGGGGCAAGACTCCGCTCGAGGCGTGGCAGGGGGATCCCACCCCGCTGCGGGACGTGCCCGCGACGGATCTGTGGACGTTCACCCTGGAGGACGCCGGCACCCGCACGCTGACCACCCGCGGCATCCGCTTCAGGAAACGCGACTACGTGGGGCCGTGGATGACCGGCCAGACCGGGATCCAGGTCCGCATCCGCTTCATGCCCCACCACGACCACCGCATCGAGGTGTACCACGCGGCCACTGGCCGCTATCTGGGTCCCGCGGACCTGGCCGACCATGCCACCGAGGAACAGGTCAGCGCCGTACGGCGAGCACGGGCCGCCCGTGCGCGCCGTCTGAAGAAGGACCTGGAGGCTTCCCAGCGCGAGCGCTACGCCGCCGCCATCCAGCCCGAGGCACCTCAGCGGCTCGGCGCGCTGACCACCGCGCAGGCCGAGGCCGAACTCGCCCAGACTGCCGACACCGACCTCGCGCAGCTCGCAATGCCGGACCTCATCCCGCCCGCCGCGCCCCCGGCCGACTGGCGCACCCCTGCTTCCCTGGCCGCGCTGACCACGCCGGGCCCGCGCGTCCCGCACCCGCCCGGCCGTGATGGCGCTTCCGCCCCGTACGGCCGCAACGGGCGGGCCGCACGTCCCACCACCGACGAAGACGGAGACGCCTCGTGACCGCGGCCACCTACCAGTACGTCGACCTGCCCGATGCGTCCGTGGTCACCACCCGCGCCCTGCTCACCGCCCGGGAGAACATCTCCGACACGGTCGCCGCCCGCGCCATGATGTGCATCCACGGCGGCGCCGGCTTCGGCAAGACCCTCGCTGTCAACACCTGCCTGCGCGCACTCGAGCCCGGTGAGGACGTCCGCAAGATCACCTTCCGGGCCCGGCCCACCGCTCGCGCGGTGCGCTACGAACTGTTCACCGCGCTCGACTTGGCCGGCGAACCGCCGCGCCACCCCAGCGAGTTCGACCGCCTGCTGAAAACCGCCCTGGCCGAACGCCCCCGCACCTTCCTGGTGGACGAGGCCCAGTGGCTCAACGGGGAGGCGTTCGAGTACTTCCGCTACCTGTGGGACGAACCCTCAACCCAGCTCGCGATCATCTTCGTCGGTGGGGAGGGCTGCCACACCGTGCTGCGCCGCGAACCGATGCTGTCCTCCCGCATCTTCATCTGGCAGCACTTCACCCGTCTCACCCCCGGCGAGGTCCTGGAGGCCATCCCCTTGTTCCATCCGGTGTGGGCCGACGCCGATCCCGACGACATCGCCTTCGCCGACCAGCACGCCGCACACGGCAATTTCCGCGCTTGGGCCCAGTTGACCGCCCACACCCGCACCGCCCTGACCCGCACCGGCCGCTCCCGTGTCGATCAGGAGCTGCTGCGCTGGGCCTTCAGCCGCCTCGCCTGACCACCACGCCGCCTGCCGTGTCGCCGACACCCGTTGCCGTGGTCATCGACCCGGGCGACGACGCGGTCCACACGCACACCGCCCTGGCCGCCCACCATCCGCCGTCCGGCCGGATCACCCTGCACCCCGGCCCGGGCACCACCAGCGAGACCGGCCTCGCCCACGACCTTCTCGCCGCCCTGGGCAAACCGCCCCTGCTCCCGGGGCGTTTCCCCGCCGGCCGTCAGCCCGCCTGGGAAGCCGCCACCGCCTGGATCACGGCCCTGCCCGTCACCCGGCTGACCGTCCTGCGCGCCCACCGCCTCACCGCCCGCCGCACGATGCGCCTCCTGCAGTTGCGCGCCCTCACCGGCATCCGCCTGACGCTGGTCTGCCACCGCCCCCATCTGCCCGCCGCCCTGCACCAGGCGCTGCGGACGGCCGACTACGCCGTCACCACAGACTTCCAGGCAGCCCGCCGCCACTACTACGGCGCGACTGCTCCCGTACCCCCGCCTGCAGAGGAGCCCGCCCGGTCGCCAGACCGGTGGCTCACCCTGTCCGTGCTGGACCGCCTCGTCTCCTACGACAGCCCCATCCCCTGTACCGCCCCGTGCACACCGCCGCCGATCACCTTCCGGCACCGCCCGCCACCCGCACCCCTCACCGGGCAGACAACCCGGGAAGTCACCCGGCGCCTCTCCACCGTGACCGCCCACCCCCGCCTGGCCACCGCCCTCGCCGCCGCGCTCTTCACCGGCGCCTCCTTCCAGCAGCTTGCCACCGCCCGCCCCGGCGACTACGACGACGCCGCGGCTACCCTGGCCCTGCACGACCGCGCTCGCTACACCGACGGCTGCGCCACCCACCGGGTGCCGCCGTGGGCGCGCGTCTTCCTGAAAGCCGCAGTGTGCTTCGCCCGGCTCGCGCCCGGCCAGGACCAGCACCTGCTGGCCGGCCCCCACGACCGCACCCACCTGCTGCTCGTGGCCGAGGCGGCCAGGATGCGCCCGCCCCAGCCGCCCGTCGGTCAGCGCACCGGCCCTGTCGGCCGCATCCAGTGGGACTGGCGCGAACGAAAGGAAGCCCAGTACTACGACGCGATGCTGACACGGCACCAGACCCCGCCCTCGCCCTGAGCCCGAACCTTGGTACACGGTCAGTCGATGGAGAACTCGGCGAACTCCACATCGGTGAAGGCGATCCCCAGACCGTGGGCACGCAGGCCTCCATCACGGAAGTAGGCATGCCCCAAAGCTCGGGCGAGGATCACCATCTGCTGCTGCTCACCCCCGCCGGCGTCCCGGGCGGCGAACAGCTCGCGGGCCACTTCTCCCGACAGGTACTGGGTGATCAGCCGTACCCGCGGATCGTCGGACGATCCTGCCGGAGCGGCGAATCCGAACCGCGCCCTGGTGTGGAGGACAAAGCCGTCGGCCTCGGCCCGGGCCCGCTGGCGGGCCCGCACCCGGGGCTGCCACCGTGCCCTGACGGCCTCTTCGATCAACCCCACGTGTACAACGCTGGGGCGGCGGCGCACTGCCGGCCGGGCGGTGACCCATCGCTGTACCGTGCGCTGGGAGATTCCCAGGAGGGCAGCCACGTTCTTCGTGGAGCCCTTCTCCGCCCTGAGCAGGAAACGCACAGCGGCGTCACCAGTGGGCACGGGACGGGTCAGCAGCGCTCGCTCAAGCCCCTTGACGATCTCCTCCATGCCTGCCCCCGAGCCGCTCTGCCCGCCGCACAGCGGGCGTCTGCGCCCTCAGGTCTTTCACACCCGCGCGCTGTCTCTGGCTAGTTCCGGCGTACGTGAGACATCCCTGCGGGTCCTCGACTAGAGGACCTGCTCCTATCGCACTGAGCCTGAGCTCGTCTCACTGAACCTGATCGCCGCTCCGTAGCTCGCGCGCCCACGCAGCCGGTCGAGCAGCGTCCATCTTTAAGAAAACCTAGCTAACTTCTACTAGGTTTCTATAGTCTTCTCCTCGTGAACTCCTACAGCGAGGACCTCGCCAGCGTCGAGCGTGAACTCCATGAAGCCGAACTCGAGCGTGACCGACTCGGCGCTCATATCGAGGGGCTCAAGGCCAAGCTGGACGCCTTCAAGAAGCTGAGCGCAGCGGTATCCGAGCCGGGGTCGGCGATCCAAGACCTCACCAAGGCGGATGCCATCGTCAAGATCCTCAGGGTGTCGCCTCAGCCCATGTCTCTCGGTGATATTGCGGACGCTTTGACCGCCGCCGGCAAGCAGGCCAACCGCAACGGCGTCTCTGTCTACATAGACGGTCTGCTTAAGGCTGGCCGCGTCGTCCGCGTTGCACGGAACCAATACCGCGACGCCTGACAGCTTCACTGGGGTGCGCCCATAGTTCGGTGAGATGGGGCACCTGCGACAGCCCGGGCGACGCAACCGTATCTTACGCAGCCCGTACGCATTTGGTACGCGAAATGTGCGCTTCACGCTAGGGTCGGGCAGGAGGTGCTGCATGTCCGAGCTGTTCGACGCGGTCGACGCGCTCATCGCGTCCCGCTCCCCGTTGCCGCCCCCGGCGGAACGCAAGCGGCTGCGCCAGGCGCACGGCCTGACGCTGGATGAGGTGGCCGCCGCACTGCAGGTGCGGCGCGCGACGGTCAGCGGCTGGGAGGCCGGCAAGACCGAGCCACGGCCGCCGGAGCGTGACGCATACGCCCGCATGCTCAAGCAGCTCGCCCAGCTCTACCCCGCCAACGGTCCGGTGCCCCCTGTGGACACGGCGATTCCCAAGACGCCTGCCGTCGCGGCCGCTCCTGCGCCATCGGAAGTTGAGCCGGCCCAAGCCCGCACCGCACCTACAGACCCGGCTGCTGAGCCTGCGAACACCGCACTCCGCCCCGCTGCCCCTGCCGCCGTACCGGGCCCGACGGCCACGACCAGGCCGACGCCGCGCCGTCCGGCCGCGAAGAAGGCCGCCCCCGCAGGCACACCGACGTGCGGCGCCGATCGGCGGTTCGAGAACGGTCCGCTCGCGGTCGTCGACGTTGACGTCGACGGTCAGGTGCTGGCGTACTGCGTCGGCGGCCTGGTCCTGGACGTACCGGCCAAGTCGATCCCGGCCCTGGTGGAGTGGACGCTCCGCGAAGGGCGGCTCGGACAGCCGAAGTTGTCCGGGCCGGGCAAGGACGCCGACCCGCTGATCGTGCTGACCGAGGCCGCGTGCGAGCACTACGGCCTGCCCGTCACGCTGACACAGCAGGAGCGTCTGGCCGGCCGGATCCCGGAGGGCCACAAGGTCATCAAGCAGCTGACGCGTGCCAACTGGCAGCTGACCAAGCGCGGCTTCGGGCCGTGGGCGAGGATCTACCGCCCCGCGCAGGGTTCGGAGCGATCCTGCGTGCAGCTGTGCATTCCGTCGTGGGACGCGCTCGACATCCGGCACTGGGCCAACGCGGGGCAGCTGCCGCCGGCGGATCTGGCCCGGCTGCTGGGCACGTATGCGGCCCGGGTGATGACGCCGCGCGGATCGACCGCCGTGACCGGCCTGGAGCTGATGACCGCGCTGCACCCGCCGACCCGCGCATCCGAGCCCGATGCCGACGGCAAGCGGCACTCCGAACACAACCCCGGCTCACTGGGGAAGGGTCCGGTGGACTGCGCGCCGGGCGAGGCCCCCGACGGGCACCCGCTGCTGAAAGACCTTCCGCGCTTCCACCACCGCACCCCGGCGGAGGTCCTGGTGGAGGAGGCGTACGACTGGGCGCGCCCGCTCACCGACGCCGAATGCCTTCGCCCCCATCTGGTGGGCATCGACGTGAACATGGCCTTCGCCGCCGGCGCCAACGGCCTCACGGTCGGCCTAGGCGCGCCGACGCACGTCAAGAACCCCGTCTTCGACGCGAAACTGCCCGGTTCCTGGCTGGTCGACCTGAGCCACGTCGACCTGTCCCGCGTGAAGCTCGGCAAGGAGTGGACGGACCTGGACGGCGAGCTGCTGCCCAGTCCGTTCACACCGAAAGGCGAGCGCCCGGCAGGACCGGCCTGGTACGCCACGCCGACCGTGGCGTACGCGGTGGAGCTCGGCTACGACGTCGCGCCGGTCGAGGCGTACGTCCGTCACGACAACGGCCGCTACCTGGACGGCTGGTACAACCGGCTGCGTGACGCCTACCTCGCCACGATGGCCGACCTCGGCGTGCACGCGGACATGCCGCCAGCCGACTTCCTCGCGGCGATGGACGGCTACCGGCAGCGTGACCCTCAGCTGGCGATCGTGGTGTCCGCGATCAAGGCGACCGTGAAGGGCGGCATCGGCAAGCTGCGCGAGCGCCCGCGCGGGGAGGGCTGGAAGCCCGGGCAGCCGTGGCGGGCCCTTGCCCGGCCCACCTGGCGCCCGGACATCCGCGCCGCCGTCATCTCCCGCACGCGGATCAACATGCACCGCAAGATCGTCAAGCACGCCGCCTTCACCGGGCAGTACCCGGTCGCGGTCCTCTCGGACTGCGCCGTCTACGCCTCCGACGGGCCCTCCCCGCTGGACTTCCTGCCCTACCGGGACGGCAAGCCGCTGCCGGGCGGCTTCAAGCTCGGCGTGAACCCCGGGCTGGTGAAGCACGAGGGCACCCAGAGCGTGCTGTGGGGCGAGGGGGTGCGCGAGCAGTTCAACGCTCCGGAGCTCAACCTCGCCCGGTACATCAAGGACGGCACCGTTACCGTTCAGGACACCGGGGAGTAGACCGCGATGAGCATGTTCGGGGACGGCCTGGACGCCGCGGTGCAGAAGGCGTTCACCCGCCCGGTGCCCAAGAGCGCGCCCGCGCAGATGCGGTACCTGGTCAAACAGCTCAAGGGCACCAAGGCGGTCGCCCAGATGCTGCGGATCTCGCAGCGCACGGTCGAGCGGTACGTGAAGGACCAGATCAAGAAGCCCCGCCCGGACCTCGCAGCCCGCCTGGAGCGGGAGGTGAAGAAGCGGTGGCAGCCGCAGATCCGTGCCCAGGCGCGGCAGAAGGCGGCGACCACCGGCGGCATCGTCATCGACACCCGCGCCCGGATCGGCTACACCGCGCCGATCGGGACGACGGACGAAGACCGGCTGCGGCACCTGACGGTCGCGCTGCCTCCCCAGTACGCCGCCCGCCTCTTCGACGCCCAGGAGCAGGGCGCCACCGACCAGCAGCTCCAGCAGATCGCCGCCGAAGCCCTCAAGGAGGTGTACTTCCAGGACAGCGGCCGCCGCGCAGGCCAGCTGGAGGAGGTCCGCCTCACCGGCATTGAACACCTCGAGTTCGACCTGTAGAGAACGGCCGTGACGAGGCGAGCCCCGGGCCGTCGGCCTGTAGCTCGCTCACGCAGCGGCGACTTGCTGCAGTAGTTACGGCGCCTTCACAAAGCGGCGTCACCGAAAGAGGGCGGCGTTGTCGGTGGGCCCCGGTACTCTGGACGACAGCATTCGGCTCCATGCCGTGAGTCTTCCTGAACCCCCAGTGGCCCATCCGGGTCGGGGGCGTCCGCAATGACCGTCTGGTCACGCGATCCCCGGATCGCGACACGATCTTCGGATCGTGACGACCACCGCGTCGCGGCAGAGGGCCGACGAGCGGACGGGTTCAGCGCTCATATCGCGTATGCGTGCGGCAGCTGAGACTGATGACCCCCGAGAAAGTGCGGGTGTCCGGGCGCCTTCGTGCTCTGCCCGGACCAGCCGGCCCAGGCAGCCGCGTACCCCCATCTCGGGAGGCAGCCATGAATCCTGACATCATCGAGGACTACGAGTCCGACGAGGACCACCCCCAGAGCAATCCGTTCCCGGGCGCCGACAAGGTCACGTGGACGCGCACCTTCTCCGTCGCGCTGCACGAGACCACCGGGCTCCCCCTGGAAATCACCGACGGTCTCGCCCCCTACATCGTCCACCCCAAGGACTACCTCCTCAGGCAGCGCGGCGAAGACGGTGCCGAGTACCGGATCAAGCCCGGAGTGATCAACCGCGACCCGAGCACCGGCCTCGACATCATGGAGGTCACCGTCCATGGGTTCGCCGGCACTCCCGGCGAGTACAACGAGCGCATCCGCCGCTTCTTCCACTCTCCCGCGCGCCACAACCCTGACCCGGCCCGCATGCTTCCGCGTCTGGTCACCGGCCGACACGAGGGCGCGCTGCCGGCGGCATTCCTGACGACCGCGGCCCCGGTGGACAGCCAGACGCTGAGCGGGCTGATCGGCACCATGACCGATGCCCTCGACCAGGCTGATGGGGACCGCGGCTACAAGCTGATCGACGACATGCAGGTCTACGGGCAGAACGAGACCACCCTGCACGCCCTGCTGCTGCGTCAGGTCCGGGAACCGGTCAAGGAACTGGACGGTGGCATCACTGCCCAGGTGCGCCGGGTTCTCGACGCGACCGCCGTCAAGGGCGCGAACCGGAGCCGGGCCCGCCTCGCGCTTCACGGCCTGGTGCCGAAGGACATCATCTTCGGCATCGATCGCGGTCTCCTCGGACTCGACGGTGTCGACGGCGTTCCCGCGAAGGTGGCCGACCCCGCGGTGTGGGTGCCGGCGTTCGCGGAGAGGCTGCGCGTCGCCTTCGACGACGAGCGGCACTCCCTCCATGGCCAGGCGAAGCAGGCCGCCATGGTCGCCACGGTCAGGATGCAGATCATCGTGGGGACCTCCGCCCCGGAGGACTTCCACAACGTCGTCTTCGACCCGAATCGGGCCGACCACCGGCGCCCGCCCCTGGGCTACACCCTGGTCGAGAAGGCGGCCTCCGACCTGCGTGCCGTTCTGCGGGATGCGAAGCAGCGCGGATGGATCAGCGAGGAGGAGCGTGCCTGGCTCGCCGGGGAGGGTCCCGATCCCGAGCACCGTCCCGGCGAAGGCATCGTCACTGCCCGCGACCGGCGCGACCGCGCCCTGTACGCCGTCGTCTTCCCCAAGGACCCCGCCCGGGCCAGGGCCCTGCGCCGGGTGCTGGGCGAGCCGGCCCGCTACGCCACGAGCAAGGACCACGTCTGGCACCGCCTGCGCATGGTCTCCTCGGTGATCGGCGAGGGATACAGCTTCCGCTGGAATCCTCGCGTCCTGGACGGCCTGCTGAGCAGCACCTTCATCAAGTCCCAGGGGCACCTCGCCGAGGAACCCGCGTGGGACAAGGTGATCGGCGCCGTCAGTACGGCCGGTCAGCCGCTCGATCTCGATGCGCTCGACCGCTTCCTGACGACCCGCGGCATCCACTGGCTCGCCGAGTGCAAGATCATCGAGGCGGACCGTGGGTCGATCGGTGCACAGAGCGGCAGCGGGGAGCTCGAGGACGGCGAAACCGTCGCTGACAAGAAGATCCGCCGGAGCACGATCAACGCCCGCAAGGCCATGCTCAGCCAGCCCCGCCGGACGGTCGGGCTGATGAACGAGCTCGCCAGGGCAACGGCCAAGAACACCACGCCCCGGCAGGTGGACCCCGAAGGCCTTCCTATCGAAGACACCAAGGCGGACAAGTCCTGGTTCGATACGGTCTTCCCGAAGGCCCAGACCAAGCGCCCGCCGACGTTCACGCCCCGGGGCAGCAGCACCGATGGGACGACCCCGCAGCCTCCGGACCCCACCCCCCTGGAGATCTTTAACGACACCCGTGGCCGCTTCTACGACGCAGTCACCGGCGATCTGCCCGCGGCCCTGGTCGAGGTGCTCAAGACAGCGCGGTCCCTTCTGTCCGACGCGCAGGGGGCCGGTCAGCGGCCTCTGCACGGAGCCGTGGAGCAGGAAATCGCCGCTCTTCTCCGCGCTCTGTCCGTGGTGCACTCCGACGTGGGCATGCTGAAGTCGGCCATCATCGACATGCAGTACGGCAACCCGACCATCGAGGAGTCCGCGTCGGAGAAGTTCCTCACGGAGGCCAGCGACTCCGACGAGGACGACGACCTGGCGGAGTTCGAGGAGGAGTTCACGGAGGAGGGTGACGCCCTGTGAGCGGAGCCCTGCCGACCGGCCCGGTCCTGACCGACGGCCGCCTGGGTGCCCTGCCCCGAGCAGCCGGCCGGTACCTCGACGAGGTTCTCTTCCGGCCCGTGCGCTGGGCCGAGCGGTGGCGGTACGAGGAACTGGACATCACCACCGCGATCTACCTGATCTCAGACACGGAGCACCGTCTCCGCTGGCTGGGGCAGGCCAACCGTGCGGACGGCCTGCTCGGACGGCTGGACAGGCACGACAACAATCCGGCGAAACGCAGGGTCTTCGCCCGGATCCGCGTCCTGAGGCTCACCGATCACACGCCGCCGGAGGCCGTGGACGCGATCGAGGGCCGGTGCGCTGACCTCCTGCGGATCCGGGATGTGATGCGGCCGCGGAGGTGGCCGCCTGCCGACGACTGGTTCGTACTCACCTCCTGACGCGTGTGCGGTAAGACGCCCCCAGTGATGCTGTGGGGCGTCTTACCTGGTGCTCGGTGCACACCGACTCCCGGCCGTGGGCGTGATGCAGACGCAGCCGGGAGTTCGGGGCATCCCGACCGTGTGCATCGGCGAGCCCTGTGGTAGCCCGCGACACAGCGGTGGGCTCGTGGGGGAAGTGGTAACGGAGAAGAGGTCCCAGGCGGAACGGGAATGGGTTGTCAGAGGTGTGCGGCATCATCGGCAGATGGCCGCCACACAAGCCCCGCCGACGTACCTGGAACGCCTCCGCTCCGACCTGGACCTGATCGAAGCGGATTTCCTCAAGGCTCTCGCGGACTCGCAGATCCGGAACATCGACCCGAACCGCCCATCCGGCGGCATCTTGTACGTCGGTGCCGCGAAGTGGGGCTGGGTACCCAGTGGCCCCGAGCTCGAGACGCGAAGGATGGAACTGCTGGGGCGCGTACGGGAGTGGGAGCCGTTGTTCCGGCTGCTGTTCCCGCACCCGACCCCGGAGGTCACCAAGCGCCTCGACGGGACCCTCGGCCTGTTGCAGCGCTGGCTTGTACGCCCCCGGGACACCACCGTGCCGGCCAGCATCGACAAGGCCGTCGACAAGGTCAATGCGGCCGCAGCCACGCTCCGGAAGCTGGGCGAGCTCCTGCCGGATGACGCCTGGGCGGTGCGTGTAGCGGTCGACACGAACGTGCTGCTCGATGACCCCGACGTGGCGGTCTACACGCCGCTGCTCGGGAATCGGTACATGGTCCACCTGCTGCCCGTTGTCCTGCGGGAGTTGGACGACCACAAGCTCGCCGGCCGCAACCCCGACATCCGCGACGCGGCGAAGAAGGCCGACCGCCGACTGAAAGGGCTTCGGACCAACGGCGACGTTCTGCGCGGCGTACGAGTGGCCGGCGATGTGCACGCCCTCTTCGAGCACATCGAACCCAAGGGCGACGGACTGCCCAACTGGCTCGACCTCGACGTGCCCGACGACCGCTTCGTGGCCTCCACCCTGCTGCTGCAGTCCCGGCACCCCGGCTCCGCCGTCTACGTGGCCACCAGGGACATCAACCTTCAGACGAAACTCGCCGCCGTCGGACTGCCCTTCATCAAAAAGCCATGAGCACCAGCAAGCCCGTCGTACCGAGCAAGGGAGCACCCTGTGTCCGCCGACTTCTCCACCCTGCACGAACCGCTCGTGGAGTGGGTCTACGACCGCACGAGAACTGATCCGCTGGGCGGAGTGCCGATCACCGAGTTCGGGCAGTCGCATGGCCTCACCGAGAACCAGACCTACCGGCTCCTGCAGTTCTGCAAGGTCCAACGGCTCCTGGGCGACCGTGACACCACCCACGACGGCCCGGAAGCCAACCTGACCCCGCGCGGCCTTGAATGGATGGAGGAGCGCAGGCGCCGGCGCGCCGACCCGGCCGCGCGGGCCGCCGCCGCACGCAAGGGCCTGCTGGTCTGGCTGTGGCATCGCAAACACGACGACATCCTGCTGCCTGCCGTCGCGGACGTGCTGAACGATCCGCTGTCCCTCTTCGAGGGCGAACGCCTCACCGACAGGGACATCGACCGGGCCTCCGCCTACCTGAGCGCCAAGGGCCTGATCAAGGGGGACCGGAACGGGAGCTCGGACGGGCCCGTGCAAGCCGAGATCACCGCCGAAGGAGAAGACTGCGTGGACAACTACCAGGGTGACATCGGCGCGTACGAACGCCGCAACACCAGTGGGAACACCACTTTCCACATCGGGCAGAACACGGGCAACATCGCCGCGAACAGCCGCGACTTCACGCTGAACGCGACCACGAACAGCGGCGTCGACCTCGCCCAGGTCGTCATGGCCGCCCGCGCACTCCGCCAGGCCGTGCCGATTCTGGGGCTGCCCGAAGACGATGCCGCTGAGATCACCCAACTGGCGACGCGCATGGAAGAGGAAGCCACCAGCGTTAGCCCCGATCCAAGCCGTCTCCAGCGGTGGGGTGCCCAGACGCTGGCCGTCCTGTCGCCCGTTGCCAGTGGTGCGCTGGGCAGCGTTCTCGCCGCCTACCTCGGAGTCGTGCTGCCTGGACTGCCGACAGGGGGCTGACGCGCCAGGACGGAGCTCCATCTGTGTCGGATCGCCCGCGCGAGCAGATGTGACTCATCGTGGAGGCGCACAGCCGCTCACGCCCCGAACGTGCCCGGTCAATCTGCGCCGTGATGACGTCCACGCCTCCGCCTTCGCCGACGAACGTGTTGGACTGGTGGCGTCCCGTACGCAACTCCCCGGGGAGGGACCATGGGCGAGGCCGCCACGGCCGTGTCCGACGAAGCGTTCTCCGCACTTGCCGAGAACCTGGGCCACATCCTTTGAGACCCGCGCGCTGCTGTGCGTCATCGCGCCGAAGGACGTCCAGGGTGCGGCCGTGGTGGAGGCTTCCCTCAGCCGCTGCGACGGGGCCGACTCCGTCGTGGTCACGACCGCCGCGCCGGGCAACCTCGCGGCGCTCCTGGACGCGTTCCACGCCGCCCTGCACCTCGGTGTCCGGCCGCGACGGCTGGCCGACGCACAGCGGGCTGTCGAGAACGAACTCGGCCGCCGCTCCTGGCCGGTGGTGGTTGTACGCGATGCCCATCTGCTGCGGACCGAGGCCCTTCAGTACATCTACGGGCTGTGGAGCCTGTTCCAGGACCGTGAACGCCGCATGCCTGTCGTCCTGGTGGGACCCGAGCGGATCCGGTCCGTGCTGCGCCGGCCGTCACTCGCCAGCCTGGAGAGCTGCATCTTCATCTGGCACCGACTCACGCCTCCACCCTGAAGGCGCGAGACCCCGACCCCTGGACTTCTGCGTACGGCGCCACGGCCGTGCAGTGATCAGTTCAACCGGGCGAGGGTGGCAGCCCGTCATCTCCCCGCCCAGCACGTGACCAGCCGACTACGGCCGCACAGAGGCTCAACCGACCGTGCCGACAGGGCGCACAGGAGGCCACTGCGTACGCAGACATCGACCGGCAGCCGCTCGAGTAACAGGTGCCTGATCTATAGCCTCGGTGATCTTGAGGTGGCTTCTTCTCGGACTAGCGCGGCGAGGGAGCTGTTCGGGCGGGTGTACACGTATTCGCGGGCGGCTTTGATCTGCAGCACGTTCATCTTGTCGACCGCGGACTTGGCGAGGCGGCCGTAAAGGGGAGTCGGCCTCAGAGCCAGCATGTGGTGGGGGCCGATAGGGAGGACGGTGATGTGCGAGTCGAGAAGGGCCATGCCGTGGGAGAGGCTGTCGCCTTCCTTGCGTACGGTCAGAGCAGGGTTGTCGCCGATCAGGAATTCACCCTCTTCGGGCTCCAGGATCGCCAGGGCATACTGAGCCATGAGCTGGCGGGCTTGGTCGAAGGAGGCCTCAATGCGCACGCGAAGCAGTGATCCGTCGTGGAACTGGTCAAGCATCGGGCTGAATATCTCGTCGGCGATGGCAGCCAAGTCCTCCGGTCCGGCCGCGGGCCGCCCTGTGTGCTGCAAGTAGGCAGCTTCCAGTTGGCCAGCACGCTCGGTGAGGAGCCACTCCCGTTGCCGCGGCAAGAAGTCGGTGAAAACGCGGTTGAAGGCCTCGCGGTAGTGGTGGGACCGGATGTAGTGCAATGCGATCAGGTCACGCAGAATCCCGGCGGTACGCGGCTCTCCAAGTGCGGTCCCCGCTTTGACCGAGGCGAGGGCGTCGCGTAGCTCTTGCTCGACCAGGTTCCACTTGGTCTCCAGCGACGTGGAAGCCCACGGCACGAAGTTCTCGACCTTTCCGATGCCCCGAGGCGGCCGGGTGTTGAGTCGGCGCTCCGGGTGTTGCAGATCGTAGGGTTGCACGTGCTCAACGGTGGTGTGCTTCACGGCGGCGGCCCATTCACGCAACAGCACCTTCGAAACGACGTGCTGGCCCGTCACGTTCTCGTTCGCCTGGGGAGTGAGTTCGGCGATCCGTTCCGGATCTCTGCTTCCGGGCCCGGTGATTTTGACGTTCACGGGATCTATGGTCGCGAACCGGGAAGGACCGCGCTTGGGTTTTCCGCTGTCCGCCGATCGCTCACGGGCTGGGACGCGTAGGTGCGGCGGCTATCTGCCAGCCGACAGCACGAGACCCCAGGCCTCTCGAAGAGAGGGTCCGGGGTCTGGCGTGGTGGGGCGGGAGCAGGCAGAGCCTTCTCAGTAGTCGTCCCGTTCGGAGGGCGGTCCGTACTGCTCGATGAGGTCGCAGGTGCAGGTGCCGCCCGCGTACAGCATCTTGTCGCACTCGTCATGGTGGTCCCGCTCCAGCAGCGGCTTCGCCGGAACGGGCCGCGAGCTGACTGCGGCGGGCCGGGCCGGGGCAGTCTGGTCGGCAGTGCGGAACTCGATGTCCACGACAGCGGAGGCGATTTCGTCCTTGCGTCACTTCTCGGGGGAGTTGTGGTTCACCAGACCGCCCGCGTAGGCCATGCGCAGCAGTTCGGCTTTGGTGTGCTTGCGCATCAGCTTGTTCTTGCGCGACATCCGCGCCCTGCCCCGCGCCGCCTGGCGCTCTTCCTCCGTCACGGTGTCGCCCTGGTCGTGCTCCTTCTGCGCCTGCGCGTCCGACGGCGTGGGCTGGACGGGACCGTCGTCGACCGATGCCGGGCTGGACGGGGCCGGCACCGCTGCCTTCGCCCAGGGCACGCCCAAGGCGGCGAGGGCGGCCTGCTGTTCGGAGGTGAGCTTGTCCCACCTGGCACGGGTGTTCGAGTTCCATACGCCCAGTTTCACGATCACCGGTTCCGTCTCGCCGTCGACCATGATCTGCTCGCTGTGCCCGCGCGGCGTGGGCTTGTCCGCGCCTTCCCGTTCGACCCACTGCGCGAGGGCCGCCAGCCCTCGCTGGAACGCCTGTTCCGCCTTGCTCGGACCCTTCGCCGTACGCGTGGCCGCCGGGGCGGGAGACGGCGCTTCAAGTGGCTGTACGCCCAGCTGGGACAGCCGCTCCTGCTGCTCGGTGGACAGCTGCGCCCAGGTGCCCGGCTGGGTCTGCCGCTGGAGCCACCGTCCGAGGTCGTCGCCGTCCATGAGTACGCCGGGTGCGATGTCGGGCAGGTGGCCGTCGGCGTCGACGAGGTCGGCGAGGATGCGGTAGTGGCGTTGCCAGTCGAGCGGCCAGGGGCAGTTCCAGTCCGGGTCGACCGCCGCCAGCTGCTTGGCGCGCTCCGCCGCCCGCTCAGCGTCCTTCCCGAGACCGCCCTTCCGCCTGAGATTGGCGACATGCTGCCCGACCGGCACCATCGCTTCGCCCTCGCCCCACATCTGGTCCTGACGCGGAGCAAGGTGCCCGGTGGACCGCCGGTACGACCGCAGCGCGGCGAGCTTGGTCTCCCAGGCTTCCTCGCCCGGCTCCCACACCATCCCGGCCTCGGGAGCGTCCAGGAGCTCCTTGCGCCGCGGTTCCAGTTCCCCGGCCCGTAGTGCCTTTCGCTGGTGGTGCACCCACCTGCCCAGGGGAAAGTCCTTCGTGACGCCCACCGTCGTCTCGGTGTCGTAGGGGACGGCGTAGAGGCCGGTGATGTGGTTCTCCTTCCGCCAGCGGATGAGGGCTTGGTATCCCTCGAGCCACACCAGCGAGTCCGGCCGGTAGACGCGGGTGCGCAGGAAAGTGGCGATCGTGGCCGCGTCGCGGGGAGTGGAGAAGTGGAGCAGGGCGGATTCGGCGGCGGCCTGGGTGTCGTCGTGCTCCTGGTCCTCGCCGTCGCCCTCGCCGTCCGCGCCGACGATCCGGCCCTCCTCATCGCGCTGCACGTGGATCTTGCGGGCGTGCTTGCCCCGGCTGAGGGCGCGGGAGGCGAGCTGCTCGACAAGTCGTTCATCATGACTGCGGAGCCCTTGCAAAACGGCTACAAGGGGGCGAAAACTGGCGCTGGCGACCATGTCGGTGGGGTCCTCGTTCGGCTCCAGGAAGATCGGCACGATGATCCTGGCAATCTTCGTGCTGCCGTCGCGGTTCAACCTCAGCGCGCGGCCGATGTTCTGCACGATCTCCACCTGCGAGCCGCGGGTGTCGGCGAAGCAGATGGCCTCGACTCCCCGTTCGCCGGTGATGTCGACGCCTTCTCCGAGCACGCGAACGCTGGCGAGGAAGGCGCGGTGGACCCGGCGCCCGGTGGCGTCGATGCCGTTGGCGAACTGCCGCAGCACCTCGCGGCGTTCGGCTACGAGGTGGTCGCCGCACAGCCACGCCGACCAGACGCGGTCCGGGGGTACGTGGCGGCTGGCCTCGAGTTCGTAGAACTCCGCGTCGATCGAGGACTTCGGCAGCCGGTCGGCGGCGGCCAGGTCGTCGTCAGAGGTGTCGTTCATGTACAGCTCGGCCGCCGTCTCGGGCAGCTTCTCCGCGAACGCGGCGGCCTCCTCCACCTTCTGGTGGAACGTCATGACGGTCTTGAGGTTCCACTTCGCCGCGTGCTCCAGGAGCGCGGTTTGCAGGAGCGCCAGGCGCCGGCCGCGCCGGGCTTCCTCGGACTCCCCGACGACGGGGGAGGGGTCGCGGATCTCCAGGACGTCGATCTCGAACCCGGCGAGAATCTCGCGATCGATCGCCTCCGAGAGTCCGAGCTCTGCGAGCCACGTGCCGTAGGTGCCGTCCGGGTCGTCGGCCATGGTCGCGATCTCCGCCTCCTGGCCGTCCGCGCCCTTCTGTGGGCGGGCGGCGGCGAGGATGCGCGGCGTGGCGGTCAGGTAGAGCCGGAAGGCGGCGGGGATGCGGGCGTTGTCGTGGATGGCAGCCCAAGGCCGCCCGAGATCACCGGCGGTGCCGTGGGCCTCATCCACGATGGCGAGGTCGAAGCCGGTCATGCGCTGGCCGTACAGGCGGTCTCCGCCTGTCAGAGCGGCCTCCAGCGGCCCGCGAACCTTGCGCTGGCCCTCGGGTGCGTCGATGTCCTCGCGGTCCACGAGCGAGGCGTACGTGGCGAACACGACCACCGGCCCGGACCCGGCCCACAGGGCCAGCTGGATCGGGTTGGTGGTGGTCCGCACGCCCAGCTCCTTCAGCACCGGGTCGTTCTCCAGCGAGCACACCGCGACCATCGGGGCCCGGTGACCGACCAGACTCCACGCCTGGGCGGTCTGCGCGAGCAGGTCCAGGGTGGGCACGGTGACGAGGATCCGGCCGTCCGCGAACGACTCCAGCGCGCACGCTGCGGCCGTGATCGTCTTGCCCGAGCCGGTCGCTGACACGATCGTGCCCCGGGCGCCCTGCGGGGGCACAGATGACCTTGAAGGGAATCCCACCCACCTACGGAAAGCAGACCTCTGGTCAACCTGGTGTTCCCGAAGCTGAATACCCGGCATTTAGCAATCCTCCCCCTGACTCGTTTTCTGACCGTTTCGGGAAATCACCGGGACGGCGTGAAGGGCGGGACTGAAACCGTACCGTCCTCGGTGACCACGACTCGCTCGGCGAGCTGCGCCAGGACCTGGGCAGGCATGAGCCCGGCCCGATCGGCCGCCGCGCGGATCAGCCGGCCGGGTGCGGCAGACAGCCACAGCTCCGCCCGCAGGTCATCCGCCTCCTCCCGCCGCCGCGCCTCGAAGGCGGCCTGGGCAGCGAGAGCGCCGTCGCGCTGCTCCTCGCGCTCCTGAGCCCATTTGGAGCCTGGAGTGTCCCGCTCCGCCTTGTACGCTCCCCAACCGGCCTGAGCCATCAAGTCCCTGACGCGCCGCCACTCCACATGCTTGGCAGCCCACACGGAAGCCAGTCGCTCCGGATCCATCTCGAACTCGGAGAAGGAATCGCCCCGCCTCAACTGCTCCGCTGTCTCGCGCTCGCGGGCAGCAGCCTCCGTGACCTTCTCCGCAACGGCGGCCATGTCGAGACCGTTTGCCTGGCGCCTAACTTGTTCCCGTGCCGCATCCTGAGCGCACCACATACGGTTTCCCTTTCCTTTTTGCCGAGTATCGGATTCCGCCCGTGTGATGGTTGGCGGGTGTCCTGTGTTTCCGCCAACGGTACATGCTGCATCAACCTGATGCAGCCACCACACTGGAACCCACGCGAACGAGCGACCCCCACCCCTCGTAGCCAGCCTGGCCCGCGTCAGCGGGCCCCAGGGTTCTGGAGGCGCAGCCGGAAGAACCGTCAGGCGGGGGAGCGTAGCGGACCCGCCCCGGGAGTCCGCAGGACTCCCCAACTCCCCAACCACACACCCGACTAGCCGCACCTGACATGCCCTCAGCCAGGGGCGCGCACCGCACGCCGTGCCGACCGCGCAGCGGCCGGCCCCACCCGATCCCGGAGCACAGCGAAGGGATCCGCCCACGCATCGCGTGGGCAGCGGGAGCGCAGCGACCGCCCTCCTTGCACATCGCGCAGCGATGTGACCCAACTCGATTGCGCAGCAATTGAGTTGCTGCGATGGGCGCAGCCCATCGCCAGCGCTTCCGCGGAGCGGAAGCGCAACACCCGTGCGCAGCACGGGTGTTCGCTTGCACATCGCGCAGCGATGTGGTA